>JBJETJ010000063.1:0-36515 GCA_051883255.1 Treponema sp.
CGGCTGTCGAAAAATGTTCCGTCTTCGGCTTTTACGGGAGAAATCAGATAGTCTACTTCGGTGTTCGGAATGGAATTTCGCATTTGAAGAATTGTGGTGAATGAACGCAAAAGTTTGTCAAAAAAAGTCGCGTTTTGTTTTTCCCCCTGTACAGACAGAAGAGAATCTATAAAATTTTCTTCGTTGCTCCATTGTACGCCGAACTTTTCAAAAATAGACTTTAAATTTTCTGTCGGATTCACTGTGACTGTTTTGTCATCTTTTTTGCTATAAACAATTCGCTCACCCCGACTATAAATATCCCATTTCTTTTTATAGTCAGCATTGTCGCTTAATTTTGAGTAATCAATAGAAAAAATAAAGCAGTCTTCTTTTTTATCGTAACGAATTGCATCAAACCTTTCAAAGAATGCTTTTTTCTTTTCCACATTTGTAAGACCTTTTGTGATGAATAAATTTGCAAATCCTGTTTTCGGATCGATTTTCGATGTGTAGGCAGCTGGAACATAAAAAAGCCAGCCGCACTGTTTCCCAACATCACTTACATTTGCAGATTTGTCTGTCAGCTGGTAGGCGTTCAGAACACCGCCCGGTTCAGTCGCAGCTTTGTCCTTGAACACAAGATAATTGAGTTTTTCAATAAGCATATTCTCAAACTTTTGATATACCTGTCGTTCTACCGCAAAACGCCCGCGTTTAAAATAAAAATTCAAATCTTCCATCACAACAATTGCATTGTGTTCAACCATCAGTTTTGCGATCTCGTGAACGACGGCAGAAAGGTAACCTTCTTTAAGTTCTTTGATATTACCGATTGTCTGCCAGTTTTTGCGTGCTTTGTCACGGTCGCCTTCTTTTTGAACAAGTTTTTCATGATAATTCACCGAAACTATTTTGTCGTTGCGGACTTGCTCCACAAGATTCAGCGTTTTTTGCAATTCGATTTCACCTCTTTGATTGATAAGCGAAAGGTAAATCAAATGACGCTCGCCACGGTCAAGTCCGATAATTTTCACATCAGGATTTTCACGAAGATAGTTCAGCACTTTCTCATTGAACTTTCTGCCAGTAATTTCCGGTGCTTTGAAATTCATCGTAATTGGACAATGGAACAAATATGTATCCTGTGTAAAATGCTTGTCTTTTACAAGCTCGAATCTTGCTTCTTTATAGACAACCGTTCCGCCGTCAAGCCATTTTTGCGCTTCATCCGAAAGTGGAGAATTTATATTGTTCTTGAATTTGTAGATTTCCTGATAAATTTCTTCAGGAATCGATTTCCCGTCCACCGTAGTTTTGTTGACAAGGACAGAGCCTTTTTTGTGTCTGATTTCTTTTAAATTTTCTGACTTCGGTCTGAAAAACAGTTCAGCTTCTCCGTTGAGCTTTAAACATACATCGAGTAGGTTTTCTTCGCTGAAAAGATTTTCCCAATACAATGTATGAAGATTTTTCTTTCCTGTTGCTTTTTCCTCAAAATCTTTGTTGTAGATTTGAAAGAGGTAAAGTTTACCGTCATCTGCAAGTTGTTCAAGATTTTCAAAATTAATGTTCTCAAATTTTAATTGATAACAAGACTTAATCGTATCGGCGTAGAATTCTGCAATATCATTGTAATCTTCAGTTTTCTTCCAGCAGAACTTATAATTTTTATATGAATCGTGCCTTGAAAATCCTAATTTGAAATAATCAATAAGTTTTGATAATGCTTCTTTATATTCTTTAGGATTTTTATCTCTGTTTTCAGTTTTAAATGCTCCTTTATCATATAAATCGATTACTGATTCTATTGGAAGATTATATTTTGAAACTGCCGGTGCATAGGAATCTCCTTTCGAACGAATAAATAATCTTGGTGTATTTTTATTGTCCGGTTTTTGAAAATCATAAATTAAATGTTTATCATTACCGTCCTTTTTTAAGAAATCAATATCTTCTTCTGACAGTTTTTTGTCAATAATTCCAAGATAGTACTTATTGTCCTTTATAAAAATATGTGCATCCTTCGTTCCAAAATCGGTAGCCCAACCATTCAAAAACGAACTGCATTCAAAATTCAGCTTTACCTTTTTAACTTCGCCCGGCTTTTTTGTAACAAAATTACGGACTTTGTTATACAGCGGAATGATTTCCGCAAGGTCGGACAAAATTTCATCAAGTTTAGAATAGAAATTTGAATCCTTCTGCTCTTCACCACGGTAGTCAACAAGTTTTAAATAATGATACAGACTTTGCACTTCGTCCAGGAAATTTTTTATCGGAGTTGCAGCCTCTTTTTCTGCCTGAAGATTTTCCTGCTTTTCAAAGTCAATTGCGGCGTAAGCTTCATCAATTTTTTCAAGGATTTTCACCGATTGTTTTTCTTTTTTGGTTTCGTCAGTTCTCAATTCAGACAAAAGAAAATAATTTTTGACAGTTTTATCGATTTGCACGCTGTTTTCTTTTGCCCAACGCTCATAGGCGCCCTGCAATTCAAAAAGCGAATAATCGTTTTTGGCAATCTGCTTAATGATATTTTCAGACTGTTTTTCAGAAAGTTCCTTTTTTGATTTGTCTTTTTCAAGAAGAAACAGTCCTCTGCTCAAAATCGACCAGTTGCCGAAAATCGAAAGTGAAAATGCAGTCAGTTCTTTTGCCGAAACAAAAATCTCGTTCAAATCGTAATCAAAATCAGAAAAGGCTTTGCTGATTTTCGGATTCGCTTTGTCGAAATTTTGTTCTTTAAAAAGTCTAACGGCATTGTAAACTTCTGCACTGTTTTCAAATCCGGCAGGTATAAAGGACGCAGTTTTTTTATCGCTTAAAATCTGCTTGTAAAGTATCGTCATCTTTTTGCGGAGTTTTGATTTTTCTTCCGGCGGCAGCTGCTGACTTGCAAGGTTTATTTTTTCGTTTAAACCTTGTACTTTTTCTTTTCCTGCTTCGCCAGAAATTCCACCAATAACCGTATTGTAAAAATCGATTCCGCTTTGAGAAAGAACCGCATTAAAATTTTCTTTGTTAAAAATCTCTGAAAGTTTCTTTTCATTCAAAAAATCTTTTAGCGAATCTTCTGTATCAGAAATAATATTTGGAAAATTCTTTTGTAAATATTCAAACACTTTTACATTAGCATAGAACTTCGGAAAATTTTCATTAACTATTCTGTTACTGATTGCAGTTGCTTTTGCCTCTTCGCTGTAAAGATTTTCCCGATTTTGATGAAATCCAGTAAAATAAGTTGCAAAATCATTGAATGTATCTAAAGCAGCCTTTTTATCCGTTATTGTTCCTGTATCATCATCTTTTATAATGGAAGGAAGTAAATCTGTTAAAAGTTCCTTCTTGAAAAGTTTAGCATAACGCTCATCATTTTTAAACTTTTTGACAATATCTTTTCGCATTACACTTTGGAGCACTTCAAGTTGTTTTTTATGCTTTGCCTTTTTTGACTTGTCTTTTTCTGACTGAAATAAATCAAACTGGTCGTAAAGAGCACCCCAGTCAAGTGTCGTATTTGATAGCACATCTTCAATAAAAGACCTGTGAAAATCGTCAATAAGGTTCTTTACTTCTGCATAAGCCTTTGCCCTTTCAAAATCGCCGTCCAGCATTTTTACATTTTTTAAGTTTTTTTCTGTTTTGCCTACTGGAATAAGCCTGTTCCTCAATGTGATGGAACGAGAATACCCGTTCCCCTGTCCACAAAATTCTTCGCTGATTTTCATATTTTTCCTCCATTTATTTGGCCATGTATTTTTCTGCCACTTTTTCACATTCTGCACGGATTTTTTTGCGCAGTTCCTGGGGCTTGATTACCATGGCATTGTTTCCGAAGCTTAAAAGCCAGGTGTAAATCATCTGCGACTGGTTCGACTTGAATTTCAGTAAAACTGTTCCGTCTTCCTGTTGTTCAATAATCTGGTCTTTGTGCCATTCGCGCTCCAAAACATAGCGGCTGGTTTCTTTTGCAAATAAAATTTCGTATTCTTCAAATCGGCCGGGATTGTTCCAGATTCCTAATTCCAAATCAATATGCTTTTTTATGTCAAAATCATCCGGTATTTGAAAAAAGTCATTTTGTAATTCTGCTTTTTGGATTCTTGCAAGCGAATAAATTCTAAAATCACATGTCTCGTGTTCAAAACCAAAAACATACCAGTTTCCTTTCTGGCAGATTACTTTATAGGCATTAAAAGTTTTTTCTTTCGGCTGCTGGCTTTTGGAACTTTGGTATATAATAGAAAGAACTTTCCTGCTTTTTACAGCCTTAAAAATCATATTAAAAATATTTTCGTCGATTTTTGGGAGCGGGTCTGAAATAAAACTGATGTCCTGATTTAAAAAAGATGAATTGACGCTCACCGTGTCCGGCAAAAAATCAACAAGTTTTTTCATAATGTTTTTAAACGATGATTCCAGCGGTGTGTTTTTATACTGTTCCATAAGAGGAAGAAGCACGGAAACTGTAAAAAGTTCGCCTTCTGTTAAAATTACATTTGGAACAGAAAAAGTCGGGTCGGTATAGTGATACATGTTTTTTGACTTGTCGTATTCAAGAGGTGCATTCAAGTCATCACGAAGCCTTTCAAAATCCCGCTCAACAGTGCGCTGCGAAACTCCAAATTTGCGTACAAGAGAGGCAATTCTAACATAAGAACCGCCGCGGAGCATTTCATCAATCTGAATGATGCGTGTAGTCCGGCGGATGTCGTCGTTTTTCTGCAATTTTTCCATATTATGATTATAGCATTATAAATCAAAAAAGCGACATATAATGTCGGTGTGAAATCATTTTTTCATCTTTATACCGATTTCAAAATTACTCGTCACCCTTTCCGCAAAACTTTTTCCAGAGCAACAAACGTAAGCGACCACCCAAGTCCGTTAACATCGCCTTCCCATTGTCCCAAAGTCTTGAAACCAAGTTTTTTATACATAGCCTGAGATTTTTTATTTGATATTACTGTGTCAAGCCGAAGTGTCTTACAGCCAGTGTCATAAGCCATTTTTTCGTAAAAAGCCATAAACGCACTGCCATAACCTTTTCTCTGCATTGCAGGATCAACGCCGAAAGTATGAAGCACCAGAACTTCGGAAAGTGCCGCCTCAAAAGCCCAGTCAAAAAGTTTATAGAACTCAGGCTGACTGTGATTTATAATTCCGCAAGCGGCAATCTGACTTGTTTGACCGGCTTCCTCATCTTCAAGAACATAAAGTTCCCCTAAAGAAAGCGCCGCCTCAACAGTTTCCATAGTCGGATAAAAACCTTTTTCCCAGCAGCACCGCTTTCCGTTTACCGCCTCCCAGTCACTGACCGCATCATAAATTTCAAGACACCTCTTCGCATCTGAATGCACTGCTTTTCTAAAAATCATAGTGGTTATTATAGAGGAAAGAGAGTTGGGGTTCTATAGGGAGGGGGGGGTGAGGGAATATTTTATTCTTCATATTTCTTGAAGTTTTCTGCCTGTTCAAAAACTTCTTTGAAAACTTCATCTCTTGGAACAGGCGGATATCCGTTTTCATCGAGAAGGATACGCAAATCAGCTTTCATTTCTGCCTTTACATCAA
Organism: Treponema sp.; assembly: GCA_051883255.1. GTDB lineage: Bacteria > Spirochaetota > Spirochaetia > Treponematales > Treponemataceae > Treponema_D. Next base: position 5,554 of record JBJETJ010000063.1, read on the forward strand.
TCCGCTGAGCCCAGTCTGTATATTTTACATTCTGCGCTATAAGCACTTTGATTTTCCTTGCGAGAGCAATCATTTTTTCTTTTGGATATTGCTCTTCAAAGTGAAATTTCTTTGCACAGGAAACAAGAATATCGTAAAAGGCTTTTTCTTCAAAATCAATTCCCATAGCTTCATAAGATTTTTTGTCTTCAATTATGTCTGTAACAAGTTGGTTCAACTGGCTGGCAACATCATCAAGAACCTGACTTGCAAAATTACCGTCGTTGAAACGATTGTTGTACGCAATAATCAGACTGTTCAACCTGTCGGAAAACTCAGTCGCCTTTACCTTATTTGTTTTTCTGTATTCACTGATTGCCTGTTTTAAAAGCTGTTCAAGAATTCTGATTTTTGTGTTAGGCAAAGGAAGTTTGTTCAGTTTTTCAAGATATTCAGGACTGAACAAATCAAAGTTGATATTCTTTCCGACCTGAAAAAGCTCCTCTACGCCATCAGACTTAATTGCTTGCTGAATAAGTTCAGAAACGTGATTGTTCATCATTGTGATGTCAGGAGCATTGCCTTTTGTCAGTTTAAAAAGAATTGCGCGGACTGCAATATAAAAATTAATCCGGTCTTTTTCTTCTTTTGAAAGCAAATCATTTGAAGGACAAAGATTAAACGCTTTCTTGAGCCGTTTTACTGCCGACATAAATCTTTTTTCAAGTTCATCAGTATACTGGACATATTCAACGGCGTTGTTCAAAGTTTCCAGCTGCTGCAACGGCGTTCCATTGTAATATAAAGAAGAATCAAACTTGCCGAACATTTTATCAAGAACATCAAGTTCGTCTTTTACAATGACGGCAGCCTTATCAGTATCTTCAAATTCCTCCTGCTCTCCGCTAGTATATTTTTTAAGCGCTTCGTTCATTGCCTTTTTTATTCCGATATAATCGACAATAAGACCTTTTTCCTTTCCCTTGTAAACTCGGTTTACGCGGGAGATAGTCTGAATGAGAGTATGTTTTTGCAAAGGTTTGTAAATGTAAATCGTATCAAGACACGGAACGTCAAATCCTGTAAGCCACATATCACAGACAATGGCAATTTTGAAATTTGATTTTTCATTCTTGAACTGTCTGTCATATTCTTTTCGGTCTTCGTGATTTCCTAAAAGTTCATAAAGCTCCTTTACATCTTTTGCCTTATTCTCTGTCATAACCATTTTGATTTTTTCAATCGGCTTGAGTTTCTTAATTTCTTTTTCGATTTCTTCAGCTTTTTTGCCAGCTTTCTTTAAATCATTTTTTAGAACTTCTATTTCTTCCTGTATCGGATGCTGAACGTTCCATTCCGGGCGCAAAGCAATTATTGCCTTCCACAAATCAAAAGCGGCTTCTCTGGAAGAACAGACAAACATCGCCTTGCCTTCAACAGTTGCACCTTCACGAACGCGGGTTTCATAGTGGTTTACAAAATCCTTTGCAACTTCCGTGATGACATCAGGATCACGAAGGATTGCTTCAAGATTTGTAACGGCTTTTTTACTTTGTTCCACCTGATTTTCATTTGCGCCTTCATCAAGACATTTTGAATAATAGGCTTCGATTTCCTGTATTTTTTTATGGTCAAGAAAAACTTTTGCAGCGCGTCCTTCATAAACAAGATTTACAGTAATTCCGTCTGCAACAGATTCCTTCATTGTATATTTGTCTACAATGTCGCCAAAAACATCTTCCATTTTATCAATCGGAGTACCTGTAAAACCAACATAAGTTGCATTCGGAAGCGAATCATGCAGATACTTTGCAAAGCCGTATTTATGAAAAACGCCCTTGTCATCATCTACAACAATTTTTTCATCCAGATTATTCTGACTGCGGTGTGCCTCGTCGCTGATGCAAATGATATTGGAACGGTCAGAAAGAAGTTTTATGTCTTCGCTGAATTTCTGAATTGTCGTAAGATAAACGCCGCCGCTGTTCCGCCCTTCAAGTTTATGTTTCAGCAGGACACGGCTTTCAATACATTCAACAGTTTCATCGCCGATATATTTTTTACTTTTCAAAAAGATTTTACCAAGCTGGTCATCTAAATCAGTTCGGTCTGTGATGACGACAATCGTCGGACTGTTGAAATCTTTTGACTTCATAATAAGACGGCTCAAAAACACCATTGTGTAGCTTTTTCCGCATCCTGTTGCGCCAAAGTAAACGCCGCCTTTTCCGTTGCCATTCGGCTTCATTGCCTTTTTAATATTTTCAAAAAGTTTTTCAGCTGCAAAAAACTGCGGATACCGGCAGACAATTTTAATTTCTTTGTCCGTACTGTCCGGGAAATATATAAAATCTTTTACAACATCAAGCAGCCTGTCCTGTCTGAAACATCCGTTCACCATAGTCAGAAGAGAGCTTATTCCGTCGACTTCCGTATCAGTGCTTTCAACCTTTCGCCAGGCATAAAAAAATTCATACGGACTGAAAAGCGAACCCATTTTACTGTTCACGCCGTCGCTGATTACGACAAAAGCGTTGTATCGGAAAAGCTCAGGAATGTCACGGCGATAGCGGACTGTAATCTGCCTGTAAGCATCTTCAATAGTAGTATTTTCCTTTATTGCCGATTTGAATTCCAAAACGACCAAAGGAATTCCGTTTACATAAACAATTCCGTCTGGAATGCGAAAATGCTCCCTGCCCTGAACTTCAAGCTGATTTACAATTTGAAAAATATTGTTTTCGGGATTTTCAAAATCAATCAGCTGAATAAAAAGATCTTTTTGAGAAGCATCTTCACGACGCAAAGTAAAACCGTTGCAGATTAAATCCAGAATTCTTTTATTTTCATCGTAAAGATTTGAAGAAATATTTTTGATTGTATTTATAACAGTACTAATTTCATTGTCCGTAATGTTCTCGCTTCCATAACGGAACAAAATAAAATTGCGGAGCACATCAATCAAAAGAACTTCCGTTTTTTCGTGGTGGATTTCACTTCCAGTTATATGCGCATACCCCTGATTTTCAAACAGTTCCATTATGGAAAGTTCAAGACTGTGCTCGTCGAATTGCATACTATTCCTCCGATTCCTCATAATGATATGAATAATCAATAACATCTTGAGCCGCAAATTTGAAGTCGTGAGTGATGCTCACGAGTTGAACTTCATCTATCAAAATTTTACTCATAATGTTATTCTCCTTTTAAAAACTGCTAAACAATATTTGTTATACCATGAATTACCATTAAAACTATTCTTTAGCTCTTTATGGTTATTATACCACGGTTTTTATTTCTTTCCCTTATTTTCAATACTCTTCAATTCCTTAAGAGTTTCAATATAAGCTTTTTCTGCAGAAGAAAGTGTTTTTACCTGATACTTTCTGTATTCACCTTCGGCTTTTTCTATTGCTTTTTTGTGGCTTATTTTTCCTGCTCCTTCCAGAACTTCTTCTCCTACTGATTTTATTGTACGGTCAAGCTGCTCAACATAGTCACTCATGTGCATTTCGTTATGATTTTCTGCCTGATATTCCGCCATATCAAAAAAAGCAGATACAAGAGCATTCAGTTTTTTCAGTTCTTTTTCCGAAAGATAATTTTTTGCAATCCGTACATCATCAAGAGTAACATCAGCTCCCTTAAAAGAAGTAAGCCCCATAAATTCTTTTTCGCTGTCAGCCCTGTCATAAATAATTTCAGCAGCCGTTTGACGATTCACAGCATAATGCAGCTTGTTCTGAACCATTTTGAAAAATGCAACCGACTCCGCCGATTTAGGATTGTAATCAACACTTGTAGCATACAAATCCAAAACTTGACGATACATCACTTTTTCAGAAGAACGAATATCGCGGATGCGTGCCAAAAGCTCTTTCCAATAGTCACCACCGCCAGCCTGCTTTAGCCGTTCGTCGTCCATTGTAAAGCCTTTGCGGATATATTCGTTCAGCCGTTTTGTCGCCCACTGACGGAACTGTGTTCCCCGTAAAGACTTAACCCTATATCCAACCGAAATAATTACATCAAGATTATAGTAATTTGTAGGTTTGGTAGAAAAATCGGAATTTCCGATTTTTCTCACTACGCTTTCTTTTTCAAGTTCGCCTTCTTCAAAAATATTCAGAATATGCTCATTAATAGTTGACCTCGATTTTTCAAACAAAGAAGCCATATCGTCAATAGTAAGCCAGACCGTTTCTCCTTCAAAACGGACATCAACCGAAATCTTGTTATCAGAAGTTTTAAAAATTACAATTTCGCCAGTTTTATTTTCTGCCATATTTCCTCGTTTTTTTAAGAGGGGAAAGCCTTCCCCTGCGCGCCCACTTCGTTGGTCGCTACCCCTTCTCCTAGGGGCACAGCCCCTAAAACCCCATTATTGTCACACGGATTTGTTCAGACCTAACGGTCTTCACTTTTAAAGTGAGTGTCGTTATTCGCAACGAAGTTCCTAGCGGACACGAACCAATCCGCTTGTTTACACTCCCGATATGCGGGAAATTATCAGTTGTTTTAAATTTTGAAGTTTCTCTTTTTCTCTTTCTAGTTTAATTATAGATTCAATAATTTTGTCAGTTTTACTATTAAAATTCTCTAGTAATTGTTTAGAAGCAATTTTTATTTTCATATTACGAATTTCACCAAGACTTACATATTGCTGTGTGCTTCCTGTAAGAGTTTCATTTAACCAACTCGTAAATGTTTTACTTTTTAAGAAACAGAGAATAAAATTTCTATAATCAATAGATTTTGATGTTTTTAGCAATGCAACATTTTTTATTGCAAAGTCAATATTTTCATCAGTTACAAGAGAAACATGACCAACCGTGCCAATCATACTTATAAGAATATCATTTTTTTCTACTAAGCTTCTTTCATTGATTTTATGGAAATCTTCTTCGCTAATTTTATTTGTATTTAATTTATCAATATAAAACGCAGATAAATTTTGAGAGGTCACCAGAGGGAATCCTTTTTCAACATATTCAGGTGAATCATGAGTTCCATCTCTCACATCAATTAGTTCAGATAACGTTGCTAAAGAAAAATTGTTTTTATAAAGTTCATCAAATAAACACTGTGCCGTTTCTTCCAGTTTTTCATTCATCTGCTTCAAAATGCGAATACGACGGTCTACTGTATTATAGGCGTTTACAATGCGTTGCTGTTCGGCGACTGACGGAAGTTTTATTTTAATGTTGAGAAAATCATTCCAAGCAAAAACTATAGTCGAACTTCCCCATGCTAAAAAATTAGACTGACGATCCCATTCTGAACGATTAAAATATATCCATAAGAATTTTGGCAAAACTATATCTTTCGCGGTTTCTTTTACTCGAAAAGCAACATTATTCCAACTTGTAATATATGTTCTTTCCATCTCATTAAATCCCATTCCAAGCCGAACCCCATGAGTTCGTGGATTATATACAAAAGTATTCTTCTTTACTAAATAAAATTTATCTAATGCTGTTTGTGTCAAATTTGCAATAGTAGGAATTAATTCTTTTTCAATAGTAACTCCAATAATATCATTTAACCCGTATTTCAAATCCGTATTTTTTTCTGAGACTTCTTCAATCAAATCTGAAAATTTATATTCCCCAAGTTTTCTATACTTCTGTTTCATCTATTTTCCTTATTTTACCACACGGATTTGTTCAGACCTAACGGTCTTCACTCATAAAAAAGTGAGCAACGTTAGTTGCGAACCAATCCGTGTGGTAGTTATTGTTTGTCATCAAAGTTTGAAATTCTTTCCCACTTCAATGAAGCCCCTCCAAAATTTATAAGTAATCCAACTTTCATTTTTGTTGCTTTCAAATAATTTATCACCTGTGCTTTATGTGCAGAAACAAGAGTCGAGACAGTTTTCAGTTCAACAATTATCGAGTCGAAACAAATAAAATCAGCATAATATTCTTTATTTAGTTTTCTACCTCTATAACTTATTTCAAGTTTTTGCTCTCTCTTATAAGGAATTCCCTGAATTTCAAATTCAATCGCCAACGCCTCTTGATAAACAGCTTCAAGAAATCCGTTTCCAAGTTCATTAAAGACATTTAAACAGGCATTTATAATTTTTCCAGTTTCTTTTTCATACAAAAGCATATCTTTCTCCGTGAGCAACGTTAGTTGCGAACCAATCCGTGTGACATTTATTTCCGGCATCTTTTTTAAACGTATCGAATTTGCTACGTTTAAAATCTGGATTATGCAGACTTTCCCATAGCCCTAGGAATTCAACGATATCTCGTCCGCGTAACCAGATATGAATCGTAATTCGTGGATCTGAACTTCTGTATCTAGCAATATCTGTAAGAGAAATATAATCATTTTCACAATCTGTTGTGTAGATTCCAATATCGATTCCTTTTGCATGAATTGTTTCTTTTATTGTTTTACTCATATATTACCTCCCCAAGTTTTCTATACTTCTGCTTCATCTATCTTTCTTCCTCGTTTTCAACAATCTCCCAATGACCGTTTTTGTCAGCACCCACTCTGCGGATAATGTTTTGCTCCTGAAGCTTTTTCATGTTCCTATTTACTGCTTCACGACTAATAGAAAAATGTGTTGCAAGTTCAGTTTGAGAAACATATTTATTCTCTTTAACTGCCTCAAGAATTTTTTGTTGTAGTTGAGTTAGGTTTACTGTGATTTTACTGTGACTTTTGTGTGATTTTACATCTATCTTTTGAGTAATCTTCGCAGTATTTGCAGTATCATTTTCGCTTGAACTTACATTATTGGCTTTCATGTATGCATCATAATCAATATGACAATATCTGTTTTTAAGTTCATTTTTTTCGTCTAACAGAAGATTTCTAAAGAATCGTTCCAGATAAATGGGATTTTCGTATATTCCTTTTTGAAGATTATTATAACTTGCCCGGACAAGAGCGTTACGGAAATACCAGCTGTTTTCGGCGAAAATGTCATTATCAACTTTAAAACCCAGTGAACGCAAATATTTTATTGTAAAAACGGCTGTTGTTCTTGTATTACCTTCTCCAAAAGCGTGAATCTGCCACAAACGCGAAACAAAAAAAGTAATATGTTTTACCGTTTCATCAACAGAAAGACCTTCATAATTAAATGATCTTTCCTGCTCAAAATCATAATCAAGAGCCATTTTTAATTCAAACGCAGCGCCGTACATTACTGTATCACCATTTAAAACCCATTCTTTTTTTGTAATGTCATAATCACGAAGTTTGCCCGCAAATTTGAAGATTCCTTCAAAAAGTCGTTTATGAATTGCAATAAGATGTGAAGGACTAAAATTAAAAGACGGTTCGCTAAGTATTTGAGCGATACGGCTGGAAACTTTGTCGGCTTCTTCTGTACGCACATCTTCATCATCGTTTCGTTTATTTTTGCTCTGATAGTATGAATCAATCAGATTTTTTGCTTCGTCAAAAGAAAGCTCACCTTCAATATTACGTTTTGCAGTTTCATATAGATATGCAGAAGTCTTAAGACCATCTACCTGCTGTAAGCCGATAGCTGTAGACCATGCAAGCGACTTTTCTTTTTTACTTGCATCTGCATGGCGGATATATTCTTCAAAATCTAATTCATACGATTTTTTCTCCACTTTTATCCTCTTTGTATCACACATATACACTAAAGCTTAATTTCATATCCAAGTTCTTTGAACACATCAAGAAGTTCTTTTCTGCTTTCTTCTTCCTGCTTGAAAAGGCTTGTAAGTTCGCTCTGGAGATTTTTCATCGCCGTGTCAAAATCAGCAGTTTCATCGCGGTTTACAAATTCAATGTAACGGCTCGGTACAAGGGTATATCCTTTTTCTGCAATTTCACTCTTTTTTGCACTGTAGCAAAACTCCGGTATGTTTTCGTAAGTTCCGCCGTCATTCTGCCAGTTATGGAATACCCCTGTAACTTTATCCCTTTCTTCCTGTGTAAGTTCAATATATTTTTTTTCATAAGGACTTCCCATTTGCCTTAAATCCATAAAAAGAACTTCATCTTCACGGGCACGGAACTTACGCATTTTTCCGTTCTGCTGAACCGTCCTCGCTTTTTTATTCTTATTTAAAATCCACAAAGTTACAGAAATGTCAGTTGTATAAAAAAGATTTCTTGGAAGAATGACAATTGCTTCTACAAGTTTGTTTTCAATAAGCTGCCGGCGGATTTCAAGTTCCTGACCTTCACCGCTTAATGCTCCGTTTGCAAGCAGAAAACCTGCAACGCCGTTCTGGCTCAGTTTGCTTACCATGTGCAAAATCCAGCCGTAATTTGCATTGCCTGTAGGAGGAACTGCGTAGCCGTCCCATCTTGAGTCGTCTGCAAGTTCATTTTCTTCACGCCAGTCTTTCTGATTGAACGGCGGATTTGCCATAATAAAGTCTGCACGCAAATCTTTATGCAAATCGTTTGTAAAAGTATTGGCTGCCTTTTCGCCCAAGTCGCAGGGAATACCGCGAATGGCAAGATTCATTTTTGCCATTTTGTAAGTCGTGCCTGTTCCTTCCTGTCCGTAAACAGAAATGTCTTTCGCACTTCCTGCATGATTTTCTACAAACTTCAATGACTGAACGAACATACCGCCTGAACCGCAGCAAGGGTCATAAATTTTTCCCTTATACGGTTCAATCATTTCTGCAATCAGGTTTACGACAGATTTTGGAGTATAGAATTCGCCTTTGCCCTTGCCTTCCTGCAAAGCAAACTTTGTAAGAAAATACTCGTAAACGCGCCCCATAATGTCGTTTTCTTTATCTGCCGTCGTCTGAATATTGTTGATTTCATCTAAAAGAGCGGCAAGTTTTGAAACATCAATTCCTAGACGGGAATAATAGTTATCAGGCAGAGCGCCTTTCAATGTCGGATTTTGCCTTTCGATTGTATTAAGGGCTGTATCAATTTTTAGGGCAATGTCAGCTTGCCTGGCATTCTCCATAATATAAGACCAGCGCGATTCAGCCGGAACAAAGAAAACATTTTTCATATCATAGAATTCCTGCAAATCTATGTATTTTTCTTTTCCTTCCAACTTGAGTTCGTCGCGCCTGTCATTGAATTTGTCATTAACAAACTTTAAAAAAATCAAGCTCAATACAACGTGCTTATATTCAGCAGGCTCAACCGTTCCCCTCAATTTATCGCATGAACTCCATAGAGCATCTTCAAAACTTACCTGTTTTTTTGCCTTTGCCATTCTTCCCACCCTTACAAATCCATTCCAGTATTTTCCTGTGTCACCGCCGTCAAGCGGCAATGCAATTCAGCACACCAAACGCAACAATTTCCATTATACCATTATTTTCCCCTTTTGAGTATCAAACCCAACTTCCCCCGACAACCGCCACTCGCCCCACGCCCCCACACCTCTCTCTTCAATAATACTTCTCAATTCCCCCAAACCCCTTAATCACCCTTCCCTCACGCGTCATCAAAATAAAATTCTCCAGCCTCTTCCTGAACTCCTCCGGCCGCTTCCTTGCCGCATCAATATACGCAACGCGGATTCTCCTGTAGCCGTCGCCCAGACGCTGATAATTTTCCCAGGCACGCAAATCGCCCTTTATCGCATCAATAATATCACCCGGAAAAATATATGGCGCACGAATAACCTCCAGAACCTCATCGCGAATTTCCGGCATCAAAAGATTTCGCTCCTCAAGCCAAATCAACCGCTCCACATTCGGTCGCGAATACGCACTCCCCTTTTTCCTCGGCGTAAAATGCTGCGCCCGGTGCATTCCGTCAATATTCCGAACCGTACTGTCAATCCACCCGAAACACAGCGCCTCCTCAACCGCATCATTATACGAAAGCCCCTCCTCGCCAGAGCCCTTCATCGGGAACACAAACCAGACCTCTTTCGCCGTCCTGTAATTTTCCAAAAGCCAGCCACGCCACGCCTCCCGCGACGAAGTATAAAAAACCTCAGACTCAAATCGTTTTTCTTCCATAAAAATCATTATACATCTTTCCCGAACTTTTAAAAGCCGAATACACAGGGCGGCTTTTCGCTCCACTCCGTTTCGCAAAAACCGGGCTATCCGCACTTCGCCGTCTTGCGCGGCTCATTCCTCCGCTTCGCTCCGGAACTGCATACGCAGGTGCTCCTATCCCTGCCGCGAAAATAGCCGGACATTCCACCACCTGAATTCCGTCAGAAAATCCAAAACCAAATTTCTGCATTTATTCATCGGTGGAATAAAAGCGCTTTTGGTTTTATTCCTGCGTTAGGGATTGTAAGGGCAGCGAGTTTACGAGCTGTTCTGGAACGCAGTGGAAGAATGGAGCCGCGCAAGTCGGCGGAACCCTGAAAAGCCCGACCCTTGCAAAAGCAAGGGGAACGCCCACCCTACTAATAAAAACCAATGAATGAACAATATTCATTGACAAATAAAAATCATTATGATATTTTTCCTATATTCTTAGAAAAGCAGGGGAATGTTATGAGGACTGTAAAAGAGCCCGATATCCGCAGGCAGGAAATTCTTGACGGCGCAGTCAAAGTGTTTGCACAAAAAGGCTACGACAAGACCACGATTACTGATATTGCCGGCGAACTGAAAATTTCGCAGGGGTTGTGTTACCGATATTTTCCGTCCAAAGAGGACATTTATGATGCCGCGCTGGAAAATTACGCTGATTTAATCGTTCAGGAAAATCTGAAGAACATAAACCTTGATATGCCGGTCAAAAAACTGATTGACACCATCACAAGCCAGATGGACAAAATGAAAGATGCCGAAAAAAAAGATTCAGGGCTTTACAAACTTTTTCATTCGGAAAACAGCAGGAGAATGCACGACGAACTTTTCCTGAGGGTTGCAAAAAAAATTATTCCGACTGTGCAGGAACATCTGCGCAAAGCTAAGAAAAACGGAAAACTCAAAATCTCGAATACAGACGCAGACAGTGCGGCGATTATCGGGATATACGGCTGGGTAGGTTTGTATTTGTCTGACGGCATAACGGACAAAGAGCGCTCAAAAAAAATGCGTTCGGCTTGGTACAAATTGCTGGAACTGTAAACGACATACTCACTGTAACACTGTAAATCGGGAAATTGAAAATATAAAAGTTTATATGGATTATATGGAGCAAAAACGCTCCATATATTTTTAAGATATAATTGAATAATATTCATTCAACAAAACAGGAGAAAAAAATATGCTGGCTATAATTTTAAATCTGTGTCTTGGAGTTTTCAAATACATCTGCGAAAATATAAGCGGACTCGCATCGATTTCTGCTGATGCGGCGAACAATCTGTCGGACGCGGTGACTTCGCTGATGACGCTTTTGGGTGTAAAAGCCGCTTCCACGCTTGGAGGCGCAAAACACGAAAACGGACACGGAAGGATTGAATGGGTTGTAGGAATTGTCGTTTCATGTTCAATAATTCTTGTTGGCTGGGAAACTTTCCGCGATTCTATTTATGCAATCAAAAATCCGTCTGAGGCAAAATTCAATTCCGTCATTCTTCTGGTAATGCTGATTTCCGTCGGCATAAAAATGTTTTTGTTTTTCTATAACACAAAAAAGAGCAAAGAAAACAATTCGTCCGCATACAAAGCCGCCGCCGAAGACTGTATCAGCGATGCAGTTTCAACTTCTGTTGTTACGGTTTCATTTCTGACGGATTCCCTGCTTCACCTGCATATTGACGGCTGGTGCGGAGTGCTGGTTTCGCTGTTCATCATTCGCAACGGACTTAAATCCTTTGCAGAAATTTCCCGGCGCGTTCTGGGCGAAGTCGCAGACGAAGATTTGTCGGAGCGGTTAAAAAACTATGTGCTCGCATACAACAGAAAAATGATTGAAGAAGTCGTTGACTTGCAGCTGCTTGATTATGGATACGAACGCTACGGTGCATTTCTGACTGTCAGAACAAAGTGCGATGCAGACAAGGGAAAATTTTTATTACTAATCACAGATTTGAAAAGCGACATTTACAAAGAATTCGGCTATGTTGCAACCATTGAGCCGGAAGTTCCTGCAAGTCCGTCAGAGCAGAACAGGATTATGAAAATCGTTTGTCAGAAAATTCAGGGAATAGATAAAAACCTGATTGTTGCCGACAGTACGCGTATCAATAAGGGAACTGACAGATTGCAGGTTGTTCTGTATGTTAAAATGCCGTTTGGGTACTGCAAGCAGGAAAGCAGAATATATCAGGAAATTCGGAACGCGCTGGAGAGGAAGAAGTTTTCTTATACTGTTAAGTTGATGGCGGGAAGAAGGGAGAAGTTGCAAAGGCAACGGCTTAAATAAATTCTGAGTATTCCTGCGGTGAACTGATATTGACTGTCATAACTGTCACAGACAGAACTGTCAGAATTGTACAAGTTCCTCAGACATTCAAAATTGTTGCATTAAATTTATTTAAAAACGGTTTGTATATTTGATGAGAATTTTTCAAGGCACGTTCTAACAGTTTTAAAAAATATTCATTGCGCGGATTACCGGCAGTAAATCCGACGTTTTCGTTTTCAACTGCCGTAATAAATACAATAAAAGACTGTATCTCATTATCAGAAAGTTCATTGCCGGAAATATCTTTTAAAACAGCTTTGATTTGATTTTTCCGGGCAAAAATATTCGAAGTATATAATTCCAGCATTTTCTTAACGGCAGGCTCTAATTCAGTAATAAAGTTTTTCTCTTTTAACCCGGAATATTCATATTTTATTATTTCCAAATCTTTAAAAATATGAATTATCGCATTGATATGGTTCAGCAAAATTTTTTCATATTTATTCGGAACATAAGTATTTTGAAAAACTTTTGAATAAACAGTCACTGCAATCGCATAATCTGTCTGCAAGTTTTTTCCGTATACAACAATTCTTATCTGCAACGGAATGTTCTTTTCCATCAGCAGAAAAAAAAGTTTTGTTTCTATATCTTCTTCCGTAAAGCCGCTTTTCCTGAAGGCACTTTTGCACCAGTCAGAGTAATCAAGAATGTCTATGCTATGAATTCTGATTATTTCCTCGAACTTGTCATACAAAGTCAATTTATTTTCCTCTTTGAAAAAATGCCTGCTATTGAAACATCATCGCCGCTTCCCTGCTCAGAAAGTTTCGGCAAAAAACTTTTCAATTCCGTTACAGTTTTTTCAAAATCAACGATGATATTGTTTCTGACATTGCAAAGAAAATCCGGCAGTTTTTCCGTATCAAAAGAATCTGCAAGACCGTCGCTCATTACAGTAATGCCGGCAATTTTTTCAAAGCCATAGGCATAACGGAATTCATTTGCAGCATCTTTATTGCAAAGCGATGTCGTCACGCCGAAACCGAGTTTTTCATTTTCAAGTTCTTCGGGAAAAATTATTGAACCGTCATTTTTGATGACTGCACATTTTCCATCCCCTATTTGTATGGCAAACCAGAAATCAAGATGTTCAAGATATACTGCAGCTAAAAGTGTCGAACCATAAAAAACAGGGATGTCTTCATCAGCTGCCGGTAATTCAATATTTTCTGATTCACAGAATTTCTTTTCTTCTTCGGTCAAGGGATTTGCTTTATAATCTGCAATTACAGCATCTTTCCAGAAAAGAGAAGTTTTTATGCAAATCAGTTTTAAATTCTTTTCAACGAGATTTATTTTTTTCTTCGTAACGTCCCGTAATATTTCTTTTAAAATCCCGTTGATGGAATTCACTGCACATCGAACGGCAAGTTCAGCACCTTTAGCACTGCGGATATATTTGTCACCGCCATGACCGTCAGCAACAAGTGCATAAGCATAAGACTTCAATCTGTCACTTGTTACTGCGGCGTAATCCTGAAGAGGCTTGCTCTGTTTAATATGCGAACTTCCGGTACAGCGTTCTGCCATAGTTATCAGCATAACTCATCACCTTACCAGTCATCGCCACTGGTCGAAGCAGAACTGAAATCAGGTTCTTCCTGCTTGATGCTCTTAATCTCATCAATCATAATTTCCTGTTTTGTCGGAAGCTGACCATCGCTGACAGGCTGACTGCGGCTGCCAATTTGTGAAGACGTAATGGATATCTTTCTTATCCAGTTTCTCAAAACTTCCGGCGTGTGAACTGTAATTACGGCTTCGACATTCCCGGTGAACTTAGCAAGAACATCTTTATTGGCATCATCACCAATAGCAACTGCAACTTTTATTCCGTACTTAAACCAGTTGTTCTGTTTCAAAAGATTTAACCCGGATTCAAAGTCATCAGTAGGTTCACCGTCGCTCATTAAAAAAATTACAGGAGCAACAGAACCAGACGGAGCTTTCAGGAAAGCGTTTTTAGAAAGCTTATCGTTGAGTTCACGGCAGGCACTTCCCAAATCAGTTACGCCGTCTGCATCAACATTAGTCCACTGGAAACAGTCAGAGGCTATCGGAGTCGGATACATCCATTTACAGCCGCTTGAAAAAGTAAGGCAGGCAACTTTCAAATCAATGTCAGAACCGCCGGCATCTTTAAGCTCAGGCAGGACTTCACGAATTGCAGTATTTACTGCACCGATTTTTGTTCCCTGCATACTGCCTGACGTATCAACAACAAAGAACAAAACCATCTGTCTTTTTACAATACCTTCTACATCATCGAACATTCCCATAGTTCAAATCTCCTTGAAAAAATTACTGGCGGTTTACTCTGGCGGAAATTCCGTCAAAAGTAATTTCAATATTATCTGCAACAGGGATTACGTCCCCTTTTGCAATTTCCTTTGTTTCGCCTGTCGGAATTTTTAACTTCCAGTTTTTATCAGAAAGATTTTTTATTCCCCAAAGCGCCGGATTTTTTTTATTCATAATGACTTCTCCACAGACAGTAGAATAATCGTCACTGTCTTTTGTCATCTGGCATTTATAGATTTTTGCTCCGGGAAAAACCGGCAGCTTGTATCTGTCAGTTTCCAGTGAGAACGGATAACTGTAACTGCTTCCGCAATCAAACTTTACGGCAGTTCCTCGCGAAATCATAGAAAGACAAACCTCTGATGAACAGTGCGGACATCTAAGCAAAGTACCTCTAAAACGGATTAAGATTTTCTGCCATTCATTTTCAGGAAGTCTCTGATTCGGATTTTTTAATCCGTCACAAAAAGACTTGATAAAAGCATCCTGTAAAAATTCTGGATAACGCGGCCAGAGTTTTATGGGATTTGAATGAACTCCCTGCACAGGTCTGTTTGATTTATCATTTGGATCAAATATAAATACAGGCGATTTTCCGTAAAGTTCCCATTCACGTTTTTCTGTAATGCAAATACTGTCCACATAAAGTTTTCCCATCAAAGGGTCATGCCTGCAGAACAGTTTGAAAAGAATTACTGCCAGCGAATGACTGTCTGTAAGTGAATTAGGATAAGATTTGCCGCAGACAATTTCAGGAGCCATATAGCCCGGCTTTCCGCCGACATTACCGGGATTTTTCATTCCGTCCGGCGTTACATTATCGTTATCGCAAATGAGTACGTCGCCTGTATTTACATCTATAAAAAAGTTGCCGTCGTTCAAATCCTGATAGCTCAAGCCTTTGCGGTGAAGAGTCCTGAAAGCATTGACAATGTTCAACGCAGCAGTAATAAGTTTTTCAGTTGAACTGAATTTTACCCTGTTATTCAGAATATCTGAAAAATCTGAAAACCTTGAAGGCCTGATATTCATCACATAACCGAAGCTGTCTTTTATTTCTTCCGTAAGGTACAGCGGCCACAGAAACTTACTGTCAGGCGCACCGTTTTTTATGTTTTCCTGAATGTTTTTTCTGAACGCTTTTTTATTCTGAAAACGGAATGTATACCACTTCAAAGCATAATCACCGCCGTCAATTTTTACGGCGTAAACAATGCCCTGTCCGCCTTCGCCCAGTTTTGAAATGATTTTCGCAGTTTTTCCGCCTTCAAGCTGAATTATTTGTCCGCTCTTGAATTCCATAATTAGAAACCTCCGCCTTGAACCTGTAACGTTTCTGCAGAACTGTACATTCCTGCCCTGCCGCACCAGGGACATACAAGTTTGATTGATTTAGTTTTATATTCAGGAAACTTAAAGCAAAAAATTTTACCGCAAGCGCATTTTGCCAGATTATCTGAACTGCAATACGGACAGCCCGGATATTCTTGTGCAGGGAAAAAAGAACCTTCTGTCGTTTCCTTGTCATACCCTTCGTTATGTGCGCGTTCAGAGTCGATTTTAAAAGCCCAGGTTCTTACCCAGTCTGAACCGATTTTCTGAATTCTCATTCCAAACAGGTTTTCTGATTTGCTCGGAGCAAACGGGCATCGCCCCAGAATGACTTTTGCCTGTATTTTATCTGACGATGGATAAATCTCCTTTTTCATCGCATATCCTTCCTTGTAAGAATTGAAATATGGCGTCCGCATTTCCGGCAGATATACCTTTCTTCAACCCAGTACCTGATAAAAGGCTGATCGCTTGTATGTGAAGAATGAAATCCGCCCAAACCTCCATATCTATAGCGCCCGCCGCCACTGCCATAACGATTTTTGTCATGACCGACAGCCTTGTCTTTGATAATTTCTTTTACAAAAGAAAGCGTACCCCAAGCGCCGCACTTCGGGCATTTGTTTCTTTTATACCAAATCAAGATACAAGGCAGAAAAATTGCCGCCAGAAATATTGCAATGCACAAAAAAATTAAAGCACCCATTTTTATTCCTCATACAGTTTTAAGGATTAGCTTTCTGAAATTTTTTTCCAAATTACATAATTATTTTGCCAAACCTTGTTTAAGCCACATTCCGCTTTTACGAATCTTCTCTTCAGGAGAATATAATCCGAGCCAGTTTTCCGAAGGTTTACAGTCTTTATTGGAAGAAATCGCTTTGATTAAAAATGATTCATAAGCAAGCCTTTCCTCTTTCTTATCTATAGGGAGAACTGCAAAAGAAAAGTGCTCTCGAAGATAATCAGAAGCCTGTTTTTCAATTTCATGAAGTTTTTCCATATTAATTTTTGATGCATATTTTTCTTTTGCAGATTTGGTCGTGAGATCAATATTCCAATCATTAAGAAACGGATCGTGAGATTTGTTTAATAAAGCACGACCAATATTTTTTATAAAAATACTCCGATCTTTATTTTTCAAAATAAAATGCTGCTCTAATCTGGAAGGAAGGTTATTATCGCCGGTATGTGTCCCGACACGAACAATTCTATCCCAATTCTTATATTTTTCACCTTTCTCAAAACAAATATAAACACCATTAGCAGGAAGTTTTGATAAATCATAAGTATATGAATATCGCGGAAGTTCATTCATATACTTATGAATCATGTCACAAAGAGTTTCTTCCTGAGATAAAGTATGTTCATCAAACCACTGAAGCCGATAGCCTTGCGTTAAACCTTTAAGAGGAAGTTCATAGTTCTCAATTTTTCCGATGCCAACAAGATTTTTGTAATACTCTTTACCAGCAAGAATGATGAACTTGTCTTCTTTAAGATTGAACTTTGATTCAAGCTGTGCCAAACATTTTGCAGACCAAACGTCCGGTTCTTCTATAGGATTTATTGAAAGACAAACATCATAAGGTTCCAGAACATCATCAAGTGCAACAACATGATGTTTTGCGGAAAGAATAAAAATTGCATCAGCATTTTTTGACTGTGCGTAACGAAGGCTTTTTTTAAACCCTGTACTCTGATAAAGTCGTTCAGCCTTTGCAGGGTGAGAAAGTTTCTGTTTACAACAAGATAATAAATAAATGGTATTCATAATAAATCTCCTTAAAAAAGTTTTCATGACAAAGAATCAGTAACTGATCAGAAAAATAATAATCTGATAAAAACTAATTGAGAAAAACAAAAATGTCTGGAAATAAAAAGAGACTTACTATCGAATGACCGAGAAGATTTTTAAAATAGAAAAAGTCTGCCTCTTTTTTGCAATTTCTTTCCGAAATTACACTAGGATTAACTCTGTATTTTTTTAACACAGATAAAGCCAACAAAACAAAGTAACGAAGTTCGTACTTTGCAAAACCGAATAATTTTAATAAAAGCATTTTTAGCATCTAGCTAATTTCTCCCAAAATTCGGTTGGGCTCTAAATCCTATATGGCAAACTCCTAAAAAAATGATATAATGTCTGTCAGAAAACTGACTATAATTTATATATAATACGTGATTTTAAATTCGTCAATAGTTTTTGATAATTTTTTTTGAAAAACAGGAGTTTTTTTATGAAGGACGAAGTAATTGAATGGCGTGATGCATGGAAAAAACTTATTTCAACATCAAGGAAAGCCGTTCTGACAAATAACATTTATTGTTTCGATGAATTGACAACATTACAAGATGATAAAATGCTTTTATTTGAAAAAGCAATTGCACTTGAATGTATGAATAAAAAAGAAGAAGCAAAAGACTTATATGCAAAGGCATCAGATGAAATAAACGGATTGCCAGTACAACACTGGCGAAAAAGAGCAAAATATTTTTTAGACAGATTAAGTCGCGGTGGTTTTATGACTACAGATTTAAATATAGTGCTTCCTCTTTTTAATATACAATGGGATGTTTATTTTAATATTCACTACTATGCAAATCTTGACGATTATACACGTTACCTAGCAATATCCTCTGTTTCACGAATAGCTTCTGAACCGGCAATGGCTATTGTCATATTTAGAACTTGCCTTGAAATAGGTTTGTGGACTTACTTCCGAAAATATGTCGACCCCATAAATGAAGACTATAAAAGAAAAAATTATCCAAATACATGGGACATAGGGTTAAATGATTTACTTACAGAAATGCACGATAAAAAATTATTTAAATCTAGCGAATATAAGGCATATGACAAAATCCGCCGCTTTGGAAACGAAGCAGCCCATCCCGGAACACTTAATGAATCAAGTAAACCATTCCATTATAAAGATGAAGATTTAAAAGAAATTCTTGATTATTTTAATCAGACGCTTCGTTATTTAAATAATCATGCTAAATAAAAAGGATTCAGGTATACTGAGAAATACACATGTTTTTTTTACTAATTTTTAGCTATCTCAATACAACACATATCTTGCAACAACATCTAAGTATATGAATTTATATATTCAGACGATTTTGTAAGATATGTATTTTTGTATGCAACCATCTCCTCACACCAAAACTCTCCCCCTATCTCTTCCCTCTCCTGCCGTCCAAAGCACCCTGCAATAAAATACCGCCGACAATAAAAACAAGCGCCACAAACGCACACAATTCTATCGCCTCTTTCAAAAAGACCGCGGACACGACCAGCGACAGAAACGGCGTGAGGTATGCAAGGTTTGCTATTCTGGCAGTATTTTCCGCGCCTTTTAACGCAAGCGCCCAGAGAAGATACGCCACTGCATCTATGACAATTCCAAGCCACAGCATACCAAGCCATTGTGTTCCTTTTATCGGCACCCATTTTTCTGTAAGCAGGCCAAGTGCCATTGCGCAGACTGCAACGACTAGCCAGGTAATCATCATTGAAATATTCTGGTTGTAATCCGCTTTTTTATTCAGCACCGAAAACAATCCGTAGCAGGCCGCCGCAATAATACAGCCTGCAATTCCAAATGCCGTGTTTCCTGTTGAACGGCTTCCGTTTCCTAAAGAAAGAATGATAATCCCTGCAAAGGAACAGAGCATTGCAATTCCTTTTGTAAAGGTCAGTTTTTCCTTTAGAATTATGCACGAAAAAACGACCAGCATAATGGGCCAGAGGTAATTCAATATGCACGCTTCCTGTGAAGTTAATTGCGAAAGTCCGTAATAATACAGTGCAGAATACAAAAACAGACCGAGAAATCCCAAGCCGCTCATAACCGCGTAATCTTTTGCGGAATATTTTTTCATTTCCTTAACTGCACCGTTTTTTAGATTAACAGCCAGCAGAAACAAAAAAGCAAAAACACTGCTGACTGCCAGCGCCTCTAAATTCGGAATGTCGTACAGCATTTTTTTGACTATCGCTGCCATTGTTGACCAGATGAGTACCGTTGTTGTTGCGTATATGTAATTTTTTTTCATTGTTATGCTCTCTATTTAATTTTATTCTATACTATAATTATTTCTTCTGCTTCAAGCAATAATCATAAAGCCCCCGACAGGAATGAATATCATTCAATAAAATTCTTTTTCCTGAACACTTGAATTTAAAATTCAGAACGAATAAAATATATTCAGTAAGCCTGGCAGGCCTTGAATGCTTGCCGGGCTTTTTATATTTAAAACTAACTCTGGACAATAAATGTCACTTTGCCACTGTCGGACGGCGAAGGGGCATTTTTTTTTGTTTTCAGACAAGGATGACTGTGATGAAACAGAACGAAAACACTGCATTAAATCAGAATATTCTGAATTCAATTCCGCAAGATGTTCTGGACGATGTGCCGGAAAATAAGAAGGACGAATTTCGACGTGGTATTCTGCTATACCTGAACAATGAAAATCCGGAACTTTATCAAAAAGCAACTTCAGATGCAAAACTATCCCAAGAACTTTGTCAGCAGCTTGAACGGCAAATACGGAATTTTGCAGAACTTGTAAAATCAAAGAAAAACGGAGGAATAAAAAATGCCGGAAACTAAATTTCAAACAGTCATATTTACGGCAGTTACTGCCTGGATTATGGTGTACATAATGACACTGTACAATACAATACTTGCAACAGGGAACTTTACAAACGCGACTTTTCTGATTGCGCTCAAGGGAATGTGGATTGAATATATCATCATCTTCCTGTGTGCGTTCTTTATTTCAAGCCGCATTGCAAAATATTTTGCCTTTCGCGTAGTAAAGCCGGAAGACAGACCAATCGCCGTTATTTTTGCAATTCAAATTTTTACTGTTGTATCACAGGTTGCGCTGGCAAGCATACTCGGCGTATATCACGGACACGGATTTACAAATCAGTTTATACCAGATTATCTTACGACCTACTGCAAAAACTTTATCATGGCACTTCCTGTTCAGCTTTTTATCGCAGGACCTCTTGCAAGACTGATATTCCGTTTTATCTTTGAGCGCAACAAAAAAAATAAAAAACTTGAAAAATGAAAAAAACGTAAATATATTCATTCTAGGCAGATTTTGACTTTTTAAAATCTGCGGCTCATTCCATATTTCAGAAGGAGGAAATTATGAGAAGCATTACGACTTTGGATTTGCAGTATGCACATCGCTTTTACGGTTTTAAAGGCGAGGCACAGTATCTGCACGGTCACACCGGAAAGCTTACTATCGAAGTTGAAGATTCGATAAATCCCGGAGTGAATATGGTTTTTCCGTGCAATGAAATTCAGAAAACGGCATGGGAAGTCCTCAAGAACTTTGACCACGCTTTGATTTTGCGCGAAGACGACCCGCTTCTGCCTGCAATTTTAAAGGTTTACGAGGAACAGGGAATAAAAAACGGCGCGCCGACCAACAAGATGAAAGGCCCTGCATTCAAAACGGAACTTGCAACCGCTTACCCGGACTGCCGGCTTGTAGTCACCAAAGAAACGATGACCGTAGAGGGAATGATTAAAATCGTCTATGACCTCTTAAAAGACAAGCTGAACATTGCAAAGCTCACTTTCACAAGCGGAGTAAACGCCGCCTCGCAGGAATACGACGTAACAGAAACAAAAGACAGATGCCCTCTATGCGGCATCGCCCTGAACGAAAACGGCGTATGCCCTAAGTGCGGCTACAAAAAATAGTTCCCCCTCACCCACTGCCGTGCCCTTTTCTTTCCTTTCCGACTTCCCCTCCCCTTTAGGGCACGGCTAAGCGAATGGAATAAAAATCCTGCTGGACAAAATCAGACAAAATGACGTTACGCTCTAAAAAAAATTCGATAACCTGTCAAAAAAACTGAATGAAGAAGTTCATACAGTTCAAACAAAATATACTGCACTCTTTGCAAATTTATGATATATTATAAGTAATGGAGGTGCAAAAATGACAATGCAGGAAGTTTCTATAAGAATTCCAGATTCTATGGTCGAATACACTACGGCAAAAACCGAAAATGCAGAACTTAAACGGAATGCAATGATTTTGTTTCCCTTCATTCAAAATGAAACGATTTCATACGGAAAGGCAGCCCAAATTCTTGGAATTCATAAAATGGATTTAATCGCCCTGTACAGCACGCTTGGAATTTCATATCTTGACCAGACAAAAGAAGAACTTGAAAGTGACCTTGAAGTTTTGAGTAACATTCGGAACAAACTGGTATGACAGTTATTTCTGATACTACCCCGATTATATCCCTCATAAAAATAACCCGTTCTAAAATATCGCCCTTGCAATTAATACTCAGAAAATGTCGTTTTATAAGTTCCACCTCATCGCCCACACACAGAACCGACAACCAGACCGTGCCCTTTTCTTTCAAAATCCCCTCACCTCTAGGGCACGGCTAAGAATCAAGCCTGATTACTCTTTTAAAGCCTTTGCAATTCCATAGAAAATTACAACATACAGTAAAATAATAATTCCTGTAATAATAATGTACGGCGCTATTTTAAATCCGATGAAAGCAAAAGCCAGATGTTCTGCAAGCATGACAAGCATAAAAAAGACAGAAACGACTTTTATGTTTGCGCTTCCTTTGTCAAACGAAACTGCAAGGATTCCTGAGATTGTAACGAACAGAGTAATTCCGCTTCCAAACGTAAGAAACAAATTTGAACTTCCTGCATAAAATCCGTAGCCAGAAAGGGCTGCAATAAACAAAGAGATTACAATCAAAAACCAATTTATCTTCATAAATAACTCCTATAAAAATTCGATTAGGAAATATAAATTTCCGGTTTCAATTATTGTTGCGGAACATTCGGAACATTTGAAACAGGAGGCGCAAAAAATACTGCAAGATCAGGTATTGTTCCTGCTGCCTGCCAGTTTTCCATTCCCTGCGTCCAGACAAGACTGTCTTTTGAAAACTGTCCGCCGGCTGCCATAGTTTTCAATGTCTGCAAATCGTAAGGACCTGTTGATTTTCCGTTCACTGCGACATTATATTTTATGCTCGGAGGCACAGGCGGAACAGGAGGAACGCCAGAAACAGCAGGAGGAATCTGCTGATTAAGACCGCCTAATGCGCCGTTCATCATTCCTGCCACATTCTGTCCGACTGCGCTTCCCATAACCATTCCCGCCATCATTCCTGCCGGGCTGAATCCGCCGTTTCCGAGATTTACGTTTGTACCGCCGTTTGCACCCATCTGACCGAGAGCATTTGCACCGGCAATTCCGACTTCTGCCTGTTTTTCAATCTGGAACGCACCAAGATTTGCGCTTTCTGTCTGAAGCTTCTGTGCCCTCTGCATTTCTTCACGCTGAATGCGCTGAGTTTCCTCAAGATTTTCCATTTGAACACGCTGCATATCCTGCATCTGCTTTATGTTCACTGCGGCCTGTGCCCGTGTCGTCTGCGTTGTAATATCCTGAGTTACAGCCTTAAGCTGCCTGTAGCCCTCGCTTGTTTTGTCCGCTTCAATTTCTGCAATATCAACTGCGCTCACAGTAACTCCAAAATCATTCTGAAGGCGCGGCTTTATGAAGTTCTCAACAAGTTCATTTATCTCAAGAATTTTCCGCTCAAGCTGCATTACAGGAAGATTGTTTTCTGCCGGCGCATTCGATATAACGCCTTTTACATATTTGACAACCGCATCTCTAATCTGAAGCTGAAAAGCCTGCAAGTCAAAATCAATCAACCGGTGAAGTTTTATGAATTCCTTATAATCAGAAATTTTAAAACTGATTGTTCCGCGTACGGAAACAGGAACTGCGAAATCCAGAAAGCGCGGATCGAACACGTCAAAATACGGAACTCCGAATTTTACCTGAATGATTCCTGCAAGATTTATAAAGTAAACTTCTGCCTGAAAAGGACTTGCTCCTCCAAATGCCGCTCCCACAATCGAAGCAAGAACCGGAAAGTTTGCAGACTTGATTGTCTGGTCAAAAGGACCTTCTATAAAATCCTGCTGACCGCCGTCTTTCTGCGGATAAACGAACACGGCAACTTCACCGTCTTTTACACGCAAAGATGAACCATAGCGGATTGCGTTTTCTTTTTTTGTACTGTTTGCTTCCTGACCTGCCGGACGCCACTTCCAGACTAAATATTCGCTTTCATCACAGCGGATAACGTCCATAAGTCCGCCTTCATTTTTTTGTTAAAAAGTCCCATAAAATTTTCCTTCGCCTACTCATTTACAGATTCAGAAGTTTCAACAGACTCCACAGTTTGCGAAGTTCTCTCTGCTGAATTGCTGTCAACTTTTAATGCAAAACCAAACAGACCTACATAAAAAAGAATGATTGCAGCCACAAGTGAAATAACAATAATACGATTTCTTTTCTTGTGCTTGTTGTAAAGATTCATTTTTTCATCGTAAAGTTCCTGAACCTGCTCAAACGATTTGTCTTTTCCAAAAGAAAGTTTTGCCTTTTTATAAACCTGTTCAATTTTTGCAAACCAGGCCTTCTGAACTGCCCTTTCTTCCTTTACTTCTGTCACAGTGCTGCCGGGACGACCGAATCCTACAAACAAAAAAGGTTTAGCAGTAAAGACAGGATCAAAATTTTCAAGAGCCATAATCAAAAATTCCATCAAATCTGCTCTTGTATTTGGAACTGCGAATGTAGCAATAAGGCTTGCTTTTCGGCTGGCAGTTTTTCCAACTTTTCCGAGTGAAAGCATATTCATAAGAACATTGTTTTCGCCACGCTCACTGGACTCACTTTCAATCTTCTCTAATTTTTCAGAAAAAATCTTTATAGCAGAAGAATCTTTCTTCTCGTTTATTTCAAATCCGCAGCTCGGGCAGATTGCATCAAAAGCCCCGATTACTTCTCCGCAAGACGGACATTTGTGCACCGTTCCTTCAAAAACCTGTTTTCTTGTAGTTTGTCCTGCGCTGTCTGAATTTACAGAAGCCCCGCAATTCGGACAGAATTTTGTACTCTCGTCCAGTTTTGTTCCACATTCTCTGCAAAATGGCATTTTCTATTCCTCACATAAAAAATCTGCACCATAGAAAAAAATTTTAATTTCTATGAACAGGAATAATTTTACAGTCAAATCATTCTCCTGTATTGAGTGTAAGGCACGAAAAAACAGTGAAGGTTTTCACGATATAATTATGCGTTGCGCACGGTTTTATAAAATCAGTGCAAAAATTGAATTTGAATAATGCTGTTTTTTATCTAAGATATTTGCAAAGAGGAAAAAAGAGGAAAAAAAAGGAATTTCGGAGAACTGCAAAAACGGCAGAGAAAATTCAGTTAATCTGCGTTTTTTTTCTATGCGTACACGTAAGATTTTATTTTTTCAAATTCCTGAGCGTGGTTATTTTCTTCTTCTTCCAAATCGTACAGATTCTGAAGGTTAAGCCAGAATTCTGCGGTTGTTCCAAAGAATTTTGAAAAGCGGATTGCCGTATCTGCGGTTACTGACCTTTTTCCGCGTATTATTTCTGAAATTCTGGTTTCCGGGACATTTATTTCTTTTGCAAGCCTGTACGCACTTACATTCATTGGAGAAAGGAATTCCTCTTTTAAAACTTCGCCGGGATGAACGTTCGGCAATTTTTCGTCAGTGGTAATCTGTGATTCTAACATTGTCTGCTCCTTCGTTTTACCCTTACATCGGGATTTCGAGTTTTATTTCCGTGCCGGATTGTTTTTCGGAAATTATTTCGAGGCTAGCGTTTAGGGTGGCGGCTCTTGATTTTATTCCTTTTATGCCGATGTGGGTTTCGCCGTCCTGCGCTTCGTTTTTGACTTTAGTGGTTTTAGAAAATCCTTTGCCGTCGTCGGTGATGAATATTTTTACGGCCGCATCGCCCTGATGGATTATGACGCTGATTTCAGTTGCGCAGGAATGTTTTATCGAATTCGTTATGCTTTCCTGAATTATTCTGTAAATGTTCAGCCTCTGCTCAAGGGAAAAACTGTCAAAGCAGACTTCGTTTTGAATGAAAAGTTTTATCGGAACTGGCGAAGATGCCTGCATACTTGAACAAAGGGAATGAATTGAATCTTTAAAATCAGTTTCGCTCAGTTCCGGCGGAATAAGGTTGTCGATTATGATTTTTATGTCACGGAGGCTTTCTTTTTCAAGTTCAATCAGGCGGTCTACTGTTTCAACATTTTCCGTCTGCCTTACAGACTGCCTGAGGTTCGTCAGAAAAATCTGGCTGATTTTTAAGTTCTGCGATACAGTGTCGTGCAAGTCCTGATAAATCCTTTTGCGCTCGCTTTCCTGCACGGCTATCAGAGTATCCATTGCGATTTTTTCTGCTTCCTGCTCTTTCTGAATTTTTTCGATTTTGTTTTTCTGCCTGATGAACATAAGAATCATTGCCAGAAGAAAAATGCTGAGGAACGAAAGCGAAAGGAGCGCGTTCTGATAAAGTTTTTCTCTCTTTTTAAGCGACTTGTTTTCTGCAAGAATCAAATCCTGCATAAGGCTTGAAAGTTTTGCGGCACTTTCTTTTTCAAAGAACTCCTGAGTTTCCGTAAAGTCGATGAGATTTCTTGCAACAGAAAAATATTCGTTTTCCGTATTCTGATTTTTTGCAAAATTAAAATACGCACCCTCAGCATAAGAGTCAGTCAAAGTTTTAAACTCAATCGCAAACGCCCTGTAATCCTCGTCAGTCATACTTTCCGCATTTTGCAAATCATGAGAATACTCAGAATACAAATCAATGAAAGTTTTTGAATACCCCTTTCCGCTGACAAAAAAAGACAGCACCAGTGAAAGAAGAAAAACGAGGAATTTTTTATTTTTTAGAACAGTGCGGTTTATCATAGGCAATTTTTTATATAATTATGCAAATCATAAATAAAATCCGGTTTTAAGTGAACGATAAGTTCCGTTATTCTTTTGTCCAGTCTTCCACTTTTATCCAGGGAACGCGGACAAATTCATCATAATTATTTGTAACGACAACAAGATTTCGTGTCATTGCCTGAGCGGCAATCTGCATATCATAAGGCCCGATTGCTTTTCCTTCTTTTTCAAGATATGCCCTTATCAAACCATAGGCTTCCGTATCTTCTGCCGTAAAATCAATTATATTATTGAAGTCCGTACAAAAATCCAATAATGCCTGACGATTTTTTTCTCTGTTCTGACTTTTTGAAACGCCGTATTCTAATTCAGCAATCGAAACTGATGACAAAAACAGCTCGCTGCTATCAAAAGAGAGAATTTTATTCATCAACTTCGGAAACTTGTTTTTAATCAGGAAAATACAGATATTCGTGTCTAAAAGGTACATTAAAATCCTTCCATAAATCTATAAACTTTCCCGTGCTTCAAGATCCGGTTGATTTCTTCCTTCTGACATAAAGTCATCTGTAAATTCCGAAAGGCTTTTTTTCAGATTTTCCCAAGATTTACTCTGAGGATAAAGAATTATAGTCGTTCCGATTTTTTTGATGAACACTTCAGAGTTATCGATGTGATATTCCTTTGGAATTCTTACAGCCTGACTGTTTCCGCTTGTGAATACTTTTGTTGCATACATAACGAACCTCCTCAATAACAGTATATACACAGGTATTTACATTAGTCAATGACAAGGCGGCGGAATGTTGCGGCGGTATTTTCTTTACGCATAAACATACGCTTTTATTTCTTCCAGCTGCGGTGCAAGTTTTATCTTTGCATTTCTTATATCTATATCATCCTGTAAAGACATAAAAAAGCCGTCGGACAATCCGAAAAACTTTGCCAGCCGCAATGAAGTATCGACAGTTATTCTTCTGCGGTTATGGAGAATATCCTGTATGCGCGAAACAGGAACTTTTATTTCCTGTGCAAGTTTATATGCAGAAATTCCCAAAGGACGCAGGAATTCTTCATTAAGAATTTCTCCAATCGTCGGCGTTTCAATAAAATCAGACATAGTTTTCTCCTCTTTAGCGGCGGAATATTTCCTAGTGATAATCCACAAGCTCTACATCGTAATAATGTCCGTCTTTTTCTGTAAAACAGACACGCCACTGATCATTTATACGGATTGAATGCTGACCTTTTCTGTTCCCGGCAAGCTGTTCCAGATGATTACTTGGAGGAACTCTCAAATCTTCAAGGCATTTTGCATTATCTATCATCATCAGTTTACGCAATGCTGTTTTTTGAATTGTAGTAGGAAGCCTTTTTGAAAACTTCTGATTATAGATAAGTTCGGTTTCTTTATCCGCAAAACTCTTTATCATATAAAAATTATATCTATTTCGCGTGTATATGTCAAACGGATAATAAAAAAATCTCTAATGAAAGAAAATTACGGCTTTTCAGTTTTCCTCATTTACTCCGCAATCCAAGCCGTTCAAGCAGTTCTATTTTGTTTTCCGTGTCGGTTTTGTCGTAGAGGTGGCTTATGTAGTTTTCGACTGTGCGAAGTGAAATATCCATCGAACTGGCGATTTCATCGTTTGAAAGTCCTTTTGCAATTCCGTTTACGACAGTCCGCTCTTTTTTTGTGAAAGCGTTGTAAATGTTTCTGATTTCAAGAAGATTCGGCACGAGTTCCTGCTGAATGAATGTTTTTCCTGATGCAACGTTTTCTATTGCAAAAAGAAGAGTCTGCTCGTTTGCGTTTTTTGAAACATAGCCGTTTGCGCCGATTTGGGGACTTATCGCTTTTTCGATTAAGTCTGCGTTTTCGTAATAAGAAAAAACGATACATTTGATTTCAGGAAGTTCGTCCTTGATTTTCTTTATAATATCAAATCCAAGGTTGCACGAATTTTCGTATTTATCCTTAAAAGAAAGGTCGACGATTGCAACATAAACTTCGGAAGCATTGCCTGTCTTGCAGTCAGAGTTCAACTTTTGAATTTTAATTTCGTCTATTATATTTTCAGTTTCTTCAAGACTTCCTGCTTCGTAATTAACCCTCCAGCTGGAATTTTTTTCAAACCAGTTTTTTATTCCGACGCGCATAAGAGGATGGTCGTCAATAAGAATCAAATGCTTTTTCATACATCTGATTATATCATTTTTTTGCCGATTATACATAAAAGTTACGCACGAAATTTTTATGCGTTACGCACAGTCATTTTTTTGATATAATATTTTTGTGAATAAACTTTCCGACAAAAAGAAAAACGGCTTTACTTCAGTTTTCTCAATTTCGCTTTTGCCAAGTCCGCCTGTTTACGTTCAGCTTGTGCTTGGCTTTTTCTGCGCAATTCTTGACCACGTTCTTTGTACGATTGCAGTTTACAAAGACATTCATCTTTTTCTGGATATGTGCTTTACGATTTTTGCCGCATACTTCGGACTTGTTGCAGGTCTTTTCAGTTCAGTCCTAAAGCACGTCGCAATCTCGCTTCTCATCGGAAATCACATCGCCTATTCAGTCTGGGGAATCTGCACTGTTACGGCAGTTCTGGCAGTCAGACTTTTTCTTGCAAAACAGAAGAGCATTTTTATCCTTGAACTTTTAAGCCTTGTTTTGATTCTTACATGCACGATAAGCATTGAAGGCGCAATCATCGCTTCGTTCTTTTACAATTTTTCGACAACCTTCATAGAAGCCCCGACAATCACGGGCTACATTCTATCACTTTTGAGGCAGGGCTTTCCGCTTTTGTTCAGCGCATTCCTTTCGCGAATCCCCGTAAACTTCATCGACAAAGGCATCGCCGTCCTTTCAAGCTGGATTCTGTACTGCACCGTGCGCGTTATAATGTATATCGCAAAAAAAGATAAGTCGTCCAAGCCCTCGTAAGATACATGCTGAACATTGAAAAGCCGGAGTTTTCAAACAGGGTGAACGCGGGATTTTATTGGAAAAAAATTACTGAATAAAATCAAATTCCGCATATTGCTTTTGTACACACTTTTATATTAAAATATGTATAAAAGCAATATGGATAAAACAGAAAAAATAATCACAGAAAAAGCATCTTCTCTTAATGGATATATAACAATACAGGATTGCGAGTCACTGGGCTTTCACAAGAATACAGTATTTAACATGGCAAAAAATAAAATTCTCGTTCGCCTTGCACCCGGTATTTATGCACTGCCGGACACAATTCCCGATGAACTTTTTATTCTTCACTTGCGGTTTCCTTCTGTTGTTTTTTCTCATGAAACCGCACTCTATTATCTGGGCTATAGCGATCAGGTTCCGTTTCAGTATTCAGTGACTGTGCCGAAAGGTTTTCATTCAACTGCATTAAAAAATTATACCGTAATTCAGCAGAAAACAGATTTTATCGGACAAGGCAAAACCGAAGCAGAAACCGAATATAAAAACAAAATACCGGTTTATTGCATAGAACGCACTTTGTGTGATTTGCTTCATAAGCCCGGCAGTCTGGATTTAGAACGTTTCGTGCCGGCATTCAAAAAATATATTTCCTCAAAAGAAAGAAATAACATAAAGCTTTTAGACTTTGCAAAAAAATTTGGAGTTGAAAAAAAAATCCGCACATACCTGGAGGTATCGCTTTGAAAACTGACAATGCCATGCAGTTAAAATCAAAAATCAACAACAAGGCAAAAGAACTGAATATCTCTCCGCAGTTTGTATTGCAGAATTATATCATGGAATGTTTTGTAAAACGCATTTCTCTTTCAAACTACAAAAACAATTTTATTTTAAAAGGCGGACTTTTAATTGCTTCCCTTATAGGAATTCAAAATCGCTCTACAATGGATATGGACACAACAATAACCGGCTTTACTCTCGAAAAAAACGAAACCATAAAAATCCTGAAACAAATTTGTTCCGTTTCGTGCAATGATGATTTTAACTTTGTATTTGACAGAATTGAAGACATTAGGGAAGATGATGAATATTCAGGGCTCAGGGCATTTCTTTTTGCTGATTATGAAAAAATCCATGCGCCATTTTCAATAGACATAACGACAGGAGATAAAATCACTCCAGAAGAAATCAATTATTCGTTTAAAAGGTCAAATTTCGAGTTTTAGATAAATTTACAAAAAAAGGCATTCCCTGTAAAAT
>JBJETJ010000064.1:0-108394 GCA_051883255.1 Treponema sp.
TGCATACAAATAATAAAATAAAAATAAATTTAAAAGATTTCACTTAATTCTCCTCCGGCTTTGTATTTGATTATAACATTATTGCATTTTGCCATTTTGATTTCAATAACTCAGATTTGTTTTTTCTGCATACCGTCAAATTGATTGATGAATTGAACGGTTTGTATTACTGTGTAACGAGCGCGGTTTTATATGGAGGAAAATCATGGAAAAACGTAAAGCCAGAGTTTTAATTGTATTTATAATGAGTTTATTTAATTTTTCTTTATGTTTTGCACATGAGAAAATTGATACTATGTGCGGAATTTGGGTTCATGTATATGGTGATAATTCCTATGAATCCTTGTCAATTGAAAAAATATCCTTTTCAGAATATCTGATTTCATATACATGCAGTTTTGATCATATTCACGATATGCTGGAAAAATTTATTATGGTTTCAAAAAATCTTTTATATATAAGAAGAGATAATGAAGAAGAATTCTTTGTTTATTTAGATTATGACAGGGATTCTGTATATTTTCTGTGGAATCATGCTTTTCCGGACAGTGTTTACTATGATACAGAATTGAAAAGGGGATCAGAAGTCTTTAATGATGAATTGAATCAAAAAAAGCAGAAAGAATATGAGGATAAACTGAAGCAAAGCATTTTGGAATCAATAAAGCAGGAGATAAAAAATAAAAAGGAAGAATAATGCTAAAAAACAAAGACGGACTTTCAAGACAGTTGAAAGAAATATGCAGCTTCCTAGACGGACTGAATAAAAGCATGGAAATAAACAGTTCTGAAACAGGCTTAACGAAAAGGGTAAAAACTCTGCAGCACAGGACAGCAGGAGGAGATTTCGGAACTGAATATCCAAATGATGATGGAAGTATATATAAACATGAGGGAGTTGATTATTCTGGACAATATTTTAATGTAATGAAAGATTGGTATAAAGGGTTATGGGGAGAGACAATATATGGCGAATAAATTTTATGTAATAGCTTTATTTTTATTAATCTGTATTAGTTGCGCTAAAGACAAGGACAATAAAGTTTCATCGGAAGGTAATATTGAAATTAGAAATATTGTAGCAGTAGATACAGGGGAATCAGGCTCTATAGATGAGGTAAAAAAAAACTAAACAAGATATAAATGGAAATGTGATTTTTACCAATAAATCTTGGAATCCAGAAAATAAAGATAAAGCATCAAATATTCAATTTTCTGGAAGTTTAGTATTTTATAATTTGAATGTAAAAGATACAGAGGATATAACGAAGGAAAAATTAGTAGATGGAAACTTTAATTTTGAGAATATAAATTATTTGGATGATGGACTACGAACATATAGAGTTGTCGGTTTATTCAGTGAAAAAAATATTTTGACAATAGGGTATTATAATAAAGAATTTGCTATGTGTAATATTGAGAACTTGTCATTACAAGAATGTCAAAAAATAGCTAATGATTTGGTTATTAACTGCGATATTTCTATATTAGAAGATAATGAATTTTTTGAATTCATTTCAGATAATTTTGAAATATTTTTTTCTAATTATAAAGGAAAATATAAATTTGAAGTTTATGACACCTTAAAAGAACCTTAATGTTGAATTAAAAGTATCCGCCAATTTTGGAGAAAATTAGTTTTAATTCTTGGTTTAGGCGCTGAAAGTGGTATAATTGGGAATACATCTGGAAATATTTATTGTTACATTTCTGTTTCACTTGGTTGCATAATATTGAAATCACAAGATTATTTCAAAATGCTTGAAATATTAAAAGCAAGTGGATTTCAATTTAAGGAAAAAAAATTATGATAAAATCTTAGTAGAAATACACGGAGAACAGGAACAATGAGAGTAATGAAAAAGATTTTAAGTATTCTATTTTTGATACAGTGTTTTTGTTGTTTTGCTGATAAAACAAAATCGTATTATGGTAATATGATTTTTCAATGCGTAAAAATCTCTGATGACAGTATCGAATTTATTGATTTTGATTTGAAAGAATCAAATCAGAAAAATGATGTGTGGAATAATGTTTTTTCATACAAAATCGAGAATAAGGGCGGTATAAACTTTTTGATTATTGAGCGCGGACTTTTCAGCAAACGATTTCTTTATTTATCTTCAGATGAGCTCATTGTTTTATATGACGACAAAAATAAAAATCCTTTTTTTATAGGTTACAATACGCTTTCCTGTGAAACTACTTTTTTATTAACTGACGTAAAATCAGATTCTGAATTAAATGAAAATGGTACTGTTTATTCTGCCGGTAATCTTGGGAATTTAAACTTAGAAGAACCTTGGGCAGAAGGTGAAGTTGAATATGGAATTGGAACAAAACTTCAAATTGACAGCAGCAGCCGGATATTTGTAATATTTTCAGGTTTTGTTTCTTATTCACGTCCTGAGCTTTATTCAGAAAATTCAAGACCAAAATTATTAAGATTTTATTTTACGGAATCTGACGTTTTTTTCATCATTAATCTGAATGATTCTCCCAATCCTCAATGCTTTATATTGTCCGATTATGCAAAAGGTTCTGTCGTTGTGGAAATACTAGATGTTTATAAGGGAACAAAATATAAAGATACGTGTATAAACTGCATTATGACTTCTATGATTAATTAAGTAAAGAATCGTTACGATTAGAGAGGTTAGCAAAAATGAGAGTAATGAAAAAAATACTTTATCTTTTTTTTGTACTGTTGTTTTTTTCATGTAAAAAACCAGAAGTATTATCTATGAAAGATTTTCATTCAGAACAAGCATTTGATTTATCAGCATTATGTGATGAACCATATGATTTTCTATTGATACTTGATGAGGGAAACTTTTTATCACAAGTAAATTTACAAGGATATGAATTTGATTATCAAGCAGAAAAGCAATGGTTAGGGGAAAAAATCTTTTTTATTTTGGATAAGAAAATTGTAAAACAAATAAATGTAGATTATTACATTTCTGAACCGAAAGCCTCTTATGGTTATGTTTCATTCTTTTATGGTACAGATTCTTCGGATAGTGTAATTTTCAGAGATTCTAAAAATTCTGTTTTTCAAAAAAAAAGAATTCAAAAACTCAAGAATAATAGTTATTGTTGTTATTTAGAGTGAATTTCAAATATTGCAATGTAGTATATAATTACACAAAAAAATTTTCCCTAAACTCTGTAATTTTCAAAGAAAACTGCGGAGTCGCTGACAGGCTTCCGAGCAAAGAACGGAATCGTACTTTGCAGAAAAACTGACCGGTTTTCAATAAATCGTCAAAAATAAAAATATATCTGCTGATGCCTTCCACTGCATATCCCATAGAAAAAAAAATAATATCAAGTTATAATATTCTGCTATGCAAAAGGATTTTAATGGAACTCAAAAAAGCCCTCAAACCGATACTCAGCAGATGAACAGGATGATGAATCCGCTTATAGTTCAAAGTGACAGGACTATATTGCTTGACGTTCATTCGCCGCTTGCAGAAGAGTGCCGTAATCATTTGATTCCTTTTGCGGAACTTGAACGTTCGCCCGAGCATCTGCATACTTACCGGCTGACGCCATTGTCTTTGTGGAATGCAACGAGCGCAGGATTTACTTATAAAGATGCAGTCGAAGTTTTAAAAAAATATTCGCGCTTTGACATTCCGCAGTCAGTTGAAGTCTGGATAGAAGAAACGGCAGGCAGGTTTGGAAAAATAAAGATGACAGTTTTGCCATCAGGACTTCTGTCAGCGCTTTCCGAAAATCCGCCTGCACAAAGTTCAGCAGAAAAAAATCCTCAGGACGAATGGCTTTTGCTAAAGGCAGAAAACGAACAGATTTTTAAACAGATAGATTCAATGCCGTCGCTCAAAAAATATCTTACAGTGTGCAGTGAAAAAAACGCCTTTTTATTTTTGCTGACAGACCGCGGAACAATCAAGCAAAAGTTGATAGAACTTGGCTGGCCCGTAAAAGACGAAGTTCCGCTTGCAGAAGGCGAGCCGTTTGAAATTAATCTTCTTTCTCAAACGTCATCAGGAAAAAAACTTGAAGTCCGCGATTATCAGATTGAAGCCGCAAAAGCGATTGTCGGCGACAAAGGCGCGGGAACAGGTTTTGGAACGATTGTCCTTCCGTGCGGGGCTGGTAAAACGATTGTCGGGCTTGAGATTATGTCAATGCTAAAGACAAACACTTTGATTGTTACTACGAATATTACATCTGTCCATCAGTGGATAGAAGAAATCCTTGATAAAACTGACGTTCCCAAAGATATGATTGCAGAATATACAGGCGAGTCAAAAACCATAAAACCGATTACGATTGCGACTTATCAGATTTTGACCTGGCGCCCGGACAAGACAGGCCCGTATCCGCATTTTAGTATTTTCAGGGAGCGCGGCTGGGGGCTGATTATTTATGACGAAGTTCACATGCTGCCTGCTCCTGTTTTCAGGGTCGTTGCAGAATTGCAGACTGTACGGCGCGTCGGTCTGACGGCAACTCTTGTCAGGGAGGACGGCTTGCAAAGTTACGTCTTTAGTCTTGTCGGTCCAAAGCGCTACGACGTTCCATGGAAAGATTTGGAGCGCACCGGCTGGATTGCAAAGGCTGAATGTATCGAAGTCCGCCTTGACTTGAATGAAGAAGTTGAACTTAAATATGCCGTTGCCGGAATCCGCGACAAGCATAAAATTGCAAGCGAAAATCCCGTAAAGTTAAAAATCGTTCAGGAACTTGTTTCTAAATTTAAAAGCGACAAGATTTTGATTATAGGACAGTATTTGAGCCAGCTTTCGGAAATTGCAGAAATTCTAAACGTTCCTATCATAACAGGCAAAACGCCTAATTCTATGCGCGACAAAATTTATGCAGATTTTAAAAACGGAACTATAAGAGTGCTTGTCGTTTCAAAGGTTGCAAATTTTGCAGTCGATTTGCCTGATGCTTCGATGGCAATTCAAGTGTCTGGAACTTTCGGAAGCCGTCAGGAAGAAGCCCAGCGGCTCGGAAGAATTCTTCGCCCAAAAGAACGGACTTCAAGATTTTTTACTTTGATTACGCGGAACACTGTCGAAGAAGATTTCGGTTCTAACAGACAGAAGTTTCTGGCAGAGCAGGGCTACTCTTATAAAATCGTAAAGTATGCAGACAGTTCTTCGTTTAATTCGATTAACGCCGAATTCCTTGATTGCACGAACGACAACTGCGTGAACGGCATTAACGGCGACAGTATGAACGGAGGCGCGCATGATTGAAAATAAACCAAGGCTCAGCGAACACGCAAAAAAAGTCCTGCTCTGGCGCGAAAGCTTTTTGTTCCTCGATGAAAACCGTTTTTTTGAAATAATGAAAATGTATCTCGGCGAAATCAAGACACCGTACAATAAGCAGAAACTCATCGCAAACCTCGAAGGCTTTTTGCACAAAAAAGAAAATCTCGTTGCAATAAAAAGTTTTCTCTCTGACGATGAACTTGAAATAATTTCTGCCGTAGTTTTTATTCCCGACGTTACAGAAGAAAAACTTTCTTCGTTTTTTAAAAACACTTTTACGTATTCATTTTTGTACGAAAAACTTTTAAATCTTGAAGAGCGCCTCATTCTGTTTAAAACAAAAAACGAAAATCAGGTGCAGGGCAATTCTTTTGTAATCAAATTCAATCCGCTATTGGAAGATGCGCTTTTTGATTTAATCAACATAAACAGACTTCTTCCGCAAATCGAATTTTTAAAAACAGAAAAACCTGCAAGCCAGATTACGCCTGAACTTATCGTATGCTTTATTTCCTATCTGCTTGAAAATCCGACCATTGCAAAACAGGACGGCTCGTTAAAAAAACATTCGCTTCAGAATATTCCCGCTTTCTTTGGCGATGAAGCCGAAAAAATTGAAATCCTGTACAAGGCTTTTTTAAATCTCGGCATTTTAAAAGAAACAGGTCATGGCGCAGAAGTTGACTGGAACAAGTTTTCTGAATTTTTAAATTTGAGTTTTGCAGAACAGACTGTCTATATTGCAGTTTCAAGCTGTGCGCATTTAAGCAGGGAAGCTTTAAGGCTTCACTCGCAGGTTTTTGTTGATACAGTAAAAAATCTGTCAGACAGGAATTTTACGCTCGATTTGTTTTTGCGCACTGGTTTTCTTGTTTCGTCATCGCCTGATGATACGGATTTTGCGGCTTCTGAAAATTCATTTAAAACTTCGCGGTTTGCAAAAATCTTGCAGGAAGGCAGGCTCAGGCTTTCTGCGCAAAATGACGATGCCGTAACGGTAAGCACGTCAGGCGGTCTTGAGCGGATTTTTGAAACTGCCGTTTCGCTCGGCATAATCTATGTTTCTGGAATGACGAAAGCCGGCGCAAAAGACAAAGATAAAAACAAAGACAGCGAGCCTGTTTATTCTGTCAGCGATTTTTTGTCAGCGCAGGAACAGCCTTCTGAAAATCTGTCAGGTATGCTCCGCATAGATTCTTCACTTTCAGTAAGCCTTATGCCCGGCTTTGCGCCAAAAGACATTGTCCTGCTTTCAAAGTTTATGTCGCTAAAAAAATACGATAAAGTTTCTGAGTTTTTAATTTGCCGTCAGAGCGTAATGCGCGGTTTTGACCTCGGGCTTTCTGCAAAAGAAATCTTGCAGATTTTAAGCGAGCGCACTTTGTACGAAATCCCGGAAACGCTCAAAGTTCAGATTGAAGAATGGAATTCGTCGTATTCGTCGGCATCTTTTTACAAAGGCTTCGTGCTTAAAGTTGACGGCAAGGCAGCGCTCGCCGCTCAGCATAACAGCGTTCTTGCGCCTCATATTCACACTGTAATTGCGCCCGGAATTTTTTTGCTCGATGTCAGCGACGATGCGGAGGCGATTGCGCTCATAAAAAAAAGCGGACTTGATTTTATCGGAAAAATAAAATCGGTAAAAGAAGAAAACCAGAGCGCAGGATTTTTCAATTTAAAATTGAACGGCAAAAAAAATCTTGAACACTCGGGCTTTGAAATTCCGTCAGAAATTATCCCAAAAAAGGACAGCGCAGAAATTGAAAAAGAACTGTTTTTAAAACTTGAACAGATGGAACTTGACGAAAGCCAGAAAGAAAATCTTGAACTCCGAATCGAACACAAAGTAATCGTAAATCCGTCGCAGTTAAATTCAAGTGTCCTGCGCCTTGAAAAATCAAATGCAAACGCAATGGATTACGCAGGAAAAATTTATGTCTTTGAACAGGCGCTTTCTAATTCCGAAAACATCGAACTTCGTTTTTCAAAAGAAGGCAAAAAAGAGGTGAGCGTTTTTGGAAAGCCTGTCGGGATAAGAAAACAGAGCGACGACGTTTTTGTTCAGCTTTTGCTTGTACCTGAAAATGTAGTAAAAGAATTTTCGCTCGGAAAAGCGCAGTTTATAAAGCGGATTAAAAAAATTATTTATTGATTTTGTCACTTTTGATTATATAATATACAGGAGGTTTGCTGAATGATAAAAACAGTTGTCAGTATTGATTTGCCGGTTGACGAAAATTTGCTGATTAAAAAAAATACGTTGTGTTTTAACAAAGAATGTACGGAATGTAATACTCATTGCGGAAAGAATAAAAAAATCAGTATCGTAACGGGAATACACGGCGATGAACTTGAAGGTCAGCTTGTCTGTTTTGAAGTTGAACGGCGCATTAACGAGCACCCGGAATTTCTTACGGGAACTGTTGACATTTATCCGGCGCTTAATCCTCTGGGCATTGATGCAATTTCCCGTATGATTCCTGCGTTTGACATCGATATGAACAAGACGTTTACGGTTGACTCTGACGGCACGATGGTCGAATACATTTCTTCTGCGGTCATGCAGGATTTGCAGGACTCTGATTTTGTCGTAGACATTCACGCATCGAGCATTTTTATCAGGGAACTTCCGCAGGTTCGTATTCCGACAAAATTTAAAGACAGGCTTATCGACAAATGCCGTCTTATGAATATGGATTTAATCTGGGCTTATAACAGTTCTTCCGTACAGGAAAATTCACTTGCAAATTCTTTAAATGAACTTGGAACTGATGCCGTCGTAATTGATATGGGAATCGCAATGGCATGCACAAAAAGTTACAGTCAGCAGGTTACTGACGGACTTTTTGTCTTGATGAAAAATCTTGGAATCTGGAGCGGGCCTGTAATCGAAAGCCGCGAGCCGATTTATGCAGAGGACGAAGATGCAATAAAAATCATAACTTCAAAAGTTGCCGGAATGTTCATTCGCGAAGTCGAGTGCGGTGCGCGCGTTGAAAAAGGTCAGCTTTTAGGCAGGGTCATTAATCCGCTTGAAGGCGTCGTAAAAGAAGAAATCCTTGCTCCTGACTCAGGGCTTTTGTTTACTATCAGGGAATATCCTGTCGTTGAAGTCGGTTCACTTATAGGGAGAATTTTCAAATGAAAGAAATAGAACTTTGCAATATGCAGGCTTTGTACCGCGACAATTTTCGCGTAAGGGGATTTTCGTTTGGCAGCGGAAAAAAATCTGTCTGCATCGTAGGTCCTGTGCGCGGAAATGAATATCAGCAGCAGTTTATCGCTTCAAGAATCGTGCGTCGGTTAAAGGAACTTGAGTCAAACGGCGAAATAAACGAAGGCTTTGAAATTCTCGTAATCCCGAGCTGCAATCCGTATTCGATAAATACGCGAAAAAAATTCTGGTCAATCGACAACACTGATATGAACAGGATTTTTCCTGGCACTGAATCAGGTTCAACTACGGAACAGATTGCAAACTGCATTTTCAACGTAACAAAAGATTACGAATACGGAATTCACCTTGCATCGTATTATATGACAGGTTCGTTTTTGCCGCACGTAAAAATTATCCGAAGCAATCTTGAATATACGGAAATCGCAAAAGATTTTATGATGCCGTATATTTCGATTCGTTCGCCAAAACCTTACGAACGCAACACGCTCAACTACAACTGGCAGTTTGCAGGCGTTAAGGCGTTCAGCATTTATTCTTCGCAGACAGAGGACATCGACAGAAATTCTGCACATCTTGTATTGCGTTCTATCTTGCTTTTTCTGAGAAATCGGGGGATAATAGATACAGAGATTTTAGGCGGTTACGAATCTGAAATCATCGAAGAAGACCAGAGAGTAGTGCCGGTCAGAACGCCGCAGGCAGGTTTTTTTGTTCCTAAAGTAAAAGTAGGATTTGAAGTCGAAAAAGGCGATTTGCTTGCAGAAATTCATAATCCGTACACTGATGAAGTTACATCGCAGATTATTGCTCCAGTAGCCGGAGTTGTTTTCTTTATGCACCTGACACCTTTAACTTACGGGCACAGCACAGTTATCAAGCTAATAATCTAATTGTTTAAAAGGTCGCTATGAACTACAACATTGAATTTCAAATTGCCAGCATAATCTTTATTGCTGTTCTGACAATCGTATTTTATTCCAAAAAAAGATGGGGTTCGCTTGCAAACCTTCTTTTCAGGGCAATTATGATTGTAACGCTAATCGAACTTGCGCTTGATATTGCGAGTGTCATTACGATTACGCAGTTTCAGAACGGCAACAAACAGATTGAACGGCTGAACAATTTTCTGTCAAAGACCTATCTTATTGCAATAGCGGCTTATATTTTTTTGATTGATGTCTATGCAATCGTCAACACGATTAAAAAAGGAATGGAAGTCGGCAGGCTGACTTTTAAGTATATCCAGTGCTTTATCTTTGGAATTTTCTTTCTTGTCGTCTGCCTTGTAATTATCTGCAATCCGCTTTTGTACGGCGGTTCGGGAAAATTCATTTATTCATACGGAATTCCGTCTGATACGATTTACGTTTTTTCTACAGTTTCCGTTATCTTGTGTGTAATCACTTTCTTTTCTAACCTTAAAAAAGTCAGCAAAAAGCGTCTTGTTCCAATCGTAACGTTCTGTGTAATGGAAGGAAGCGTTGCAACCATTCAGGCGTTTAACAAGGAACTTCTGATTGTCGGATTTGGTTCTGCCGTTTCGTGCCTTATAATGTATTTTGCGCTCGAAAATCCTGATATGAATATTATAGAAGAACTTAACAGGGCAAACAAACGCGCAAAAGA
The DNA here is from genome assembly GCA_051883255.1 of Treponema sp. Taxonomy (GTDB): domain Bacteria; phylum Spirochaetota; class Spirochaetia; order Treponematales; family Treponemataceae; genus Treponema_D. The sequence continues at coordinate 10,063 of JBJETJ010000064.1, forward strand.
CCTTATTTTAAACATTCTTCCGCTGTCAATCGCAAAGCGCCTTGAATTTAATTTAAAGCCGTTTTTCGACGAATACGAAAACGTAACGATAATGTTCCTTGACATCATCGATTTTACAAAGATGACAAATGAAATCGGCGGAACTTCCCTTGTAAGAAGCCTCAACGATTTTTTTTGCGAACTTGATGACCTGCTTGAAAATTTCAGAATCGAAAAAATCAAGACAATCGGCGATGCGTATATGGTCGCTTCCGGCGTTCCTGACAGATACGAAAATACGTGCGATGAAACAGTAAAATTTGCGCGTCAGGTTTTGCGGCGGCTTGAAGATTTTAACAAGCGTAACAACCTGCATATCCGCGTCCGCATCGGCATTAATAACGGTCGCGTTGTTGCCGGCGTAATCGGAAAGAAAAAATTTATTTACGATGTGTGGGGCGAACCTGTAAACCTCGCATGGCGATTGCAGACAAACGGCGTTGCAAACAATATTCACGTTTCCAGCCGGGTTAAAAACATTCTTGAGGGCAAATATGATTTTGAAGAACGCGGTTCTCTTGAGATGAAAGGCTTTGGAAGCGTAAAGACATTTCTGCTTAAATAGCAGATAAAATGAAAATTTATGAGCGCTTTATAAGATTTTATGTTATAATTAGTACGCAATGTCCAGTGATTTTTATAAATTTTACGATTTTATCAGGAACAGAGTTTTAAAAAATATCGCCGCATGCTGTTTTGTTTTTCTTTTTTCGATTTCAGCATTTTCTCTTGAAAATTCCGGCGCACCGAAAAAAATTCTTTTTATAGGTTCGGGCGAGCAGGACTCGTATATGAGTTCAACTCAAATTCAGGGATTAAAGGAAGAACTGGGCGATGACGTTTTTTTGAGCTATCAGTTCATGGAAATGAACAAGCGCTATGACGACGAAAAATATTCGCATTTTTATTCGTGCATAAAAGAATACATCAAGAACAACGATTTTGACCTTTTTATTACCGCAGACGACGATGCTACTAATTTTTCGCTTTTATACCGCGAGGAACTTTTTGCAGACAAGCCTGTCGTTTTTTTAGGCGTTGAAGATTTTGAAATTGCACGGCAGGCTGCTTTGGACGAGAATATGACAGGTGTAAAAGACGTTCTCTATTTTGACGAAAACGTACTTCTTGCAAAAAGGCTTTTTCCTGACGTAAAGAAAATTTATCTGATTACGGACAGCACTTATCTTGGCAAAATGGGGTCAAGCATTTTTTACGATTTGCCGATGCGCTTTAAGGGAATTGATTTTACGGAAATAAACACGTCTGCAATAAGGCTTGAACATTTTAAAAGCCGGCTTGAAAATCTAACTTCTGGCGACGTCGTTTTTTACCTGTCGTCAAAAGATACGCTCGACGGAATTATTTATGACGGCTGTCAGGAGATTTTGCAGTCGTGCCTGCAAAAGTCAATTCCTGTTTTTAACTGTACCTACACGGGAACCCCGCGCAAAAATTTTTCAGGATTTTTAGGCGGTTATTACAGTTCATATTTTGAGATGGGGTGCATTGCAGGAAGAATGGTAAAGGAAATCTGCAACGGCATTGACACCGGCTATCTGAGCATTACTTCTGACTGCCCTGCGCAATATTACTTTGACCTTGACGTAATGAAAAAATTTAACCTGCGCAAAAATCAGCTTCCGAACGACACGATTTACTTTAATGATACGGACAGTCTTTCAAAGGCAAAAAGCGTGTGGCTTTTGTTCATTGCGCTTTTGATTTTTGTAATCATAATCGGGCTTGCGTTTAATTCATTTGAGTTAAAAAACAAACAGCGCCTTTTTGACTTGCTGCAGGAAAACCGCCGTATGCTCCATGCCGTTATGGATCAGAGCGAAACGCTTTACTGGGAATGTGATTTTTCAAATGACACGACGCAGGAGCCTGAGCTTATTCCGGGCAAAAATCAGGGTGACGACGTTGAAGAACTTGAAAGCGTGCCTGACGATACTCCGCTTGGTCGTGTTGCCGATGATGAGCCTGCCGAGCTAGTTGAACTTGGAAATGACGTTGAATACTTTAATAAAAACGAATTTAATTTAAGGACAGAGGACGTCGTTCTGGGCTGGATTTATTCCGGCGTAATCCAGAGGGAATACCGCGAGCAGTTTCATCAGATGCTTTCTGATTTCAGAAACGGCAAGACTAAAAAATCGATTGAAATTGACATTCCGATTGGTATCCGCGACATTCAGAATAACATTCAGACTGAGCGCTGGAAGCACATCGTTTACAGGGCGATAAAAACCGAAGGCGATAAAGTAATCCGTGCAATCTGTTCAGCAACTGACGTTACGAGCCAGAAACGTGCCGAACGCGAATACGAAGGCATAATGAAATACCAGAGTTTTGTTCAGCAGAGTTATCCGGCATATACGCGTATCAACCTGACAAAAAATGCCGTCCTTGAACGTTTTATAAATGTCCTCGACATCGGCAAATACATAAAAGGCAACACCGCGCTAAGTGAACTTGAATTTATCCGCGAGATTATAACGACCAGAAATCAGAACTTAAGTTTTGCTTCTACGCTCGACAGAGAGGAACTGATTATTGCATTTAAAAACGGCGCACGACAACGCAAATGTGACTTCTGCTATAAGTTCAGCAATAATGCACTGCACTGGTTTAAACTTTGCATTGAACTTGCAAGCAATCCGTCGACAGGCGACATCGAAGCCTACTGTTATTTAAAAGACATCACGAGCCAGAAAATTTCTGCCATTACAAAAGACTCTGTCCTTAACGAGGACGTTGAATACATTTTCTGGCTGAACAAAATTACAAAGGAATGTCAGTTCATCAACAAGTCAGAATCTGCGTCCTGGATTCCAGAATCTGACATTATCGAATACGGCAATTTTATTTCGATTCTCCTTAAGAAAAAAATTCCGCCGAACGACAAAGAAAAAATCAAAGACGAGTTTAATATAGAAAAAATCGAAGAACAGCTTTTGACAACTCCCGAAGTGCGCTTTACATACCACACGCGCAAAGAGGACGGTTCAATCGAAATCAAGCAGGAAAAAGTTTACTATCTTGAAAAAGAAGCAAATATCCTGATTTATGTCTGCACTGATATAACCGCAATTACGCTGATGGAAAATCAGCAGAACGAAAAACTTGCGCTTGCAATCAAGCAGGCAGAAAAAGCAAATGCTTCAAAGAGCGACTTCCTGTCACGAATGAGCCATGACTTGAGAACTCCGATGAACGGAATCATGGGAATTGCCGAACTTGCAAGCAAGGAACTTGACGATGCCGAAGCCCTTGAACGTGACATTCAGAAAATCCGTTCTTCAAGTTCTTACATGCTCGGACTTTTAAATGACATTCTTGATATGTCAAAAATCGAAAGCGGAAAACTTGAAATTCATCAGTCAAAGGCTTCTGCCGGAAACTGTCTTGAAAACATCATCACGCTTGCCCATGTAATGTGCGATAAAAAGGACATTACGTTTTACTGCAACAGAAATCCTGACAAATACCGCGATTACATTATCAATGTCGACGTCCTGCACATTCAGCAGGTTGCAATGAATTTGATTTCCAACGCTTCAAAATTTACTCCGCCGGGCGGACGGATTGAATTTCTTCTGGACGCTACTCCTGTTGCAAAAGACAGGATTCATCTTGTTGCGGTCGTGCGCGATACGGGTGTTGGAATGACAAGCGAGTTTCAGAAGATTATGTATGAGGCGTTTACGCAGGACAGCAATTCTGTAAACAAAGTCGGAACAGGGCTTGGGCTTACGATTGTTCACAGTCTTGTTGATTTGATGGGCGGAACGATTGACTGCGTAAGTGCACCGGGCGAGGGAACTGAGTTTACGATTAACATCGATATTGAAAAACCTGAAATCCTTGACGACGAAGAATTCCATTTTTCTAATGACACTGACCTTGATATTTCTGTCGAAAGTTCTGACAAGGCGGTAGAAGAAATCTCTGTCAAAGACAAGCGCGCCCTGCTTGTAGAAGATGACGAACTTAATCAGGAAATTGCATCGCGCCTTTTGAAGAACGAAGGAATGAAAGTCGAAATTGCCGGAAACGGACTTGAGGCTTTAAATATGTTCAGCGAGAGCGAACCGAATTATTACGACATTGTCCTTATGGATATTATGATGCCTGTGATGGACGGTTTTCAGTCGACGCATTTGCTGCGCACTCTTGAAAGAAAAGATGCCAAAGAAGTGCCGATTATTGCGATGAGTGCAAATGCGTTTACAGAGGACATCGAGCGCTGTATTGAAGCCGGAATGAACGCGCATATTGCAAAACCGATTGAAACTGAAAAAATGTTCAAGACTATAAAAGAGAACTTAAAAAAGCACCTCAAAAGCGTGTAAATGTGCGAGTGCGCAACACAAACCAAACTCACGTAAATGCAGGCAAAAGCACGTATTGAAAAAATACGGCGTTTTATGATAAAAAAATAGCTATGAAAAAATTGTTAGTATTTATTGCATTATTAAACGTGTCTTTTGGAATTTTTGCGCTTGAGTTCAAACCGTTTTACACAGGTTTTAAATTAGAAGCAAATCAAAACAGTAATAACCGCGTTGCCGCCGGCATCGGAATAGAATCGGTTTATTCTTTTTCTGACTATGTTCTTTTGGGAACGACAATACTTTGCAGCAGCGATTTTACAAGGTTCACTACGCTGGAAATTTTGCTCAATCCTGCATATCTTTTTCAGTTTAGTTTTATGAAAGACAGGGCAAGGCTTTCTGTCGGAGCGGCGGTGGGTTATGAGCAGATTCATTATGACAAAACGCTTATGCACGTAGTTTCGATTGGTGCAGAAGTGCGGATGTTCATACGGCTTGGCGATTTGAAAAAATCAAAACTGTGCCTTGTCCCGGTTATAAGAGCCGGCTATCCGTATATATGGAGTGCCGGTCTTTCGCTCGGGGCTAAGTTTTAGTCAAGCTGGTACGATTCCCCGTATTTTACGATAGTCGTATTTTTAAAGCCGTTTTCGCCAAGATAATTTATCAAATAATCCTGTGCATCTTTTTCACCGTGAACGAGGAAAATCTGCTTTAGGTTGCTTGTGTCAATTTCATTCAGCCATTCCAGAGTTTCTTCGTAATCGGCATGGGCGCTAAAAGCGTTCAGCCTTTCGACTGTGGCGTTTACTTTGTACCAGTTGTCCATAATGTGAACTTCTTTTTCGCCGTCAAGGATTTTTCGTCCGAGAGTGTTTTCTGCCATATAGCCGACAATCAGGATTGTGTTGCGTTCGTCCTGTATGTTGTTTGCAAGGTGATGAAGAACGCGTCCGGCTTCGCACATTCCGTCGGCGCTGATGATAATCATCGGGCCTTCTTTCTGGTTCAAAAGTTTTGATTCTTCAACGCTTGTCGTAAAACTCAAGTCGCCGAAACCAAACGGATTTTTATGATGTTTTAAAAAGGCTTCCGTAACGTCTGCATCGTAACATTCCGGGTGAACTCTGAAAATGCTCGTTGCATTTGCAGCCATAGGCGAGTCAACGTAAATAGGAATTGACGGAATTTTTTTCTTGTCAACGAGCAGGTGCAGGAAGTAAATGATTTCCTGCGTGCGTTCAATCGCAAAAGACGGAATGATGATTTTTCCGCGCCTGTCGATTGCCTTTCTGATTATTTTTATAAGTTCTTTCTGTGCAAAGTCAATCGGTTCGTGCTTTCTGTTGCCGTACGTGCTTTCAAGTACGATGTAGTCCGGGGCAGAAAACGACACGGCAGGATCTCTGACAATCGGCTTGCATTTTCGTCCCAAGTCGCCTGTAAACAGAATACGCGTGTCTTTGCCTCCATGCTTTATGTTGATGTCCGCAAATGCTGAACCTAAAATATGCCCTGCATCGTGGAACTCAAGGCTTGCCTCAGGCCCGATGTAAAGCGGTCGGTTGTAAGAAAGCGTTACAATCTGGTTTGCCGCCTTTACGCAGTCGCCTTCGTCAAAAATCGGCGTCCAGTCAAATTTATTTCCTTTTTTCTTTGCCTGCTTTCGTAAATATTCAGCATCGCGTGCCTGAATACGTGCGCTGTCCATCAATACAAGATTTGTCAAATCGCGCGTTGCAGGAGTTGAATAGATATTTCCCTTAAATCCTTTTTTTACCAGAACAGGTAAAAGTCCGCAGTGGTCGTAGTGACCGTGCGTTAAAACGACGGCTTCCAGTTTGTCGGCAGGAAAGTCAAAGCCCCGGTTTTTTTCGTCAGATACTTTTCGTTTTCCCTGAAAAGCGCCGCAGTCAACCATATAACTGTGGCCGTCAACTTCAATGATGTGTTTTGAACCGGTTACTTCTTGAGCAGCACCAAGTGAATATAATGTAATCGCCATGTCATTCTCCAGTTTTTAATTGAATTTTCTATTATTATAACCCTGAATTTTTGATTTATCAATTTTTTATTTTGTGCTAATATAGCACTTATGGGAAAGGATAAATTCAGAAAATTTAAAACCAAGCCGAATGCAAAAACTGAAGCAGCCAAGAAATTAAGGACGATTTTATTCAGCAGGTTTATAATTCTTGCATTGCTCCTGATTTTGCAGATTTTGTTTTTTCTTATGTTCTCGTTAAAATTGCAGTCGTACATCGAATATTATCTGTTTGCCAGCGTTGCGATTTCTGCATTTTTTCTTTTGTATTTTGTAAACCGTCCCGGTGAAAACGAATTTAAATTTGCCTGGTTCTTTCCGATTTTAATTCTGCCTGTCTTTGGAATTTTGCTTTACGTTATGTACAAATACAATCAGGGCGGAATCGATTTAAAGAAAAAGCTTAAAAAAATAATGGACGATTCTGACGCCTTCATTCCGCCGCAAGACGAGGCGCAGAAAATTACGAAAGATTTTGGCGAAGTAAAAGACATTGCCTACTATCTTTACGGAGCCGGAAAATATCCTGCATATCTGAATACCGAAACAAAGTATTTTCCGACAGGCGAAGATTTTTTTTCTGATTTGATTGACGAGCTGAACAAAGCAAAAAAATTTGTCTTTCTTGAGTTCTTCATTGTTGAACCTTGTCAGATAATGGACAAGCTTCTGGAAATTCTTTCTAAAAAAGTAAAGGAAGGCGTAGAAGTCAGAATTCTTTTTGACAGCATCGGGTCAATCGCTTTGTCAAGTTCACTTTTGAGGGATTATTTTACGACGTTTGGAATAAGCTCAAAAGTCTGGCTCAAATTTATTCCTGTTTTTAACACGGGGCTTAACAACCGCGACCACAGAAAAATCGTTTCGATAGACGGCAAGGTTGCGTTTACGGGCGGCGTGAACATTACGGACGAATACGCAAACTTGAGTTCAAAGCGGTTTGACTACTGGAAAGATGCAGGAATAAAAATTACAGGGCCTGCGGTACGTTCCTTTACGCTGATGTTTTTGCAGCAGTGGAATGTGCAGAACAAAAAAAATCAGCCGTGCGAAAATTTTGAAGACTTTATTCCCAAAAAAGCGGTTTTAAAAAATCCGCGAAAGCGCGCTCTGGAAAATTCTCTTGTAATTCCTTATGGCGACGATGCTTACAATGAAGTCAACATTGCCGAAAATGTTTACAAATATATCCTGCAGAAATCGCAGGCAAAAGTTTCGATAATGACGCCGTATGTCATTGTTGACAATTCGTTTATTGACGATTTGATTTTTACGGCAAGCCGCGGCGTTCAGGTTGAACTGATTGTTCCCAAGCATTACGACCACTTTGTTTCGTTTTGTGTCGGAAGGCAGTGCATAAAGACTTTAATTCAAAACGGAGTGAAGGTCTATGCGTACGAATCCGGTTTTATTCATTCAAAGGTTTTTGTCGCTGACGGAAAAATCGGCGCTGTCGGTTCTGTAAACCTTGACTACAGAAGTTTTTACCATCATTTTGAATGCGGCGTATTTTTGTATAACGCAAAGTCAATAAAAGATGCCGAAGCCGATTTTGAAAAAACAAAACTTGAATGTTCCGAAATTACCCTCGAGGCTTACAAAAAAATTCCAAAGTACATAAGGTTTATCGGCTGGCTTTTCAGAATTCTCGCTCCGCTGATGTAGAGGGGGGGGGTGAGTATCCAGAAAATTTAAAGATTTGCTATAAGAATCTAGAAGCAAATTTTAATAAAGGTTTATGTTCAAAAAAAGATATGCAGAAAATTTATTCTTTTTTTGAGGCAAATTCAATAACAAGAATAAAATGATTTATAGTACTCCGTAGTTTCTTTAAAAACTAAACTATTGGATTGAAGTTCGGGTTCATCATCTTACGGAATTGGGAGTACTTTTATGAAAAAATTTTTGATTAATTATTTTCTGCTTATTACGTTATTCTGTTTTATAGGCTGTAAAAGAACGAGCAGGAAATTTTATTTCTTGTCATGCAAAAAAAAGACTTCCAAAATCCTACATTGGGAAAAATGTTATAGCAAAAGGTACAATTGGAAATTATGAAGTACTAAACAATGAAAAATTTGTAACTGTAAAATTATGTCATATAAATCTAAAAGACGACCCTTAAATCATTTTGTATTGTAAAGAGGTATTGAAATGTCTAATGATGAACTTTTTTTGCTGGAATGGCAGCTTATAGCAGGCGAATTTAATTTAAAAATAGAAGCACCTTATTATCTTTGTATTGATGGAGCCAATATTGAAGTAAATTTGATGCTTTATAATTTTGGAGGATTTCCGGGTATGGTTATAGTAAATGATTATTCCAAAATAGAAAAATACAGTAAAAAAATGGGACGAATAGGATTTTCTGTTTTAGATTCTCCTAAAGCTATTGCCCCGCTCACTGATGAAGATAAAAAAGACATTATTAATATGCTTTCTGATTGGGGGTGGACAGGAAGTGAAGAAGAAAAACCAGATTGGATTATTGAAAATATAAATGAAGAAACAAATGAAACAGATTGATTATAACACCATACAAAATTTCATCATCGTATAATGTTCTCTTTCATTCCGCAAATAACGGTTTTTGTGCTATAACCAGGCAAAAAGAGGCGTTTCGTTAGACAAATGGCAATTTGTACCACTACGCGGGGAATAATCCGGTACGCTATATAGACCCAGATGGTAATGACATTTTTGATTCAAGATGGTGGCATCGAAATAAAGATGAAATCATAGGCATTGGGTTTGACGGTCTTGAAATTTTAACTGGAGTTGCTGGTTTAGAAGCAACATTTGGAGTTAGTTCATTAATGATAGCACATGGTGGAACTAACGCTGCATGGAAAATATTAAAGATTATGACGACAACTCTCATTGCTGAAATGGATGGGGATGCAAAAGCTGATTATGTTGACAACCTTCTTCCAGAGTCGATGGCAGGAGTTGCCCTTTATGGATTAGCCTATTTAGTAACAAAAATAGATGGTTCAAATTATAAAGATGAACAATTTGTTAATATGTGTGGTCGAATCGGCGATTTAGTTGATGTTGCTATTGGTATTGGACTTTCAAAGGGAATGGATAAAGAAATTTCTAATCTTCTCTCAAAAAATCCTTCAATGCTAACGCAGTTACAAAAAGTATTAAAATATAATAAAGAAAATGTAATTGCAATTATAGGAGAAGAAGCATATCAAATATTCTCGGATTTAGTTTTAACTAAAGATACTGCAAACAGCATCGTTGATTTTTATGGATATTAGGAGGAGATATGAAAAAGAAGGCTTTAATTTTATTTTTCTTTATTGTCTTTAATCTAGCTATTCTATATATAATTATTTTAAACTCAATACAGTTATATGAAACACATTCAAGAAAGAACCTTCTTGATCTAGTTTATTCAATATTCGCTTTTATTATTTTTATAAGAGTTGAACTTATTATATTTCGTAAAAATAATACGGAGCGATAGCATTAATAAACACCCCACATCTAGCGTTTTCACCCCGTCTGAAAACGCGCTATTTTCTTCCTACAAATAGCAATTGATTGGAAGATGCACCGAAATCAGCAAAATTCAGTGAGAATTCGTGCAAAAAAAGCCGGTTTCTTCCGAAATTTTAAAAATAAAGCGATGAATTTATGTTTTTTGTGCTATAATCAGTCAAAAGGAGGCAAAAAGAGGCGTTTCGTTAGACAAATGGCAATTTGTACCACTACGCGGGGAATAATCCGGTACGCTATATAGACCCTGATGGAAATTCCGCAACTGGTGCTGTATTAGGATGGATTGGAACAGATCTTGCAATTCCTGAACCAACTGATGTTATACCATGGAAATGGGTCGGATATGGGGCGTTAATTACCGGTGCTGCAATTATAGATTGTTTTGCAGTAAAGACTGTTACAGAAATAGCTGAAAAATCTAAAGATGATTCTGAAGCAAAGCCTTCAAATGAACAAAGTCCATTACCAGATGAAGGTGTTAAATCTAATAAAACAAAACCAGAAAATAAAACTCCAGAAGGCGCAGGGAGAAAAGGAGCTTTAAGAGAAGCTAAGAGAAAGAACAGAGTTCCAACGTCTCAACCACCAGAGAGTCAAACTCCCAATTATGATAAACGAGGAAGATTGCAACCTGGTAGACAATATAGATATAGAGATAGCGAAGGAAAGCCTGTAGATATCAGAGATGACTCAAAAGGGCATGAATATCCTGATGATCCGAATCAAAATAGAGGACCTCATTTTAATGATAAGGCAGGAAATCACTATGATTATTAGTTTTACAGAAGAAAATATAAGCGAATATGCATACAGTTTTCCCAAAGGTGAATGCATTTTTGACTTGTCGATAGAAAGAGAAAGTTGTTGGGAAGATGCCGCTAAACGAATTTCAACTCTGCTAAAAGAAAACTGCGGTTTGTTCAAAAACGGAACTTTATATCTGTGGCTAAAATCGGAATCGTTCAAGAACCCTTCAAGATTGAAAAAACTGAAGGGAGTATGGAATAACAACGAACTTGAGTGGCTTCAAAAAAAACAATGCCTTTTATATTCTCATCTGAATGATGATGAAGAATTTTATTCTGCATTGGCAACGATAAACGAAGTGCAATTGGGAGCGTGTCTTGATTTCGTAAGGGCAAATAATGCGTCTTTCTTATTTTTTGTTCCCGAAAAAATACAGTCCGACGAATTTGATTCGTATTTGAGCGAATGTTATTCTGACCTTGAAAAAGTAATTTCGTTTTTCTTTGAAAAGAACACAATCTTCATTCGAGTATCGGGCAATTTTGACGACAAAGAATTGAGTGTTGATTTTTTCGGAAAAAGAGAAATGCTTACAAATATAATTCAAGAAAAATGAATCACCACTACATCTAGTGTTTTCCGCCTTCCCGCAAATTCTCTTCGTAAGTCCCACAAATAGCAATTTGTGGGAAGAGGCGCAGAAATCAGCAAAATTCCGGGAGAATTCGTGCAAAAAAAAACCGATTTCTTCCGAAATTTTAAAAAATAAAGCAATGAATTTATGTTTTTTGTGCTATAATCAGGCAAAAAGAGGCAACAAAGAATGAACAATAGATTTGGTTTGACAAAAATTCTAAATATCATAGGTCTAATTTTATTTATAATAGCCTTTGCTTCTTTATGCTATGAAAATGTAAAGCTTTTATATGTATGTTTAGTATTTTTGATAAGTTGTTTATTTATGTTACCAGATAGCATATTATTTACGATTCGAAAATATAAAGAAAATGAGCGATTTGGAATTTATTGGATTTCAAAATTTTTGGGATTAATAATAGCAATCATTATTTTTACAGTTGGAGTATATCACTGCGGAGTTAATAGATGAGTAAATTTTTAATCTTATTCTCTATATTCAAAATATCCTGATAAATCTAGGAATAACAAAATTAAAAAACATAAAAAATATAAGACAGTCAGTAGAATTTTTATTTTACTAAATTTTGTTTCTTCTCCAGATTTTTTTTTAATAAGCGGTTCAATTATAAAGCGTGCAATAAACTGCAAAGAACTGATTAAACCGGCAATAATTAATATTATAATTCCACCGTCAGACATTTTATTTACTCCTGTCCTGCAGACTGTCGACGCCGATTCCGAATAGAGCGAAGTCTAGTTTTGCAGGGTCGTCGGGGAAAATCTGTTTTGCAAAGTCCGTGAGTTTTTGCGCGGTTTTTCTTGTCGCACTTTCTTTTTCTGAAATGATGTTGAGTTTCTGGGCTTCCTGCAGGACGTGGACGTCGAGCGGAATTAACAAGTCTGTTTTTGGATACCAGCGCCACAGTCCGATGTCGACAGGCGAGCCGTCGCGAACCATCCAGCGCAAAAACATACACAGTCTTTTTTTTGCAGAAGTCTTTGTCGACGGAACGATTTTACAGTTTGCAAAACATTCAGAAATGATGTCGGCAAGGTTTGTGCTGTCTGCCGTGCCGGGTATGAGGTTTGCGCGGTTTGTCTGATTATTTAAAAAGTCGTTGTATCTTGAATTTAAAAAAATCCCGAAAGTTTCGTCTGTCTGCAAAATCTGGCTGAGCAGGGAAAACAAAATGTAAAAATCCCTGTACGAATAAAACCTGTAAAATTTTTTATTGTTGTCAGCAGAAAATGTTTTTTCAAAATCCCTGTTTTTTATCCAGTAAAAAATTCCGCCTGACAAATCTGCCTGCTGCATTACAAACTGTATTTTTGGAATGAACTGTTTTCTGCTTCCAAACGAAAGCAGGCTTGCGGTAAAGGCGCAGAGTTCTATGTCTTTGGGGTCGTTGTAGTAATATAAAAACTGGCTCGGGTCTGATTTTAAAAAATCGGACGTTTCGTATTTTTGGGCAAGACGGACGAGGCGCTTTTTTAAGTCTTGAGGAATTTTTTGATTGGAAATTCCGTCTGCGTTAAGTTCAGCGTTTGTCATTTTAATTATGCCCTCCAGATTTTTTTAAGATGAACAGGTACTCCGAAACGTGAATGTTCCTGTTGCCCAGATTTCTGCTTCCGCGAAAAGTGTTGTACGGAATTTCCTGCGTAAAAAGCTCGCCGTATTTTTTGAGCATCTGTGTCATATCGTCATAAGAAATAAAGCCTTCGGAATTGTAGGAGATGATGAAATATTTTGTGCCGAGATTTTTGATTATCTGTTCAAGCGAGTTGAGCGCCTTTGCCTTTATGTTAAAGTCCGAATGATTCCAGTTTGATACGATTCCAGAAACGTTGCTTATCGGTTCTGTGATTTCGTTTTTTAAAATCAAATTCAGCATAAAATAATTTGAGCCGTACGGATGCTGGTTGTACGGCGGATCAAGATATGCGATGTCAATGCCGTTTAATTTTTGCGAAAGTTCTATCGTGTTTTCCTGATGGATTTCTGTCTGCGTGCTGAAGTTTGAAAAGACGGGAGTTTTTAATTCGATTGGTTTTAGAATTCTTGGCAGGGCATCTTTTCCGTTGCCGCCAAAAGTTCCGATGCCGGTCTGCTTGTCTTTGTAAAAGCCTTTAAAAACTCCGCTCGTGTTTGTGTGAATCGATGCTTCCGTTATGAGCGGCGCCAGAAAAAACTGCCTGAAATTTTTTTCGACGTATCTGTCGATTAACGCTCTGTACGTGTCAATTAACAGTGCGTTTTCTTTTGTGTAAAAAACCCTGTCATGCTTTGTAATGTTTGATTCGTCTTTTGGAGAATAATTTTCTGTTATTATTCCCGGGGTTTTTTTGCGGCCGGCTTCGGTGATGATTTTTTCTTTTAGTGAATTGTATTTTTTAAAATCAAATTCGTCTTTGTTTGTGAGGTAGCAGGAATTTATGATGCAGGAATAATTTTCGAGGTCGTTGCAGATTAATTTTGAAGAATGTTTTTTTAACATTCGGGCGACGATTCCTGAACCGGAAAACAGGTCAGCACATACACAACGGTCTTTGTTAAGTTCAGCCTTAATTTTTAAAACCTGACTTTCGATGTCTTTTATGAGAGTCCGTTTGTTTCCGATGTAGGTTATAATCTGCTGAGTTAAAAAGTCGTTGTTTTCCTGCATAATAAATTTTTAAAACAACGAAGAAATTTCTTTTTCGTATTTCTTCATTATTTTAGGGCGAATCATCTCCTGTTTTGCAGAAAGTTCTTCACCGATTTTAAAACTTTCTGGTAAAAGTGCAAATGTGTTTATGCGCTCGCAGCTTCTGAATCCTGTTGAAACGCTGACAAGGCTGTGCACTTCTTTTGAAAAGAGCAGCCGGATTTTTTCGTCGGCAAGCAATGTTTCGTAAGGCTCTGTCGGTATGCCGTTCTGTTCTGCGTATTTTAAAACGTTTTCTTTTGCAGGAACAATCAGACAGCCGAGATAATTTTTGTCCTGTCCGACGACGATTGCGCTTTCGATGTAGTCGCTTGATAAAAGCTGGCGCTCCAGAACGGCAGGTTCGATATTTTCTCCGCCGAGTAAAACGATTGTGTCTTTTGCGCGGCCGGTGATTTTTAATTCGTTGTCGAACGTCAAAAGCCCGATGTCGCCTGTGTTGAGCCAGCCGTCTTTGTCGATTATTTTTTCTGTCAGGTCGGGGCGGTTGTAATAGCCTTTCATGAGCTGTTCTGATTTTACGAGGATAAGTCCTTTTTGTCCCGGCGGTAACGGCTCGGAAGAAACGGGCTGGCCGTTTTCTTCTTTTACGATTTTAAGCTGAACCGACGGAAAGATTACGCCTACGCAGTCAGGTCGCGGTGTTTTGTAATGCCTTATAGAAAGAATCGGCGCTGTTTCTGTAAGTCCGTAACCTTCAAGCAGGTTAAAGCCGATTGCCCTGTAAAAGTCATTGACTTCTTTTTGCAGTGCGCCTCCGCCGGAAAGTGCAATGCGGATTTTTCCGCCGAGCCCTTTTCGTATTCTCCTGAATAATAAAACGTCGCCGAGTTTATGAACCGGCCACAACAGGATGAACGGAATTATGCCCGTTAAAAAATCGAGTAACCGCGAGCGCTTTTGAATTCTGCAAACCCAGCCGCAGACTTTGTCTTTGTAATGAACATACGCTTTGCCGGGTTTTAGAAAAAGTTTGTATGACAGCAAAGTCAGCCCGCCTGTTTTTTTTATTTTGCGTTCGATGTTTTTTGCGGCGGCATCCCAGAGGCGCGGTACTCCGCACATCCAGTGCGGTTTTATTTTTTCCATATCTGTAATCATTACCTGAGCGACAGGTTTTGAATATGCGATGTTGCATTTTAATGTCGGAATAAAATACTGGACTACGCGTTCAAAGCTGTGCCATACAGGAAGAACTGAAAGCCAGGTTTCGCCACGCTTGCATGGAAAAAAGTTATGGATTACTTCTGCCTGTGCAAGATAATTTCTGTGAGTAAGCATTACGCCTTTTGGAGTTCCTGTCGTGCCGGAAGTAAAAATAATTGTCGCGGTGTCGTCAGGTTCTGTAAGTTCCATTTGGGCTTCGATTTCTTTTTTGAGGTTTTCTTTGTCTGATGAATAAAGGGCTTTGCCTTCGTTCAGTATGTCGTCAAAAAAGAGGACTTTGATTTTTTTGTTGTTTATTACTGTTTCTTCGTCGCGCGATGAATGTTTGAAAATTATTGCGGTTTTGAGTTTTGGACATTCGCCGGCTTTTTCGAGGACTTTTTCAAGCTGGTGGGGCGTTTCAAAAAATCCGTATTCACAGCCTGCAAAAGAAATTATAAAGCGGATTTCAGTTCCCATTGAATCACATCCGCGCGGAACGTCTGCTGCGCCCAGAGATAAAAGTGCGTAATCGGCAAGTGCCCATTCCCTGCGGTTGTCAGAAATCAGGGCGACGTTGTCTCCGCGTTTTATTCCAAGTTTGCGCAGTATCAGGGCGAGGGCGATTACTTCGTCATAAACCTGACTGTATGTCCAGCCGGCGTAATTTCCTGATTTGTCTTTTGAATATTGAAAAACGTCATTACCCAGTTCCTGTGCACGTTCTTTTAATAAGAGCGCCAGATTTTTTGGGAGGCTTTTGTTGAATGTGAACTTCGCCATCTAATTTCTCCTAGGCAGAAAATTGTAAATAGGTAATTTGACAGTATCATAAAAAATGTCGAATTACAATAGCGCGAGTAAATTTCGATTTCCTCACCAACACGGAGCTAGCTCGTGCCACGAGAATTGCGTGGAGCAATTCTCTGTGTGGGGTGCAGACTGTTGTAGTGGTGAATTTTGAGTTCATCACTGACACGGGGTTAGGTTGCGCCAGGAGAATTGCAGAGGGAAATTTTTTATGATTGATTTGTATCTGTTTTTATCTTAATCAGTTTCCGGTGTTTTCAATTTTTTTGTAAATGTGTGTATAATCCAATGGGCAAATTTCAGATTTCCTGCGATTGCGGCGAGTCCTATTAAACTGTAAATGAGAACCTGACTAATTGAATATGATAAAGTATGAATACTGATTGCTATAAGCCATATACTTAATGGCAGACAAATAATGCTGGTAATAAGCGCCGGTATATATTTTTTGATTATAATACTCTGCCCGATATGAACGACCAGATGAACTGTGTAGGCGATAAACGCTCCAAGCCAGATCACGAACAGAAAGTTTCCGTCGCAGATGATGTGAATTGCATGCACGGAGATTATTTTTTTTGATAGAGGATTTTCAGGACGTCTTCGCGGTGGCAGAGGGACAGGGCTTCTTTGACGAGGGGATAGTTTTCTTTTTTGTTGAACTGTAAGAGGGCGCGCTGGAGTTTGCGTTCCCGGGCGGCTTTTGGAACGTAGATTTTTTCAAAAGTGCCGTCGGGGTTTTTGTGGCGTGGGTTCAGTCCTGTCCAGTACATACACGTAGAAAGGCTTGCAGGCGTCGGGTAAAAGTCCTGAATCTGATCGGGAACAAAGCCTGTCTTTTTTAAATACAACGCAACGTCTATTGCGGCATTTAAATCTGCGCCGGGGTGGGCTGATATATAGTAGGGAACGAGATATTGTTTTAAACCGAGTTCCCTGTTTATTCTGGCATATTCGGCAGAAAACTCTTCGTAGACTTTGTGAGATGATTTTCTCATCAGGCGCAGGACATTGTCGTTTACGTGTTCCGGCGCAACTTTCAGCTGACCGCTGATGTGGTGCTTGCATAGTTCCGTAAAAAAAGTTTTGTCTTTGTCCATCATAAGATAGTCAAAGCGAATTCCTGAACGTATGAAAACTTTTTTGACTTTAGGCAGTTCCCGGAGTTTTCGTAAAAGTTCGGTGTAATCCTTGTGGCTTACTTTTATGTTAGGGCATGGATTTGTTCCGAGGCAGTCGCGGTCGGTGCATGCGCCTGATTTTTTCTGTTTGTCGCAGGCATCGGTTCTAAAGTTTGCGGTCGGACCTCCGATGTCGTGAATGTAGCCTTTAAAGTCTGCGTCCTCTGTCATTCCGACGGCTTCTTTTAAAATGTTGTCGTGGCTTCTTGACTGAATTCTTCTGCCCTGATGAAAAGTTATTGCGCAGAAACTGCACGCGCCAAAACAACCCCTGCAACTCGTAAGGCTGAATTTTACTTCTGCTAGCGCCGGAATTCCTGTCCTGCCGTTTTTTGCAGGCGTGTCATACATCGGATGCCATTTTCTTGTAAAGGGGAGCTCGTAGATTTTGTCCATTTCTTCTGTCGTCAGCGGAAGTGCCGGCGGATTTTGGACAACGTAGCGTGCATCAGTCTGTTCTATTAAAACTGCGGCATTGAGCGCGTCAGTGTTCTCTTCCTGAATAAGATAGCTTTCTGCGTATTTCTGTTTGCTTTCAGGGGTGTCGGCTTTGACCTGTTCATAAGGCGGAACAAAAACAGGCGGTTTTTCGTTTATAAAAGCAGACAAATCGTTTTTGATAAGTTCATCTATGTCAGATTTTTTTCCTGTGTACCAGCACGTTCCGCGTACGCTTCTGATCTGGCGCGCAGATTTTCCGCTTGCGAGGAGGCCGGCAATTTGGAGGAGCGCTTTTTCGCCCATGCCGTAAATCAGTAAATCGGCTTTGCTGTCAAGAAGTATCGAGCGCTTTACGGTGTTGCTCCAGTAATCGTAATGCGAAAAACGGCGCAGGCTTGCTTCGATTCCGCCGATGATGACGTTTACTCCTTTGTACGCCTGCCTGATTGCTCCGACATAAGTCGTAATGGCTCTGTCAGGGCGGTGACCGCTTTCGCCTCCGTGCGCGTAAGCATCTTCGGAACGCGGTTTGTTGTTTGCAGTGTAGTTGCTGACCATACTGTCCATTGCGCCGGCAGAAACTAAAAATGCAAGGCGCGGTCGTCCGAATATTTTAAAGCTCTCGGGATTTTTCCAGTCAGGCTGTGCAAGAATTGCGACAGTGTAGCCGTTTGATTCAAGAATTCTTCCGAGCAGGGCGGCGGCAAAACTCGGGTGGTCAACATAACCGTCACCGCTTACGAATACAAAATCGACTTCGTTTATTTTTCTTTCTATTAAATCCTGCCGGGTTGCAATTAAAAAATCTGCCATAGTTAAGTTCAGTATATAGCAGAAAGGCACGCGCCGCAATGGCAGCACAAAATTTTGAATGTTTGCGGACTTTATAGTATATTAATCTTATGCGCAAAGTAATGGATTTTGTTCTGGTTCTGGTGGCGGCGTTTTTGATGGCGCTGAATATTAATACGTTTGTCTATACGGCAGGACTTTTGCCGGGCGGTTTTACGGGCATTACGCTTTTAATTCAAGATGTGTTTTTGAAGTATCTGAATGTAAAAATTCCTTACAGTCTGTTTTACTGGCTTTTGAACGTCATTCCTGCGATTGTGTGTTTTAAATTTGTCGGAAAGAAATTTACAGTCCTTTCGGTTTTGATGATTATTGTTTCGGGGCTTGCGACAGATTTTATTCCGGGGCTGGCAGTTACTGACGACATTCTTTTGTGCGCAGGATTTGGCGGAATCATAAACGGAATCTCTGTCTGCCTTTGTCTTTTTGCAGGCGGCACGAGCGGCGGAACTGATTTTATTTCGATTTATTTTGCAGAAAAAAAAGGCTACAGTATATGGAACTATATTTTTGCCGGCAACTGTATTCTGCTTGCACTCTTCGGAATTTTATTCGGCTGGGACAAGGCGCTGTATTCGATTATTTTTCAGTTTGCGACAACTCAGGTTATAAACGTTTTGTACAAGCGCTACCAGAAATCTACTGTTTTGATAATTTCAGAAAAACAGGACGAAATCGTTTCGCTCATAAAATCGCTGACAAATCACGATGCAACGCTTTTTACAGGCAAGGGCGGTTACGAGGGTGCTCAGCGGACGATGATTTATACTGTCGTGTCGACTGATCAGGAAGAAAAACTTTTTCACGAGATAAAGCTCATTGACCCGAATGCTTTTGTAAACGTTCTTGAAACAAAAACCCTGCGCGGAAAATTCTTTATGAAAAAACTTTAGGGAAGTGCTGATTAACACTTGAAGCGATTACTCAGCACTTCCCGTCAAATTGCCGTAAGTCATTGACTTACGGACAATTAGCAAGATTCAAGGTTAACACTGAAAAATCCTCAATAGGATTTATTCAGTGTTTCCTTAAATTTTTTGACCTGCGACAAAAAGCGCCTTTACTTTTCCTGTCAGCGTTGTATTGTCAAACGGGCTTGCCTTGCCTTTGCTTGAAAAGTCCGCCGCATTTACAAGCCATTCTTCGTTTTCATCGACGAGAACAAGGTCTGCGTCGTATTCAGCCTGTAAAAGTCCTTTTTTTAATCCGAGGATTTCGGCAGGGCGCGCAGACATTAATTCTGAAAGTTTATTCAAAGAAAAATTTTCCTGTTTTACAAGAACTGTATTGCAGACTGCAAACGCCGTTTCGCTTCCTGTAAAGCCGGGTGCGCCCTGTGCTTTGTCGTCTGCGGTGTGCGGTGCGTGGTCTGTAGAAATTACGTCAGCCGTTCCGTCGCGCAAGGCTTTGATTAATGATTGTCTGTCAAGTTCACTTCGCAGGGGCGGATTTACAAGCGCAAGGATTTTCGGAAAGTCAGTGCCTGTCAGTGCAAGGTGGTGCGGCGTTACTTCGCACGTGCACTTGATGTTATTTGCTTTTGCGCTTCGTATGCAGTCGATGCTGTTTTTTGTGCTGACATGCGCAATGTGAACTTTACAGCCTGCAAGACTTGCAAGTTCTATATTGCGGTAAGTGCAGACGTCCTCGGCAGTCTGTAGAAGCCTGTTTGCAAAAGTAAGGTTTGAAGAAATTTCATCGAGGACTTTTTGAGGAACGCCTGAGTTTTTTGGCATAACTCCCCAGGCAGGAATTTTATATTGCTTCATCAGTTCAAGTGCCTGCTGGCGAAAGACTTTTGCTTTTGCGGCAAGTGTCGGGTCTTCGCAGTGACAGCTTACGATGATGTTTTTTGCGGCGGCTTTTTTCATTCCGTCAAGCATGATGTCGGCGTTTAAAACGTCGTGACCGTCTTCTGTTATTACGGGAATGTCTGAATTATTTAAATTGTCGATGTGGGTCGTATCAGTTCCGTCAAAATTTTTTGTAATGCTTACGCTCTGAAAAATATTTGACATTTTTTTTGCGCGCGCTTCGTTTATTACAGACATCGCCTGTTCGTAAGAAGAAATTACGGGATTTGTATTCGGCATTAAAACGAGTGTTCCGAATCCGCCGTTTTTTGCTGCCATAAGTCCTGAGTCCAAGTCCTCTTTCTGCGGCTGACCGGGATAGCGGAAGTGCGCGTGCATATCGATGAATGCAGGCATCAGGGTAAGACCTTGGGCATTGATGAACTGAGCGTTCTCCGAAACACAAGGCTTTTCGCCTTTGTTAAGTTCAACCTTTGTAATTTTCTGATTATCGCAGATTACGTATCCTGTGCCGGAAAAATTTTTGTCAACCAGATGTGCGTTGTAAATAATCAGCATAAAAAATCCTGTTTAATCCTAATTTAAATTAATTAAATTCTATTCAAATAAATCTACAGTTTCTGTCTGCGATCCTGCCTTGTAAATTGAATCGCAGTATTCGCAGCAGTAAAGCGCTTTTTCTTTGTCTACAAGTTTAAATATCTGCGGAACGTAATGTTCTGTTGCGGTAATGCAGCGCGGATTTTTGCATTTGATTACGTTTTCGACAGTGCCCGGGAGCGACATCTTTATTTTTTTTACGGTTTTTTCGTCTTTGATGATGTTGACAGTGATGTTGGGGTCAATGAATCCGAGCACTGAAAAATCGATGTTGATTATGTTGTCGACTTTGATGATGTCTTTTTTTCCCATTGTCTTTGAGTTTACGTTCATCACGAGCGCCGCCGTAAAATTTGCTTTTTCAAGTCCGAGCCAGCGGAAAATTTTTGGACCGTAACCTGCGCAGATGTGGTCAATTACAAGACCGTTTTTGATTGTATCAACGTTTAACATATTTTCTCCCATTACTCCCGGTTAAAGTGAACCTGTTACTTTTGAAATCAATGCCATTCTTGCATACATTCCGTATTTGACCTGCTTAAAATATGCGGCGCGTGGGTCGTCGTCTACGTCAGGCTGAATTTCGTTTACGCGCGGAAGCGGATGCAGTACAATCATATCGTTTTTTGCAAGCTTCATTTTTTCGCGGTCAAGAATGTAACTGTCCTTTAACCTTATGTAATCCTGCTCGTTGAAAAATCTTTCTTTCTGAACGCGCGTCATATACAGGACGTCAAGGTCGCCGATTACGTCCTCGAGGCGTTCTGCTTCGATGTATTCTACGTTATGAGGTTTTAAAATGTTTTCTTTCATATAGTCCGGGATTGCCAGTTCTTTTGGGCTTATGAAGATGAATTTGTTTTTTGGATAGCGGCACATTGCCTGCGTAAGGCTGTGGACTGTCCGCCCGAATTTTAAGTCACCGCAAAAACCGACTGTCTGGTTTTCGTAGCTTCCGTGCAGGGAACGGATTGTCAAAAGGTCTGTCAAAGTCTGTGTCGGGTGAAAGTGTCCGCCGTCACCTGCGTTTATTACAGGACATGCTGAATACTTTGAAGCCAGAAGTGCCGCTCCTTCTTTTGGACTTCTCATTGCAATTACGTCTGCGTAGGAAGAAACAACCCTTATCGTGTCTGCGAGGCTTTCTCCTTTTGAAGTTGAAGTGTAACTTGCATCTGCAAAGCCTTCTACAGTTCCGCCGAGTCTGAGCATGGCAGCTTCAAAAGAAAGCCTTGTTCTTGTGCTCGGCTCAAAAAAAAGTGCCGCAAGAATTTTTCCGCGGCACACATCTTGAAATGAAACTGGATCAACAATAATCTGCTCTGCCAGAGAACAAATTTCATCAATTTCCTGTACTGACAGATTTTCTGGTTCTATTACATGGCGACCTTTCAGCATCCCATACTCCGTAACATTTAATTTTCGTAATGCTATCATTATATTGCATTTTAATCAATAAATGGATAAAATCATAATATTCTATAAATTTAAGTTAAGGATTTTCGGTGAACAGCAGTCTTTATTTTTCAGTTCCAGGTGTAATTTGCGGCGCAGGAGTTGATTCTGATGCTTTATGGAATTCGTGCATTACCGGAAATCAAAACGGAATAAAACGCGTAACGAGTGTTTCCGGCAAGGAATTTTTTGCCGGTAAAATTGACGATGAACTTTTGTCGCCTGTTCCTGATGCAAAATACGATATGCGCATTATCCGTATTTTAAACAAAGCGCTTGAGCAGATTGAACACGTCGTAGAAAAGGCAAAAAACAAATTTGGTGCAGACAGAATTGCAGTCTGTCTCGGCTCGTGCGACAACGGCTCTGAGTTTTCGGTTGCAGGACACCGCGTTTTTTTTGAAACAGGAAATTTTCCCTGCGATTATGAACTTGACGTGCAGGGTGCATCGTATCCTGCGGAATTTGTAAAAGACAAATGCGGTTTAAAAGGCCCGGCTTACGTTTTCAGTACGGCGTGTTCTTCAAGTTCTAGTGCAGTCATAAAGGCAAGGGATTTGATTCTTGCAGGAATTGCTGATGCGGTAATTACAGGCGGCGTTGACATTGCAAGCGACACTGTTCTTTTAGGGTTTGACAGTCTTGAAGCCGTTTCTGACGAAATTGCAAATCCGTTCAGCAAAAACCGCAAAGGCATTACGCTCGGCGAAGGCGCATGTCTTTTTGTAATGAGCCGTGATAAAGAACTTGTAAGCGAAAACGGCTGTCATATAAAGCTTTTGGGCGCGGGCGAAAGTTCTGATGCAAATCATATAACTGCGCCTTTAGAAGACGGAAGCGGTGCGGCACAGGCTGTAAAAGAGGCGCTCAAAGATTCTGCGCTGCGGGCGGAACAGATTGATTACCTGAATCTTCACGGAACAGGAACGCATTTAAATGACTCGATGGAAGCAAAAGCCGTAAAAACCGTTTTTGGTGAATATTGCAGCGCGCTTCCTGTAAGTTCGACTAAATCGCTGACCGGTCACACGCTCGGTGCTTCCGGCGCTATAGAACTTGCAGTCTGCTATATGGCGCTCGTTCACTCGGAGTCAAGAAAGCTTCCTGTCCATATTTTTGACGGAATCTGCGATGACAGTCTGCCGCGCTTGAATTTTGTAACAAAAGGTTTTGATGCAAAAAAAGAAATCAATACTGCCATGAGCAATTCTTTTGGCTTTGGCGGTTGTAATATAAGTTTAATTATAGGAAAGGAAAATGGTTAAAACAAAATTTGAACCAAGAAAACTGGCGCAAAATGTTCCTGCAGAAGAACTGATAAACCTTCTGCCTCATAAAGGAAAAATGTTTTTGCTTGATCATCTTACTGCCCATGATACTGTAGCCAGAACTCTTGAGTCTGAATCTCTTGTAACAAAAAATCATATATTTTATGATGAAGACCTTGATGGAATTCCGTCGCACGTTGCTTTTGAACTGATTGCACAAAGCATTTCTGCGCTGTCAGGCGTTACTGGCTGTGAAAGAGGTGAACCTGCAAAACCGGGTTTTCTTTTGAGCATTCAAAACTATCAGGCAAATGTCGACAGATTTAAAGTCGGTACAAGCGTTCATGTTGCAATTAAAAAAATTGATGAACTTGAAAATATGATGACTTATTCGGGAATTGCTTACTCCAGTGAAAAACCTGACGTTCCGGCAGTAGAAACTGTCATAACTGTTATGGAAACGACAGATTTGACTATTCTTGGAGAAAAGTAATTTATTCAGATTAACTTGCTTAATTATGGAGGATTTATAATTATGGAAAAAAGACGTGTTGTTATTACTGGTGGCGGTGTTTGCAGTTCACTTGGAGATAATTGGGAAGAAATTTTAAAAACTCTTAAAGGACTTGAAAACTGCGTAGTACGTATGGACGACTGGGACAGGTTTGGCGCAGGAATGAATACCCGCCTTGCCGCTCCTTATACAAGAGAACTTCGCAAGTATGACCGCAAAAAAGTGCGCTCGATGGGACGCGTAAGCCGCCTTGCACTTCAGGCAACTGACGATGCTTTGAGAATGGCAGGCTTTATCGATGCAGACGGCAATGTTTCGGAAGAAATCCATAACGGCCGCTGCGGAATTTCTTACGGTTCTTGTATGGGAAGTATGGACGCCCAGATGGAATTCTGCGCAATGCTCGAAAACAACGACTGCACTAAAATGAATGCAACGACTTACGTGCGCGCAATGCCTCAGACTGCGGCTTCAAACCTTTCTGTATATTTCCAGATTCGCGGAAGAATTATTACGACTAACACTGCATGTACTTCTGGAAGCCAGTCAATCGGCTATTCTTATGAACAGATTGCATACGGTTTTCAGGATATTATGATTGCAGGCGGTGCAGAAGAATTAAGCCCGGCTGACTCTGATATTTTTGATACGCTTTATGCCGCAAGTACAAAAAACGATACGCCTAAACTTTCGCCAAGCCCTTTCAGCAAAGACCGCGACGGACT
Source organism: Treponema sp. (assembly GCA_051883255.1). Taxonomy (GTDB): domain Bacteria; phylum Spirochaetota; class Spirochaetia; order Treponematales; family Treponemataceae; genus Treponema_D. Next base: position 34,899 of record JBJETJ010000064.1, read on the forward strand.
TGTAATCGGAGAAGGCGGTGCAACTATAATTCTCGAAGAATATGAACACGCAAAAGCACGCGGTGCAAATATCATTGCAGAAGTCATCGGCTTCGGAACAAATCAGGACGGAAACCACATCACAACTCCAAACGAAGTAACTATGGCAAAAGCGCTTGAACTTGCCATTGCAGATGCAGGAATAAGTCCTGATGACATCGGCTACGTAAATGCTCACGGAACTTCTACAGGTCACGGCGACGTTGCAGAAACTAACGCAACAGAAAGCGTATTCCACAGGGCAGTTCCGATTTCTTCAACTAAGAGCTACACAGGTCATACGCTCGGCTGCTGCGGTTGTCTTGAAGCTTGGGTTACAATCAATATGATGAACAACGGCTGGTTCCACCCGACATTAAACCTTACAAAAGAAAACCTTGACCCTGAATGCGGCAAGCTTGATTACATCATGGGCGACGGCCGCGAAATTAACACAGACATCGTAATGTCAAATAATTTTGCATTCGGCGGTGTAAATACATCATTGATTTTCAAAAAATGTAACTAAAGGAAAATTGAAATGCCAAAGATTGAAGTAAATGAAAAATTATTTTTTCAAATGGTCGGTCAAAAATACGACTATGACACATTAGAAAAAAAATTGACTTGCGGTAAAGCTGAACTTGACGAAAAGCCTGATATGTCTGTTCCTGAGGACCAGCGCGTAATTAAAATTGAATTGAACGATACAAACCGTCCTGACTTGTGGTCGACAAACGGCGTTGCACGTCAGCTTCGCCTGCACGACGGCGGAACGACTGTTGATTACGGCAAATTTCTTTCTAAAGAAGGCGATTTAAAAGACAACAGAAACCTTGTAGTAACTGTTGACCCGGAATTAAAAGACATTCGTCCGTATATGGTTGCCTTTATGATAGAAGGCAAGGCAATCGACGAACCGATGCTGCTTGACATTATTCAGACTCAGGAAAAACTTGCCTGGAACTTCGGACGTAAAAGAAAATCCCTTTCTATGGGACTTTACCGGGCTTCTCAGGTAAAATGGCCTGTTCACTATAAAGCAGTTGACCCTGACAATACTTCATTCATTCCTTTGACTTTTGAAAAGCCGTTGACTTGCCGTCAGATTTTGACTGAACACCCGAAAGGCAAGGATTACGGCTGGATTCTTGAGAACTTTAAAAAGTTTCCGCTTTTGACAGATGATGCCGGAGAAGTAATGTCGATGGCACCTGTAATAAACAGTGCAACTTTGGGCGCTGTTCAGGTTGGTGACAAAGACTTGATGGTAGAACTTACCGGTGACAATATGGCAAATCTTCTGCTTGCGGCAAATATCGTAGCATGTGACTTTGCTGACTGCGGTTATACGATTCACCCTATTAGAGTTGACCATCCTTATGACACAGGTTTTGGAAAATCAGTCTACGCGCCGTTCTATTTTCAGCAGCCGGCAAAGGCAGTTTTAAAGAATGTCAATAAACTGCTCGGAAGCGATTTTTCAAAAGAACAGGTTGTAAAGGCTCTCGAAGTAATGGGAAATAAAGTTGAAACGAAAGACTTAAACGGCGACGTTGAGTTCACTGTGTTCCCTGCTCCTTACCGAAATGACTTTTTGCACGAAGTTGACATCATCGAAGACGTAATGATTGGAATCGGGCTTGATAACTTTAAGCCTGCAAAACCGAATGATTTTACAATCGGACGTTTGATGCCTTTGACTTTGTTCTCTCGTCAGGCAAAACATATTATGGTCGGGCTCGGCTATCAGGAGATGATTTTTAATTATCTCGGAAGCAAAAAAGATTACATTGAACGAATGGGAATTGACGATTCAAAAATAATTGAAGTTTCAAATCCTATGAGCGAAAACTATCAGTTTGTGCGCCCTTCTATAATTCCGTCTTTACTGCGTGCCGAAAGCGGTTCTGCAAATGCGATTTTTCCGCACAAGATTTTTGAAATCGGAAAAGTTGCATATCTTTGTGATGAAGAAAACACAGGAACTCGGACACGACAGAGCCTTGGTTTTATGACTGCTTCTTCAAACGCAAACTTTAACAGTGCGGCAAGCGAAGTTTCTTCTCTTTTGTACTTTCTTGACCATGAATATAAAGTTGCAGAAAGCGATGACCCGCGTTTTATTCCGGGACGTCAGGCTGCGATTATCATAAACGGAAAACAGGCCGGCATTTTTGGAGAAATCCATCCGCAGGTTCTTGAAAACTGGTCTATCACAGTTCCATGTGTCGCAGGCGAAATTGACGTTGAAGAACTGATGTCAGCCGACAGTTCAAAAACTGACGCAAGCGCAAAAAAAGAAAATTCTGCGCCAAAGGCTGTCGTAAACCAGAAGTCAGAAGCCGAAACAAATCCCGTAAAATATTTTAACGAGCACATTGAACTTCGTGTTGCAAAAATTGAAAAAGTAGACGTAAACCCGGAAGGCGATAAACTTTACATCGAAACGATGGACGACGGCTCGGGCACTCCGCGCATAATTCAGTCAGGGCTTCGTCCGTATTTGACGGCAGAAGAACTTATCGGTCAGCATGTAATCATTGCAGCAAATCTTGCTCCGCGCAAAATGAAAGGCGTAGAAAGTCACGGTATGCTGCTTGCCTGCGATTATACGCAAGACGGCAAGGAAAAAGTTGAACTTTTGACAGCGCCTTGGGCAAAACCCGGAACGATTGTCTGTCCTGCCGGTTCAGATTCTTCAATTCCAAAACCTGCAAAAATTGACATTGACCATTTCTGCAAGGTAACGATGAAAATTGAAAATCACAAGATGGTTTTAAATGGAACGCCGTTAACGGCAGACGGAAAGGAAATTACGACTGTAAAGTCTGATAACTGTGAAGTCTGTTAGCGTTTTGTGAAGTGAATAAAAAAAGGCGGAAATCTGTTTTACAGGTTGTCCGCCTTTTTTTTATGGCCTGCAAGCCGTTTATTTTTTGTTTACTCTGTCTTTAAGAGCTTTGCCCGGTTTGAATTTAGGACATTTGCTTGCGGCAATCTTGATTGTTTCGCCGGTTTTTGGATTACGTCCTGAACGAGCAGGTCTTTTTCCTACTGCAAAAGTTCCAAACCCGATAAGAGCAACTTCGTGACCTTTTGTCAGTTCCTTTGAAATATTTTCAATAATCGATTTTAATGCTGCTTCAGAATCCTTTTTTGAAAGTCCCGTATCTTTTGCAACAGCATCAACTAATTCAGATTTATTCATTACTTTCCTCCCGAAATAATTAGTTCGCTAGATTTTAAAGTATATAAAAATCAGGAGTATAAATCAAGTAGCGCGAGTAAATAAGCGCGAGTAAATTTCGGTTTGCTCACTGGCACTGATTTAGCTCGCGCCACGAGTTTTGCAGGGGCAAAACTCTATGTGCGGTTAGGATTTTGTAGTTGTAAATTTTGGAGTGGTTACTAGCACGGGGGTAGCTCGCGCCACGAGAATTGCGCGTGGGCAATTCTCTGTGTGCGTTTAGGTTGGTGTAGGTGTAAATTTCGGATTGCTCACTGGCACGGATATAGCTCGTGCTGCGAGTTTTGTGAGGGCAAAACTGTCCGTTCTAATGCAGGCATTTTACTGCGTTCTGCAAATTTGGAGGCTGTATTGACGACGATGTCTACAGGTTTGCGTTCCATATCGATAAGGCTGATATAAGCTTCCTGAGTGGCATGAAGATTATACAATAAATTTAAATGTTATTCACCCAAAATATTTACCGCAAGAAATCGTGCCTGACAAATTTCAATTTATTAAAAATAGTTTTAAGCGTACAGATTTTTGTGTTATAATCAGGCAGAAGGAGAATTGATATGAATGGATTGAAACAGTTTGGATTGGAAATTGCAAATTTTGTTTTTATAGCAGTGTAATTTGGCGTGAAAAAGTTTGATAAGAGAAAAAATAAACGGGGTTGATGTGAGATGGTTAATCGGCTGATAAAAAGTATTGTTATTTTGATTTTTACAGTTATTTCTTTTTCGTGTTCAAAAAAAATGGATAGAGATGATATTGTAAAAAAAATCAAAGAAGGACATTTTGAACAAATCGAAAAAGAATTAAAATCTGATTTTTATACAAACAGCGAGAAAAGTTTTTATTACGATTTGCTTTTTACTAAAGAATTAGAATGTGCACTGGCGGAACTGGAAAAAGGAAACTGGGATTATGTTAATAAGATAATTTCAAAAGACTGGTTAGAACAAAAACATTTGGAGAAATTATTTTTAACAGTTCACCAGTTACATAATCTGCAAACTATTATGGAAAACACTAATTATCGCCTTCCTGTAAATAATTATTACGGCAATGATACACTGGCTTTAATGGCTGTTAGAGAGCAATGTTACGATTTATTGAACTGGCTGATAAATAATGGTGCAGACCTGCAATTAACTGATAAAGAAAATCGTTATAATCCGCTTTTTCTTTCGATAAATTTTGATAATAAGAATACAAGCATCAATATCTTCAAACTGTTATTAGAACATACAGATATAAAATCTGATGTATTTAAAGCAGATGAATATGGAAATAAATGGTATGTTACAAAAATGATTACTGCCAATCAGTTTGAAATGATGAAATATTTTTTTGAAAAAGAAAATGCTTTAAATTCCTTTTTAGAAACTGAGGACTGTTTAAAAGATGTCTGCTATTATTCATGTATTTTTGACTATTGCAATGAATCAGATTTGCTGAAAATAAAAAACATTGATGCTCAATACGATTATTTTTCCGCGGCTCTTGACGGATGTAATGCTAAAGCAATCCGGTTGTTAATGAAGTTAACTGTTTCGCCAGTTATTACAGACAAAAAATTTATAGATTCTTTTTTTACAAGTTCCCATACTAATGGAGAAATTATCTGGCAGGGGAAATTTTCAGATGGATATCATGATATTTTAGCCCTAAAACCGGAACTTGATTTATATGTAAAGAAATGGTGTGAAAAAGAAAATCAGTAATAATTTTCAAAAAATATCGCTTCAATATATAATAAGTCTTGGCGTTTTTTTCATCAATTTCTGCACAATGACTTTTGTAAATTCCTGATAAAAAAAAACGGCGCAGTACGGATTAGGTTCTGCGCCGGTGGTGTTTTATTCTTGTGCGGTAATTTCTTTGTAAAAGTTGGAGAAGTCTTTTCTTTTTTCTTTTGTAAAGGAAATGGCGGTTCTCGGGTGTTGGTTTAGAATTCCTGTGAGAAGGTATTGCGTGTCATAGCCCCAGGTAACGCCTGACTCTTTTAAAGGGAGCATATAATTTTCGAGGAATTGAATTACAGGGTAAATCTGGTATTTAGGGTTGCGCAAAAATCCGATTAAAGATTCCATTGCACAGTTTCCTGCGCCTCTTCCCATTGCCATGTAAGTCGCATCAAGATAGTCAACTCCGTCGCCTACACATTCAATCGTATTTGCAAACGCAAGCCTCTGGTTGTCGTGCGCGTGAATTCCGAGCTTTTTGTTGTACTTTGCGGCAAAGTTTCCGAACATATCGCAGATACGCGCCATTGCTTCCGGGTAAATTGAACCGTAACTGTCAACGATGTAAATGATGTTTACAGGCGACTGTCCGATAAGGTCAAGAGCAACTTTTATGTCGCCTTCCTGTGCAGTTGAAATTGCCATAATGTTGCAGCTTGTTTCGTAGCCTTTTTTTGTACAGTCTTCGATTACGTCGATTGCCGCAGGAATTTCTTTTATGTAGCATGCGACGCGGATTAAATCAATCGGACTTTCTGATTTTTCGATGATGTCGCGTTTGTAGTTACATCGTCCGACATCTGCCATTGCGGCGATTTTTAAGCCAGTGTCGTTTTCGCCTACGATGTCGCGGATAAAATCGTCATCGCAGAATTTGCACGGACCAAATTTATTTACGTCGAACAAATCTTTGTCTGCTTTATAACCAAATTCCATTACGTCAATGCCGGCCTTTACGTTTGCTTCGTACAAAGCCTTTTCAAAGCCTTTGGGAAAATAAAATTCATTTACAAGACCGCCGTCACGGAGAGTTGCATCTACAACCTTTACTTCCGGTCTGAAACCGATGAGTTTAGAAATTTCTTTCATAGAGTAAATCCTTAAAAAATATATTGTAAAATTCTTATTGCAATTTGTTCACTCATTATAATTAAAACACGTGAGATTGTGAACACCAGCACAAAATAAATTTTTAAAACTTTAAGCCTTTGCAAAGCCGTGCGGTTAAAAAAACTATTTTCGCCAGAAGTCAGAGAACATAAAAATGACCATTGTGTAAAGTTCAAGACGGCCGGCAAGCATTGTGAACATATAAATCCATTTCAGACCCTGCGCAATGCCGGCATAGTTGCAGCTTGGTCCGAGTGAACCAAACGCAGGCCCGATGTTGGCAATCATAGAAAGCGCACCCGAAAATGCAGTAAAAAGATCGAGGTTGGCGCATGCTCCTGCAAAAGTCGTAATCAAAACCACGAGCGCGTAACATGCGATAAAAGCGGCAACGCTAAAAACGACGTCCTTGCGTCCGACTTTCTGATTGAGCCTGATTGTAAAAATTCCGTGCGGATGAAGCGTTTTCATAACTTCGTTCTGCAGCTGCTTTGTTAAAATGACCCAGCGCACGACTTTTATTCCTCCGCCTGTTGAACCTGACGAACCGCCGATAAAGAACAGTACAAAGATAAAAAACTGCGCCGCAGGAACCCAGAGCGTATAGTCAAAAGTCGAGAACCCCGTCGTGCTTACGATTGAAGCAACCTGAAAAGCCGCATATCTAAGCGCCGTAAAAAAGTTCTTGTACGAATTCAGCGTGAACAGAGTAATTGCAAGAATAAAAGAACCTACGATTATTGCGTATGCGCGGAATTCCGAGTTCTTTTTTATTTCGTTAAATTTTCCGGTGAACAGGTAAAAGAACATCGTAAAGTTTACGCCTGCAAGGAACATAAAGACAGTGCAGATACAGTCTATTGCCGCAGAATTATAAAAACCGATGCTCAAATTTTTTGTCGAAAATCCGCCCGAGCCGAGAGTTGAAAAAGCGTGGCTCAAGGCATCAATAAAATCCATTCCGGCAATTTTTAACAATGCGCATTGAATTGCGGTAAGAAAAAAGTAAATGAGCCACAGGACTTTTGCAGTAGTCGTAATCTTTGGCGTAACCTTTCCTTTTTCTGGCCCGGTCGTTTCTGCCTTTATAAGCTGAAAGCCTCCTACGCCCAAAAGCGGAAAAAGCGCCACAGTCAGTGCGACGATTCCCATTCCGCCAAGCCAGTGTGTCTGGCATCTCCACAGGTTCAGACTGCGCGGGAGAATTTCTACGTCGTTTAAAATCGTCGCGCCTGTCGTCGTAAAGCCTGATACGCTTTCAAAAAATGCGTCAGTCACAGTCGGAAAAAATCCCGAGAGTATAAACGGAATTGCACCAAAAAGCGAACACGAAATCCAGGCAGAAGCAACGATTACAAAAGTGCTCTTTATCGTAAGCTTTACAGGAATCTTTCGCGTAAGCAGATAGACAAGAAAAAACAAAACCCATGAAATTCCCATCGGAATTAAAAACGGCAAAATCATCTGGAACTCGCCGCAATAAACGGCGGCGCTGACAGGAATTAAAAAAGTCGTTGCGACGATGGCGAGAATTGCAAAAATGATTTTAAAAAAGTTCAGGACTTGCATAAAGTTATTTTACTCCAAAAGCCGCAAGAAGCTTTCTTGACTTTGAGGCATTTACGATTAAAATCAGCTGGTCGTTTGCTTCGATTAAAGTTGTTCCGGTTGGGATTGAATACGAGTCAGAGCCGACTTTTTTAATGAGCATTACAAGGAACGTTCCCGGGTCTGCGATTTCTGACAGAGTTTTGCCGCCGATTTTTGAGTCTGGCGCTACTGTCAGTTCAATTATCTCAAGCGAACCTGAACTTACAGTATGAACGCTTGTAACTGTCTTTCCGCGAAGGTGACTTATAATGCTGTCAACGACCGCATCGCGTAGCGGAACAGGAACGTCAACGCCGAGCTTTCTGGCAATTTCTGCAAAGGCGGCGCTTTCTACAAGGCTGACAGTTTTACCGACACCAAGGGATTCAAGATAGGCGGCGCCGACCATATTAAGCTCGTGGTTGTGCGTTGCGCAGATTACTAGGTCATAAACCGTAATGCTTTCTTCGTATAAAAAGTTTTCGTCAGTAATGTCACCGCAGTAAACTTTTGCAAGCGGAAATTTTTCGGCGGCTTCTTTTGCAAGCGTTTTGTCAGAATCGATTATTGCAAGGTTTGTGTTTCCGAGTTTGTTTTTGCCGAAAAGTTTTGAAAGTATAAAATGCTTTCTGCTGTTTTTTAAAAGACGTTCTGCAATCAAAGTTCCGATTTTACCTGCGCCGACTAAAGCGATTTTATCGATTGTATCAACTTCAGTTCCGGTCAGTTTCAGGATTTCAACGATGTCGCCTTTTTTTGTCAGGATACCGATGCTGTCGCCGACGTTGAGGATTGTCTGTCCGCTCGGGAGCTGGGTCGTTCCGTTACATTCAACGTATGCAACGAGAAACGGAACTTTTGTAAGCATTCTTATGCTCTGGAGCGAAAGTCCTGCAAACTTTGATTTTTTTTCTATTATGATACGGGTCAATTCGTATTCGGAATTTTCAAAAGTTACGACGTTGCTGACGGCGCCGCTTTCTACCGCCTGAACGATAGCCTGCGCCGCTTCGACGTCTGGGTGAATCATATAGTCAATGCCGTAAAGCGGACGGTGCTTTCCTGAAAAAATCTGCGCCTGCTGTTTGTGGACTTTTTCTGTATTCATATAGTAGGCAAAATTTCTGACGCGGGCAATTTTTAAAATTTCGGGGTAAACGGCATCGACTAAAGAACAGGTTATCATATTTACTTCGTCATTGCTCGTAACGCAGACAAGTGCATCTGCTTTTGAAATTCCTGTTTCTTCGAGAGTTTCGAGGCTGTTGCCGTCTGCCTGAACGACAGAGCAGTCAAGGCTGTTTGAAGCGTGTCTGACAGTTTCTTCATCGTTGTCGATGAGCGTTACTTCGTTTTTTTCGTCAATGAGTCTGCGCGCAAGTTGAATTCCTGTAAAACCTGCTCCAATAATTACGATATTCATATTCTTTAATTAGAACATACGAGTTTTTTTATGTCAATAAACAAAAAAGTATGTTATATTCTTTGTATGAATATAGAAAAAAGCGGCGTTCAGAGCAGGACTTTGGCAGGCGCAAAAAAAACTCTTGCATTTTTGACGGCGATGTGCCTGTTTTTTTCTGCGGTTGAATTTGTAATTCCAAAGCCGTTTCCGTTTTTGCGGCTCGGGCTTGCAAATTTTCCTGTGATACTTGGTTTTTTTATTTTAACTCCTTTGCAGACTGTCCTGCTTATCGTGCTTAAAATTTTCGTGCAGAATTTGATTTCGGGAACGCTGTTTTCGTATACGATTTTGTTTTCGGTTGCGGGGTCGTTTTCGTCGGGGCTTGTCATGCTTGCTTTGTTCAATTTGCTTTACAGGCGCGGGAACAGGAAAATTTCGCTTGTCGGAATTTCGCTTGCAGGAAGTCTTTTTAACAGCCTTGCCCAGCTTGGAATTTCGTATCTTTTGATTTTTGAGGAAAATACAAAATACGTCGCGCCGTTTATGCTTGCTGCCGGTTTTGTGACGGGACTGCTTTTGGGTTTTTTTGCCGAATATTTTACAGGCAAATCAAAATGGTTTTTAATGATACAGGCTGAAAAATGAAAGCGATAGTTCTCTGGTCAATAAATTTGCTCCTCGCCTTGCTTTGCATTTTGCGCAAAAGAAAAATCAAAGTTGTGCCTGTTTTGTGTCTTGTTTTTTTTATCGTACTTTTTTCGCTTTTAACGCCGGGCGGAAAAATTTTATTTTCTGTCGGCAGGCTGAACGTAACGCAGGGCGCGATTGAGGACGGACTTTTAAAAAGCGGAATTCTTGTAATGCTCCAGTTCCTGTCAAAATTTTTTATCAGTGCAAAAATAAAATTTCCGGGCAGGCTCGGAAGTTTTATAACCGAAGTCTTTTTTATTTACGAAAGGCTTTCGTCAGAAAATTTTATCGCAAATGCAAAGTCAGCGCTGAACGAAACGCAGACCAAAAGTCTTGAGCAGAAAGCAGATTTTAAAAATCAGAAAAAACGCCTTTCTGCGGTTATGGAGGCAATCGATTTACGGCTGATTGAAATCTGGAACGAAATTGATTAAGGGCGTGCGGTAAGTTCAGCGTGCAAAAAAATACATCGTTGCAAAACGCAAAAATTCAATTTATAATAAATCATTATGGTAAACATTCTGCCGATTGCAAGCGGTAAAGGTGGTGTCGGAAAAAGCGCGATTGCCGTAAATCTTTCGATACTGCTGGCGCAAAAAGGAAAAAAGGTCGTACTTATTGATTTTGACCTTGGAGGAGCAAATCTTCATACTCTGCTCGGGTTAAAAAACAATCATTCAGGAATAGGAAATTTTATTTACAAGCAGGAATCTTCTTTTGAGCCGCTTCTCCAGCAGACGAGCGTTCCGAACTTGCAGTTTATTGCAGGCGACTGTCTTTTTCCGGGAACGGCGAATATGGGATTTTTTATAAAGCGCAAGCTCGTAAAGGAAATTGAAGCTCTTGATGCAGATTACGCAGTTCTTGATCTTGGCGGCGGAACGACTTACAACACGCTTGACTTTTATCTGCTGACGTATAATTCGCTTTTAGTGACAAGCCCGGAATTGACTTCTGTTCTTAACGCATATTCATTTTTAAAAGCCGCCGCTTACAGATTTTTAAACAGGCAGTTTAAGGCAAAATCTCCTGAACGCGAGGCAATCGAAAACTACATCAAAAACAGCGCCGCTGGAGCAGAAAGTTCTTTTGTTGCGCTAGTCGGTGCAATATGCGGTCAGTTTCCGCAGACCGGGGAACGTGCCAGAGCCGAGCTTGCAAAATACCGTCCGCAGGTCATTTTGAATATGGGCAAGACTACGCAAGACCTTGAAATGGCGCGGCGCCTCAGGTCGCTTGTATGGAACAAGCTGAACATTGCAATTGACTTTGTCGGCTTTACTCCGCGCGACACTGGAATAGAACTTGCAGTTGCAACGCGAGTTCCTCTTGCGCTTTCAAATCCGCAAAGCCCGTTTGTAACGCAGCTTAATGCGGCGGCAGACAGAATCCTTTTGCACACTTACGCTTACAACCAAAATCTTGAGGACACTGACATTCCTGACAATTCAGAAAATCAGGACATCGAAGAACTGACAAGCGAGTTTTCGTCGATAAATTAAAATAAACTGAACGCGGTAAAAAACTGAAAGCGGTAAAATCGGTAAAACCGCGAAACATCAGAATTGCCGGCAGATTAATTTGGCTGAATGCGTTTTAAAAGGACTTTAAACGTTGCAGGGTCAAAAAGAATTTTGCGCGACGGAACTCCGCCGATGTCTTGCGTTACAATCGGAATATTGAGTTTTGAAAGGTATTCCCTTGCAAATTTGATGTTTTCGTTTCCGACCTGTTCGTGGTTTGTGTCGGGCAGGTTGAACACATTACTGCCGCCGAAAATTTTTGCTTCAAAGTTATTTCTGTCTGCGCCGTTTTTTTCCATTTCTTTTATCAAAAGGTCTATTGCAAATTCTCCGAACCGGGCGGCAGGGCCTGATGACTCGGGCGAGTTTTTTGTTTTTCGTGCAAGCATAAAATGATTCATTCCGCCGATTGCGTTTTCTGCATCAAATAAAACGATTGCGACGCACGACCCTAAAATCGTAGAGATGAGTTCCGGGCCTTTTGATACGTAATATTCCCCCGGATAAATCGTAACGATATTTCGATTGAAAGAGTTGTCAAAAAAAGTGTTCATCTTTGCTGTTTAGAAAAATGTAATTTCCCCGGATTCGATTCCGTCCTCTACGCCAAAATTGCCTATCTGACCTGCTTCTTCTTTGTGCGCCGTAATCGTAAAGTGCTTTACAAGATTTTTAAGCCGGTCATCTTTAAGTTCCCAAGACGTAATGTTGAGGCGCTCAAGATACTGCATTTTTTTTGTTTCGAGTTTCATACTTTCTTCAGCGATGGTGACAATCATTTTTCTGAGGTTGTCGTAAATTTCTGAAAGCGTGTTGAGGTTGTTCTGGACTGAAATATACTGCTGTTCAAATCCTGCCGGGAATACGTTAAACGAATTCATAATCAGCGAAAGCTTGTCCTGCACGTTGCGGAATTCCTGAAAGAACGAATTTTTTTCTATTCTGATTTTGTTCATTTCAAGACTGTCGACTTTAGTGGCTTTTGTAAATTCTTCAAGCAGGGACTTAATGCCTGCGATAAATTCAGTCAGCATTTCCTGCATTTCGTCGAGCGAATCGTTTGCAGACGAAATAAGGTTGTCCATATCGATTACGGAATCTTTTACTGCCGAGATTGCCGGGTTTTTTGCAACTTCAATCTGCTGCAAAATCCGCACGTGATGAAGCCTGTCGATAATCGGCTTGAGCGCTTCAAAGACTGCGTACATCTGGTGCGCTTTTTCGTTGATTACGTTGCAGTTTCGTTCGAGGTTTTTCTGGTTTGCCTGATATACGCCAAACTGCGTAAGAATGTCGGAAAAATGTCCGTTGATTTTTGTCATATTGGCGTGGATATTGTCAGCGTCAATGTTCTGCCTGTCAAGAAATTTGTTGACGTAAGAAGAACGTTTTGGTTCGACGGCATTGAGCGTAGTTGAAACTGTGTCCCAGTTGTTCTTGAAAATGTCGATGCTCTTTTTTATGTTCTTGCAGATGTCCTCGAGTACGGAAGTTGAAAGCTTTAAAAGCGCGATGTTGAACGTGATGTTGTCGAGCACTGTGTCGTTGATTTCTGATGCCGGCTCAAGCTGGGTGCACTCGTTGAGGCACAGGAGAATTGAATCCATCGCCTGACGTATGATGTCCTGTAACTGCAAGCCTTCCATTGCAGACTGAATCGGCGGATATACTGAATTTATAATTTCCTTGATTTCGTTTAACGGAGCAGATGCCCTTTGAATGAGGTTTGAAACGTCTGTTGAAGAAACGTCGCCAGCGTTTGACAGGTTTTTCTGCGAATTCATTATTCCGTCAAAGACTTCTTTTAAAGTGTGAATTTGTTTTAAAAGCTGCTGTTCTTCTTCGAGCAGTTTGTTGGAATAAATGTTCATATCGGTAGAAAGCTGTTTTAAACTTTCTGTGATACTGCTGAATGCCCTTCCGCGCTCGCCTGACTTGATTGAAATAACCATTGCGTTGAGTGCGATAAGTTCCATTTCTTCGGAGTTGTCTTTGATTTTCTGGACGTTGTTGTTTACGTTTGAAAGGTCCTCGATTTTTTTGTTGAGGGATTCAAACAGCGGCTGGTATTTTTGGTCGTAAGTTGAAAAAAAGTCTTTTTCAAGTTCTGACACGCTTTTATTCATTTCGTCGAGGGAATTGAACATAGAAAGAAGAAGGTTTAATGCCGAGCTTTCGTCTTTGTTTAAAAGCGCCGGAAACTTTTCTGCAAGGTTTACAAAAATATTTTCTGTCTGTTTGCTGTATGAAGAAATATGTTCTTGAATGTCTTTTATATTCATAAATTACCTCGGAAAATCTGCGTCCGCATTGATACAATTCTACTATAACAGAGTACTTTTTTAAAGTCTTTTTGTCAGCGAAGATGAAATAATTTGCGGGTGTAGGGGAGAGGTGTTTTTTCCCCTAACGAACGGTAGTAAATGTTACAAAAGTTATATTTTTGTCGAAATTGTTGACTAATTTTATATGCGTTGTTAAATTTTGAGTATGACAAAAGAACTCTTTAAAAATACAAAAATAAACGCTGTTTTTATTATGATGCTGGCTTTTTTGATTGCCGGCTGTAAGGAGATGCTGCCTGTTCCGCAGGTGGCGCAGAATAATACGGAGTCAAAGTCTGTTCTGGCAGCGCCGACAAAGGTTACGGCAACGCATGGTTTAAAACGAAAAATCAGGCTTACCTGGGCAGGAAGTTCAAGCGCAAAATGCTACTATATTTACAGTGCCAGTACGCCGTTTGATGAATACAAACAGATAAACGAAACTACAAACGATAATACTTTTATAGAACTTGACGTACCGTCAGGCTACAGCGGATATTTTAAAGTTGCTGCAGTTAACGGACTTGGCGAAGTTTCTGACAGAAGCCTTGCCGTATACGGAACATCTCTTGCAACACCGCAGATTACGTCAATTCAGGAAGATGAAAATTCTGCGACAGTTTACTGGTTTATGGAAAACTTGAGCAAGAAAACTTATCTTGACGACATTCACTTTACGGCAATCTGCTATAACTCAAAAAATGAAGAAGTTGAACGGAAAACGCTCGCAGGAACAACTGAAACTTTCTGTACGTTTGAAGGACTTAATTCCGGTTCAAAATATTTTTACGAAATAGAAGCATTCCTCGGCAGTAACGGCGATTCCATTGAAAAGAGCCTTAAACTTGATTCCGAAACAGTCGTATCGCTGACACCGGCAGTTCCAAAGTTCACTGTTTCAGAGGGAACTGAAGAAAGCAAAATCGATATTACGATAACATTACCGCAGATGGTAAAGATTCTCATAGAATCTGCAAGTGGCGGAGCAAATCAGGCAAGTTACGAAGACAGACCTTTGTATTTTAAGATAGACCGGCTTAAAGACGGTGGTGAATACGAAACGCTTGTCAACTACATTCCGTTTAATTACAATTCAACCGGGTCGCTTGAAAAAATCACTGAAGGCTCTGACGTTTTTAATGACTACAAAGAAGGCGATATCGTAACTTATTCAGATGAAACTGTAGAACGCGGTAAAAAATATTCATATAAAGTTTTTGCCTGCACTGATAATTATTCAAAGAATACTGCTATAAGCGATGAGAAAAAAACAACTCCGCAGACAGGCTGGGCAGCTGCAATTCCGCGTATTTTTTCTTCGTCAGTAGAATACGAATATGAAACAGTTACATCAGAAGATGACGTAGAAGAACAAAAAAAGAAAGGCGCAAAATTTGAAATTACGACGGCATGGGATTCTCTTGGCAAAGAAAATGACTATGTTTATATGCTCCTTCAAAACCGCAAAAAGTTAAAGACTGACAATGGCGGTGAACCTGACAATGACGGCACTGATTCATTCGTCGCAAAATCAGACGGCAGCTGTTACTTTGACACGCTTGAAGAAATAAAATCTGTTCCGCTGACATTTGATTTAAGTACTTCGGAATCATGCGGATATTACAGGTATTCATTCTACATCGTGCCAAAATCCGTAAAGACAGATTTTTCTGATCCGAATTCAGACGTAGAGAGAATAAAAGAGCTCTGCCTTACTCATATAGATGACATAAGTTCAAAACTTATATCAGACGGCGGTGAAATCAAAGCTCCTGAAATAAAAGTTCATGACGGCTACAAAGACAAAGTAAGAATAGAATGGACGACAGACTCAAACGTAAAAAAATACAAGCTTGTCAGATATACGCTTGACAACTCGGGAAGCATAGACAATTCAATTACACCGCTTGCCGTAGAAGAGTCTGCAAAACTGACAGGAATCTATACTGATACGGAAGTCGAATCGGGCAAAGCATATTCTTATACGTTATATGCTTCTAATGACGAATTAGACGATATTCCGTCGAATACGGAAAAAGCGTATACGCTTGGAACTCCAGAGGTAACCTTTGATGTTTCTGAAATTGATTATGATTCAATTACCGTAAAATGGAACAGCGTTCTGCACAATGCCGAATACCTCGAAAAAGGCGCTTCAAGTCATGAAGTTAAATACAAAGTTGAATATAACGGCAATACTTATGAGATTTTACAGTCAGATATGACAGATGAAACAGACAGCACTGTTGAAAAAAAATCTGAAGAGTATGACATAAAATGTATAGACGGCAAAGAATTTATTTTTACGCTTAAAAAGCAAATCAAGGACTTTAATTACTCAGGTTCAAAACCTGCCGTATCTGCATCAAAAGCCGGCGCAGAAAGTGAACTTAAAGTAATGGCTTGCAATGACGTTACGGAAACTGAGCCGTCAAATTATACGCAGGGCAGTGTTCCTGTAAAAGTTTTAGGGCCTGCAGAAATTGCGCTTACTGCCAGTCAGGCAACTAAGGACAAGCAGATAGACGTAAGCTGGGAAAAAATAGAAGGCGCGGCAGGTTATGTCATAAGGCGCGTATGCCCGAGGACAGCGCTTGGCGAAGAAGAGGACAAAACTGACTATATTACAGTAAGCGCCGGCGGAAACATTACTAACAACGGCGAATCTGTCGGCAGCGGAAGGACTGTGCTGACGTCAAATTCCGATGTAATTAATATAAGCGACAAATACTGCGCGGCAAGTGATGCGACGTCTTTGTATCAGACAAATCAGGAAAAAATCGATGTCGGTCTTGAATACAAGTATACGGTTATGCCTGTAAAAAGCCTGAGCGACAATCCGTTTGAAGATTTTGAGATTATGTATAACTTTGACGGCGCAGACAAGACAGGTTATACACACGGCTACGGCATTAACATTATTGCTTCCAAAGCAGATTATGCAGATAAAGTTTATATTGAATGGGAAAAACCTAATTCTTCATTGGCAACATTCCCGCAGGCTTTTTACCGAAAAGTCGGTGATACAGAATGGCAGGCATTTGGTCAGCTTTCTAGCGGAGATACGGACATAAGTTTTGTTCCTGCTCAGTCTGACCGCGATAAGAAGTTTGAGTTTATGGTATCTTACAAACAGGGCGAGAGCGCTAATTTTGAAAATACGTATATCTCTTATCAGAAAGAGCAGACTTCTGCGGACACGGATTATGGTGAACAGAACAATATGGGCTATCAGTTTGCTTTGCCGGACGGAAACCTTACTGCTGAAAAACCGACTGCTTCCAATGAGTCGTTCACAGAAAAAATATACTGGACTTTATGGGATGCAAATACAAGAAAGCACGCGCCAGACAGTTATGAAATTATGGTAAAAAATCTTAACTGTTCGAGTGAATGGTTTACGATTGCGACAATTTCTAAAGACGGCACAGTTTCTCCTGTAAATAAGAACTGGTACGATGTAAACTATAATCTTATCGGAAACTCTGTAATGCAGATAACGGCACAGAGCGTTACGGCAGACTCTGGATATCATAACGGACTTTTAAAAGTACAGCGTGATTACAAGCATTATTATAAACTCGTTGCAAAACGTAAAGTTAAAGATGATGAAGGCAATTATCGTGAAGTAATTACTGCGCTCGGGGAATTTGACAATACAGACCGCAGTGATGCTGCAAGTAAAGAGCCTATTTATACATATAGACAGATTTCTAATGAAGAATTTGCTAAATGTGTTACATTGAATCTTGCAGATGCCGTGCATCAAAAAGGTGGCGAAGGCGGAACTCGTTCTGGAGCTTCTGGAAGTATAACTACAAGGTATGTTTATCAAGCGTCAATTGCATACAAGTTCTATTATACACTTAATGAATATGTAAACAGATTCTATAAACTTCCTGGAGATGATAATTCTCTTATTAGTGATTTTACTTTATCAAGTAGTGAATCAAGTGCAGGTTGGGCTTATGATTGTAAAAACTATGCTTTTGGAGAAAATACAATTACAGTAACTCATAAAATTTTTGAAGACAACACTGAAAAATATTTACCATCATATCAAGGTAGTATAACACTTAGTGCTGGAAGACAAAAAAAATCAACATATTGGGATTTAAATTTGGAATATAAAAATAACAGTGTTTCAACAGCAGGCTCTGTTTCGATTTCTGAAAACGAATCTGCATTTAAAGAATGGTTCCCTTATGCACTTGGTACGAAAATATCTAGCGAAAATGATGGTACAAATTCCAGTTATCCAACTATGACTGATGTCTGGTGGCAAGTCAGAACTTTGGAAGATGACTAGGGGGAGGAAGAAAGAGATGAAACGTTTTTACAAAATTCAGCTTGCAGTAAGTGTTTTGTGTTCGGCAGTCCTTTTGTCCTGCTCTGACTTGTTTGAAAACCGCATACCGATGCAGAGTTCTTCGAGTTCACTTGTAAAGCTTGTAGTGCCCGATGTCGAGATAGAAAAACTGGATGCGCCGGGTCAGATTTTTGTGTCGCAGGCAGAGTTTCCGACGACAATAAACGTAGCCTGGTCGGCAGTTGAGGGCGCAACGTCTTACAGGCTTGAGCGCGCGCTGGCGGTAGAAAAAGACAGTGCCGGCAATTATATAGTTCCTGACGAAAGCGAGTTTGAAGTTTTGCCGCTTTGCCAGAGGCTTTACGGAACGACTTACACAGATACGATTTTAAAAAATCCGAAATACACTGACGAAGAATATTCTTACAGATATTTTTACCGCGTATGTGCAGAAAATCCGCGCTTAAAATACGAATCAAGCGATTTTACAGTTTCAGAAGAAGCGTTTTTGCTTGCACCGCCTGCAAACGTAACGGCAAGTCTCGGCGAAGCGCAGGATAAAATTGTCGTAAGGTGGAACAAAACAGAAAACGCATCGTATTATGACATTTACCGTTCCCACAGCAGCGACGGAAGTTCTCCAGTGCAAATAAAATCTGTAACGTCAAATCAGAATTTCTGTGAGGACTATATTTCTTCTGCAGAACAGGGTGTTGATTTTTATTACACAGTAAAGGCGCGTACAAGTTCAGCCTCAAGTATTGCAAGCGGACTTGCACTCGGCTACGCGTTAAAAGACGGCGCGCCTGGAAAAGTTAAAGATGTAAAAGTTGAAGAAGGAAAAGGACGCGGTGAAACAAATAATTCTATCTCGATATCATGGACTAAAGTTGAAGGCGAGGGAATTAAATATGCAGTGTACAGGACAAGCTCAAAAGATTCTTCTTATACGCTGGTTAACGGTGAGGTGACGTCCCTTTCTTATACAGATACAAAATCGCTTAAGCCAAATGTATACTATTATTATCAGGTTCAGGCGTTTAAAGTTGAAGGCGAAGGAGAGAATGCAGAAAAAATCAAAGGTCCGTTCTCTGATTCCGGCAGGACTTCTTCAGAGCCTGCTGAGGGCTTTATTCTTTCTCCGCCTGAAAGTGTAAGCGTATTAAAGAATTCAAGTAATCCTGATGAATGTATCATAACATTTACTGCGGCTTTAGGTTCAAAAGACTGTCCGAGTGATTCAGGGCTTTCTGATAAATACAATGAATATTCGTATAAAATTTTAGGTTCTGATAATAAAGATTCCGGTTATGTCGACGTAGATACTGTTTCTGATACATCGCTGGTTGCGCTTGACGGCGGATATTACAGGGTCAGTGTTGATGCTTGCAAATTCTACAAAATAGTTACGGTAAACGGAACTGTGGAGTCCGCAGAAAGTGATGTATGTGCGCCTGTTCCGTTTGCGGCAAAAGACGTGCAGGTTTCACAAGCGCTGTATATTGCAGGTTATACAGATGATGACTCGATGGCAAATGCACAGGGCGTTTTCCCTGTAAAAATCAGCTGGCAGCCTCCTGCAGAAGAAGATGCAGACGGCGGTTATTATGTTTATCGTTCTGCAAAAAAAGATTCCGGCTTTAAAAAGATTACGGAAAATCCTGTTACAGGCCTTGAATATGTCGATGTCGATGAAAATACAAAGGCAGGCGTATATTATTACTACCGCGTTCTTTCGCTGAACAGTCTGCTGCAGGGCGCTAATTATTCTGACACGAAAGAGGGCTGGGGTGCGCTTACGGCAAATCAGTATATGAGGGAATACAACAAAACTGTAATGAGTTCGCAGAAAAAGCTTACACTCATGCACAAGTCAAACGATATGGACAAGCTTGGTTCTGAATCTGCAGACGGAACTTTGTCAGGTAATTTGTCTTATAATGCAAGTGTTGCAGGTCTTGGTGCACGAATTACAATGCATTATACAAATTATGCAGATTTCTATGCAAACGGAGATGCTGCAAACGGATATTACTTTTTCTTAAACGGCGATACAAATACAAGTGCAAGTATGGATGCCAGCGGTTCAATGGACGGAACTGTAGACTGTAAAGGTATGTATCCTGGCAGCGTAAATTATAACAGCTTAAAAATAAAAGGCGGAGCTGCCGGCGGCGGTTCTTATGTAATTAGTCGCTCTGGTTTTGCAGGAAGCATAAATGTAGACTGGAAAGTAGGCGAAGAAGGAAAATAGAATATGAATAAGAAAAGATTTTTTGTAAATGCAGTTGTTGTTGCAGTTATGGCAGTTTGCGCCGGTTTGTTTTTGTCGTGCTATTCTCCTAATCCGATTTACGGAAAATGGGCAGACAACAGCGGAAATCAGATTACGTTTAATAACGACTTGACTTTTAGTGCTACGATTTATGATTCGAATAATACAAAGCAGATGTACGATGGCAGTTACACCGTAATTGAAAATGTAATGGTTTTTTCGATGAGTGACGGACGTTCCATAAACACGGAATGGGATATACGAGGTTCAATTTTGTATTTAACCTGGACTGACGGAAATTCTACAGAAAAACTTTCTCTTTATCATATTGCAAAATAAAGAGTGAGAAAGAAAATTTTTAAGGAAGAATTTTATGAAAGCAAAAAAAATATTTTCCTGTCTGTTCGTGTTGTCTTTTGCTCTGGCAGGAATTTTTGCAGAAACAGATAAACTCGTAAAACCGCAAAAGCCTTTTGACCCGGAAGCGCCGTTTTTGATGCACAACTGGGGCGTTTGCTGGTCGCGCGTTACAAGAATTCAGACTAAGACGGACAGAAGTAATTTTGTCTGGCAAGATGATATGGTCGGACTTTATTACTCCGTGCAGACCGGCAATTTGCCTGTCAATCTTATCTTGAGCGCTCAGGTAATGTATCCGTATCATTATGAGTTTAACAAAGTTGAACAGATTTCAAAACAGATTATTCTGTATTCGTTTAATTTTGATTTAGGCCCGATTTGGACTGTGCCTTTGTTTGATGTCGTAAAACTTGATTTAGCGCCGATGGTGCATTTCAGGTATCAGCTGTCAGACAAATACAATCACTGCGATCTGGGACTTGGCGCGTTTGTCGGTTTTGAATTTCCTATAACAAAGAAAATCAGCGTTTTGCTGAACGGCGAATTTACTTATGACTCCGGCAATCTCGGTTCAAATTCAAAAGTTCAGCCGTTTGACCAGGTGTTCAGTTATAACGTTCAGCTTGGGTGCAGAATTTCTAACAGAGGGCTTAATTCGTTTTATTACGTAAAAGACGAAGCCGAAAAAGAACGCGCCAGAGAGCGCGCTGCCGAACGCCAGCAGCAGCAGGAGCAAAAACGGCAGGAACAGGAAGCCAAAAAGCAGCAGCAGGACGAAATGAAAGCGCAGTACAAAAAAGACCTCGAAGAATACAAGCAGGCAAAAAAAGCGCAGAAAGAAGCAAAAGCAAGGGCAAAGGCAGAAGCCAAGTCTGAGTAATTTCCGGCTGATTTACGGCGCTTGATAAATTCAATTATATAAAATAAAATATATTAGTTTTATTTTTTTATAATTATCGAGGACTTTTTTATGTGTGGAATTGTTGGCTATGTTGGTTTTGGTAATGCTTCGCATATTTTGCTTAATACATTAAAAAAACTTGAGTACCGCGGTTACGACAGCGCAGGAATTGCAGTTTTAAATAATGACGAAATCCTTGTACGCAAGGCAAAAGGCGCGCTTAAAGTTCTTGATGATATAGTAACAAAAGAAGTAATTGAAGGCTCTGTGGGAATCGGTCATACGCGCTGGGCAACTCACGGAGAACCGAGCGACATAAACGCACATCCTCATACAAACGTAAGCGGAACTATTGCAATCGTTCACAACGGAATTATCGAAAATTACGCAAAGCTCAAGGAATCTTTGCAGGCAGAGGGCGTAGTTTTTAAAAGCCAGACAGATACAGAAGTCATTGCACACCTCGTAAACTTTTTTTACGAGCAGACGAACGACATTTTTGAAGCCGTAAAACTTTCGCTTAAAAAACTTGAAGGCAGTTATGCGCTCGGAGTTCTCTGTAAAGATTATCCTGACAGAATCATCGCCGCACGCAAAGACAGTCCTTTGATTGTCGCACTCGGCAAAAACGAAAACTTCATTGCAAGCGACGTTCCTGCTGTGCTTGAATATACGCGCGATGTATATTTCCTCGGTCAGAAGGAACTTGCCGTTTTGTATACTGACCATGTAGATTTGTTTACAGAGGACGGCGAAAAAATCATAAAAGAGCCGTTCCATGTTGACTGGGATATGTCTGCCGCAGAAAAAGGCGGTTATGCGCACTTTATGTTAAAAGAAATTTTTGAACAGCCAAAAGCGCTTACAGACACTTTAAGACCAAGACTTGTTTTAAACGGCAAAAAACCGGTTGACATCAAATTTGACGAAATTGATTTTTCTGCCGAGTTTGAAAATGCAAAGCGCATTATAATTACTGCCTGCGGAACTGCTTACCACGCAGGAGTTGCGGCACGCTACATTTTTGAACAGGTTGCGAGAGTTCCTGTCATTGTTGATGTTGCAAGCGAATTCCGTTACCGCAATCCGATTATAGACAAAAACGATGTAGTCATCGTAATAAGCCAGTCAGGCGAAACTGCCGATACACTTGCAGCCCTTCGCCTTGCAAAATCTGCCGGCTGCCGCGTAATTGCAATTACAAACTGTGTAGGTTCAACTGTAAGCCGCGAAGCAGACAAAGTCGTTTACACTTGGGCAGGCCCTGAAATTGCGGTTGCTTCGACAAAGGCGTATACGACCCAGCTTGTCTGCCTTTATCTTCTTGCATTGAAAATGGCTTACACAAGAAAAATGCTTTCTCAAAAAGAATACGAGCACTTGCTTGAAGAATTGCAGTCAATCCCTGAAAAAGCAGAAATGATTTTAAAAGAGCAGTCAACTGTCCAGAAATTTGCTTCGCAGAATTTTAACAAGAACAAAGTTTTTTATATCGGACGTTTGATTGACAGTGCTTCAAGTATGGAAAGTGCGCTGAAACTCAAAGAAGTAAGTTATATGCACAGTGAGGCATTTGCCGCCGGTGAATTAAAGCACGGCCCGATTGCGCTCATTGATACAGATACTCTTGTCGTTGCCATTGCGACACAAAGCCAGCTTTACGAAAAAATCAACAGTAACATTGTCGAAGTAAAATCGCGCGGTGCAGTAACGATGGTAATCAGTCAGGGCGATGTCGGAATTTTTAAAGACAGTGCCGACGTAATTTTTACAGTTCCAAAAGTAGACGACATTTTCTCTTCGATTGTTTCTGTAATTCCGGCACAGCTTTTTGCATATTACTGTTCAATCTTAAAAGGAATTGACCCGGACAAGCCTAAAAATCTTGCAAAGTCTGTTACAGTTGAATAAAACGCTGACTGCGACTGTTTTTTATGCGTTTCTATTGACAATAACATAAACTCGGTATATATTTCAGTTTATAAGGTTACTACAAATAGAAATCTATAAAAAATGAGGTATAAAGTATGAAAAAAATTATTACAGTTCTTGCAGCGGCTTGTCTGCTGTTTGCTTCTTGCGGTGATAAAGCCAAGTCAGGAAAAAGCGTAAAAATCGGAATTGCAAAAATCGTTCAGCATCCGGCGCTTGATGACATCGAAAAAGGCGTTATCGACGTTCTTGGCGAAAATAACATAAAAGCAGAATACGATTTGCAGAACGCAAACGGCGATGTAAATACTGCGATGCAGATTGCAAATCAGTACAAAGTAAAAAAAGTTGACGTTGCAGTCGGAATTGCAACTCCTGTAGCCGTAGCACTTGCAACGACGTTAAAAGACATTCCTGTCGTTTTTGGAACAGTAACTGATCCGCTCGGCGCCGGGCTTGTCGACACTCTCGAACACGGCAAAAACAACGTAACGGGAATGAGCGATGCAATTCCTACAGTTGAACATATCAAAATGTTTGCAAAAATTGCAGGAATAAAAACGCTCGGTTACATTTATACAAGCAACGAAGCAAACTCGCTTTCTTCGCTTAACCTTGTAAAGCAGGGCTGTCAGGAAGCCGGCATTGAACTCGTTACGCAGTCGATTACGCAGTCAAGCGAAGTTAAGCAGGCGGCAGAAGCAATCGTAAAGCGCGTAGACGGAATTTATCTTACGACAGACAATACTGTTTTTAGTGCCATTGCTTCTTTAGTCGATGTCTTTGGCAAAGCAAAAAAGCCTGTTTTTAGCGGTGACGTTACGGCGGCAAAAGACGGTGGAATTTTTATGGCAAGCGGTTTTAACTATTATAAAGCAGGACGTGCAACAGGCGAAATCGTCGTAAAAATTTTGAACGGCGAAAAACCGGCTGACATTCCTGTAAGGTTTATGACAGAACCTTCTGACAGCGATTTGCTTATTAATCTGGACGTTGCTTCAGATTGCGGTATTTCAATTTCTGATGAACTTAAAAATTCTGCAAATATGATTTTTGAAAACGGAAAGTTCATTCAAAAATAAACTTACAGAAATAAACTGACACATATAAATTGAATAAAGGGAATAACAGGATTTTTTATGCTTTGCAACATTATCATCGAAGGCTTGATTTATGGAATAATGGTTCTTGGCGTTTTTATGTCGTTCCGGGTTTTAAACTTCTGCGATATGACAGTAGACGGCGCTTTTCCGATGGGAGCATGTATTCTTGCGGCGTGTCTTTCGATAGGGATAAATCCTGTTATTGCTTTGTGTCTTGTTTTTTTGGGCGGACTTCTTGCAGGTCTTTGTACGACCGTAATTTATACAAAACTTAAAATCCCTGATTTGCTTTCGGGCATTTTAGTAATGACAATGCTTTATTCCGTAAACCTTAGGATTATGGGTGGTAAAGCAAACATTTCTTTTTTAAAAATCGACACGCCTTTTTCTTTAATCAGAACTTTTTTTGAAAATCATTTTCCTGCAATTTCTTCTGAATGGGGAATTTGTTTTTTTCTCATCATCTTTGTCGTGATTTTAAAAACCTTTATGGATTTGTTTTATCACACAGACTTGGGGCTGACAATGGGCGCGCTCGGTGCAAACCAGCAGATGATTATTTCGCAGGGCGTAAATCCGCAGATTGTGCGCGGAATCGGAATCTGTGTCGGCGACGGACTTGCGGCTCTTTCTGGTGCGCTTGCGGCGATGTACGGCGGTTTTGCCGATGTCGGAAGCGGAACAGGCGTAATCGTGAGCGGACTTGCTTCACTTATGCTCGGCGAGTTTATAATAAGGTCAAACAAAATTGCAGTTCAGACTATGCGCGTTTTGGTAGGTTCAATTATCTATCGCGGAATAATGTATCTTGGACGAAGTTACGGTTTTGTAATCGGACTGACGAGCAACGATTTAAAATTGATAACCGGACTTTTAATTATTGTCTGCCTGATTATTTCTAAAAAAGGAACGAAAAATGCTGACGCTTAAAGACATTGGAATAACTTTTAACGCAGGAACTCCTGACCAGAACGAAGCATTAAAGAACATCAACCTGACAGTTAATCAGGGCGATTTTATTACGATTGTTGGTTCTAACGGCGCAGGCAAATCGACTTTGTACAACATAATTTCTGGAAACCTTTTTGCCTCGCACGGAACGATTCAGTTGAACGGCAGGGACATCACAAAACTTCCCGAGTACAAGCGCGCAGAATTTATAGGACGGATTTTCCAGAATCCGCTTCTGGGCACCGCCGGAAAAATGTCGCTTCAGGACAATATGGTAATTTGCAGCAGCAAAGGCTGGAAAGGCTTAAAAATCAGCCTGAATGCTCAGAAAAAATCCGAGTTTAAGGAACGGCTCAAAAAACTCAATATGGGACTTGAAAACCGCCTTAACGACAACGTAAATCAGTTTTCAGGCGGTCAGCGACAGGCGCTGACTTTGCTCATGGCAACGATGTCAAAACCAAAACTCCTTCTCCTCGATGAACACACTGCCGCCCTTGACCCGACAAATGCAGAAATCGTAATGCGCCTTACAAAAGAGTTTGCCGAGGAATACAACCTTACCGTGATGATGATTACTCACAATATGCAGCAGGCTCTTGATTACGGCAACCGCCTTTTGATGATGGACAAAGGCGAAATTATCCTCGACATTTCCGGCGCAGAAAAACAAAACCTCACGATGCAGGAATTAAACAGGCGTTTCCGCGAAATCCGAAAAACCTCAATCACCAACGACGAAATGCTCTTGCAGTAAGCGTGCAAGTCAAAGCCTCTCAAAACATCGCAGACCCGTACAACCCAGTGCAAAATAGCTTACGCTGAACTTAAAAAAGGCGCGGAGTAAAATCGAAAAAGCGAAAAAATTAAATGAAATTTTATTTTCCTATTGACTTAATAGGAAATACGGTGTATAAAATATATATACCTACTAAAACGATAGGTTCAATATATTTATATTATGCCGGAGGACTTTATGTCAGATACAAATAAACTTCATTTTGAAACTTTGCAATTACACGTCGGACAGGAAACTGCTGACCCTGTTACAGACTCGCGCGCTGTGCCGATTTATCAGACGACATCGTATGTTTTTCATAATTCAAAACATGCGGCAGACCGCTTTGGACTTGCCGATGCCGGAAACATTTACGGACGTCTTACAAATTCAACTCAAGACGTTTTTGAAAAACGCATTGCAGCTCTTGAAGGCGGCGTTGCGGCTCTTGCTGTTGCCTCTGGTGCGGCAGCCATTACTTATACGATAGAGGCGCTTGCACAGGCAGGCGATCACATCGTAGCGCAAAAAACTATTTACGGCGGTTCTTACAATCTGCTTTCGCACACGTTAAAACAGTTTGGCGTTGAAACTACTTTTGTTGACGCGCACAATTTGCAGGAACTCGAAAGCGCAATAAAAGAAAATACAAAAGCCGTTTATCTTGAAACGCTCGGCAATCCAAACTCTGACATTCCCGACATCGATGCAATAAGCCAGATTGCGCACAAGCACAAAATTCCGCTTGTAATCGACAACACGTTCGGAACGCCGTATTTAATCCGTCCGATTGAACACGGCGCAGACATCGTAGTTCACTCGGCAACAAAATTCATCGGCGGTCACGGAACTACGCTTGGCGGAATTATCGTTGACTCTGGAAAATTTGACTGGAAATCTTCGGGCAAATACGCACCGATTGCCTCGCCAAACCCAAGCTACCACGGAATAAGTTTTGCAGATGCAGTAGGACCTGCCGCTTTTGTAACGTATATCCGTGCAATTCTGCTCCGCGATCAGGGCGCTTCAATTTCACCGTTCAACGCATTCCTTCTTTTGCAGGGAACGGAAACTCTGTCACTCCGCCTTGACCGCCATATCGAAAATACAAAAAAAGTCGTTGAATACCTTTCAAAACATCCTAAGGTTGCAAAGGTAAATCATCCGTCGCTTGCAGACCATCCTGACCACGCCCTGTACGAAAAATATTTTCCAAATGGCGGCGCTTCGATATTCACTTTTGAAATCAAAGGCGGAAAAGACGCGGCATGGAAATTCATTGACGGCTTAAAAATATTCAGCCTGCTTGCAAACGTTGCAGACGTAAAGTCGCTTGTAATTCACCCGGCAACGACAACTCACAGTCAGCTTAATGACGAAGAACTCGCAGACCAGGGCATTACTCAAAGTACAATCAGGCTTTCGATTGGCACAGAACATTACGAGGACATTATTGCAGATTTGGAAAATGCTTTTTCTGCAATTTAATGATAGAATAATCAAAGGTTGAACTTAACAAAGACCAAAGTCTGTGTTGCAGACTTTAAATTATATGGAGGCAAAAATGTCAAAAATTTATACATCGGCTGACCAGCTTATCGGTCATACACCGCTTCTTGAACTCACCCACATCGAAAGCGAATTTTCGCTCGGTGCAAAAATCTACGCAAAGCTTGAATACTTTAATCCGGCAGGAAGCGTAAAAGACAGGATTGCAAAAGCAATGCTCGACGACGCAGAAAAATCAGGAAAGTTAAAACCGGATTCAACGATAATCGAACCGACATCAGGAAATACAGGTATCGGGCTTGCATCTGTTGCGGCTGCCCGCGGTTACAAAATCATCATCGTAATGCCTGAAACGATGTCAGTAGAACGCCGCCAGCTTATGAAAGCATACGGCGCAGAACTCGTTTTGACAGAAGGCGCAAAAGGAATGAAAGGCGCAATCGCAAAAGCAGATGAACTTGCCGCAACAATCCCGAACAGTTTTATTCCGGGACAGTTTGTAAATCCGTCAAACCCTAAAGCGCACGTAGAAACAACCGGCCCTGAAATCTGGGACGACACTGACGGACAGGTAGACATTTTTGTTGCCGGAGTCGGTACAGGCGGAACTGTTACTGGAGTAGGGCAGTTTTTAAAATCGAAAAAATCTGACGTAAAAATCGTTGCAGTTGAACCTGCGACTTCTCCTGTCCTTTCTAAAGGCACTGCCGGAAATCACAAAATACAAGGAATAGGTGCAGGCTTTGTTCCTGACGTACTTGATACAAAAGTTTACGACGAAATCATCGCAGTAGAAAACGATGACGCATTTAAAACAGGAAAGCTTATCGGTAAAAAAGAAGGCGTGTTAGTCGGAATTTCAAGCGGCGCTGCAACTTGGGCTGCGATTGAACTTGCAAAGCGACCGGAAAATGCAGGCAAAAAAATCGTTGTCCTCTTGCCGGACACAGGCGACAGATATCTGTCAACCCCGCTCTTTACTGACTAGCATCAGGATATTTTAAAACGTTCAGGGAACTTTAAGAACTTAAAGTTCCCCCCCCCTCAAAATCAGGCGCTCAAATTCTGCCCGAGTAACAGGCGGCGAAAAGTAAAAGCCCTGAATTGAATCACAGCCGATTCGTTGCAGGAAGTCAAGCTGTTCTTTTGTTTCGACACCTTCTGCAACGACATTCATTCCTGATTCCTTTGCAAAAGCGACAGTGTGCTTTATAAGGCTTTCGCCGCCTGGGGTGCCGATAAAATCAATCAGCGACTTGTCAAGTTTTATGACATCAAAGCGCAGAATCTGAAGGCTCGCCAGCGAAGAATATCCCGAACCGAAATCGTCCATGTGGAGCGAAAATCCTTTATTGATAAGTTCCTCTGCAAAAATCTTAAAAGAACTGCTTTTTAACGCCATTGATTCCGTGATTTCTATCGGAACAGAAAGCGGGTCAATCCCGATTTCGTCAACAATGCCGGTATAACTTTTTACAAAGTCTTTGCGGAAAAGGCTTGCGCGCGACAGATTAACTGAAATTGGAATTACAAAGTCACCGCCGGCTTTTCTCTGCTTCTGGTACGAACAGACTTTTTTGAATACGTATTCATCAAGAACAGGAATCAAACCGTCGCGCTCAAACAGAGGGATGAATTCTCCCGGCGGAATAAGGTTGCCGTCTTTTCCTCGCCAGCGAATGAGCGCTTCTGCTCCGATGATTTTCTTTGTCTTTGCAGAATACTTCGGCTGGAACCAGACTTCAAAGTCCTCCTGTTCGATTGCAGACTCAAAGGCGTTTTCCATTGCATCGTCTTTTGCCTGACGTTCTACGACTTTTTCATCGTAGTATGCTACATTTATGCCGTATTGCCGGCTGATAGTTTCCATTGCAGAAGAAGTGCGGTTTAACAGAGTTGTCGCAGGAACGTCTTTATCGACATTGCGGTAAACGCCGAATTTTACCTGAATGTTCTGAATCGGTGACGACTCTGCCATCTGCCTGACTTCATCTTTAAAATATGTTTCGTTAAAATTTTCTGAGTGAACGCCAAAGCCTGCAAACATATTGTCGCGAATTCTTCCGTAGAAGAGGGCAGGTTTTCCGCAGTTTTTGATTGACTCTGCCATCTGCTTGATGACTTTGATGGCGGTTTCCCTGCCGTAAAGTTTTTCGATGGAGTGAATGTTGTCAATGTTTGATACGATTAAATCGAACGATTTGTCCGGCGTTCCGTTTATTGTCATATCGATGTGATGGCAGAACGCTTCTTTTGTGTAGAAGCCGGTCATTGAATCGTATTCGGAAGTTGAATAAAGTTCAGCGTCCTCGCGCATTTTTATTATTTTGCCGAGCCGCATTTTTACGACTGTGGCGTTGTAAGGCTTTGAAACAAAATCGGCCGCACCGAGCGAAAGACAGCGTTCTTCTTCGTTTGAGTCATTTGCGGTCGTGGCAACTAAAATTGGAATCGAGGCAAGAATCGGATTTGACTGAACTTTTTTGAGGAACTCAAAACCGTCGATTACGGGCATATACAAATCGAGAATGACGGCAGAAATATGCTGATAGTTGTAGAAAAGTATATCAAGTCCGAGAAGTCCGTTTTCGGCTTCGATAATTTCGTAATCCTTTTGCAGGAATTTTGAAAGGATATTGCGGTTTATCGGGTTGTCTTCGATTATCAAAATCTTGCGCCGGGAATTTATTGTCTGATGTTCAATCAACTGCTTGTTTTCGTCCATTTGTTCCAGCGCGGTATTCTGGATTAACGCGGAATTTTCGGTTGCTTCCCTGACAAAGAGAAATACGATGAGATGTTCGTTTTTGTCTGTATAGGGAAAAAGCTCCATTACGCACTGATGATAGTCGAGGTCGTCTGCGGTGCTTTTTCTGCGGTAGCTGCAGCGGAGGGGTTTTTCGCCGTTCTTGCGGAAGATGTCCTTTAAGTTTTCGATGTCAGAGAACATTCTGAACGTTTCGCGGTCTGTATCGTAGCAGAGTGAACTTTCGGCAAAAAATTTGAACCATTCGCTGATTTTAAATGAATTTTTTTCGCCGACGTTCATATTCCATTCATTATGGGAAACTTTGAGAACTGAATAAAAATCTTCTGTTAAATCAACGTATAGAACCTTTTGATAATGAAGAAGAATCAGACGCTGCATCGCAGTGTACATCAAATTGTCTGAAAGTTCCATCTATACCCCCTTAAAAACTGCATTTAGAAGCCTGAAAATACAGTGTCATCCTTAAGTCCTTCGGGTGAAATACAGTAAAACAACATCAGAATATTTTGCCAGCTGCTTGTTAAAGTTGCACATATAATTGTACCATAGATTTTTTTTTAAGCAATATAAAAATAGGTTGAGAAAATAGGAGGATTTTCTTCTGGGGGGGGGGATTATCTTTTACTTTTTTCAGGAAATTTCTAGAAAGGTTTACTCATCTCTAGAAATAGACATACATTTTTCTTCCATTAACAATTGTATTACGTCATCAGACAAATCAAGTTTTCCTTTCCGTTTATTCCATTGGTTCTCAAGTATTTTATAATTTTCAGTTTCTTCAATTCGGAATGAAAAACTCTTGATATCGATAGTTTTGTTTGTTAATTCTGATAATTCTGAAAGCCAGTTTTTATAATATTCGATACTTTCATTTTCTTCGTCAAAGAAAAAGTAAAACAAATGAACATTCTCTGCTTTCATATTCTGACCAATTCTGCAGGCAGATGCGAATCTGTGAATAAATTGATAAGGGAATTTTGTTACATCTTTCAATTCTAGGCTTGTTTGACATTTATTATTTATAAGTTCAAGCCAACCGGAAAGAACAAGATTCCTGTTTTCGGTATTTCCTATATTAAGCCATTCAATGACAGTTTGATATGCAGGTTCTGTGCGTTTTGCTTCAATGCAATAAGCGCGTTCATTATTATAAATCATTAAATCTGTACAAGACGTCTGTTAGCTTGCGGGTTATTTACATTACCAGTTCTTTTGTACACCATTGCTTTGATGTTATTTTTTATAAAATTTTTTTATTCTTTTCCATCGCTCAATACAAAAGTCCTAAGTACAGAATCAATCTTCATTGAAAGTTTAAATGCAGAAATTTCTTTGCCTTCTTTTTGTTCAATATAGGATTTTGCAATTTCGCGGTTTACTTTTTCCTTTAAGGCCGAAAAACGACCAAAGTCATCGATATTTAATTCTGAAATATCCAGTTTCATAAAATCGAGCAAATCTTGGCTTGCTAATCCAAACGAATTTGCAAAATCTGTAATGCGTTTTGTTCGGTCGGATACCATATATTCTGTAATATAATCTCGTAGGGTTTTTGTTGGATCAGCTTTTACATCACCGCTCTGAACTTGATGGATAAATACATTGGCATATTTCTGTTCTTCATTGCTTAAAGTTCCGAACGTTTTATATAATTCGGCAAGTACTTCTTGTATTTGTTCCTCTTTATCAGAATCAAGAACTTTTAAGAACTTTACAAACTTACTGTTCATATAAGCGGTATCAATTAAACCTGTATTTATTTCTGTAATGTAGCCTTTAATATCATACGGAACATCATCTCCGCCACTAGAATTGCCGCCAGAGTTTTTTCCGGCAAGGTCCTTGTAACGTTGAAGCAAAGCATTGTAATTCTGTCCAGATAGATTTGCTTCAGAAGGAACAGGAACAATTACCTGTTCTTCGATAATTGGAGTTCCATCAGAAGTCTTTTTCCCTGTGTCAACTTCTTCGGTACGATGAGGAAGCGGTTTGTCAAATTCAAACCCCTGAATCTTGGCTGCATCTAAATATTTGTTATATTCATTAAAAAGTTTTGCAAACTTTTGTCTGTCCTCTTTTGATGCAGGGAGAGATTCAAAGTTTTCGATTTTGTTATCTTTAAAAATCTGTTTTATGGAATCTGCAATTCGATTCATCTCTGCAACATTTCTTTCCACTTTGTATACAAAGATTCCAAAAGGTTTGTCACCGGAATACAATCTGAAAGCCGCTTCAATATTTTTTTCCATTGTGTGAGGTTTGCGATAATAGCAGATTGTTCCATGTCGTTTGTCATTACCAGAAAGGCGGTTTGTACGGGAAAATGCCTGAATCAGACCTTCGTAATACATTACTTTATCCATATAAAGCGTATTTATCCATTTTGAGTCATAGCCTGTAAGCATCTGGTCTACGACAATCAAAAGGTTCAGCTGCTGGTCATTTTTATTTTCGATTCCCTTGTAAATATCCTTATGAGCAAGGCGCATTTGAATATCCGTTTTAAAGTCTGCATAAGTCGCAATCTTAAAATCTTTGGAGTAAGTTTTATTGTAGTCTATAAGGATTTCTTTGATACCGTCAATTTTATCGATAGTCCCCGGTGCATTATTATCGCTCGGATCAAATAAAGCTGTAAATTTAAGTTGTTTACTGTGTGTTTTGAAAAGCCTGTAATATTCGATTGCCTCAGGAATACTGCTTGTTGCAAAAACTGCATGATACTTATTATTCTGACTTAGCACTGTCCAGTTTTCAAGAATGTTATCAACAACATTAGCTCTGTGTTCATCACAGTCATATTGAGAAACTGGAATATAATCTTCAATGCCCTTTATGTAATTTCCTGCTTCATCAGTATAGCCTGCCATTGGAACAAGAGAAGAATCCATAAACTTATTGAAAACAGTCTTTTTGGCATCATCGCTCATAGCTTCTGCAATATCTTTTGCCTTTGCTTTTTCAAGAGCAATCGCCTGTCTTAAATCTCTGTCTTTGTATGTACAGATTTTTATAGGATCGAAACCAAGAACATTTCCATCACGTATTCCGTCTGCAATTGAATAGCGGTGTATTTCATTACCGAACAAACTGGATGTTGTATTCATCTTCTTTGAGTTTTCATCGTGAATTGGAGTTCCTGTAAAGCCGAAGAAAATTGCTCTTGTAAATGTCTTTTTGATGTCGCGGAGCATATTTCCAAAAGTCGAACGGTGACATTCATCAATAATAAAAACAGTTCTTTTTGAATTAATTTTATCCAAATCCTTTTGAGTAACAGGCCCGTCCTCTGCAATATTACTTGCTTTTTGAATTGAAGTTACAATCAATATTTCATTTGTCTTGTCACTTTTAAGTTTTGAAACCAGTTGCCTTGTATTATCTGTAGCCTGAACATCAGTAGTTTCATCTGCAAAGTTTTTATACTGCAAAAGGCTTTGAGTACCAAGCTCAATGCGATCCATCAAAAAGACAACTTTGTCTGCAAGCCCCGAGTCAGCAATAAGCTGGGCTGTCTTGTAAGAAGTCATTGTTTTTCCAGAACCTGTAGTATGCCACACATAACCACCGAGTATGCCTTTTGTGGAAACAGAACTATTATCCCAATCGTGTTTTGCAACAACATCACTGATGCCGCTGGAAGCATAATACTGATAACTTCTCATTACTTTTAAAATTCCGTCAGTTTTATCTGCTACGGTATACCAGCCAATCATCTGATGAGCCATTGGAATATAAAGAAACTTTGAAGCAATATCTTTCCAGTCATTCATTGGCTCGTTATTAAAGTCTGCCCAATGGAAAAAGAAATCTTCATTGAACTTACCGTCCGGGCCGGGATTTGCAAAATAAACAGTTTCTTCAGGATTCATTGCAACAAACACCTGAATAAGACTGAACAGACCTGTAAAAACACCTTCGCGTGCATATTTTTGAATTTGCATTGTTGCCTGACTTACAGGAATACCAGTCTTTTTTAATTCAATGTGAATTACAGGCATACCGTTTATAAGCAACATCAAATCGCCACGACGATTAGGATATATATCATCACGGCATTTGAATTTTGGCTGTTCTACAATCTGATAGCGGCTTTTACCGGCTTTGATTTCAAGGCGGTCATAGATTTTAAGGCTTACTTCTTTTCCTCTGTGAGCAATATCAGCAGAATCATTGTCGCGTTTGATGCTTACAGTTTTTCCATTGATAAACTGATTCAATGCAAGCGGAGTACGGAGCTTTGCAATCTGGTCAATGAGCTGCTGCATTTCATTTTCACTCAAAGGAACGTCATTAAGCTGGTCAATTCCAGAATTATTCTTAAAAAGAATATCTGCCCAGTTTTTTATAAGGTTTTCTTCTGTCGGGTATTTAAGAACTTCATGTTCCCAGCCCTTTTCAAAAAGAAGATTTACTAATTCACTTTCAAATTTAAGTTCATCGTCAAATGCCATTTTATATACTCCTTGATTCTACATATCCTAACAAATACAGAAATACAGGCGCCGGAATTTTATAAATTCTCTTTCCATTTTTATAAGTCTGAATACCAAAATCTTCCGTTCGCTTTGTGATTACAAGATTAGGACGTTTGTCTGTTGAAAGCTGTACAATCATATCTTTTTCTGTAATTGAAGAATCTTCGCGGTATTTAACTTCAATCATTATAGGTTCCTGCTCTTTAGAATACTCAACGACAATATCAATTTCTTTGTCCTTATCGCCGCTCCTGTAATATCCTACTTTTGTTACAGTTTCATAATTAAATGCCTTAATGTGCTTGTAAACGGCAGTTTCCGCAATAATACCAAGCTCAACGGCATCATTTGTAATATCGTCTTTCATTAAAACGGCATTTCTTAAGGCGGCATCAGCAATATAAATCTTGTTCTGCGCCTTTAAAACTTGCTTTGGCCCGACATTTACCAAAGGACTGATGTAAATTAAATTAGCGCCTTCAAGATACAGAATATATTTTTCCAGAGTATTTCTTGAAACCTGAAGTTCATTGCAAATTGTATTCATATTTACAATGTTTGAAGAATTGTAACAGAGATACAGGAAAACTTTTTCTATGTCAGAAACATTTCTGATTGCGTATAAAGACGGCAAATCTCTTTTCAGCGCTTTATCAACAATATCTTCTCTAAGAATTCTCTGTGCATAAATATCATCTTTTGAGAGAGCCAGCTCAGGAAATCCACCGACTTGCAGATAGCGGATAAAATGAACCTGCAAAAAAGCAAGTTTGTTTACAATGTCATCTTGTTCTTTTGTATCAAGAAGATAAAATTGCGTTGGCTTTATTCCGGCTGGTAAATCTACAGTCTGAACATTGAGAAGCCTGCAATACTCATAAAACGTAAGAGTTGGCACTTGAATTGTAATCCATCTGCCAAGACCGCTTTCTCTTGTTTTGTCAGCCAGCACAGGACTTGCTGAACCTGTAGCCATTATTTTTATGTCAGGGTTTGTGTCATAAAGAACTTTTAGCCATGAGTTCCAGTCCGGCGAATATTGAATTTCATCAAAAAAGCAGTAAATTTTATTTGAAACAGTAATATTCTGTCTGTACATATCAACTACATCATTGATACTGCAAAATTTTAACAACGGATGGTCAAA
This sequence comes from Treponema sp., assembly GCA_051883255.1. Taxonomy (GTDB): domain Bacteria; phylum Spirochaetota; class Spirochaetia; order Treponematales; family Treponemataceae; genus Treponema_D. Next base: position 71,055 of record JBJETJ010000064.1, read on the forward strand.
AGATATGAAAACGATGTCTTTTGGACTTACGCCGTTTTCAATCAGATTTGCGATTGTCTGATACATAATTGTGGTTTTGCCGGTTCGTCTGGCACCGCTTAAAAGGACTATGCGGCGGATTTGAGAATTTAAGAAAGCCTTTTTGCCCTCATAATAAGCTGCCCGGTGCATCGGCTTATTAAAGTCTTTTTGTACAACTCCTGTATTCCACCATGGATTATATGAATAAAGAAGATTTAAGATGCTATCTTTTGAAAAATAATCAGCCATAAAAAGTTCCTTTTTGTCAATTTTCTTAATGAAATGATAAACTACAGGTTAAAGATTGTCAATATAATGACAATATTTGGGCGATTATTTGTCATTTCGTGTGAAAAACTGACAATTTACACAAACATTTTTTGCAAAAGGGATTTTTTAATTGTCTTTAAGCTGGCGATTTCTTTTTGCTGCAAGGCGGTCATACTCAAAAATAATATTTGCTCAGTTCTTAATAAGCAACAACATCTTCAAACGTTAACCCTGTAAAATTATCAGCCACAGGAACAAGAGAATTTGCATAATGACAGAAGCGGTAATAATTTACACGGCGCAATATATTTTCAGCTGCATTTTTATCTGCAACAGTCATGTTACGGCTTTCAAGGATAGAAACCTGAGTAGTTACAGTTGTGGCGGGTTTTGACCAGGTTGAAGGTTTTCTTATCATATATCATCCTTTATAAAAACTATCAGGGCAAAAAAAAGTCCTCCCGATGTAGTGTAATAAAAGCACTACGGTGGAAGGCACTATCAGTTTAAAATAACATTAAAAAAAACACAAATCAATATCCCGGCTGTTTTAAAATGCTTTTAATTTACCAAATATGCTCTTTTGTGTTATAATTAATCTGTCATAGATTCATTTTTATGCTATACTATAGTAGCGGAGGTTCATTATGTCATACGATGCAGTTATGGAAAAAGTAAAGACTTTGCCAGAACCATGTCTGGAAGCTGCTGCCAACTATTTAGATTTTCTCCTTTATCAGTATGGAATTAACAAAGTGAATTCTCTTGTTGAATCAGAAGAAGTTTTCAATGCCAAAATGCAGAAAGGCTATGAGGATGCTATTGCAGGTCGTTGTAAACCTGTAGACCAGGCTTTTGCAGATATTAAAAGACGATTTGCATAATGGACTTTTCTGTATCAATCACAACTCAGGCAGAAGATGATCTTGCCGACATCTATTCTTTTATCCTCAATGAATACAAATCTCAAATAAATGCAGATGCTGTTTTAGGCAGGCTTTACACAGAAATAAACAATTTGTCTTTTATGGCAGATGGATATCATCTTTACCCAAATGAACCATGGTATTCTCGCGGGCTTCATTATTTTTCAATCAATGATTACTCAATCTTTTATATCATAAAAGATATTGAAGGAGGCAAAGAAGCCCGCGTTACTCATGTTACAAATGGTAGAAGAGATTTAAACCGCTTCCTCAGTGACATGAAGATAGACTAGAATTAGCGGAACAATAATTTCCAATTTTCTAAACAAACATCCTCTGCAAAAGGGATTTTTTGATTGTTTTTAGTTTGTCAATTTCTTTTTGTTGCAAGGAAATTAAGGAATCATATTTTGAGAAAAATTGCCCGATTTTTTGTTGTTCGGATTTTGAAGAAGGACACATAAAAGTAAACTCTTTATATTCTTTTGAGTTTACACCTGGTTGTCCTGATCTCTGAGATGTATTTTGGATATATTTATTGTATTTCATAGAAAAAGTGTTTTGATAAATAAACCGTGTATCATATTCTGATTTAACCCTTGTTCTAATTAAGAAACCTGCAAAATATACCACACCATCTTTTTTATTATAGATATAGGTTTTTCCAACGCTAGCACCAGTTCTAGCAAATACTATATCACCTTCGTTTAACAAATAACTTTCTGAATTACTTAAATCGCAATTTGGTGAAGATAAATCATCAGTTTTAAAATATCTACTTTCATCATCTATATCTGTAATTCTTAGATATTTATTTATTCCATCAAAAGTAGTTGCAGAAGCATTCAAACCATAATCAAACAATTCCGCAATCTCTCCTAATTTCTTTTCTTCCCAATCCCCAATAAATCCTTTAAATCTCATCTGCGGGACTTTTTCTCCGTCTTTTGGAAAACATTTCTGCAAGAGGGATTTTTTTACGTTTTTAATGCTTTCGAGTTTTTTCGTTTTTAACTGTATAAGTGAATCGATTTTTGAAAGAAATGTTCCGATTTTTTGCTGTTCAGCATTGCTTCTTGGAGCATTTAATGTTGTTTGAAAGAAGTCTACAGGAGAAATATTTAAAAGACCGTGATTTCTTGCCCCTTCTGCCGCAATTTCAGAAATCTGCTTGTACCATTTATCTGCATCATAATAGAAAACAAGATAAGCAGAGTTTATATGTATCGGTTTAAAAACTATATATAAAGTTGAAAGAACACCCTGTTCATATCTATCTAATCGTTTTATACACCCCCACGGATAACCAGAGGAATAGCTTTTGTTGTATGCAAACTCTCCGTTCTTCACGAGAACATAATTTTTAAAATTTGCAGTACTTGCGACTTGATTATTGAAAAAACTAACCTGATCTACTAATCCATATTGGGCTGAAATAGTAAGAGGTAATGTAGATTCTAGGTTTTCGTTTTTGCGTGTAATTCTCTCAGAAACATCACCCAACTTCTTTTCTTCCCATTCGTCATCAAATCCTTTAAATCTTATTTGAGGAGTATTTTTAGTTGTCATCTTTCCGCTTTTACCTTTCACTTTTCCATTCTCCATTTTCCTTTTTTTCTGCTGCCTTCACGGAACAAAATTCCTTTTTCCTGCAAATTCTTCAAAACACGGGCAATAGTACTATCAGAAAGCCCTGTTTTTGCAGAAAGACTTTCTCTTGTTAGCGTACAATCTTTTTTTATCAAATCTAAGACAGATATCTCTGTTTCTGATAGTTTTATTGTGTCATTTATTGTGTCATTTATTGTGTCATTTATTGTGTCAGTTTGGGAAGTAGCTTGGACATTTAAACTGCCATTTTCACTGCTGTAGTTCACATTCGGGAATGTAATTGTAAAGCCCCAGTGCTCGCTTAGAAATACAGGCTTTTTTTCATATTCAGAGTATGCATCAAGAATTTTTTTGAAGCCGCTGCCTCGTCTTTCCATATAATTCAAGCGGCTGAAAATATCCGCAAGCACAGGATTTCTTCGCATTGAAGGAATGGCGCGTAAATTTTTACCTTCCAAAGTGGAGCCGTCCATCATTCCTCCCGGAGAGAAAATTTCAAGTCGGTCATCAAACATATCAATATGGACTTCGCTGCCTAGTTCCTGATAATTTCGGTGTATGAGAGCGTTTACAAGTGCTTCCATGTAAGCGCGGTCAGGATAATCAGGCATTTCGAGCCGTGATGTAGGAAGTTTTTTCCACGCCTTTCTTGTGTTGCGTGCAATAAAAGAAAGACCTTCCTGCAAGAGCATTATAATGCTTCCCGAGTATTCCGCATCGTCCAAAGCGTCCGTCAAACCTGAAGCCTTTGTAAGCCCATTCCACCGTGTGCAGAATACACGCGAATGACGGACTGGCGAATCATCTGCAATGAGCGCACCAGCATTTGTAAGATTACCGTTTCCGTCGATAACACCGAATGATTCATAATCTGTATCTTCAAATGATTTTCCAGTCTGCTTAAAATAAACGGAGCGTAATTTTGTAAAAGCCATATCCTTAAAATCATAGATTGATTTTAGGCTGTCATAAGTCTGACCGCTGCCTTTCAACACAAGCTCACGCAACTGGGAAGGAGAAGCCACAACGCTTTCATTTCCAACACGAACAAATGCAATAAGCTGTCCATCGCCTTGATAGTAATACGGATTTTGATTTCCAGCAAAAACAGTGACCACAATAATAATTTTTTCTTCAACAGTTTCAAACGAAAGTTTGAATTCTGGTATCGGGTTCATGTGCATTTTTATTGCTTCGCTTATTTTTTCTGCATCGCTCTGAGCTTCTGTCAGCCCTACGACTGTATCATCATCAGAAATTCCGAAAATAAGTTTGCCTCCAAAAGAATTCGCAAAAGCACTTACGCTTTTAAGCCAGGTTTTAGGGCGTTTTTCTTCGAGAACCTGTTTTTTTTCATATTCAGAAGTTTCCCCGATTAAATCTTTTAATACCATATCTCTATTCCCCTCAAAATTTTAAGGAATTTTTTATATTTTTCATATTTGAACGTCACCCCGAACTTGTTTCGAGGGCTATGACACGGTTTTTTGTTTTTCTTTTATAAGTTCATCAATATCTTCAAAGGCGTTTTCAAGGGCTTCGCAATGATACATTTCATACAGATTGTAAATCATATCCGTAATACCAAGACTGTCCCATTGAGCAAGGATTTCTGCAGCAGAAGTTTTTTTATATTCTGCATATCGTTCTATAAGATAAATAAAAAACTCGCTTTCTTTACTCATATTAGTCTTCCCTTATATAAACTGACATTCTTGGATTGCCAGAGATTTTTTCACATTACCACATATCAAAAACTGCAAAAGGACTCAATGTAAAAATTTCTGTTTCTTCGGTTTCCAGCATCTTATAAGTTTCAGAAGTTAAAAAAGAACGAATAGAATCTATTTCCGACATTCCGTATTTTTCACAAATCATTTTTGATACGTTACGGTCAAAAAAATCTAAATAACGGGAATTTGTTTTTTTCATATTTCTTTTACTCCTGTAAATCTCAAATATTTTAGTGCCTGTTCAGTTACAAAAGCAAATTGATCTTTTAAATTCGGTGGCAAAAGATGATTTATGGCTTCTTCTTTTGTATATTTTCCGTCAATATAGTCATTTATAACAGGCAATGTAGAATCATTTGCAACAGGTCCAATTATCAAATCATATTTTTCGGCAAGCGGCATTTTCGTTCTGTTTTTTACGCCAAAATCTAAAGCCCGTTTAGATTCCAATATTTTTGGAGTTTCAACAGACTGATTACTTCCATGATATAAAATAATCATTTCTAAATCCTCCGTTAAAAAAAGAAAATCTGCAAATCACTTTTATAAGATATTGAAACGAGTCCAACATGACAATAATTATTAGACATCCCCGTTATGACACTTTTTTTTACCATTACATGCCGCCTAAGATTTTTTTAAGTGTTTTAAGTCCGTTCAAATCAAAATCGCTTCCGGTAAGTTCATCCATAAGAGCAAACAGTTCGGTCTGTGTCTGGCAAATCTGTTCATCAAGACTTGCAAGCGGTTCAGAATAGCGGCTGCACATTTTTGTAAGTTCTGCGGTAAAGTCCTGCACAACAGTCTGCGGCAATTCATTCAATGCACTGACAAGCGGTGTAATCCATTTTGCTTCGAGAAGGAAGTTTATTTCTTCATCTGAAAGAGTTTCTATCTTTTTAATTGTCTTTTCTTCAAGTGCTTTTGTAAGTTTTACAACGTCTTTTCGTGCTGCCTTTATTTTTTCGATAAGAGATTTCTGCTGTGCTTTCTGTTCATCGGTAAGTTCAATTTCTTCTTCGCCTTCTTCCGTTTCTGGGATAAGTTCTGCCAGTTCGGTGGAAAATTTTTCTATAAGTGCATTTTTATCTTCAATCGCAGAAAGCTCTGTTTTAAAGAACGTTGTTTGAACCAAATCAAAGTCCATTATCCTGCCTTTCCAGCCGTCCTGCACTTCGTCCTTTCCTTTCATTACATAATTCGGTTCAACCTTTCTACAGGCTTCCATTCCTTCGCTTCTTATGATTTCCAAATCAATCGCAACTTTTTGCCATTCATCATCAAGGCTTTGATATGCTTTGTATTTATCTACAAGAGGAATAGTTTTAAGGCGGTCAAAAATCTGAGAGGCAATAATATCTTCTTCTTTATTTGTATTAAGTACTGCAATATTTGCAATCAGTTCTGCCTTTAAAAAATCAGAAAGACTTTCAAAAGCCTTTTTGTAATCTGATTGAAATTTGCTTACACAGTTATTCTTTGAAACTGTATCTTTGATATTGTCAGTTTTCAGTTCATAATACGAATCGTTTGCTTTATTAAAAAGTTCTTCGCTTAAACTTGGAAACGCTTTCCAGTATGATGCAAACTTTTCTATATCACAGGCAGGAATTCCGCCGGAAACAGTTGCAAAGATGTCATAGTTTTCTGCGCCGTCACTTGAGTCTACATATCGAGGGATATTCAGGTTGTAATCGTTATTGCGGATTTCTTCTTTGGTTACAACACGGCTGAATTTTTCTACAGTCTTGCGTTCGGTAACAACATCAACAATCCGCTTGATGTCGCTTGCCTGCAATTTATTCTGCTTTCCGACTTTTGCAAAATGCTTTGAAGCGTCGATAATCAGAACATCATTATTATTTCTGTGCTGACGTAAAACCATAATAATAGTAGGAATTCCTGTTCCAAAGAAAATGTTTGCAGGAAGTCCGATGATTGCATCAATTTTATTATTTTCTATAAGGTTCTTTCTGATTTCGTATTCTGCTTCACCTTTATCACCGTCTTTTCCTGCCTTTCCGCGGAACAAAACTCCGTGCGGTAAAACAATCGTCATAATGCCGTTCGGTTTAATGTGATACAGGTCATGCAAAAGGAATGCGTAATCAGCTTTGCTTGCAGGAGCAAGACCGTATTCATAACGAGGCTGAATTCCTTTTCCCTCTGGTTCCCAGTGCTGAGAGTACGGCGGATTTGAAACGACGGCATCCACATAAAGAGGTTCATAAGTGCTTTCCGGGTCGGCTTCATCAAAGAACGGCCAGTCCTGTTCGAGTGTGTCGCCGTTGCGTGTAACGATATTGCTTGGATTGATTCCGCGCATTACAAGATTCATTCGTGTAAGGTTGTATGTAGATTCAATCAGTTCCTGTGCATAATACTTGATGTTGTCTTCCTTATCGATATGCTTGGAAAGAGCCTTGCCGATTGTAATAAGCAACGAACCTGAACCAGATGTCGGGTCATAAATTTCAAAATTTTCCTGATTATGATTTTTGATATGGTTTGCAACAATTTCTGCCATCAAAACAGAAACTTCGTGCGGTGTATAGAACTCTCCGGCTTTTTTTCCTGCATTTGCGGCAAACATAGAAATAAGATATTCATAAATGAAACCGAGAACATCGTAATCCTGCTTGCCGTCCATAGGAATATCTTTGATAAGATTTAAAAGGTCGCTTACAGCTTTTGTCTGACTTCCTGCACTGTCACCGAGTTTTGAAAGTCCTGTATCCAGAGTACGAAAAATGTTTGTAAAAACTTTCTTGTGGTTTGGTTTATTTGAAATAAGACGGGCAAATGCAGAAAGTGCATCGCGTACATTCTTGATATTGAAGTCTTTGCCTTTTTCAATCCAGGCAGTAAAAAGATTTTCATAAGCAATAAAGTATCCAAGATTGTTTTGACACAATTCAACGGCATCTTTATGTTTTTCGTTTAATTGTTCTTTAAGTTCTTTATCTGTGATGCCTTCTTTTTTGAGATATGCAATTTCTTTATCTGAAAGAAATTTATAGAAGATAAAACCAAGTATATAATCTTTGTATTCGTTGGCTTCGATTTTTGAGCGCATTTTGTTTGCGCTTTCCCAAATTTTTGATGCAAGCTGTTGTTTGTTCATTAAAATTAACCTCTTACAATTTTTATAATTTATGCTCTGCTATGTTACATTGCTTAAAAACTCTTTTATTATAACATACTTGCGTTAAAAAATAGTAATTTTGATTAATAGAGATTTCGGAATCTTGCACCCCCCCCAAAAAAAAAACAAAAGGCACTCGCAATTTCTGCAAGTGCCTTTCTCTAGCGGGGGCAGGACTCGAACCTGCGGCCTCCGGGTTATGAGCCCGACGAGCTGCCAGCTGCTCTACCCCGCGTCGTGTTCCACTATCATATTAAATATTAAACTTATTGTCAATGGACGACAGCAAAATTATATATAAAAAACACATAAGCCCGGCGGTATTTTTCCCAAAAATTAAATATAACGAATTTACAAAAAATATTACCCGATTAATACCTGTCATCAAAAAAGCCGTGTTACAGTATTTTAAGCAGGCGACGGAGAAGAGATTTTACAAAACGGAGGAAAACTCTAAAATGAAAAAAATTATTGCAAAAGTAAATCTGGCAGGTTCGCTCAGGGCTTGCATCGAGGTGATATGAAAAATACGAAAGTTTTGATGACGGCAGTCATTGCGATGGCGGTGTTGAGTGCAGGGTATTCTGCGGGGGCGGCAAAATCTTCTATATACACTGAATATACTGATGATGATTTGGTATGGATGGACGACTTTGACGGAAAAACGCTGAACGATAAAAACTGGAATTATGAAATTCACGAACCGGGCTGGGTCAATAATGAATTGCAGTCTTACGAGGCATCTTCAAAAAATGCCTATGTCAAGGACGGCAACCTGATTATTCAGGCGGTAAAAAGCGGTTCAAAATATACTTCGGGAAGAATAAACACGGCAGGCAAGCATGAGTTCAAATACGGTCGTTTTGAAGCCCGGCTTAAAGTTCCTAAGGGAAAGGGGTTTTTGCCTGCGTTCTGGATGATGCCGGCTGACGAAAGTTTTTACGGTCAATGGCCAAAGTGCGGCGAAATTGACATAATGGAAGTTCTCGGAAATCAGACTGACAAACTTTACGGAACGCTTCACTTCGGAGAACCGCATACTCAAAAGCAGGGAAGCTACAAATTGCCCCAAGGAAATTTCTCCGACGAGTTCCACGTTTTTGCAGTCGAGTGGGAACCGGGCGAAATGCGCTTTTACGTTGATGACATTATGTACTACAAAGTGAACGACTGGTTCACCAAGAAAGACGGTTTTGGCGAGGTGAGTTTTCCTGCACCTTATGACCAGAGTTTTTACCTAATTCTGAATGTCGCAGTCGGCGGTGACTGGCCGGGCAATCCTGATTCGACGACGCAGTTTAAAGAGAATGCGCAGATGGTCGTTGACTACGTAAAAGTCTATCAGAAAAAATCTTACGACGAAAACGTAAAAAAGCCCGAACAGGTCAAATCCAGAGTTGTGCCAAAAACAGGCAACATTGTTTCTAATAAAGGCAAAGACTGGACATTGCATCTTGAACCTGACGGAAAAGCCCGCGCAGAATTCAGTGACACGGAGCTTGCAGTTTATACGCAGAAAGCCGGCACAAAAGATTATTCGGTTCAGATTTTGCAGTCAGCAGTTCAGCTTGTGCAGGGCGAAACTTATAAATACAGTTTTGATGCTTATTCTGAAAAACCGCGTACGATAAAGACGGCGCTTACTTTGCCTGACAACAACTGGAAGCGCGCTTTTGGCGATGTCCGAGTCGCGCTTGAAACTGCGAAAAAAAATTATTCGTACACTTTTACGATGAACGATTCGACAGACACAAATGCGCGCATTGAATTTCAGCTTGGAAACGCAGGCTCTAGTGCGGCAGTTCACATCAGCAATGTCCGCCTTGAGCGCATAAATTCTTCCGTTGCAAAACCTCGTCGTACTGCATTGCCTGACGGAAATTTTATTTACAACGGCGAGTTTCAGGAAGGTGCCGGTCGGCTTGAGTTCTGGGAAGTTTCTGACAGGGCAGGCGGAAAAGTTTTTGTTTCAAATCAAAATAAAATTCGTGAACTTAACGCAGACGTTCCTTCGGGTTGTAAAAATCTTGATGACGTCAGAATTTTGCAGAAGGGAATTGAACTTGATGACGGCTGTGAATATGTCGTAAGGTTTGAGGCACGTTCAACAAAGCCCGGAAAAATAGCAGTGCGTTACGGGGCGTTTTACGAAACTGCACAGGTCACCGAAGAAAAAAAGACATTCGTTTTTACGTTTGAAAAAGCGCCTGCGTTAAGTTCAGTATGTGACTTTGAATTTTTGCTTGGGATTGCGGGTGCGCGCGTTACGATTGACAACGTTTCTTTAAAACAGAATGTCCTTATCCAGAACGGCGGTTTTTCTGACGGAATGAAGGCGTTTGAAGTTTATGCTCATTCGTCGGCGGTCGAGGAGCACTCTGCCGGTTCTGATTTTGGCGACAAATGTTTTTCGATTACGATTGACAAAACAGGAAACGTTGACTGGACGATTCAGCTTATGCAGCGCAATGTTGAACTTGTAAAAGGCAAAACTTACAGGCTGACTTTTAAGGCTTCGTGCGACGTTCCGCGAAAGCTTATGGTTGCATTGCAGCGCGACGGAATTAAAGACGACAACTGGGAGCCTTATTCCGGTCAGCAAAAATTTAACCTGACTTCCGGCTTTAAGACTTTTGAGCACACGTTTACGATGCAAAAAGAAACTGACCCGAAAACGATTCTCAGTTTTTCGATGGGAGCAGTCGACGGCAGGCAGATTAATTTGCGCCACACGATTAAAATTGATTCTATTGAACTTGTCGAAGTAAAATAAAATTTGCAATCGCTCTTAAATTGAACTTAACAAAGCCGTCAGTCTGAAAATGATTGCCGGCTGAATTAAAAAAAAATCGGCGTTTCCCAAGTTCTTCAAGTTTTTTAATAAGTTCGTCGATTTTTTATCACTGTTCTTCGACAGAAAATTTTGCGGTCTGATGTTTTATGCGGTATTGCATTGGTGTCAGACCGGTATTTTTTTTAAAGACTTTCGTAAAGTAACTGTGCGAGCCGAACGAGAGCGTGTCTGCAATCTGGGCGTAAGACAAATCTGTGTAGGTGAGCATACTGCGCGCTTCGTCGACGCGGACTTTTTCGATGTAAGAAACGAGTGTCTGCCCTGTTTCTTTTTTAAAGAGCGTGCTCAGGTATTTTTCGCTCAAGCCGAGTGACTCTGCAATTTTTGCAATTTTGATTTGTTCCTGATAGTGGCTCGTAATGTAGTCGATTGCTTTTCGTACGTACAGAGAAGAGCCGGAATTTTTTTTAAGGTCGCGCATTGACTTTGCAAAAGTCAAAACCATTTCCTGATGCAGTTTTTCGACTTCTTCGATTTCCCAGAGTTTGTCCATACGGCGGATAAAAACGTCGCTTAACGTATACGCAGATTCTTTTGGCAGTCCGCCTTCGATGCAAAATCTGACGATTAATGCAGTTGCGATTACAAAGTGATACTGAACGTTGCGGAATTTGTCGTCTGACAGAATGCCCTGACCTTTTACGATGAGTTTTGGTTTTTCGGCTTCGAGTGCTTCGATGTTTCCCTGCTTTACGAGATTGTAGAAATTCATTTCACTCTGGTAGGGCAGGTGAAATTCGCCGTTGTCAAATTGTTCGATTTTTGAGGCAATGTATTCCTGCTGCGAAGTTTTTGGCGCGTTCTTTCTTTGTGCAATCATACCAATATTTTACCATTTATTCTGTAAATTTACACTTAAATTCCGCTTAAAAAATTGACCGATATAAAAAAAATCGGTATGATTAGAAAACCAAAGTCAAATAATTACTTTTCATATAGGAGAATACTTTGTTTAAGATTATTGAAAAAAAGCAGCTTTCTGCGGGTGTTTTTTACATGAAAGTCAATGCACCGGAAATTGCGCGAAATAGAAAAGCTGGTCAGTTCGTTATTATTCAAGTTGAATCAGAATTTGGAGAAAGAGTGCCTCTTACGATAGCTGATGCTAATGCGGAAGAAGGCTGGATTGTTCTTGTTTTTCAGGCTGTCGGTGCTACAACTTACAAACTTTCTTTAAAAGAAGCCGGAGACGAACTTCCGACTGTTCTCGGACCTTTGGGTCAGCCGTCTAAAATTGAAAAATACGACAATCCTGTTCTGGTTGTAGGCGGCGGTTTTGGTGTTGCTCCTTGCTATCCGATTGTTCAGGCACACAAGGCTATAGGCAACAAGGTTATAATGGTAATTTGTGCGCGCAATAAAGATTTGCTTATTTATGTTGACGAGATGAAGGCAATTTGCGATGAAGTAATCATTATGACTGATGATGGTTCTGCAGGACGTAAAGGCGTTTCAACTGTTCCGGTAAAGGAACTTTGCGAAAGCCAGACACCGCCTGCTGAAGTAATTGCAATCGGACCTCCGATTATGATGAAATTCTGTGCACAGACTACAAAAGAATATGGAATCAATACTACAGTTTCTTTGAATACTATTATGATTGACGGAACTGGAATGTGCGGCGGCTGTCGTGTTTCTGTTGGCGGTCAGACAAAATTTGTCTGTGTCGATGGTCCTGAATTTAATGCTCACGAAGTTGACTGGGACAATATGATGATGCGTATGAAATCATTTAAATCACGCGAACAGGCTGATGACCACAAATGCCGTATGCTTGCACAGGCAGATGCTTTGGCAAAAAAGTAAAACTATTGGAGCTTAAAAATGGCGATTAACGTAACAGAAGAATATAATAAAATTCAAAACCTGATTAAGACAAACGGAAAATTGACTGCAAAAGACCGCGCCGCAATTCCGCAGATGGAAATGCCGACTCGTGATGCAAAACAAAGGGCTCGCGAAATGGACGAAGTTGCTCTGGGCTACTCTGCTGAACAGGCTGTAGTCGAAGCAAACAGATGTCTGCAATGCGCAAAGCCTTTCTGTATGGAAGGCTGTCCTGTAAACATCAACATTCCTAAATTCATCGGCGAAATTGCAAAAGGTGAATTTAAAGCAGCCGTTGATATTATCAAAGAAACTTCACTTCTTCCTGCAATCTGCGGTCGTGTATGTCCGCAGGAAAAACAGTGTCAGGGAAAATGTACTGTCGGAAAAGTTTACAAAAATCCTGAAAAGGCAGTTTCAATCGGTCGTCTTGAACGCTTTGTTGCAGACTGGGAACGCGAAAACGGCAAGGTAACTCCTCCTGCTGTTGCGCCAAAGACAGGAAAAAAAGTTGCCGTAATCGGTGCAGGTCCTGCCGGCCTTACTGTTGCCGCAGACTGTGCGCGCGCAGGTCATGACGTTACTGTTTTTGAAGCATTCCACAAAGCCGGCGGCGTTATGATGTACGGAATTCCTGAGTTCCGTCTGCCAAAGAAAATTGTTGAAGAAGAAATTTCCAACCTTGAAAAAATCGGCGTTAAGTTTGAATTGAATTTCCTTGTCGGAAGGACAAATACTCTTGAGCAGCTTCTTTCTGAAAAAGGTTTTGATGCCGCTTTCGTAGGAACAGGAGCCGGGCTTCCGAAATTCCTTAACATTCCGGGCGAAAATTTAATCGGTGTATTCAGCGCAAATGAATATCTGACACGCGCCAATCTTATGAAAGGCTATGACAAAGAACGCGCCGCAACTCCTATTTACGAAGCAAAGCACGTTGTTGTCTGCGGCGCCGGTAACGTTGCAATGGACGCTGCTCGTATGGCATTCCGCCTTGGTGCAGAAACTGTTGATGTCGTTTACCGTCGTACTCGCACTGAAATGCCTGCCCGTCTTGAAGAAATTGCGCACGCAGAAGAAGAAGGCGTAAATTTCAGATTTCTTGAAAACCCTGTAGAAGTGCTCGGCGATGAAGAAGGCAAAGTAAAAGGCGTTCGCTGTCTTTCTTACGAACTCGGTGAACCAGATGCTTCCGGCCGTCGCAGTCCTGTTGCAATCAAAGGCTCTGAACACGACGTAGAATGTGATGCTCTGATTGTTGCGCTTGGTAACGGTTCAAATCCTCTGCTTGTTTCTACGACACCGGGATTGAACGCAGATTCAAAAGGTCATATCACTGTTGATGAAAATCAGGCTACAAGTCATACAAAAGTCTGGGCAGGCGGTGATATAGTTCTTGGTGCGGCGACTGTAATTCTTGCCATGGGCGAAGGACGAAAAGCTGCTGCAAGCATAAACGAATATCTTGCAAAATAAAAAGCAAAAACCAAATAATAAAAAAAATCGGTTCTAAAACGAACCGATTTTTTTTTTATAAAACGTTATTTTTTTGCCATTCTTTCTTGATAAGCTTTTTTTATTGATTCTGCAAAAAGCTTGTCCTGATTGTCCATCTCAGGAACAGAAAAAACAGGCTGACCGTCAGCTTCCGAAACGCGGAAAATCTTTCTCGGGTCTGCCTTGTAAGCAGGACTTGATTTTGCATTTATCCACCAGTTTAAAACGGCAGTAATGCACGTAATGTATTTTATGAGGTTTGCATTCGTGTTTTTTGTATGATGCTTTGCATTAAGCAGAACGTCAAGGCGCTTTGAAACAGGAGTTTCAATATCAAAATGGTAATAATCCCATGGGTTTGCTATTCCGCTTACTTTTCCGTTTGGCGGATCAACTAAACCGATGAGCCGCGACAAATCTGCAAAGCCTGTAAGCAAAAAAGCAGTCCGCGATGCAAGCGGTACATATTTGCTGTCGTTTACGGGGCGTTCAAGCAAAAGCTGTTCAAACGTAAAATTCGGGAGAAAGAGATATTTTGTCTGCCAGTATAAATTTGTTATCATCTTTTTTCCGAGTTGAGTAGACGGAAAATTCTGCTGCGTATAAGTCTGGTTTACGAGGTTCTTTAATTCTTCTGCGTATTTGCGGTTGAATAAATCTTCGCGGTAAACAGGCCATTCGTTTATTGCATCAGAAAAAGAATCGCGCTTGTTTGCAAGGAGCGGATTTGATTCTGCATCAAACTGAATGTTATGGCATGCCATAAAAAAGTCTTCTAGAATACGCAGAAGGACAAGCGTAATTTGAAGCGGATTTTTTGGCGACAGATATAAAAACGATTCGCCTAATTCATACAACGGTTCAAAATACGGATACATATCAGGCAGTTCTTCTATCTTTAAAAAGCCTGCTTCCGGGAACATCTGGTCAAGAAGCTTTAACCCTGTTTTTACCATTTCATTTTTTTCTTCGACAACGCGTTCTGCCTCAGTGTGGGCTTTTTTTTCTTCTTCAATTTTTTTCTGCTCGGCAATTATTTCTTCCTGCGTTTTCTTTTTTTCAGGCAGGATTAAATCGAACTTTTTTAAGCCGACAAAATTTAAAATTGCCGAAACTTCCTGCGTAAAAAATTTCGGACACAGGACAAATTCAGTTCCGCACATACGCATAAGCAAAGGGTAAAGTCCGATTGCAATCTGCTGATGAAGGTAAACCCATTCTGTCATCGCCTCTTTTGCGAGCATCTGGAATTTGTCTTTGTTCGCTTTAGGGTATTTCATTATTTCTGTGTAGATGTCTTTTATAATCTGATTTATCGTTGCATCGCCGAGATAGTAAATCGTAATAATCTGCCTGTAAACTGCTTTTACAAAAGGCACAAGTTCGCTGACAAGGACGACTTTGTTTGTGTTTTCAAATTCAACGTAAGCAAGTTTTATGTCGCGCGTATTCCAGGAAGCGACTTTGCGCAAGAAACGGTATTGCAAGTCTGTTTCGTTCTGGATTTTTGATTTAAAAGTGTCGGGGCAGTTTTGAATGATTGTCTTTATTACTGTGATGAAATTCTGAATGTGGTCGACGTGATTTTTTAATGTAATTTCAACAAATTCCGGGATTACGCGTTCCGTTCCGTCTTTGATGAAAGCGCGCACAAAATTGAACATTCCGTAGTTTTTTTTAATTCCGTATTCGGCAGACATCATAAGCCTGTCTATCATCTGGTTGTCTTTTTGCGAAATCGAAGGCAAGTCAGGAACGTGCTTTACTTTTTTCTGTTCCGAAGAATTTTTAGAAGAACTCTGAGCGCCTTTAGAATTTGATGCCCCTTGCGAACTTGAATTTGAACTTGAACTCGAATTTGAGCCTGCACTTGAAGTTGAAATGCTTGAAGCCGTATGTCCTGTCGGGCGTGAAGAACTCCTGTGCGAAACTGTTTTTTTTGGAAATTTTGAGTAATCGATTGGAACTGATTTTTCTACAAAGATTTCGCCGCCAAGAACTTTTGTCATTTTGGCAGCTTCTTCCGGGTCAATCATTCCGATGTTGCGCCTTGTGTTTTCAAGCGTACCCGGTTCAAAAACTGCCTGCGGTTGTTTTTTCTTAAATTCGTAATCGTCAGCCATAATAAATTCCTCATAAAAATTATCGGCAAAATAAAAAAAAATTAAAGGCGCAGTTTGCTTCTCTTTACGATTCCCGGAAAATCTTTAAGGACAATTTTGTTTCCTTCTGAATCAAGCAAAATTCCGTCTATCGTCCCGAAGATAGTGTGATAGCTTGTCCGCACGGCAATCAAATTCAGCGTACGCGAAATTAAATTTTTTGGCGTGAACGTCAAATCGACCATGCTTTCTACGTCCTGAATAATCCATTTTTGCGCAAGCCCGAAAGGATGCGTTATGTCAATCGGCGGAAGTGTCGTAATTTTTCCGTCGGCAAATAAAATGTTGTCGTTGTAAGCGTCCGTGTCGACTGCATCAAGAGAAGTCGTTGACAGGCGGAATCCGATTTTTTTGCCGTCAGTTTCACCGCATGCGGTAATGTTCTCTCCGCTTGTGATGAACTTATAGTACGCGCGGTTTTCAAATAAAAATCCGAGCCCGTTCTGACTGCTGACTGATTCCAGAAGTTCGCGTGATTTTGAAGAGAATGTCAGCCGCCCGAAAATCGGCGTAAACGCATACCAGCTTGCAGAACACCGGCGCATTGTCGGAGCCGGCTTTACCGAGAAAACTTCCTGAGATGCGCTGTTTGAAAAACGTCCGAAGAATGTCAGTTCTACAAAAGGCCGTACGCTGTCACCGCGGATTTTTAATTTTACCGAAAGCCTGTCCTGCTCGTGGTTCCAGCCGATTCTTATGTAACGCGTTTTTGCCGTACTTACGCAGACGGCTTTGTCAAGTTTTTTTGGAATCAGGTGCAGGCGCAGTCCGAGGAAAATTCTGTAAACATATTTTATGTTTGTCTTTTTGTTCCATAAAGAAACTTCTGCCATATTTACGACTTTGTTATCGAACAAGTCAACTGAACCAAGGTAATCGTCAAATGAAAAAGTATAAATCAGCCTTGCACGGATTCTGAGCCGCGAAAAGATTGAGGGCAGAGGAATTCCCAGAAACGGCGCCCGGACTTTGCTGATGTCGAGCTTTTCGGGAAGGGTATTAAATGTGCCAAAAATCGGTTTGCTGTGCTGTATGATTTTTTTTGGCGCTGGGACTAATTCACGTTTATACATTCTACGGCAATTATAACGCTAGAGATTTTATTCATCAAGGTAAAAGCCCGGTGAAATTACATCGATACATTCCTGACCGAGGCGTTCGAGAAGGGCAACGCCCCTGTCTGTCATAAGAGAGCCTTCGACTTCTGTGTAAAAATAATACTGCCAAGGAATGTTTTTTACAGGGTGGCTTTTGAGTGATTTCATATTAAAACCGGAATCCCCGAAAGCCTGAATTGCTTTTGCAAGAGAGCCCGGTTCATTTTTTATAGTGAACATAACTATGAACGTGCAGTTTTGTCCTTTGTTGTTGAACGATGCAGGCTCGTTTGAAAAGACTGCAAATCTTGTTGTGTTCTGTTCGTTCTGGTTGATGTTGCGTTCAAGGACATCGAGGTTGTAAAGCGGTGCGGATTCTTCGCTTCCGATTGAAGCAAGCGTTTTGTCGTTTTTTTGAGAAACGAGGTTTGCGGCGACGGCTGTGTTTGATGCAGTCTGAATTGAAAAATTGTGGTTCTGGATATATTCAAGACACTGATCGATTGCCTGCTGATGGCTTATGACTGTTTTTATGTCAGAAACTTTTGCGCCTTTTATTCCAAGTAAAGTCTGCGATATGCGGAGGTTCAGCATTTTTGTAATGTAAAGATGACCTGTAAACATCAGGTCAAAAACCTGATTAACGTCGCCTGCAAAACTGTTTTCAATCGGTAAAACGGCGTAGTCACATTCGCGCTTTTCTACAGCTTGATATGCTTTTGAAAAACTTGCAAAAGAAACGAGCTTGTCATCCGGGAAAAGTTTTTTTGCTGCGATGTGTGCAAAAGCGCCTTCGATTCCGCAATAGGCAACTTTTTTCTGGGTAGATTCAGACATTATTTTTACATCCTGCTATTTAAATATTTAAAATCGAACACGAAAATAGTACACAAATTCTGCGATTGACTCAATAACCTTTAAAAATCAGGTTTTAAATTTTCTTCTTTTTCAAAAAACGCTTTTTTGAGAATTTCAAATTCAGAAGAAGTGCAATCGGCTTTGCAGGCAGGTATGAAAGATTTTGTTTTTTCAAAACATTCTTTTATTTTTGCGCATTGATAGTTTTTGCATTGTCCGCAGTTTTGAATTTTGTTTTCTGTCGTGCAGGAAATTATTTCGTAGCGGCACCAGTTTTCTTTTTTACAGCCCGTGCACGAAATTTCTTCCGGCGAAACGACCCTGTCGCGGTATCCGATTTTGTGCCAGAGTTCTGCGGTGTGCAAAAGTTCTTCTTTTGTTTTAGGCAGATGGCGCGGACATTTTGAACAGTCGTTTCCGCAGGCTGCGATAATTTTCTGCTGATTTTCCACTGTAAATCCCCTCGTTAAAAAGCCGTTATTTTCCCTGAGGAATTATCCTGAATAAAACTGCGTTTGCGTATGCGAGTGATTTTGACTGGGTAAAAAAGACA
Organism: Treponema sp.; assembly: GCA_051883255.1. Lineage (GTDB taxonomy): Bacteria > Spirochaetota > Spirochaetia > Treponematales > Treponemataceae > Treponema_D. The sequence goes on from JBJETJ010000064.1 coordinate 89,606, forward strand.
GTTCCGCTGATTGGGGATTTTATTTCTTCGACGATTGAACAGTCTATAGGGTTTAAGATGTTTGCGAGCAGTTCACCTTTTTTTACGGACTTGTATGTTTCCGTCGTTTTCTGAAAAATTCCTGCGGTGTTTGATTTTACGCAAATCATATCGCTTTCGTTTATGATTGACGAATTGTATCCCTTGTGCGAAGAAAATTCAATTATGTTTTTGCCGGCAAGAAAATTCAGCACGCTTTGGACAGCTTCGTCTGCGCCTTTCTGGTTTATCGTTTCAGTCTGGTTTGTAAAAATCGAAAACGACTTTGTTTCCCAAATCTGCCAGTTGTAGTGAAGTGTCGTCGTGTCGTAAGGGTGGGGTTTCCTTAGAACGATGTACGGAAGTCCGAACGATTTTGCAGAGTCGACGTCCTCGTAGCCTGTCGTCATTATCCTTACGTGCGGTACGAATTCTCCGGGAATGTAATTGCTTGCAAATTGAATTCCGTATTCGTAGCCTGAGATTTCTGCAAAAACTCCTGAGGCAATTCTCTGCGTAGTTTCGCCGAGTGCGTAACCGGGGAACATTCTGTTTATGTCAGTGTTGTCAGTAGGCCAGAAACGCTTTTCGATATTCATTGAATAAGAGTTAATCACAGGAACTACGAGAATCGATTTTCCTTTTGCAATCTTGCCGTCTTTTTCAAGTTCCTTTAATGCTTTAACAAGTTCTGCACAAATGAACATCTGCTGAATTTCGTTTCCGCGTATTCCGCCTGCAATGACGCATGACTTTTCTCCGCTGCCGAATTTCCAGCCGAAAACGCGCATATTGTCACGGTACAATGCCTTTAATTCATAAACCGAAACTTTTTTCATTTTTCTTTTCTCCTACAGGTCAGTTAAAATTCTTGCTATCAGTGAGCCTTCGTCAACGACAGGATATTCGCGGATTGTAAACACAAAGCCGTCGCACGGAGAAACGAGCGTGTCTAAAACGGCGCTTCCGAGCGGGTCAACGATTTTTCCGATTTCATCTCCTTTTTTTACGTTAGTGCAGTGACTGACTGACGGCAAAAAAATTCCTGCCATTCCTGCATTTATAAACTGAACTTCGTCAGGATTTTTTGAAACAATCGGTTTCATCGGTTCGACAGTATTGCCCTGCCAGATTCCGAGATGTTTCATCAGCGAGAAAATTCCGTCTACGAGCTGGTTGCCGTAAGTCTGCGTAATGCGCATACCGACACCCATTTCGACAACGAGGGTAGGAACGCCTTTTGTATTGAGCGAGTGAGCCAGCGTTGATTCAAGAACTGTCGCAGCCTGATGAACCCAGATAAAATTTATATTCAGTTTTTCTGCCAGAGGAATAAGGCTGTCTGCCATTTTTTCAGAAATGCGTATCTGCGGAATTTCCATAAGAAAAATATTTGAGGCGTGAATGTCTATGCAGACAGACGAACCCTGCAAGTCGCTGATTATTTTTGAAGCGATGTGTTCGACCATAGAGCCGTCTTCTGAGCCCGGAAAAATTCTGTTCATATCAAGGTCAAAAGCAGGAACGCCTCTCGTTACCGAATCAATGCCGAGAGGATTTAACGCCGGGTAGATGTCGACGATTCCTTTTAGGCTGACGATGTTTTCGTTTATGCGCCGGGCAAGTTCGTAGCAGACATACTGACCTTCAAGTTCATCACCGTGAATTCCTGTTACGATGCTTATGCGTTTTTCGTTTCCTGTCAGGTGCGACAGCGGTACGATGCGCTGTTTTTTTATTTCAAGATTTTCTTCTACCGGAAGGTGAACTGAAACAATTTTTTCTATCATAATATTCCTCTTTGCAGTTCTCTTTAAAATTCGTTTTTAAATTTATTTTGCAGAACGCTTTGCTTACTGACATGAAAAAGATTCGTGCACTTGTTCAACAAGAACGCGGACTTTCTGAATTTGCTCCGTAAAGCCGTTTGTGTTTTTAAAAATTCCGCGCGACACTATGCAGTTTTGATAATCACGTCCGTGCGAAATTTTTATGTAGCTGCTGTCTACGAGCATATTGTTTGTAGGGTCAAGTCCGTACCAGTGTCCTTTAAAATTGCCTTCAATCCAGGCGTGGCTTTCTCCTTCGCCGGTCATAATGCCGACGACATATCTTGCAGGAATTCTGTCAAGCCGCAAAATGGAAAGCAGGATGTGCGCATAGTCCTGACAGACGCCGCATTTTTTCTGGAACGCCTCTTCTGCCGTAGTCTGAATGTTCGTAGACTTTGGAACGTAATTAAATTTTTCGTGCAGTGCGTGCATAAAATACAGCGCCCGCTCATACGGCATCTTAGGTGCAAATTCCGCGCCTGCAAGTTCCCTGTAAAACTGAAGGATTGAATTTCCCGGAACTGTATATGCAGACTGTGCCCTGAAAAAATCAAGCCTGTCAAAATCTTCGTGCTCGGAAATATCAAGACCTGTTTCTGCTTTTCCTTTGAGCGTCATTTTAAAAAACGAGTGCTCAGCTGAAATAAGACCGTAAACGCTTTTGTTCCCGAAAGAATCAGTCGCAAAACCTTCCGTTCCGTCCGGTTCAATTACAAGAGAGGATTCAATGATTTTTTGCCTGAGCGTATCCTGCGGAAAACATTTTACGCTGTAGTGATGGTCAGTTACAGGCTTTGAAAAATCAAGCTGCATTTCGTAGGTAAATTTTAAAGTCATAGGCTTTTACATAACTGCCGGAATTATTTTTGAAACCTGCGACAAGATTTCGTTGTAGTTGACGGAATCTTCTTCTACGAGAGCGGCAACGTGCATTAAAGCGGCCTTGCTGTATTTTAAGTTTGCCGTCTTTATGCGGTGGTGCAGCCTGCCGAATTCACGCTGGAGTTCTTCTTTTGTTTTTTTGAGCCTTGTATATAAATCAAGCCGTTCAATGCGCTTTCCGACTTTTACTGTGTTGCGGATATTCTCTTCGTAAACTTCATCGTCAAGACAGCCCCAGAAAGCAAGAATGTCGTCGAGAACTTTCTGCATGAAAATCATCGGCGAAGAATCTTTTTTTGCTTTCTGCAAATCAGAAATTGCAAGGTGAATGTAGGCGAGCGTGTCAGTCGAAATTTCGTCGCGGATAAGCATTGCGTTGTCGTACGCTCTGTTCGCATTTGAAACAATCGAAAACGAATCCTGACTGTCAAAACCAAACCGCGTTATAAAATCTTCTTTTGAACTGTATGTATCAGGAATTCCGAGCGTTACGCAAATTGCGTGATAGCAGTTTTCGTTTGAGTCAATCATTTTGTCGTAGCCTGTCATATAGGAACGGATTGTCTGATAAACGCGTTCAACATACCGTCCGAGCCAGAATAAATTGTCAAGCCGTGCTATTGTGATAGTATCCATGTGTCTTTAAAACCTCCGCCTTGCGATGAATTTACTATGAAAGAATCCGGGTTACGCGAGAACCTTGTAAGCCCGCTTTTCCATACCTGAACGCTCTCCCCCGAAAGTACGAATGCCCTTAAATCTGCTTTACGCGGAACTAAAGTTTTGCCGTCGTCGTCAAGAATGTCCAGGTCGCAAAAATCGATTACTTCCTGTGCGATAAAACGGCGCGGTTCATTTTTAATGCTTTGAATGAACTCTTCTTTCTGTTCCTTTGAAAGCGAACTTCCGAAAACAACTCCGTAACCGCCGGCTTCTGCAACGTCTTTGATTACGAGGCTGTCAAAATTTTCAAGCACATAGCGCCGGTCGTCTTCGTAATACGGAAGGTAAGTCGGAGCGTTGTTTGTAATGCAGTCCTCGCCAAGATAATACTTGACCATTTTTGGCACAAAATAATAAATGCCCTTGTCGTCTGCAACTCCGTTTCCCGGGGAATTTAAAATTGCGACGTTTCCTTTTTTGTAAGCATTGTAAATTCCCGGAATTCCGATAAGCGAATCTTCCCTGAATGCAAGCGGGTCAAGATATTCATCAGAAATCCTGCGGTAAACTGAACCGACGCGCTGTTTGCCAAGCGCCGTGTTCAAATATACTTTGTCGTTTTCGACGAACAAATCGTCAGACGAAACTAATACCGCGCCTGTTTTTTCTGCAAGATATGAATGTTCAAAAAATGCAGCATTGTATCGTCCCGGAGTAAGGATTACATTAAGACCGCCGGTATTTACATAGTTCATCGTGTTTTTGAGAAGTTCAGCGTAATCGCGGTTGTCCTCTATCTGGTTGTTGCGGAAAGTCGCAGGACTTGAACGACGGCACAAATCGCGCGCAATCAGCGGATAAGATGCCCCCGACGGAATCCTGAGGTTGTCCTCGAGAATGTACCATTTGCCGTCTTTTGCCTGAACTAAATCAATGCCGGAAATATGGCTTGCAATTCCTTTTGGCGCACTTACGCCTTCGCACTCGCTCATATACCCTGACGACGAAAAAACAAATTCCGGCGGAATGACTTTGTCTTTTATGATTTTCTTGTCGCTGTAAATGTCTTTTAAAAACAAGTTGAGTGCAGTCACGCGCTGAACAAGTCCTTTTTCGATTTCGGAAAAATCCTGTTTTGAAATAATGCGCGGAATCGGGTCAAACGGAAAAAGCTGTTCTTTAAAAACACCATTCTTGTAAATTCCAAAGCGTACGCCGTATCGTTCCATCAAAACGTTTATGTGATTGACGTGTTTATAAAGTTCCTGCATCGGCAGCCTCCAAGAAAATCGTTTAAAATAAAAAAAAGACGCTCCAGTCATTCTGGAACGTCTTTGCACCAAACAAATATGCCAAAATTTACCATAATCAACTTTTGTTTGTCAATATAGAATCCGCATATATAAAATGCTGAACTTAACAATGCCCGGTGATTACTGTCATAACCAGATTTGCCGGTGAAAAATTTTTGTTAATGTAATTGCGATTGAATTTCCCATTGCTTTTTTACAAGTTCTTCCATCTCTGTTGATCCTGTGCGTTCTGTTGTTTCTGCGGCGAGTTTTAATGAGTCATTGTCAAGGAGCGCGCCGTATTCAATCAAAAGCGGAAACAATAAAAGATAATTCTCTTCGATGCAATAATTGATTGCGGATTTTCCATACTTGTTAAAATAGCGCCTGTAATTCCAGTCCGTTGCGGGGAATAAAACTCTTTCTCCATAGATGCATTTTAAATTTGGATCAGCTCCTCTTTCTAAAAGAAGTTTTACAGATTTATATACATCATGTTCATAAGTTGCAGAACTTTGTGGATGCTCTTTATAGAAATCTTCTCGCTCTTTATCTGGATTTTTATCCGCTAAATCTACATAAGATATCAGTTTTGCTATATATGGTCTTTTTTTTACGTCAGCTCCATAAGAAATTAATAATTCTGCTAATTTAGTATTTGCACAACATTCCCATAACGGATTTGTATCAATCCATTTGAATTGTCCTGTCATTTTATCAGGATCAGCACCCTGCTTTAATAATTCTTCAACTCTTTTATAACGTTCTTCATCATCAGTAATCAAAAGCGCCATTTCCATTTGATATTCAAGAGAAGATTCGTCAATTTCTGACGTTCGGTTTGTAAAACCAAAACCCGGTGTCGGACTTCTAAAAGTTTTCCGTTCTCCGCACGACGATAATAATAACAGGCTTATGCCTAGAACAAGCAGATTGTTTTTCACTTTATCACTCCTACTCAAATTAAAACCCCCGTATAAAATATCAGATGATGAATTTTTTTTCCACCTGTTGTATAATGTACAAAAATTCCCCGGAGAAAAAAATGCGGATTGCTCATATTTCTGACTTACATCTTGGCAAAACGCTGCACGGTTTTTCTTTAACCGACGACCAGTCTTTTATCTTGCAGCAGATTGTAAAAATCCTGATAGAAAATAAAATCGAAGTCCTGCTTGTTGCCGGCGACGTGTTCGACAAAAACGTTGCATCAATCGAAGCACTGCGCCTGATGCGCAAATTTCTAAATGAACTTGTAAGCGCAAAAATCAAAGTGCTTGTCATAAGCGGAAATCACGACAGCCCTGAGCGCCTGACTTTTGGCGCAGAGTTTATGAGCGATAAAGGACTTTATTTTTCTAAAGACTATGACGGAAAAATTGAACCGCTGGTTTTCACAGATGAATTCGGGCCTGTAAATTTTTATCTTCTGCCGTTTATAAAACCGTCGTCCGTAAAACAGTTTTTTCCTGAGGAACAAATAGAAAACTTTGATGACGCTTTAAAAGTCGCAGTTTCAAATTTAAAAATAAATTCAAGCGAACGGAATATAATCGTTGCCCATCAAAACATTATGAACGCCGAACATTGCGATTCCGAAGAAAGCATTATCGGCGGACTTGACGCAGTGAGCGCAGACGTCTTCTGCGAGTTTGATTATGCGGCGCTCGGTCACATTCATAAAATGCAGAAAGTCAAGGCGAACGTTGTTTACAGCGGCACTCCTTTAAAATATTCTGTTTCGGAATTGACTCAGGACAAAGTCGTTCCGATAATTGAACTTAACGCAAAAGGAAAAACAGTTATTGATTTTGTTCAGCTTAAACCAAAACGCGACATACGGCAGATTCGCGGAACATTTGACCAGATTGTCAAAATGTCAGGTGGCGACACGAACAACAGCGAAGATTTCATCGACATAATCCTCACCGACAAAAACGAAGTCATCGATGCGCTTTACAATCTGCGCTCGATTTATCCCAACATCTTGCAGATAAATTACGACAACAGTTTTACGAACAATGACTCAAAAATCGACGACATAAAAGAAACAAAAATTGACAGACCGCTTGAAATGTTTGAAGAGTTCTACAAAACCCGCTCCGGCAGTGAACTCGACGACGCGCAAAAAGAATATATGAGCGCTCTTGTAAATTCAATTTGGGAAACTTTTTAAATTTAGAACTTTAACAGAACGTAAGGAATTTTAATGAAACCGATAAAACTTGTAATGACCGGCTTTGAGTCGTATTGCGAAAAAACTGAAATCGATTTTACAAAATTAAACTCAAGCGGAATTTTTCTTATCAGCGGAGAAACAGGCGCAGGAAAGACTACGATTTTTGATGCGATGACTTTTGCACTGTACGGTTCACCGAGCGGCGAAAAATCGAAGCGAATCAATGCTGCGTTCCCATTTTGCAAACGAGAACATTCCGACAGAAGTCGATTTTACTTTTGAATCAAATTCAAAAATCTATAACGTAAAGCGCAACCCCGAATACGAGCGCAAGTCAAAGCGCGGTGACAAAACTACGCGCGAAACTGCAAACGCAGTCCTCACTTTTATTACGGATTCTAACTTGCCCCCGATTACAAAGTCCGGTAGCGTGACAGAAAAAATCGAAGAAATCCTTAAAATTTCAAAAGACCAGTTTTGCAGAATTGCGATGATAGCACAGGGCGCGTTCCAGAAACTTCTGCTTTCAAAAACCGAAGAGAAAAAAACAATTTTCCGCAAACTGTTCAATACGCAAAAATACGAACTCTTGCAGGAGCGCTTGCAGGAAGAAGATGCCGGCGCCCGCACCACAGTTGAAAAAATCAACGCCAGCATACGACAGTATCTTTCCGGCATTGACTGCGACGAACCTGACGAAAAAAATTCAAAAGTCATTCAGATAAAAAAGAACGGCTTTTTGACAGACGACGATTTAAACTGCCTCAAAACTTTTCTTGAGCAGGACGAACAGAATTTGTGCGAGCTCAAAAATTCAATCGAACAGAACGATGCCGAAATCGAAAAAATAAATTCAAAATTAGAATCTGCTCAGGACAGACTTCAAAAGCAAAATGAACTTTTAAAAATCCAGAAAGAATTTGAATTAAAAAATGCCGAAAAAGAAAACTTTGCACAGGCTTTGGAAAATGCCCTTTCGCAGGAAAAGCAAAAACCTGCCTTGCAAAACGAAAAATCTGTTCTTGAAAATTCGATGAGCGAGTATTCAGAAATCGACCGCCTCCAAAATGAACTGCAAGCCGATATGACTTCGTGCGCTGACCTGCAAACTCAAAACGACCTGCAGTCAAATGAACTTGAAAAACTAAAATCAGAAATTCAAAATTTAAAAACCGAAAGCGAAACTTTAAAATCTTCCGGCGAAAATAAAATCGAATACGAAAGCAAAATTCAGATTATTTCTACACAGACAGAAAATCTGCAAAACATAAAAGACAATCTGCAATCTCATTCTGAACTGAAAAAAAATTATGACAAAAAAATTCAGGAGTATAAAAAATCCGAAGACGAATATCAAAATGCAAACCTTATGTTTATAGAAAAGCGCCGTCTTTTTAATTTTGAACAGGCAGGAATCCTTGCAGAAACTTTGCAGGACAGTCAGCCGTGTCCTGTCTGCGGTTCGACAGTTCACCCAAAGCCTGCAAAAAAATCAGAAAATGCGCCGACCGAAAAAGAAGTCGAAGAACTTGAACGCCGCGCCCGACAGCTCCAGAAAGAGTCGTCGCAAAAATCCTCCGAAGCCTCTGAACTCAAAGCAAAACTTGAAGCAGTTTTATCTCAGGCAAGAACTGACTTAAAGCGCTGTCTTGGCATCGAAGATTTTAATCCTGACGAGGCGTTAAAAACAGTTCTTGCCGCAATCGCCGAAAACTCAAGTCAGGTTTGCGACCTTCAGAATAAAATTAAAGACGAGGACAAAAAAATCAGCCGCAAAAATGCCCTTGAAAAAATCATTCCCGAGCAGGAACAAAAAATTTCCGAGTGCGAAAAATCAATCAATGACTACAGTCAGCAGATTGCCGCGCTTAAAACAAAAAATGATTTTACGCAAAAAACTCTCGAAGAAAAAAAATCAAAACTCAAATACAAAACTTTGCAGGATGCAAAATTCCGCCTTGACGAACTTGCATCTCAAATCCAGAATATCGAAAAAAATATCGAGAGCGCCCGGACAAATCTGAATGAATGTGAAAACGACATTGCCGGTCTTATTGGCACGGAAAAAATTTTGCAAAATCAGATTTCTTCTATCAAAGACTGCGATATGCAAAAACTTCAGCAGCAACAGACTGAATTGCACGACAAAAAAATTGAACTTAACAAAGCCCGCGATAAAGTCATTGGCCGCAAAGAACAAAACAAAAACAGCATCACTCAGCTTGAAACCATTTTCCCCGAATTGCAAAAAGCAAAAAGTCATTACGATATGATTCACTCGCTTTACAAAGTCGTAAGCGGTAATATTTCTGGTCAGGCAAAACTTTCGCTTGAAACTTACGTGCAGATGATTTTCTTTGACAACATTATCCGCCGTGCAAACCTCAGGCTCAAGATTATGACAGACGGAAAATACGAATTGCGCCGTCGTCAGGAGTTTACGGATAAGCGCAGTTCCCTCGGTCTTGAACTTAACGTAAAAGATTTTTATACAGGCAGGGAACGTTTTGTAGAAAGTCTTTCTGGTGGCGAGCAGTTTCAGGCTTCGCTTGCGCTTGCTCTCGGGCTTGCAGACGAAATTCAAAATTCGGCAGGCGGAATAAAACTTGATACGATGTTTATTGACGAAGGCTTTGGAACGCTCGATTCAGAAACTTTGAACAAGGCAATGAAAGCGCTTGAAGATTTGTCAAAGAGCAACAAACTCATAGGCATTATTTCGCACGTAAATGAACTTGAAGACAGAATTCAGAATAAAATCCGCGTGTCAAAAGACGACTTCGGCAAAAGCCGTATTTCTATCGAAACTTAATCTGAAATGCGCAGAATTTAAAAAGCAAAAAAAGAGGGTGCCTGAATGACACCCTTTAATGTACTCTCAGTCATATATTAAGACTGGTACTATAATATTTCTAGTTGTAAGCAACTAGTGCTGTAATTGTCTTTCGTTTAACCACGACTGGTCATTTATTTTTGTCGGAAACTGCATTTACGCCCCCTTATCGTGTAACCGGTGTACGTCCTCATCTCGTTCCTGACTACATTTATAGAATAGCACAGTTTTAAAATAATGCAAGAAAAAAAATCAAAAAAACGAAAAAAAATTCTGAATTATTTTTTGCCCAAAATCGTAAAATCTTTTACGTCGTTGCAGAAAACAATTCCCGAGCCTGCATTCTGAAAACATTTTAATTCCGTGATTGCCTTTACAATCTGTTCTTTTTTTTCTGAAGGAACTAGAATGACAAGCATATCTTTTTCAGGTACGATTTCCCTTCCTAAAAATTTGACGTCGCCTTCCTTTGCAGTTCCGTGTGCCTGAATTATTGTTCCGCCGCCTGCACCAGCTTTTCTTGCGGCTGCCATCGCATCTTCTGCATAACCTTTGTTTACGATTACATTTATCATCTGGTAAGAATTTTCGTTCATATTGTTTTCTCCTGATTTTTCGCCTGAACTTATGGAATTGATGTTGCCGGCTTTAATAAATTCTCCGACTGGCAAAGAAAAGAGAATTCCAAATTCAGCCTTTTTAGATGCCGTAACATTCTGTATTGCTTCGATGATTTTTTTTGAATCGGACTGACCGGCAATGTTGTATGTAATGTCTTTTGGCGTATCACCGAATCCCAAAAGCTGAATTATTCCGTTTGCCGAAGTTTCTGTTGCCCTGAGTACAGTTCCGCCGGGGCAGCCTGCATCACGGGCAGCGTTTGTAACGAGTTCACCGCAATATTGCGGAACGATACTGATAATCAAATTATAGCTCATTTAATTTTCCTTCAATTTGCTTTCTTGAATTTTCTCCTGTTTTGCCGATGTCGCTTTGTAAATAATTCCCATTGTCTGAATGGCAATCAAAGGCATCATTGCAACAAGAGCAATCACTCCAAAAGAATCCGTCCCGTTTACGCAGTCTGCAGCAGCTCCCAGCGTGAATGACAAAACGAATGTCGAAGTAAGAGGCCCTGATGCAACGCCGCCTGAGTCAAATGCAATGCCTGAAAAAAGCGAAGGAGAAAAAATCATTAAAACCATTGCAACTGCATATCCCGGAATTAAAATGTATTTCAAGTTGAAACCGCTCACGGCGCGCCACAACGACAGACCGATTGCAATCGCAGTTCCGACAGAAAGGAATATCAAAAGGAATTTTCTCTTGATTGTTCCGCCGGAAACGCTTTCAACCTGTTCGCTCAAAACCCATACGGCAGGTTCTGCACATACGATGATTGCGCCGAGCAAAAGTCCTACAACGATTAAAAGCACAAACCAGAAACCGCCGTTTGACATTGCCAGCGTGCCGAGGATTTTTCCGAGTTCGCCGCCTGCCTGCGAAAATCCGCCGTTAACGCCTGTGAGAAAAATCGTAAGTCCGATAAAACTGTATGCAAAACCGATTATCAATCGCGCTGCCTGACGTGCAGTCATTTTTAAAAGCGTAATCTGAAAAATGATGAACAGAACGAACAACGGTAAAATCGAAACTACCGCCTCGTGAGCCGCACTCGCAAACAGAGCGCCGAACGGACTGAATATCTGATGAAGGACACTGCCTGTTACCGCAACTTCCGAAACCGCGCTGACTGCGTTTGCTTCAAACTGTCCCTGTGACCGCAAAAAAATTGAATAAAGCAGAACTGCAAGAACAGGCCCTACAGAGCAGATTCCCGTCAGCCCGAATGAGTTGTCACTGTCAGAGCGGACGGAAGAAACACCCAGACCGAGCGCCATTATAAACGGAACTGTCATAGGTCCTGTCGTCGCACCGCCGGAATCAAATGCAATTCCGATAAAGCTGTCCGGCGCGAACATTGCAATAATAAAAAGGAACGTGTAAGAAATAAAGAGCGTCCATTTTATTGACAGATTAAGCACTGTCCGCAAAAGACCCAGAGTAATGAATAAACCGACCCCGGCAGCAATTACAAATGTAAACGCATCTTTGTTTACAAAATTGAAATAGCTTCTGACCTGATCTCCAAAAACCTGAATGTCAGGCTCAGCTGCCGTAACGATAAAGCCGATTACAAACGCCGCACCGAGCAGCAGCAAAAGACTTTTTCGTTTGGTAAGTTCCGCACCACAATGTTCTCCCATCGGCTGAATTCCCAAGTCAACGCCGACAAGAAAAATCGTAAGACCAAGAATAAGTAAAATTCCACCAATAACAAAGCGTGCCAACAGAATTTTATCGATAGGAACAATCGTAAGCCCTAGAACGAGAACGATTGCCATTACAGGAAAAACTGAAGCCGCCGTTTCTTTTAATTTGTTCAGTACTTTCACAAGATAATAATAATAATTCTTTCAGCTGAATTCAACAAAAAAATTCTTCGGACAAAAGCGTGCAGGAATTTCGATAGACAATTATTTTTTTTTGCGTATCATTAGAATGATTAAATTACAGATTTATAGAATTTAAAAGAATAAACAGTTATCAATATACATTAAAAAAATTGATAGATAAAAAAAATTGGGGAAAATATGACAAATCAAAGCAAAGTTTACAGGCATTTCGGCTCTCTGCCTTTTTACAAAGATGCCCTCAAAATCGCACTGCCTGTCATGGCGCAGATGCTTATTCAGAATTTAGTTTCATTGATTGACAATTTTATGGTTGCCGGGCTTGGCGACATAAAGATGTCAGGCGTAAACATTACCGGGCAGATTTTGTTTGTATTTATGGTTTTTCTGAATACAATCTGCATTGCCGGCGGAATTTTTATGACGCAGTTTTCAGGCGCAAATGACAGGCAGGGAATGAAACAGGCGTTTTGTTTTAAACTTTTCATCGGCATTTTTTCGACGGCGATTTTTCTGTTTGTGTCGCTTGGAATTCCGCGGCAGGTTCTCGGTCTTATGGTAATCGGAAACTCGCAGGCAGAGCCGGTTCTTGATGAGGGCGTTCAGTATTTCAGGCTGATGGCGTTTATCGGAATTCCGATGACGGTGTCGACTATCATTGCTTCGTCTTTAAGGGAAATCGGGCAAGTCAAAGTTCCGCTTATAATTTCTGTGATTGCAACTTGTCTGAATACTTTTTTTAACTGGATTTTGATTTACGGAAATCTTGGTGCGCCACGTCTTGAAGTTCGCGGAGCTGCAATCGCTACGATTATTGCCCGGTCTGCGGAAATGCTCGTTTTTCTGTTTTACTTAAAATGGAAAAAGCCGCCGTTCGTAATTAACCTGAAAATTTTTCTTAATATGAACTTTAAGCTCATAAAAGAAATTTTAGGCAAAGGCTGGAAGATTTTATTTTCTGAAATGCTGTGGGTAATTGCAGAAACTGTTACGACGGCACTGTACAACGGAAGGGGCGGCGCAGACGTTATTTCTGGAATGTCGGCAAGCTTTGCAATCGCAAATCTTTTCTTTATCGCATTCAGCGGAGTGACGACTGCGACGAGTGTTTTAATCGGAAAGACTTTAGGGCAGGGCAAGCTTGAAGAAGCAAAACGCCAGAAAATATGGCTTCTTAACGGTTCAATATTTTTCGGAATTTTTATGACTGTGCTCGGACTTGCAACGATGTTTTTGATTCCTGTCGTGTTCAGCAATCTGAGTGAAAACTCAAGGCGGATTTGCGCGCAGATGGTTTTTGTAATGGCGGTTTATATGCCGGTGTGGGTTTACGTAAACGTTCAGTTTGCAGTTTCAAGAGCAGGCGGGGACACTACGATGGGAATGTGGGTTGACGGAATAACAAACCTGATGATGGTAATTCCGGGAATGTTTGTCATGGCAAAATTGACTTCAATCGGACCTGTCGGAATGTACACGATTATTAAGTCAGTCGATTTTCTGAAAATCATAATTGCGCATTTCTGGCTAAAAAAAGAACGCTGGGTTAAAAACCTTGCCGCCGCAAATCAGGTAGGTCAGGGCGCATAAAAAAAGGCCCTCAAAAGAGTTCAGGTGGGCTACGGCACATCTGCCATCTGCATACCGTTGCTTCGTTCCCGATCTGGCGGGGTTTTGCAGCGGCAAATTGCATAGAACCTGAACTCATTTAAGAGCCTTCGTCTGATTTGTATATTAACAGAAAAGTCTTATTTTGTAAAGGCGCTGGCTGATGAGTGTCGGGCGGTTGTCAGTTGCGCTGACTTGCTGATTTGAATTGCGGTTTTCTTATTGTTCCGCATTACGTTTTTTTTTATAATAAAGGTATGGCGACAAAAGAAAAAGTTTTTCAGATTCTTTCGGAAAATAAAAATTCAGTTATATCAGGAGAAGTCCTCGCACGTGAATGTAACGTAAGCCGAGCCGCAATCTGGAAAGCGATTTCTGCTTTGCGCAACGACGGCTGTAAAATCGAAGGAACGACAAACGGCGGTTATGTCCTTTCTGAAAGCCCCGACTTTTTTTCAAAAGAAATTTTACACGCTGAACTTGTAAAAAACTTTCCGCAGTATTCAGAATGCCATATCGAATGTTTTAAAGAAATTGATTCGACCAATTCGTATGCAAAGCGCCTTTTGTCAGAGGCAGGAAGCCTTCGTGATTCAAGCGGAAATCTGACCCCCTGCGGAAAAAAATACCACAAATCAATTTTCGTCGCAGAAAGTCAGAGCGCCGGACGCGGACGTCTTGGAAGGACTTTTGTTTCGCCTGCAAAAACAGGAATTTATCTTTCCGTAATCTACGCACCCAAAAACAGCATTGAAGAACCTGCAAAACTTACTGCCTTTTCTGCGGTTGCGGTCTGCCGTGTTTTAAAATCGCTTTATGACGTTCAGCCAGAAATAAAATGGATTAATGACATTTACATAAACGAAAAAAAAGTGTCTGGAATTTTAACCGAAGGCTTTGTGAATTTTGAAACTTCCAGAATTGAATCTGCCGTTGTCGGAATCGGAATAAATATTTCTGATAACCCGGAGTTCTTTTCTTCAGGGCTTGAAAATATCGCAGGCTCGATAAACGGAAATTGCGAAAACGAAATTCCGCGTTGTACCCTTGCCGCAAAAATCGCAGGCGAAGTTTTTAAAATTTTTGAAGACGACCCAAAGTCCGTCATCGAAGAATACAGGCGCGATTCTTTTTTAATCGGAAAAACTGTTGAAGTTCATCCGTTCATCACGGAAGACAAATCTGTCTATGAAGCAAAAGTCATTGACATTGATGACAGTGTCCGCCTTGTCGTAGAACTGCCTGACGGCTCAAAACGGTTTTTAAACTCCGGCGAAGTTTCGCTCCATTCTGTGTAATGCGCCGTGTAATTGCTGTCGTGCAATCGGTCTGTTTATTGGTTTGACGAAAAAGCGATTATGTTGTATATTGAAAGGGAAGGGAGTGCCCGAACATCTGGTTATCTCCACTAAGAACGAATAGCCGCCGTAGTGGTCAGACTCAGGCGGCTATATTTTTACTCTTTATCTTTTTTGTAGAAAGAGAGCACTACATAAATTGTGTTGATTACTGTTACGATAAAACTTGCAACAGTAAAGAATAATATCCAATTCATGCGTAGCCTCCCAAAATCATATTCCGGCAAAAACCGGTAGAGTTCGGGAGATAACCGCCAGTTCAGGCACTTCCAGAAATCAGTATAGCACATAATTTTTGTTTTGTATATAGTTGTATAGTAAGAAATCAAAGAAAAACTATATTCCATAAAAATCCCCAAAAAAATCAATGTTTCTGTTGACAGTAATTATTTTATGCTTTATATTACTCTTAACAGAAACGTATCTTTGCATAGAAACGGCATATTTTGACCGTTTTCGTGCAAAGGACTGTGAGGGTAATTATGGAAAAACGAAACGACTCAATCTATAAATGTATTTCAAATTCAAGATACACGCCGTATCTTCTTGCAAAAAAAATCGGCGCAAAAGGAATTCTTGAATCTGCGAGTTTTCAAAAAGGGCGCGAACGCTATTCAATTTTGATGACGGAAGAAGCGTTTAAAATCGTTCAGGAAGGCGACGAAATCTATTTTGACGTCGAAGGCAAGACGATTCCGTTTGACGATGACGGGGTTGAAAGCCGAGATGCGCTCGGACACAAAAAAGCGTGCGATATTCTTGACGCGCTTTTGTACGTTGCAGGCCAGAACAAAACGCCTGAGGGCAATCTTTCTGAGATTCCGCTGCCTGCTTCGGGGCTTGGATATTTGAGTTACGAGTTTGCAAAGCACTGCGACAATATCCGCTTTTTTGAACAGAAGGACGAACTTAATATTCCCGAGAGCCTTTTTGTTGCAGGACACATTTACATTATTTTTGACCACTACACTGAGGAAATTCATATTTTCGGCTTGAATTACAACGAGCACCAGATTGACTTGAATGCCGCAATGGAACGGCTTTTAAAGCGAATGAACGATATGGATTTTTCGTATGTCGAAGAGGAAAACCAGACGTTCAATTATAAAATGATTACCGACCTTGAAAAGTCAAAAGAAGAATACATCGAAAAAGTCAAGGTTTTGAAAAGGCATATTGTAGCAGGCGACATTATACAGGCCGTTCCGTCGCGCCGTGTTCAGATTGAATGTGACGCAGACGCACTTACAGTTTACGGAAAACTCAGAAAAGTAAATCCGTCGCCTTATCTTTTTTACATCAACTTCGGCGACTTCCAGTTTACAGGCGCTTCTCCTGAAAGCCTTGTCCGTGTGCGCCGTGGCAAAGCAACGATTCATCCGATTGCAGGAACGATTCACCGCGGTAAAAATGACGCGGAAGATGAAATGTTAAAAAATCAGCTTCTGTCAAACCCGAAAGAGCAGGCTGAACATTTAATGCTCGTTGACCTTGCAAGAAACGATTTGGGGCGTGTTTGCAAAAGCGGTTCTGTTACAGTTCCGCAGTATATGGAGTGCGAACTTTTCAGCCATGTAATTCATCTTGTAAGCAGCACGGAAGGAATTGTGCGTGACGACGTTCAGCCTATACAGGTTTTGCGCGCGGCTTTCCCGGCAGGAACTGTCAGCGGTGCTCCGAAAATCAGTGCAATGCAGATTTTGAGCGGACTTGAAAAAACAAAGCGCAGGTTTTATGCAGGCGCAGTCGGATACATTCAGACAAACGGCGATCTTGATTTTTGCATTGCAATCCGGTGTACGCTTAAAAAAGGCAATGTTTGGAATTTGCAGTCTGGCGGCGGAATTGTTTACGATTCAGACCCGGAGCGCGAGTTTACGGAAACATGCGAAAAACTCGGTGCGTTAATCGACACGCTTACAAAGTAGTTTTTAATTGGAGGAAATATGATTTTAGTTATAGATAATTACGATTCTTTTACGTTCAATGTAATTCAGATTTTACAGACAGTGACAGACAAAGAAATAAAAGTTGTCCGCAATGACGAGTTCACTGTGGAACAGCTTGCATCGATGAATCCTGAATATCTGATTGTTTCGCCGGGTCCGGGTTCTCCGTATCAGGCAGGAATCTGCGAAGAGGCGATAAAATATTTTGCAGGAAAAATTCCGATTCTTGGAATTTGTCTTGGTCATCAGGCAATCTGCGAGGCGTTCGGTGCGCGTATCGTTCAGGCTAAATTCATCAAGCATGGAATCGTTGAAGAAATAAAACTTGACGGCAAAGGTTTGTTCCGTTCAATCGGAAAATCTGCAAAGTTTACAAGATACCACAGCCTTGTTGCTGACGAGCAGACTTTGAGCCCTGACTTTGAAGTTACCGCGCGCGCCGCTGACGGAGATATAATGGGAGTGCGCCACAAAACTCTTGCAATCGAGGGAATTCAGTTTCACCCTGAAAGCATCGCAAGTGAGGCAGGAAAAGAACTTCTTTCTTCGTTCATAAATTACCGCCGCGAAAATCTGAACGTTGCAGAATATTTAAATCAGCTCATTGCAAAAAAAGATTTGACGGAAGAACAGGCTGCTTTCTTTATGGAAAACGTAACAGACGGCTCGATGGACGAACGCGCAATGTCCGGCATCCTCGTTGCAATGGCGGCAAAAGGCCCGAGCGTGAGCGAAATGATTGGCTGTGCAAAAGCGCTTCTTAAAAAGAAAAAAGACCTTCCGCTTGAAAAAAACGGAATTGCAGAAATCGTCGGAACTGGCGGTGACGGAAAAGGAAGCTTTAACATTTCTTCGATGTCGGCTCTTGTTGCGGCAAGCTGCGGTCAGAAAATTGCAAAGCACGGAAACAGGGCAGTGTCGTCAAAATCGGGCGCGGCTGATTTCTTTGAAAACCTCGGAATAAACATTATGGCAAAACCGGAGCAGACTGCTGAACTGATTAAAAAAACAAATTTCGGTTTTTTGATGGCGCAGGTCTATCACTCGGCAATGCGCTTTGCCGCTCCTGTAAGAAAAGTTCTCGGCGTAAAAACGATTATGAATATTTTAGGCCCGCTTTTAAATCCTGCAAATGCTGAATACGAAGTTCTCGGCGTTTACAGTCCGGCTCTGCTCAAGGATTATGCAAAGGCGGCAAAAGCGCTTGGTGCAAAACGTGTAATGGTTGTCTGTTCGCGCGACGGCTACGACGAAATAAGTCCGCTTGTTCCCACTGACGTTTATCAGATTGACGAAAACGGAAACGAAAATCAGTACGTCATAAAGCCTGAAAATTTCGGAATAACAGGCTGTAACGAAGACGAGCTTATGGGCGGAAGCGGAAAAGAAAACGCAGAACTCGCACTCGAAGTTTTAAATGGCGGCGGAAGAAAAACAATCAAAGCCGCTGTCGGATTGAACACCGCCGCAGTTTTGTATTTGAGCGGAAAAGCGCGTACGTTAAAAGACGGCTACGACATGGCAATTTCTGCAATCGACTCAGGTAAGGCACTTGAAAAACTTCGTGAAATTCAAAAAGTATCAGGCGAGTTGTAATTTTTATGGCAAAAGATATTTTAAAAGAAATTGTAGAACGGCGCACAGAGGACATAAAAAATCTCGGAATAAATTTTGGTTTTGACATTCCTGAAAAACGTCTGC
>JBJETJ010000065.1:0-36317 GCA_051883255.1 Treponema sp.
ATATGCAGCTTTCGGAAAATTTTGCGATTGCAGAAGTGAAAGTGCGCAAAGAAATTGAAGGAAAAACGCTTGCAGAAAGTTCGCTCCGCCAGAAATACAGTCTTAACGTAATCGGCTTACGGCTGGAGGATAGCGACGAAATCAAGACCGCCTCAGACCCACATCTTGTCCTCAACGACCAGATGATTCTGCTTGTCGCAGGAACGCCGCAGTCGATTCGCAATTACACAGACCGCCACGCCACAAGCGAAAAGCAGAAAAAAGACGGAAACGTTTTCCGAAAACTTCTGCACAGGAACAATTCAAAAAAATAACAGACTTTTACATCGGCTTATTCTGCGCGATACGGAAACCGCCTGCTAAAGCAACTAATTGTCCGCCTGTATTACCAGAGCAATGAGATGGGTTACCTGTATAACTTTCATTAACTTGATCACCGCCTTTAAAACTTCTCATTGTGTGAAATTTGTATGTTGAACCATACGTCGTGTTATAATCAAAACACCATTCAGGCACATTACCTGACAAATCATAAAATCCGAGATGATTCGGCAATTTTCCGCCAGAAAGATGAGTTCTATAACTTCCTATTGAGTTGTTTTTCATCTTATCTTGAAGTGTTGCAGTACTGTCATCCTGCCCTGTTGCAGTTTTTGAACATTGCCCGTTAGAATTTTTCCGCCACCACATATAATTTTCATAAACTTTTGATACAGGAAAACTTATTCCATTCATTGTTTCTATTGCTGTAGGACTGAACATTGCTCCAGAATCATCGCCAGAAACATTGCGGCCGGAAATAAATCCGCCGTCTTTCTTTTTTCGTGCGGCATATTCCCATTCTTCTCTGTATGCAAGTCTGAAACCGTCTGCATCTTTATTTACATACGGATTGTCAACCTGCCCAGGTTGAATTAAATAATCCTCAAGTTTATCAGACGAAGGACCTGTTGAATTTCTTATCGGTGTTTTAAAATTTGAATCTGTATAATACACAGGTGTACGTCCGCACATTTCGCTAAGTGCATTGCACCAGACCATAGCATCTCGCCATGTTAAACCGCATACCGGCATCTCAACAAGTTTAGGTTCACTTCCGGGGTCTGACATATTATATGAGTGTTCAGCATCTGTGCAGTACACGCCTTCAACACCTTTGTTTACAATCGTATAGCCGTGACTATTCGCCCACTGCAAAACCTCATACCAGGTATTGTAGCTTGTTTCGTAGCGAGCAAGGGAAAATTCTTTTACAGTCGTTCTGTAGGGAACTTCAATCAAATCTTCGCCCAAAATAATTTCATCAGTAGTGCCGCCGTCAATATCGATGTCAATCATCACAAAACTTGCATCGGAAGAAGCGCCCGGAATAGTTATGGTTCTGGTCGAAGTTGAAACAGGCTTAAAAGTCCCCGCAAAGTCTTTTATCGGCCATAAAAAGTTTTCGCACGAAAAAAGAATTAAAACAGGCAATGCCAAAAATACTTTTTTTATAAATCTGTTCATAATAAATCCGCTCTTGTTTTTATAGTTCATTTTGTTTTGTAACAATTATATAGAAGAAACAGAAAGTCTGACATAAATTTATTATCTTTTTTTATGATGATTTTCAAAATTTGCAATTATTTTTATGAATTTTGTTGACTTACTGTATAAATTTCATTATGTTCAATATGTTACCGAATGTTCGGTAACTTTTAGGTGAAAAATGGTATTAAAACGCAATACACGACAAGAAATTCTAAACGAAGCATTCCTTTTGTGTAAAGATTCTAAAACTTCGCAATTTTCTCTTTCAGAACTCGCAAATCGCGTAGGTATATCAAAGACTGCAATTTTTCGCCATTTTAAAAACAAGGAAAACCTCATAGAAGAAATGGACAACACTTTTTCTGAAAGGCTTACGAAAGTTCTGACGGAAAAAGAGTATTTTTTTGCAAGAGAACCTTTGCAGACTTGTTCTTTTGAGGAATTTTCCGAACTTATCCATAAAGTAATCGATTTTTTTCTGCAAAATCCGGGCTATTTTGAATTTTTCGGGAATTCGGTGGTGCTGAACATTGACAAGGAAAATTCCGGGCTGCTCGACTTTCAGCGGAGGGGAGTTGTTTTTTCGGAGTCATTCATAAATAACAAAAGCATCGACCGCTTTTTTAAGTTCTACTTTTGCCTTGAAGGAATCGAATATTTTATTTCGCGCAGGGAAGCCATCTCGCACATCGGTGAAGAACCGCTGGAGGACGTAGAAACTTTTAAAGACAACGTTGCAGGACTTTTGTGGAACGGGCTTGGGAACGAAACAATCCAGATTGACAAAAAGAGGCTTTCGGAACTTGACGAAATCTGCAAAGTCGAAATTCAGTCTGACGTCAAAGAAAACAGGTTTTTCAACGCATTTGCAGAAGTTTTTTCTGAATACGGAATGGAAGGCATTACTGTCGGACGAATCAGCAAAAAGATGAACATTGCAAAAAGTTCACTTTACTCGTTTTTTAAAGACAAGGACGAGTTCATAAAAAAAATGTTCCTCCGTGAAATTCACTTTTTCATGCACATCATTTTTGAAAAGGCGCAGGCGGCATGTAACATTGATGAACTTGCGTACATTATTTTAAAGACAGAGAAAAATTATCTTGATGTTCGTCCGTTTGTATTTATGATTCACACTTGGGCAATTAAAAATAATTTTGAATTCAGAAAATCCTGCGATTTAAAAGATTTTACACTGCCTGAATCTTTTAATGTTCTTGAAAAAAGATTTTCCAATCTGAAAGTTAATATGAGTTTCAAAACATTTCTGGGCTGGGTTTCTTCGGGAATCGGCGCTCTGCAAATGCTTTTTGATATGACCAAAATAGACAGAATTGTAATCAGCACTAATTATGTGAATGAATTGTTTTCATTAATTGAGTGCGGAGTTCATAAATAAAAAGAGAGGTAATTATGAAAATAATCAGTTCAAAAAAATCAGGCAAAAAGGTCTGCGCGTTTCTGGCTGGTCTTTTTGTTACAGGGTTTGCATTTTGTCAGGCAATCCCGGACACATCTGACAATCTGCAAAGAAAAGAGGACGGAACAATCGTTCTGACTATTGACGATGCAGTCAACTATTCGCTTAAAAACAGTCCGAATTTAAAGACTGCGCAAATTGACCTTGAACTTGCAAAATGGAAGAAAAATACTGCGTGGAATTCCTTTTTGCCGACAGTTCAGGTGACGGGAACAATCGCACGTGCAAATGACGTTGAGTCATCGTTAAGGTCTACGAACCAGTCGCTTGCAGTAAGTAAGGCGCTTGCTCAGGGTATAGCTGCAACAAATCCGGCGCTTGCACCAACTTACAATTCGATGGCAAATAATCTCGGCCCGGTTTCTGCGACAGAAAATATGCACTGGACTGCGATGGGCAATCTTTCTGTTTCGCTTAATTTTAACGTTGCAATGATTCAGAATATGAGGGCAACAATCGCTCAGTACGAAACAGGAAAAATCAGCTGGGACCAGACTGTAAAAGAAAACGAAATCTCAGTAAGAAAATTATTTTACGGTTTGCTTTTACAGCAGGAAAGCTTGAACTTGCAGAAAACAAGTCTTGAAAATGCACGCCAGAGAATGACACAGGCGCAGACAAACTACCGCAACGGATATATCCCTGAAATAAAATACCTTCAGACACAGGTTGCTTACGAAAATCAGGTTCCTGTCGTAGAAAAAGCAGAAATGGTTATGCGCCAGCAGCTTGACACTTTTGCATTTTTAATCGGACTTCCGGCAAATTCAAAAATTCAGCTGAACGGCGAAATTAATCCTAAGATAATCGATCTTGACGTTGAAGATTTAATCAGCAAAGGTCTTTCGCAGAACCTGACAATCAGGACATTGCAGGAAAACATAAAGATTTTAAAACTTCAGTCAAATGCGCTTGATTTGAGTGCTTACACTCCGTCGCTTGCTTTAAGCTGGAACGGAAACCCGATGATTACAAGCGCGTTTGAATCTGACTGGGGCGACAGCAACAACTGGAAAGATCAGGGAACGTTCAGCGTTACGCTTGCATGGAACATAACGAATATGCTGCCTTGGTCAAGTTCAAGAGTACAGGCGCGCGAAGTTCAGGACAACATCAAAAAGCTTGAAGTTCAGCTTGAAAGCGCCGTAAGAAACACTGACCTTCAAATCAGGACTGCCGTTGACACTCTTGCGCAGTGCCGTCACTCGCTTGAAAACAGTCAGCGCAACATCGATCTGGCTCAGCGTTCTTACGATATGACCTGGCTTGCATACAGAAACGGTACGACTGAATACCTCGATTTGATGGACGCAGAAACTCAGTTGAATCAGGCAAAGCTCAGCCTTGTAAACGAAAAATTCAATTATATGACAAATCTTATGGATTTGGAAAACATACTTAATACAACTCTGTAAAAAAGGGGAACTAATATGAAAAAATCTAAGTTAATTTTATCTGCAATTTGCGGATGTGCTGTCATTGCTTTTTCCGGCTGTCAGAAAGACGGCGAAGCAAAAAACAAAAAAGATGTAGAAGCAGTTTTTGCCGTTAATGCTTATAAAGCAATTCCTACGACTCTGGACGATTACCTTGAATTTGGCGGAGATGTTGACGCGGCTTCTTCTGTTGCCGTAATGCCTGATACTGCCGGTAAGATTTCGCAGGTACACGTAAAGATTGGTCAAAGAGTTGAAAAAAATCAGATTCTCGCCGCAGTTGATGCAAGCCGCCCCGGAATGGTTTATGCAGACAGCCCGGTACGTTCTCCTGTTGCAGGAACTGTTACTTATTTTCCGGGCGTTGTAGGAACAAGCGTTTCTCAGACAAGCATCATTGCAAAAATCTCAAGCACAAACCAGCTTGAAATTCAGACTGCCGTTCCTGAAAGATTCGTTTCAAGAATCAGCATGAACCAGAAAGCAAACCTTACTTTTAACGCTTACCCGGGCGAAGTATTTTCTGCACACATAAAAGAAATAAGTCCTGTCCTTGACATCACTTCAAGAACGATGAACATAAAATTTGCAATCGACAGTCACGACCCGAGAATTAAAATCGGTATGTATGCAAAAATCAATCTCGTAACGGAACACAAGGAAAATACAATCGTCGTTCCATACGGAACTGTAATTTCGCGCAACGGCGAAGACTATGTATTCATCGTAGAAAAAGACGGCGACAAGACAAAGGCTGTCCTTTCTCCTGTAAAAGTCGGAATCCGCGTAGACAACTATCAGGAAATTTTACAGGGCGTAACAAAAGACGATTTAGTTATTGTCAAAGGTCAGACATTGTTAAGCGACGGTTCATTAGTAAACGTAATTACTGTAACTAATGAAGAAAAATAAAAATGGAGTGTAACGTATGACTCTTTCAGAGCGTTCAGTAAATAAACCGACAACGGTTTTAATGATATTCATCTTGTTGATAGCCTTTGGCTTGTATGCAACATTTAATCTCCCGATTGACAGATTCCCTGAAATGGAATTGCCATATATCCTCATCAGTACGACTTACGAAAACGCAGGCCCGGAAGAAGTTGAACAAAGCGTAACGCGAACGCTGGAATCTTCTCTTTCAAGTGTTTCCGGTTTGAAAAAACTTTCATCTGAATCTTCGACAGGTTCAAGCCTTATTTATCTTGAAATGAACTACGGCGTAAACCTTGACGAAGCGGTAAACGGCTGTCGTGATAAAATCGACATCGTACGAAAATATCTGCCTGATGATGCTGATTCTCCGATTATCTTTAAAATGGATCCTTCAATGATGCCTATCATGGGTATTTCGATTAAAGGAAACAGAACTCCGGAAGAATTACGAAAACTGGCAGAAGATACTATTCAGCCTAAGCTTGAACAGATTGACGGTATCGCCTCTGCAAACATAAGCGGTGGTCGCGAAAAATGTATACGCGTAGACATTCCGCGCGACAGACTTGAAGCCTACAACCTGACAATTACGGAAGTTGCAAAATTAATCGGCGCTCAGAACGTTCAGAGTGCAGGCGGTTCAATTACAAGCGGTGACATCAACTATACGATTCAGGCAGCAGGAAAATACAAATCGCTTGAGGACGTAAAAAATACAGTAATCTCCTGGAAAGCAACGACTGCCGAAGCCGGCGCTGCTCCGATGGTTCGTACTATAAAACTGCGCGACATTGCAGACGTTTACGAAGGCTACGAAAAAGAAACGAGTTTGTCTTTTATGAACGGTGAACCTTGCGTAAGCCTTATGTTACAGCGCCAGAGCGGAAAGAACGCCGTTGCTGCCGCAGGAAAGGTAAGAAAACAGATGGCTCGCATTGAAAAAACTTTGCCTGCCGACATTGAAGTTGTCGAAGTATGGAACACGACAGATTCAATCAAAGAAACGATTATTGCCGTAGTTCAGTCTGTAGTAGAAGGTGCACTGCTTGCAATTCTGGTTCTCGTTGTATTCCTCCGTTCTTTCAAGAGTACGTTAATCGTTGCAATATCAATGCCTGTTTCAATTTTGATTACGCTGATTTTGATGTACCTGCGCGGAATGACAATCAATATGATTTCGCTTGCCGGTCTTTTGATTGGTGTAGGTATGCTTGTAGACAACTCAATCGTAGTTCTTGAAAACATTTACAGTTACAGACAGAAAGATGCAAAACCAAAAGTTGCCGCAATGTTAGGTTCGCAGGAAATGGTTTCTGCCATTACTTCAAGTACATTGACGACTGTATGTATCTTCCTTCCGATGATTATGCTCCAGAGCAAAATGGGAATGATTGGTCAGCTCCTTAATGACTTGTCTATGACAATCATTTTCTCACTGCTGTGTTCACTTGTAGTTGCCATTACGCTTGTTCCTGTTTTGTCGTCGAGCGTACTCGTAGTAGACAACGTAGGCGACAAAAGGGATTCTTCAAAGACAGGAAAAGTAAACCGCGCTTTGGGACAATTCTTTGACAAGCTTGACTACGTATATTCAAATGCAGTTAAGAAAACTTTGCATCATAAAAAAGTTCTCCTTCTCTGCATTATCGCGCTTTTCTTTGCAAGTATTTTTGTAATCATTAAAATCGGTTTCGTATTTATGCCGTCAACAGAAACTTCAAACGTTACTCTTGACGTAGAAATGCCAAAAGGAACACGAATCGAAATTACGGAAGCCGTTGTAAAAGAAATGGAAGCCATCATTCAGAAAGAAGTTGTCGGCATCCAGACATTAAGTTCAAGTGTCGGAGGAAGCGGTCTTACAAGTTCAAGCAGCGACACAAACGTTGCAACAATCCGTATCAAACTCTACCCTGAAAAAGAACGCAAACGCGGCTACGACAGTGCAGAAACTGCAAAAGAAAAACTCCGCCCTTACTTTACGAAAATTCCGGGAGCAGACATTTCTGTTTCTCAGGGAAGTGAAAATATGTCAAGCGGTCTTATCGTAGATATCCGCTGTGATGACTTGAAAAAACTTTCTGTCATTACAAAACAGATTGAAGAACTCTTGAAAGAAAAAACAGGCGATTACGTAACGAACGTTTCTTCTAACCTCGAGGACGGATTGCCGGAAGCAAAAATCATCTTTGACCGTGACTTGATGTACACGCTCGCACTCAACGTTTACTCTGTAGGTGCAGAAATCAAGGCAAACATCGACGGCGTAACTGCAACTCGCTACGAAGACGATGGTGATGAAATTGACTTGATTGTATCTCTTGCAGAAGAGGACAAAACTGAACTTACAGACTTGGACAGCATCTTCGTAACAAACGGAAACGGCAAACGAATTCCATTGTCGTCATTCGCTCACTACGAAGAGGACACTGCACCTGTAAGCGTTATGCGTCAGGATCAGGCACGTATGACACAGATTACGCTGACCCCTGCAAAAGGTTATTCTTTACAGGACATTCAGAACAAAGTAAGTACGCTCATCTCTGAAAACATACCGCAGGAAGACAACGTAACGATTTCTTTCTCTGGTGACAGCGAGGACTTTGCAGAAGCAATCGTCAACTTTGCAGTCGTAATCTTGATGGCAGCTGCCCTCGTATTTGCAGTTATGGCAAGTCAGTTTGAATCGTTCAAAGATCCGTTCATCGTTATCTTTACATTGCCGCTCGCATTCATCGGTGTTGCCGCAATCTACCTTGTAAGCGGACAGCTTTTGAGTATCGTTACGGTATTCGGTTTCCTGATGCTTGTCGGAATGATTGTAAACAACGGTATCGTTCTTGTTGACTACACTAACCTTTTGAGAAAACGCGGTTACGCTCTCGAAGATGCCTGTGTTGAAGCTGCAAGAAGCCGTCTGCGCCCGATTTTGATGTCGACATTGACGACAATCCTTTCGCTTGTTCCGATGGCATTCTTCCCGAGTGAAGGAACGGAAATGATTCAGCCAATCAGTATGACAGTTCTTGGCGGTTTGAGTTTTGGTTCTCTCATGACACTGTTCGTAATGCCTTCTTTGTACTACATCTTCAATGCCGGTAACGAACGCAAAATCAGAAAAGTGAACAGGAAATTAAATAAACTTTATGCCGCACGTAACAACGGAACTGGCGATGCAGAAAAAACAAATCTTGCAATTTCAAAACTTGAAAGCAAAAAATCAAAACTTGAATCGCAGGATGCTGAACGCGAAGCAAACATTTCCGCAGTTGCAATCGAAGAAAAAAAGACAGTTACGTTAAACAAAGGTAACGACTAAGAGGAGAAAAAAAATGGAAGCAACTAAATTAGTTCGTGTAGAAATTATTTTTTCGCAGGCAGTTGAAGAAGACTTCTTTGAAACTTTCAGAAAAGAAAAAGTTGCGTACCATTATTCAAAAATACATGGCGTAACCGGAGCCGGATTAAGCAATCCAAAACTCGGAGATGCAATCTGGCCTCAGTTGAACGAAATGTTCGTCATCTATTGCGATAATGAAGAAGCAGAAAAAATAATTGCGGTTGTAGAAAAATTAAGGGAACATTATCCTGCAGAAGGAATTGCATGTTTTATATCATCTGCCGAAAGCAGGTAACATTAAGTTCACTTTAAATTAAACTAAAACCAAAAAAGGCTGTCTGATAATTCACCGTCAGGCAGCCTTCTCTTAATACCGTGAAAAACTTATCTGTCAACGAATATTACAAAAAAACATTCGGTCATAAAGTCTACAAACTTTCGCTTGATGCAGGCTGTACCTGTCCTACTCGAGACGGGACTAAAGGCTACGGCGGCTGTATTTTTTGCAGTGCAACCGGTTCAGGAGAGTTTTCCGCAGACAGAAACCTTTCAATTACAGAACAAATCGAAAAAGCAAAATTACTTGTTCAGAACAAAATCAAAAACGAAAATCTCTCGTCCGCAAATTACATCGCATACTTTCAGAATTTTACAAACACTTACGGCGATGAAAATTCACTTTTGCAAAAATACAAAGAAGCACTCGAAAATCCACAGATTGCAGGAATCGCAATCGCAACCCGCCCGGACTGCCTGCCACAGTCAATCCTCAAAAAAATCAGCGAACTTTCAAAAACAGAATTTCCCGTTCCGCAGGGAAAACAGAAAAAACATTTTTCAATCGAACTCGGGCTACAGACTTCCTGCCAGAAATCAGTTGAATACATCAACCGCCGTTATTCAAACGAAGAATACACAGATGCAGTTCAGCGCATAAAAAAAACAAACCCGGACATTCACGTCGTAACGCACATAATTTTCGGACTGCCTGACGAAACGGAAGAAGATATGCTGAACTCCGTAAAGTTTGCAGTCAGTTCAAAAACAGACGGAATTAAAATTCAAGTCCTCAATGTTTTAAAAGGCACACGGCTCGAAGATGAATATTTAAAAACGAAATTCCACATCATGCAGGCTGACGAATATTTTGAACTCGTAAAAAAAGCGCTCAAAATCATTCCGCCAAAAATCGTAATCCACAGACTTACAGGCGACGGCGCAAAACGGCTTTTAATCGAACCAAAATGGGTTGCCGATAAAAAATTTGTCTTAAATAAATTCCTGAATAAAATCTGATGAAAACTTTGCAAATCATACAAATCGTATAAACCAATAGAATTTTATATAGCATTTGAATTTTACTTAAAAAACACTATAATGCTGGTTATGGAAAATTTTTTCTCTACCATAATCATTTATCCGCTGACACAAATAATCGAAGTTGCTTACGTTTTTTTTAACCGCTTTTTTAAAAATCCGGGAATATCAGTAATCGGCGTAAGCCTTGCAGTTACGCTTTTTTGCCTTCCGCTTTACATCGTCGCAGAACGCTGGCAGCAGATTCAGCGCAACACAGAAGCAAAATTAAAACCGCGCACAGACAAAATAAAACAGGCATTCAAAGGTGACGAGCAGTATATGATGCTCAACACATATTACAGGCAAAATCACTATCATCCGTTGATGGCATTGCGCTCGTCGTTCGGACTGTTAATTCAGATTCCGTTTTTTATTGCGGCATACAGTTTCCTGTCAAATATGGAAGCCTTGAAAGGTCAGTCATTTTTGTTCATTAAAGATATGGGTGCGCCTGACAGGCTTTTTGCAATCGGTTCTTTTTACGTAAACATTCTGCCGATTGCAATGACGGCAATAAACATCATCGCAGGCGCAATTTATACAAAAGGATTTGCTGCAAAAGAAAAAATCCAGATTTACGGAATGGCGCTGATTTTTCTTGTCCTGCTTTACAACAGTCCTTCGGGTCTTGTCCTGTACTGGACGATGAACAATATTTTTTCGCTGATTAAAAATATTTTCTACAAATTAAAAAATCCGCTGAAGGTTCTCTACGGAATTTTGTGTGCCGTCGTCATTGTAATGGACATCTACCTGATTTTCTTTTTTAGCAATTTAAGAAGAATTTTATATTTACGTATTGCATCAGTAATCTTTTTTACGAGCCTTCTTTTTATTCCATTCATCGTAAAATTTTTCAACCACCTTGCAGACAAAATTTTAAAGCCGGTCGAGGACGACAAAAAACTCCGCTTCGGAATTTTTATTTTTGCCTCTGTCGGCTGCTGCCTTTTGACAGGCCTTGTCCTGCCGTCGCTGCTTGTTTCTTCAAGCGTTCAGGAATTTGCAGACATCGCAGGTTACGGTTGTCCTAACTTTTTTGTATGGAATACTTTTTTTCAATGTGTGGGACTTTTTATTTTCTGGCCTTTATGTATTTACTTTTTGTTCCATAAAAAAATCCAGACTTTGCTGACTTTGTTCTTGAGCTGCTTTTTAGTCTGCGCGCTTTTGAATGCGTTTGCATTTGCAGGCGATTACGGAACGATGAATCAGTGGCTCGTCTTTATTGAATGGGTACGCTTTGACAAAACAGGAATTTTAATTCTGAACATTGTCGCCGGCATCATTTTAATTGCCGCAGTCATTCTGCTTATGAAATTTTTTCCTAAGTTTCTGTCGTCAGTTCTGCTTGTCGCATGCCTCGCATTTTTTACATTCGGAATCGTCAGCGTAAATTCAATCAGCAGAAAATACAAAGACTACAAGACTAATATAAGTTCACAAGAAGCAGAGTCCTCGTTAAAGCCGGAATTTAATTTGAGCAGAACAGGAAAAAACATAATCGTCATTATGATTGACAGGGCGATAAGCGCTTTTGTTAATTCAATCTTTGAAGAAAATCCCAAACTGTACGATGACTACGACGGATTTACTTTTTACAAAAACTGCGTTTCATTTCACGGACACACAATTTTTGGCGCACCGAGTTTATTCGGCGGTTACGAATACACGCCATGGGAACGCGAAAAGCGCAATGACAAAACGCTCAAGGAACAGCACAACGAAAGCCTTTTGCTGATGCCGCGCGTTTTTACGGAGCAGTCAGATTTTTCTGCAACGATTGCAGATTCATCTTGGGCAGACTGGTCTTGGATTCCGAATATGCACATCACAGACGCCTATCCAAAAATCGAAGGAAAGCGTATAAGCACAAAATACAATTTTGAATTTGAAAAACGCCACCCGGATTTAAAAACAGATGACAAAGTCCTTGCAAAAGTTTTAAAGCGCGATTTCTTCTGGGTAAGCCTGTTCAGGGAAGCCCCGATGGTTTTGCGGCCGTTCATCTTTTACGATGAAACCTGGTGGAATTCTGAAAACATAGAAAAAATTTCGCCATTCCCAAGCCAGTACGCTGAACTTTATTTTTTGCCTGAAATCACTGATTTTAATTCCGGCACCGAAAACAAGTTCATCTATTTTGTAAATGAACTTACGCATGATGCCTGTGAACTTGAAGCGCCTGACTATGTTCCTGTAAAAAAAGTGACTTCAAACGGAAACGAAAAATTTGCAGGCGACCTTTATTATGACGTAAACGCCGCCGCCCTGCTCCGGCTTGGAGAATGGTTCAGATTTTTGCAGAACGAAAACTGCTATGACAACACGAGAATCATAATCGTATCTGACCATGGCGGCGGAACTGCCGAAAATAAAGCAGAACTTGAAGATTTCGACAATCCGGTTCTCGACGTTCCCGGAAGAAAAGACCATTTTAAAGATCACTATCACCCGATTCTTTTAGTAAAAGATTTTAACTCTCGCGGAAAATTAAAAACAGATATGAACTTTATGACAAACGCAGATGTTCCGCTTCTTGCGTTTAAAGACATAATAGAAAATCCTGTAAATCCGTTTACAGGAAATCCTGTTACAGACGAAATAAAACATCGTGATGGTGCCGTAATTTTAACTCCTTTTATCTGGAATGCAGACCAGCTGATTGATATGTATTCAATTCCTGCAAAAGAAGATGAATGGTATACTGTAAAAGAAAATATGTTTGAAAGCAAAAACTGGGTACAGGGAATCCCGGAGTCAGCAAAATAAACAGGAAATAAAAAATGAAACAGCAGATAAATTATTACACGCTTTTATATATTAACGAAAACGAAACTTCACTCGGCAACGGGATTTCAGGCAAGTACTCGGAAAAAATTGAAAAATACGTAAACTGCTGTTCTTCGCTTAACAGTTCGCTTGTCCTGCACAATCAGCCAAAATTAAAAGTCATCACAAACAACGCTGAACTAATCAATACCATCGACAAAAATCTTGACTGCATTCAAATTGAATTTAAAACAAAAGTTGATTCTTCAATTCCGTTTGCTTCGGCACACTGCAAGCTCGATGTCTTTTCGTATTTTTCAACTCTGCCCAAAAACTGTTACAGCATACTTCTTGACAGCGACGTCCTCTGCATAAACGACACTGCCCAGATAATGAAAAACATCGCAGGCGGAATCCCTGTAGCATACGACATTACAGACCAGCAGTTTCAGGGAATCGGAGCTGAACGCGTCTGCAAAGACAAAGAACTTTTAATAAAAAAAGTTTTAGGCGGAAAAGCGAAAACTGATTTTTCTTCGTCAGGTTTCTGGGCAGGCGGTGAATTTATCGGAGGCACGGCAGACTTTTACAAAACGCTTTACAATATGTGCAGAAAAGTTCTTCCTGTCTATCTTGAAAACTGCAAAAAACTTTTTCACAACGGCGACGAAATGATAGTATCCTGTGCGCTGGAAATTTTAATTCAGCAGAAAAAAGTTTTTGTCTTTGATGCAGGAACTCTCGGAATAATCGGCAGATATTACGATTCAAGCACTAATCACGTTCAGCATATCTGGAAATATTTTAAGAAAAATATGTTCGTCCATTTGCCGATGGACAAAGATTTTCTCGGAACAAAAAAACTCGATTTTTCAAGTTCAGAAAAAATGCTTTCCTCCCTCGAATCAGAACTTTACAAAAACAAAACATTCATCAAAGCAACAGTCCGCGCCGACCGCCTTCTCCAGAAACTGACCGCCCTCTTCTACAAAACCCGCTCCCTCGCCAAACGCCTTTCCGGTCACGGTGACGCACCGGTTGAGTATTAGGGGAAATCTTTGTCACGCACTTTCACAGTTTAATATCCCTTATTAGGGTAAAGAAAATTTTTGTTCCTTGACAGAATAAGTTTTAGACAGTATATTTAAATAACATGGTTTTACCATGATTGAACAGGCTGGTAATGAAAAGACCTCCCGATATAGGGGAAGAGTCCAGATTACACAGCCTATTTTTATTTATATTTGTTTATAGTTACTGAGGATTTTATGAAAAAGGTCGCAATTTTAGTCGATGGAGGTTTTTACCGTAAGATTGCAAAACATCTTTGGGGTGATAAAAGTCCAGAACAAAGATGCGAAGAATTAATAAAATATTGTCGTTTCCATTTGAAAGATCGTGATAATTATGTAAATGAGGGAAACAAGCGGATTTATCAATATAATGAGTTATATCGGATTTTTTATTATGATTGTGAACCATTAAAAAAGACTATTTATAATCCTTTAACCCAGAAAAATTTTGATTTTGCAAAGTCTCCAACATATCTATGGATGCAGGCATTTTTAAATTCATTAAAACAAAGAAGAAAACTTGCGTTAAGAATGGGCTTTTTTGCTGATGAAGAAATGAATTATATTTTTTCTTCTGAAACAGTAAAAAAAATATGCAAAGGCTCTTTAAAAGTAGAAGATTTATCTGAATCAGACTTAATGCTGAATATGCACCAGAAAGGTGTAGACATGAAGATTGGTCTGGACATTGCATCTTTAGCATATAAAAAACTGGTCGATCAAATTGTATTAATATCTGGCGACAGTGATTTTGTTCCTGCTGCAAAACTTGCCCGCGTCGAAGGAATAGATTTTATTGTTGATTCTATGGGTATGAAAATAAATGATAACTTACTGGAGCATATTGATGGCTTAAGAAGTTATTACAAGAAAATTAATAATCCAAATGATGAAAGTTAATATAAGATAAAAATGAAAAATTTGTATGACACTTGTTTTTTTTCATTGTTTTTCTTATAATTATTGAATAAAAAGGTTAATAATGATGAAATTTGAAAGTACAGTCAATTCGGTGAACTCATTTACCCCCCCCCATCTATTCCGTTATTATATATAGTAGTTCCTTGTTATAACGAGCAAGATGTAATTCCTCAAACTTGCACTCTTTTCTCCAAAAAACTTGATCAATTAATTTCTAAAAATAAAATTAGCTCAGAAAGTAAAATTCTTTTTGTTGACGATGGCTCTAAAGATGAAACTTGGAGCATTATTAAAAAACTGGCAGAATCAAACAAAGTTTTCTCTGGAATTCGCTTAAGCCGTAATCGAGGACATCAAAACGCACTTTTGGCAGGTTTGATGGAGGCAAAAGAATTTTCTGATATAACCATATCAATCGATTGTGATGGGCAGGACGATATAGATGCGATGGATAAAATGATTGATGAGTATTTAAATGGTTCAGAAATCGTTTATGGAGTGCGTTCAAGTCGCAAAACCGACACTTTCTTTAAACGTTTTACAGCAGAAAGTTTTTATAAAATTATGAAAAACCTTGGTGTAGAAAGTGTATTTAATCATGCAGATTACAGATTGGTTTCTTCAAAAGTTCTAAAAGCCTTTTCTAATTTTAAAGAAGTAAATATTTTTCTTCGCGGAATGTTTCCCTTAGTTGGCTTTAAAAGTACTTGTGTTTATTATGAACGCAAAAAAAGACTTGCAGGTAAAAGCCATTATCCTCTAAAAAAGATGATTTCCTTTGCATTTGAAGGAATTACAAGTTTAAGTACAAAGCCTCTTCACGTTATAGTAATGTTTGGTTGCTTTGTAGCTTTTTTGAGTTTTATAGCTGTAATTTGGAGTGTTATACAATATGCCCTTGGTGCTACTGTTTCTGGCTGGGCAAGTATAATTAGCATTATTTGTTTTATTGGCGGTATTCAATTGATATGCGTAGGCATAATCGGAGAATATGTTGGAAAAATATACTTAGAAGTAAAACACAGACCAAGATTTATTATCAGCGAAAAAACAGAAATTAAAGAAGTATAAATGTATACTCCAATTAAAAAAAAATCTAACGATGTTTTGAAATAGTCAGAACCAGATTTAATTGTATTATCTTCATTTTATGGGAGACACAGATGAATAAAGATTTTGATACATTTGCTGATGACTACCGCAACATTCACACAAAGAATGTGCAGGGAATGAGTGGTGCTGATAGCGACTATTTTAGCGAATACAAAATTTGCGAGATAGCACAACACTTACAAGGAAAGAAAATCCTTGATTTTGGTTGTGGCGATGGAAATTCTGCGCGTTTTATCGGCAAACATATCAAAAACTATGAATATTATGGAATTGATATTTCTCAAAAGAGCATAGAAAAGGCAGCGTTGAGAAGTATTCCAAATACTACTTTTTGTTTTTATGATGGAAGTCACATTCCTTTCGAGGACTGTACTTTTGATATTGTTTTTGTTTCTTGCGTATTTCATCATATAAATCAAAGTGAGCATTTGAATGTACTTAAAGAAATTCATCGTGTTCTAAAAAAGGGTGGAAAACTTTTTGTATTCGAACACAATCCGAATAACCCACTTACGCTAAAAGCTGTGCATGACTGTCCTTTTGATGAGGGAGTAAAGCTTATCCATGCCTCAAAAATGAAAAGAAGTTTTCAGAATTCCGGTTTTCTTGTACATCATAGGGGGGGGGGTAAGATTTACTATATTTTTTCCAAGAAAAGGTATATTTATGAAAATGCTTTATCTTGAAAAAAAACTTTGGTGGCTATTTTTGGGAGCACAATATTACTGTATGGGAGTTAAGAAATGAAAAAATATAATACTTCACTGTTTTCTTTTTTAATCAGTTTTGTTTTATTCGGATTTATTTTTGTATCTTTAGTAAATTCAGGATATTTTTTTGAAAAGCCTGTAATTTTATTTGCATTTGCAATTACTGTTATCTGGGCAATAGTATTTTTCATTAAAGAAAAATTGAGCGGAATAAATAATAAAGAAACTCCTAAAAAAAATAAAATTATTTCCTACACAGTGCTTTTTTGCATTGGACTTTTTCTTGGATTTTATTATTCAGTAAAAATTTGGTACAGCGGATATTTAAATCTATTTCCTATAGAAAATTTCTTAAATGGAACTCTTCATCTAGATACATCTTACCTTACTACAGTTGCAGAAAGCTTCAAGACAAATGGGTATCCTTCAATTATGTTAAATGACAATAAGATTCTGCATTATCATGTTATTAGCAATTTTATTTTGTCATTATTTTCCTGTTTTTTGAATATCCCTGCCATCATAAGTTATTGTTATTTGTATCCCATAGTTTTTATTCCGCTTTATGTCTTTCTTTTCCAAGAAGTTGTTATTGAATTAAAAAAGAAATTCTATACTAATTATAATTTCGGGAAAAAAGATATTACTTTTTTTATTTGCTTTTTATTAGGATTCAATTTCTTTAACATAGCAGATAAAATTTCTTATTTTTTTAATTCCATAATCGTTTCTGAAAGTTGTCTTACTTCTTTTATTTTAATATTGCTTTGCCTAAAAATTTCACTTCCTAGAACAGAAAGAAAATATATTCAATTTTTAGTGATTCCCATTTTTATTTTTTTAATATCTGGAGCAAAAATATCTTCTGGATTAATTTTCCTTTTAGCGATTTCATATTTTCTATTTCGGAAAAAGCCTAAGTCAATAAAAAACTGGATTTTGATTATTCTATATGGGCTTTTCTTTATCCTTGCATATTTAATATTTGCACATGGTTCAAGTCATGCAAAAAATGATACAAGTTTTAAGATACTGGCTTTTGCAAGAGATTACGTTCAAACCCCATATAGATTGTTTCATTATCTGTTTTATTTTATTCCTGTTTTGCTTTTATTTAAATTCAAAACACAGGGGAAATTATTTTCAAAAGAATATTTTGCTAGTAAAGAAAACATATGGTTTGAACTTGCATTTTTGATAACTGTTTTCAGCTGGATTCCTGGTATTTTTTTTGAGATTGCAGGAGGAAGTGCCGAATATTTTACAATGCCTGCTTTTTTTATAGTTTGCCTAATTTTATGGGGAATGGGAACATTAGATGATATTTTCAATTTTTATAAAAAGAATTTTGTCTGTAATTATAAAAATATATTGTTAGAAAATTTTGTAGTTTATTGTCTGGTGATGTTTGCATTGATTGTGCCAACTGCAAAAAAATTAAATTTAAAACACTGTATTATGCAAACATTAAAAACTGGAAATGCAGTTGAATATGAAAATGTTCGTGAAAATTTGAATAAAAAAGAAAAATTGGAATTACTATTTTCTAAAGCAGAATCTCTAAAAGATGAACGATATGTAAATCTTGTTGAAATAAGAAATAAAACTTCAAAAGAAAAAAAGAATTATTGTATTTATCTTACAAAAGATTGTTGGATAAGCAAATCTTACCCAAGTCATGAACATGTAAGAGCAGATTGGAATCTAAGGGGAGCCTATGCAACTGCAAGTTTTTATGGATTACCGATAATCAATGCATTTTATGAGAAAGATGGAGTATTGTATAGGTGGACTGATGAAAAAATTGCCAATACAAATGATAAAATGTTCTATGGACTTGAAAGTGTTGTACTAAAGGAAAAAATCACAACAGAAAATATGTCTAAATATGCTAAAGCGCTAAATAGAAGCAAAATAATTGTTCTTGAATAAAATATTTAACTGGTTCACCATATTAATTTCTAACTTCCGTAATCCTATCAGTTGCACTCCGCCAACGCGGCATTAAGTTCGTTCAAAGGAACGTTATATTCTTTTGCAACGTCCTCTTTTGGTATGTGAAATTTATTTACGGCGATTACTGCGTTCTTTATTTTTTCGAGATTCTGACCTTCTTTCTTTGCGCGCTCGGCGGCTTCTTCAAGTAAATAATCAAGTGTCATATAATCTTTTCTCCAGTCCAGATTGTACTTTGCCTTTGCAACTGCGTGCTGAACTTCTTGAGTATATTCGTCGTAGGAATTTTGCGTTAAAAAGTAATTCAAAAATTTTGCAAGTTCAGACTGTTCTTTTTGTTTTAGCACAGCGGCACTTAAATTATAAAATACTTTATGCGTCTTGTCATTCCCTTCCTCTCCCCTCCCCATTCCTCTCTATATTTTTACCTTGCTTTTCTGTATAATCATAACTACAGGGCGAAAAAAAATGGATTTATATCATACAAAGACACCGGTGGCGATGATTATTTTTAACCGGTATGAGAGCGCTCATTCTGTTTTACGGCAGATTAGAAAGGCAGAGCCAAAGGAACTTTTTATAATTGCTGACGGACCGCGGAAAAACCGGGAAGGTGAATATGAAAAATGTCAGAAAGCGCGTTCTGTCGCTGACGAAGTTGACTGGCAGTGCAGCGTTCACAAAATTTTTTCAGAAGAAAATCTCGGTTGTGCAAAGCGCGTTGTTTCCGGGTTAAACGAAGTTTTTTCAAAAGTTGAGCGGGCAATAATTTTTGAAGACGACTGCATACCTGACTTGAGTTTTTTCAGGTTTGCAGACGAGATGCTTGAACGCTACGACAACGACGAACGGATTATGCTTGTTTCGGGCAACAACAAATGTTTTGCAAAAGAACCTGTAAAAGAAAGTTATTTCTTTTCAAAGCAATGTCAGATTTGGGGCTGGGCAACCTGGAGGCGAAGCTGGAACAAAATGGACTTGGCAATGTCTGACTGGAAAAACTTAAAGCGCGCCCGGCTTGTCGAATCAATTTACAAAAAAGCAAGCCACCGTTATTACTGGAATTCTTCATTCGATTATGTTTATAATAAACGGACAAATTCCTGGGCGTTCCCTTGGAATCTTTCTGTCTGGAGAGAAAACGGTTTTTCAGTCGTTCCAAAAGTAAACTTAATCCGCAACGCAGGTTTTGACTCAGATGCAACTCACACAAGCGGAAAAAGCATTTTTGAAAAACTCGATTACAGTGAACTTGAATTTCCGCTCATTCATCCTGACTATTCGCCTGACCACGAAATTCTGCGGAACGAAAAAATGGACTTGCTTGAAATGAAAAGCCGCATAAAAGATTCAAAGCAGATGCCGTATCCGTTCAATATGTTTGCATCAAAACTAAAATGGTTTATACTTGGACTATTGAAAAAAAATAATTCTTAAACTCTGGAGAAATTAAAAATGATTCATTTTAACGTTCCGCCTTTTTTAGGCACTGAATTTACATATATGAAACAGGCTGTCGAAAACCACAAGATTTGCGGTGACGGCCCTTTTACAAAAAAATGCAATGAATGGCTTGAAAATAAATTCAATGCAAAAAAAGTTATGCTTACTACAAGCGGAACTTCGGCACTGGAAATGGCAGCCTGGCTCTGCAACATTCAGCCCGGCGACGAAGTAATTTTACCGAGCTTTACTTTTTCTTCTACCGCAACGGCATTCGCACTTGTCGGCGCAAAACTCGTCTTTGTTGACGTTCGCCCCGACACGATGAACATCGACGAAAAATTAATCGAACAGGCAATTACGCCAAAAACGCGCGTAATCGTGGCAGTTCACTATGCAGGAGTTGCCTGCGAGATGGACACGATTATGGACATTGCAAAACGCCATAACCTCAAAGTTGTCGAAGATGCGGCGCAGGGAGTGATGTCCTCGTACAAAGGAAAACCGCTCGGAACAATCGGAGATTTCGGCTGCTATTCATTCCACGAAACAAAAAATTATTCTATGGGCGAAGGCGGCGCAATCGTAATCAACGACGAAAGCGCAATCACCCGTGCAGAAATCCTGCGCGAAAAAGGAACTAACCGCTCGCAGTTTTTCCGCGGTCAGGTTGCAAAATACAACTGGGTCGACTGGGGCTCAAGCTATCTTCCGAGTGACTTGAACGCCGCATACCTCTGGGCTCAGCTTCTTGAAGCCGACAAAATAAACGACAACCGCCTTGCAACCTGGAACAAGTACAACGAAGTTTTCAAACCGCTTGCAGAAAAAGGAATCATCGAACTTCCCGTAATTCCTGACGGCTGTGTTCACAATGCGCACATGTTCTATATAAAGTGCAGGGATTTGCAGACGCGCACGGCATACATCGATTTTATGAAATCAAACGACGTCCTCTGCGTGTTCCATTATGTTCCGCTGCACAGTGCGCCTGCCGGAATTAAATTCGGAAGGTTTTACGGCGAAGATAAATTTACGACGTCCGAAAGTGACAGGCTTGTCCGCCTTCCGCTTTATTACAACATCGATGAAAAAGATTTGAATTTTGTAATCAGCAAAACTCTGGAATTTTTTAACACTTAAATTTTAGTTTTATAAATTTTTATTTTAAAATAAAAAAGTTTTTAACAGGAATTGAAAAATGAAAATTATTCATCTTGCAACAACAAATGCCGGCGGTGCAGGAATCGCCGCAACACGAATTCACAAACTGCTTCTCGAAGAGGGACACGACTCTCATCTTTATGTTCAGCACAAGGAACTTGATTCAGAAAAAACGACGGAAGTGCAGAACAAAGGCGGTCAGGGCAAAAAGTATATGGTCAAAATGCGCCTTGAACGCAAGCTCGCAAAAATGCTTGACAAGACAAAAGACACTGACTGGAAGCGTTTTAGAAAAGACGACGTTTACTGCTACAATGATTATGATGAAGAAAACGCAGACGGATTTTTCCCCGGTCTTGAAGAGAAACTTGATTTGGAAAACGTTGACATAGTTTTTGTTCATCAGATTATCGGGTTTTTAAATACGTTCGACATAAAGCGCATTTACGAAAAAACTCACGCGCGCATTATTTTTACGATGATGGATATGGCACCGGTTACAGGAGGCTGTCATTACGCCTGGGACTGCCGCAAATTTTATGACACTTGCTTTAACTGCCCTGCCCTGCCTTACGAACTTAATACGCGAAGCCATTTTCAGCTGACGGCAAAAGCGCAGAACATTCTTT
This sequence comes from Treponema sp., assembly GCA_051883255.1. Classification (GTDB taxonomy): domain Bacteria; phylum Spirochaetota; class Spirochaetia; order Treponematales; family Treponemataceae; genus Treponema_D. Next base: position 21,863 of record JBJETJ010000065.1, read on the forward strand.
ATATGAATGCAGAAATTATGAGCAACGCAGATTACGACCTTGAGTTTGCAAGAAAGTCTGCAATTCCTTTTTCTGAATACTGGCAGTATTTTTATCCTGTAGACGAAAACGTTTTTAAACCGGAAGAAGTTGAAAAAGACGAAAACACGAAGTACCTGTTCAGCATAGCAAATTTTGCAAATGACGTGCGCAAAGGTTTTACGTATGTTTTGCAGACTTTGATTTATCTTGACAAAAAAATTCCTGACGGGCAGAAAATCAAAATGCTCTGTCTTGAACCTTCGCTTTTTAAGGAATACAGTTTTAAAAACATTTCGTTTGAAAAATTCGGCTTTTGTAAAAACGTAAATGACCTTGCAAAAATTTATAACAAGGCTGACGTCTTTATGTGCACGTCAGTCGAAGACTCTGCGCCGATGATGCTCGAAGAAGCGCTGCTTTGCGGAGTGCCTGCCGTTTCGTTTGACGTTGGAACTGCACGCCAGTTTATTACATACGGAAAAAATGGCTACGTTGCGGAGCGCTTTAACGAAATTGATTTTGCAGAAAAAGTTTACACGCTGTTATACAAGACACCACGGACTTTGTTAAGTTCAGCAGAAATTCATAACGGAATGATAAAAATTCTCGGAAAAGAAGTTATAAAAAAACAGTTTGAAAAAATTCTGAACTATAACAAAAACGAAACTGCCGATAGCAAAACCAGCAAAACCAGCAAGACAAGCAAAACCGAAAGCAAAAAAAACGCTGTCAGCAAAAACGCAAAAAAAATTACAGACAAAACTAAACGCAGGAAATAAAGTTATGCCGACAAAAATTATAAAATACACCGGCGGACTCGGAAACCAGATGTTTCAATATGCGTTTGCCTTTGTACTTCAAAAAAAAGGATTCAACGTTCTGGCGGACACAAGCCTTTACAAAAAACCATGCGTGCGCGGCGGAGTAGATTTAAGTCACGGAAATTTTGAAGCCGCTCGGGTTTTCGCTCTGGACATAACGGAAGCAGACGACAGTCTTGTCTATTCTCTCGGCGACAGGGCAGAAAATTTTTTTGAACGGTTAAGACGAAAATTCTTTACAAAGAAAACTCACGTCATCGAATACGATTCAAAATTCCACGCAGAGCATTTGACTGACTGCCGCGATTTGTATCTTGACGGCTACTGGCAAAATCCGCTTTACTGGAAAGGCTACGAAGATGAATTAAAAAAACAGTTCACCTTTGCACTGCCTTTAAACGAAAAATCAAAAGAACTTTCTGCCTTGATAAATTCAAAAACAAAAACATGTTCAATTCACGTAAGGCGCGGTGACTATTTAAATCACAAAACTTTGTTTGTATGCGACAGACCTTATTTTGAAAACGCAATTTCAAAAATGCTCGAACTCGTACCGCAAATCCAGACATTCATTATTTTTTCAGACGACATCGAATGGTGCAGAAAAAACATCGACACGCACAGCAAAGAAAAAATCTTTGTCGACTGGAACACAGGCAAAGACAGCTGGCAGGACATCGCATTAATGAGCGAGTGCTCGGCTTCAATCATTCCGAACAGTTCGTTCAGTTTCTGGGGCGCCTGGCTTAACAAAAATCCAGATGCGGTCATCGTCTGTCCTGAAATCTGGTCGACGTCCGGCACAAAAGACATTATCCCTGACGGCTGGAACACCGCAGGCGTAAAACAGATTTTATAATAATTTTTTATTATAGATATTGGAGAAAGAAATATGGAAAAAGTTTTTTTATCAGTTGTAATTCCTTTTTACAACTCAATCAAGACTGCAAAAGAATCTGTCAACTCCGTCGTAAAAGAAATCGAAAATCTTTATGCAGACAAAACCCTCGCAAAATCATTTTTACTTGAAAACACAGTTTCAGAAATCATCTGCTGCAACGACGGCTCGACAGACGGCACGACAAAATTTCTTGACGGAATTTCTTACAGAGATTTCGGAACAGGAAAAAGCGCCTTCATTCAAATTAAAGTAATGCACTTAAAAAACTCAGGCGCCGCAAGTGCACGCAATGCCGGGCTCAGAGTTTGCCGCGGACAGTTCATCGCATTCAACGACTCTGACGACAAATGGCTGAACGGAAGCCTTGCAAAACGCCTTTCAATTCTTAACGATGAACCAAACGCAGTCTGCATTACGGCTAATCACGAGCGCGACGTCCAGCGCATTCCCAAGCTGAACAAATCAAAAACCTATGTCAGTCTTTTTTACATTACACTCAACGACGAACTTTTTAAAAACTATTACACAACGCAAAACTCAATTTTAAAACGCAAAGTCATCGACGACGGAATTTTCTTTAAAGAAGGAATGTGCTATTCCGAAGAAATTTATTTTTTCTGCCAGATAGCAAACAAATACAAATGCCTTTTCCTGAACGAAAAAATGTCAGAAAGCATTTTGCACAAACAAAGATTCGGGGAATCAGGCTTGAGCGGAAATCTTTTTGCAATGGAACGCGGAGAATTAAAAAGCCTTTCGCTCGCTCACAAAGAACTCGGTGTTTCGTTTTTTAGATACGCTGCTGCGTGCATTTATTCAGTTGCAAAATATTTCAGGCGCGTGTTCATAGTAAAATTAAGAAATTCCAGAGCAAGAGTTTCATAGAACTTTTGATAATTGCATTATCTTTGATTTTAGGCTATATTGCTTTTCGTGAATTTATCACCTCCAATCCTGTGAAAGTCAGGGCAGTCTATTCTACTGTAAAAGTCAGACGGAGAATCTACATAATGTACAATCAATAGGAGGTTGTATGAAATCTTTTTTTAAACGCGCATTGCGTTCAATTTTTATTTTAAGTGCCGCCGTTTTTGCGTTCTGCACTGTAATTTCCTGCGAACAGCCGAAAGGAAGTTCTACAACTCTTTACCAAAACACAAGCACAAACTGGAAGTCAGTCATTAAGGCAAATTTCAGCAGTCTTGACGGAAATGTTTACAAAGCTTCTTGGGGTGACTGGGTAAAATTTTTTATTGACGATGGTGAATTAAAAATGTTCAAAGGGTCTTATACTTATGATTTTTCCTGGAATGCACCTTATAAGATATCAGCCGAAAATGCAAAATCAAAAACTTTTGCAGAGTTATGCACCGAAGACACAGACGGACACTTTGGAACTTATGTTGCATTAGAAATTTCTGATGCAACTCCAAACAACGGAAAAATGCTTTTGCTAAAATCAGGACAGCACTTAAACTATGATGCCGGTAACTGCTATGAAAACCCATCTGTTCAAGGAAACGTGCAACATGAAGGTTGTTTCATTCCTACATATATAACAATATCAGGAAATACAATTATCTGGCTGGAGTATTACTCAACAGCCGTTTGTAATGAAGGTGCGACAGGAACAGCCTGCTTTGCAAAATATTCTACGGCATTAAACTATCTGCCTTATTCAAAAGGTTCGTGGACTGACACAGAATATTCAAAAAGCGCATCTTCAAATTTGAAATGCTGGACTTTAGTTGAATAAATGAAACGCCGCTTTTTCTTTCTGTTCCTTTTTTCGTTTTCGATTTATGCAGAAACACGGAACGTAAAATCTCATATAGAAAATCCGTCTTACGGAAGCAGTTCGCGGTTTCAAATCATTCAGAATGATGAAGCAGACGAACAGAAAAAAGAACAGGAAGATTTCGTTCAAAAAGAAACTCAAAACGAAGAAGCGCACAAACGCGTTTTTGATTTTCAAAAAATCAGCGAAACAAAAAGCCTGTCAGTTCAGGAGTTCCTCGAATCAAAAGGCTTTCTCGTAATGACGACAGGCGGTACAGGTTCAGCGTCACAGCTGTCTTACAAAGGCTACACGAGTTTTTGCATAAAAGTTTATGTCGACGGAATTCTTGCAAACAGTTCTACGACAGGAGAATTTGACTGGAACTCAATCGACATAAACACAATCGAAAAAATCGAAATCGAAGACACGCCTGTTTTGTCTGACACAGAATTTGCCGGCTGTATCGTCAGAATTACGACAAAAAATTTTCAGGACAAATTAATCGTAGACACGGGAGTTTCAAGCTACCAGAAAAATCTTTTTGACACTTGGTATGCAAGAACGTTTTACGCAAAGAGTTTTGAAAAATTTAAATTCAATCTCGGCGCTTCACTTTTGTCCGCAGAAAATGAATTTGAAAAACCTTCAAATCTCGGAACAAACCTTGACAATTTTTCAAGACAGGGAAACACGCACTTTGGCTGGAATGTCAGGCTTTCTGACAACGCGTTTCTTTCGGGCAAAAATTCATTCAGCTATAATAATTTAAAAACTTATAATTCAGGTTCAAGTCTGGACAACGGAATTGAAACTGACATTTCCACTTTGAACAACGTCAGATTTTCTTATCAGAATTCTGCGGTCAAATCTGACACGGACTTTACGTTCAGCTTTGCAAATGTCGAATACGTCAACAACCGCACCGCTTCAAACATTGACAACACAGGATTTTTTAAAACAGGAATTTCTGAAAACATAAAATGGCTCTGCGATTTTTCGGCAGGAATAAATTTTGAATGGCTTGCGTACAACCCGGCTTCAAACAGAATGACGGCAAACTTCGGCGCAGGAAAAAAATTTCAAATCGGAAAATTCAGCATAGAACCCCAGCTTGCCGCATTGTTATGGTTCAACCGGAATTTCGGAATACGAATTCTTCCGCGCCTTACGATGTCGCTCGAAGGATTTTCGCTTTCGCTTTTCAGAGAATGTACGCTGCCGACTTTTAACCAGTTGTACTGGCCGCAGACAAGTTACGCGACAGGAAACCCGGAGTTAAATTCAGAAGCCGGCTGGAGCGCCTTTGCGGGCTTTAAACGGAATGACTTTCCGTTGTGGGCGCAATACAAATTTTCGTACTACGGAAATAAAATCCGCTGGACGTCGCAGGACGGAAAATTAATTCCTGCAAACAGTGCGGACGGAATTTACAATGTCGTAACGCTCGGCGCCGAGCAGAATTTTTTTGACGGCATTTTAACAATCTCGGTTGATGCAACTTATACGTCGGCAAGACTTTGTTCAACTTTTAAGCAGATAATGTGGGTTCCCGAATGGCAGGCGCACGCCGGCATCTGCGTAAATGTCTGGCGCATAATTTTAAACGCCGACTACTCTTTTACAGGCCGCCGCTGGACTTCCAACGAAAACGTTTTCTTCTACCCGGAACTCCACCTGCTCGACATAACGCTCACCGCACGCTGCACCGATTCCGTCCAAGCCTACCTCAAAGTCACAAACCTCCTCGACCAGAAAATCGCCTGGCACGATTCCTACTATATCCCCTCAAGAAAATTCACCGTCGGCATAAAGATTGAAAAATAGAAATAGCAAAAAATACACAGAATAAATTTCCGCATTCGTTCGCCTTCGCTTTCATTCGCCTTCGTTCACTTCTATTCCCTCGTCATTTCTCTTCACGCTGAATTTTGAAAACTCCTTTCTCCATTGTAAAACGTCTGAAAATTCATTATATTTATATCAGTCACAAAAAACGAATTTCTAAATTTTTGAGGTAGATACAAATGGCAGATACAATTCATGCTCTGGAAAAAAATCCAGATTGGAAAGGTCGTCGTGGTCCAGTTGTCCTTGTTATTATGGACGGCGTTGGATATGGAAAATACGAAGAAGGCGATGCCGTAAAAGCAAGCCGGATGAAATACCTTGACTGGTTCACTGCAAACTGTCCGCACACAAAACTTAAAGCACACGGAACTGCAGTAGGACTTCCAAGCGACGACGATATGGGAAACAGCGAAGTCGGACACAACGCTATGGGTTGCGGACGCGTTTTTGCACAGGGCGCAAAACTCGTAGGCGAATCAATCGAAAACGGAACTATGTTTCAGGGCGACACCTGGCAGAAACTTTCAAAGAACGTAATAAACAAAAACAGTACGCTTCATTTTATCGGACTTGTTTCTGACGGAAACGTTCACTCGCACATCGACCACTTAAAAGCAATGATTACTGCCGCAAACAAAGACGGCGTAAAAAAAATCCGCGTTCACGCACTTCTTGACGGCCGCGATGTTGACCCGACAAGTGCACTCGTATACATCACACCGCTGGAAGAATTCCTTGCAGGCTTTGCAGGCTGTGATTACAAAATCGCATCAGGCGGCGGACGAATGTATCTTACAATGGACCGTTACAACGCAGACTGGAGCATGGTTCAGCGCGGTTGGTACGCACACGTTCTTGGCGAAGGACGTCAGTTTGAAAGCGCTACAAAAGCAATCGAAACTTACCGTTCAGAAGTTCCGGGAATACTCGATCAGGATATGCACGAATTCGTCATCACGGAAAACGGAAAACCTGTGGGAACAATCGAAGACGGCGACAGCGTAATTTACTTTAACTTCCGCGGAGATCGCGCACTTGAAATGACAAAAGCATTTGAAACACCGGCAGGCGGAGAACTTCCGTTTGACAGAAAACGCGTTCCAAACGTTGAATATGCCGGAATGATGGAATACGACGGCGACGCACACGTTCCTGCACAGTATCTTGTAAACCCTCCGAGCATTGACCGCACGATGGGCGAATACCTCACAAAAAGCGGCGTAAAACTTCTTGCAATTTCCGAAACACAAAAATACGGACACGTAACTTACTTCTTCAACGGAAACAAACAGGGCAAGTTTGACGAAAACCTCGAGGACTACATCGAAGTTCCGTCAGACACAGTTCCATTTGAACAGCGCCCTTGGATGAAATGCGCCGAAATCACAGACAAAGTAATCGAAGCAATCAAGAGCGGAAAATACGACCACATCCGCCTCAACTTCCCTAACGGCGACATGGTCGGACACACAGGCGTTTTCAATGCCGTTGTCTGCTCTATGGAAGGAATGGACTTACAGCTCGGCCGCTTAAAAGCCGCAATCAAAGAAGCCGGCGGAATCCTCTGCCTCACCGCTGACCATGGAAACTCCGACGATATGTACGAACACGCAAAAGACGGCAGCGTAAAAACAGACAAAGACGGCGAACCAAAAGCCAAAACTTCCCACTCACTCAACCCAGTTCCGGGCATCATCTACGACCCCGAATACAAAGGCGAATACGACCAGACAAAACTCAACGAAGGTCTGGGCATCTCCTCATGGCCTGCAACAATAATGCAGCTTATGGGCTTTGTGCCACCAAGCGACTATGATAAATCTATGATTAATTTGAAATAAAGTTAGAATTTCAGATAATGACCAGTGTATTGCAAATATGCTGGTCATTATTGTTTTTGGAGAAAGCATAGATGAAAAAAACAAATAAAAAAAGAAATTTTATTATTCCAGTTATTTTGTTATTTTTATTTTTTATATTAATTGGAAAATGTACTAGTTATAATAATGAAGAAGAAAAAAAGTCTGAAGAAGCATCTAAACAAAATATAGAAAATATTGAAGATAAAATGACTTTCTCTGAACTATGGGAATATAAAAAAGCAAATATTCCTGATTTTAAAGAATATGAGCATTTAAAAAGTTATTCATTTGATGAACTTTGCAGATTTTATAGAATGCTCGAGATTGAATATTTTAATGTACTTGGCTCTATAGATACTAGAGTTGACCGAACTCCTGAAGTTTTAGCAGAAAAAAATCAAATAAGCAAATATGTTTTTTTAGAAACAAAATCCTATTTTAGAAAATTTTATGACTATTGCGACGAGTTCAATAAAGAATATTTTAAAAGGAATTCTGATTTATTAATAAATCCAAATTACAATGGTTCAATAACAAGTACAGCATATATAGGAAATTTTACTTTTGATTGTTATTTTAAATTAGGCAAAGTCAGTAAAGAAAAACTTGAAACTTTGATAAATGAAAAAATAGATTGGCTTAAAAACAATTTACCGGATTTTTATGACGGACTCAGAATTTTAAGAATTTCATATATAGATGAAATAACAGATGTCGAAAAAACTTATGATTATTCATATATATACAGAAAGAAAGATAATCAACTAAAGCAAATGAAATATGGTAATGGAACTTATGGCAAAGAGCTACCTGAAAAAGAAAAACATTGGTGGATGAAATCTTGGAACAATATGGAAAAATTAAATCAAATTTATTGAAAAAGTTATAATTAAACAGAAATATGTAACATAGTGTAAACCACAAAAACATTAAGTTATATTAACAGAAATCTTTTTTTGATATATGATTATTCTATAGAAACACTCGGAGTTTTATTATGGTTGATAAAGAAGAATTGCATAAAATTCGTCGTTTTACTTCTAGAGCAGAAGGAACTAAAGCAATCAATACTTTAAAGGGAATAATTACAGGAATTAACCTTGACAATATTATTAACAAAACAGAAGTTAAGGAACTTGAAAACTGGGCAAAAACTCATTATGACTTGATTGGTGTTTCACCATTTAACGAAATAATACCTTTTGTAAATAAAATATGCGAAGATGGAATTATTACCGAAGAAGAATTTAAAGATTTATGCTGGCTTGTTGATATGATTCTTTACCGAAAAGGGTATTATGATTTAGTAACATGCAAGCTTCAAGAATTAGAAGGCATCTTTCATGGAGTTTTAGCAGACAACAATATTACTGATACAGAAATAAAAAAACTTCAAGACTGGCTTTTTGACAATGAAGAACTCATAGGGACTTACCCATTTGATGAAATCGAAGCTTTGCTTTTTGGAATTACAGAAGATGGTGTTATAACTGAAAAGGAACGGAATTATTTGAAATTATTTCTAAGTGAATTCGTAAATGAAAAAGATTCAAAGACAATTGATTTTAATGAAATTAACAAACTTAGAAATGATATAACTCTCTCTGGAGTATGTACAATCAATCCTTTAATTGAATTTAAAGATAAAATGTTTTGTTTTACAGGTATTTCCAAGAAATACAAAAGAAAAGATATCGTAGAAATAATAGAAAGTCGTGGAGGCATTTATAAAGATACTGTTTCCGACAAAACTGATTTTCTAATTATCGGACAAGATTCAAATCCCTGCTGGGCTTATTCTTGCTACGGACGAAAAGTTGAAAAGGCAATGGATATGAGAAAAAAAGGAAGCAAAATCAGTATTGTTAAAGAAATCGATTTTGAAGATGCAACCATAGAATAAAAATTAAAAGACAAAAATTCCTTTACAAGACATATTAACCTCAAATAATATGAACATTCTAAATCCGTTCTAAAAGAATCTCAAAAAGTGAATATAGTTTTTGCTTTCAGTTTTTTTGAAAAGTGCCTCTGAAAATTTTGAATCAGATGTTTTCGTTCTGATAAAAATCAAGAAACTCTTTCCTTTTGGAAGCAGGCGTTTTTTTTCACGAGAAAATTTTGTGAGCAGATTTATTAAAATTCCAATTCCATAATTTCATAGAAATTACACTTCAGAACCCAGGCAAGACGATTTATAACAGAACCTGCGGCTTTATTGATGTCATTCTGCCTTTGTTCATAAAGCTGTATCATTCTTAAACTTACCCCGGATAAATCCGAAAGTTCTTTCTGGGTCATTTTTCGTTCAGTCCTGATTTGCTTTAAGCGGGTCGGCATTGTTTTTTGGTTATGCCTGATTATTTCGTCCGCCGTTTCAACAAATTTTGAAATATCGGCTTCATGAAGAATATAACGATTCAGAATTTCCGAAGGAATAAGTCCGTACTGTTTTAAATCAGAAAATCTGAATGAACGATACCACTGATAATATGCCATAACCCAGCCAAGCCAGTATTCCGGCCCGTCATAGGTCGTATCAATTTCGCAAGGAACAGAGCGAACAGAAACCGAATGTCCAGAAAGTTTTAACACCAAATCTGCCAGTTCACGTCCTGACATTCCTGCCACATATTTTGGATTTCCATGTTCAAACTTTGAGGCAACCCCCGAATCAATAAACAAAGAAAAAAAATCATCGCCAGAATAATTTAATCCGCGGATTGCAAAATCAAACATTGACGCCAGATTAACCTGCGAGTCACAAAGATAAAGCTTGCTGTATGCGTGCATCATTTATCGTTACCTCTGCCCCACTGTTTGACTATTTTCTGAGAACCGTGATATATCGTCATAACGATAGTTTATAACAGGTTTTTCGTATTGGCAAGGGGGAATATCTATATAAAGAATAATTATTCAACCTGTCAAACCTTGTACAAAACGACAAGAAGTTCATATTGATATTATTTTGTAGTCTGGCTTGACTTCCCTATTCAATAGGGTGTATATTATAATCATGACAAGAGAATTCATCATTACAAAAGAATTTGACCGCAACTGGAAAGAACTCGGATTGAATGATGATGATTTGGGCGAATTGGAAATATATCTTTGCAAAAATACTGATTGCGGAGATACGTTGGAAGGTACTGGCGGGGTTAAGAAATTCCGATGGGCTTTGGAAGGTCGAGGGAAAAGCGGAGAGCAAGAATTGTATATTTGGATATAGTTTTTGCAAAACATATTTATCTGCTTACGGCTTTCCCTAAAAATGAAAAAGCCAATTTGAGTAAAGCAGAACGGAATCAAATGAAAACTATAGTAACAGCAATAAAAACCGCTGAAAAGGAGGCACAAGATGGCAGAAAATAAAGCATTTGAAAGCATTATGAACGGACTCACAGAAAGCCTTGCTTATGCAAAAGGCGACACTTCTAAAGCAAGAAAAATGAGCGTCACAGTTGCAGAACTTCCTCAGTATCATGACAAAGAAATCAAACAGATTCGCGAGGACTTAAACCTCACGCAAAAAAACTTTGCTTTCGTTCTCGGCGTTTCTCCTAAAACAGTTGAAGCATGGGAATCCGGCAGAAATATTCCTCAGGGCACGGCACAGAGATTCTTGCAGATTCTTCGCACTGGCGGAAAAAAACTCTTGCAGGATTACAATGTCGTTACTGTAACTATGTAATATCACCTGCATACATTTCAAAGCAGATTGCAGAATCAGAACAAATAATTTTTGAAATAGAATTATTTTTTGTACGCCCGGCACTTTTCTTCAAGCAATTTAAAATCACAGCAAAACTTTATTACCTTTCCTGTGGACATTTGCTTTTCATAAAGTTTGCCAGCTTTCTGAATTATTAATTTTGATAATTTAATGCAAAAAGCAAATTCTTTATTCATCAGGTTTTTATAATTCCTAATCTCTTCGGAATCCGTATCTGCATGAACTAAATCAACTTTTGTATAAAGACCGGCTTTTACAGGTATCATTTTTTTCAAATCAATTACTGACAATAAATGCTCTATCGTTCCATCTGGCAATATTTTACATACTGCATCAGCAGAATCAGGCATCTTGTCATATTTTTCATAAATCAAGAATCTGTCTGATTCTATATTTTTCCATAATTCATGTTTTTTCTTTGCTGATGAAATAGGAATTACATATTCCTGACCATCATTATTTATCAAAATTCCAAGATAAGGTTTATTATCATAATTAACAGGCTTATAATACACTTCTGGACACTGCTCATGCAAATATTTCAAATAATCTTGATTTATGTTTATGAATGTCAGTTTATCCTTCAAAAAGAACACATTACCGCCTAAAAAAACTAAGGCCGTTCACATAATAGCGAGCGGCCTTTTCTTAAAGTTCATCTCTTTACGGATTGAAACCGCAGGTTAATGGAGACCTTCTAAAATTAAATTTAATGCAGAAAGATGTTTAAGTCAAGTATTATTTTTGAACTAACTGACCGCCCCCCCTGATGTGATAATTGATATTACATCAAAGATAGGCTAAAATAAAAGACATCAAAAATTACACAAATACGATTTTTCCGAAAACTTCTGGGACAGCTCAAGAATGCCTCGGAGCGCGAGCACTTCAATCGCTGATGAAAGCCGTTCTAAAAAAAACGTAAAAGCTGAATGTATTTTTTACCTTCAGTTTTTGAAAAGCGTTCTCCGAAAGTTCGGAATCTGTTGTTTTCGTTCTGATAAAAATCAAGAAGTTTTTTCTTGTCCTCACATTCAAGAAAAGCAATTCCTCCGCCGACTTGCTTTTGTACGGATTCAAGAATTTCAAAACAGTAATCCATCAATTTATTTCCTGAAATATTTCTGAAACCATTATAAGCAGAGTTTTTTCCAAACTGTGCTATGAGAAAAGCGGAAATGTTAAAAGAATTAGAATCATTATCAAGTATTGCATAGCGGGAAAGCGTTTTTATTGCAGAGTTGCTTAAAGAAGAAGCAGAAATATTTGACGGCTTGTGAGTCAGCGTAAAATATGCCGCAATCTGTCCTCTATCATCTAAAATAAGGTGCGTAACGGAAATTTTTTGTCTGGCAAAATCTATTGCATTGTTCTTAAGAAAATTTTCAATTTCAGAATTTTTTTTACATTTAAAATCTGACAAAGCTGCACGGACTTCTTCTTCACCCACAGAATCGAGCAAATCAATCATATTTACAACGTTAAAAGTCATTTGCTTTTTCGTTTAGCCCACAAGGATTTAATGTCATCAGGAAGCACAACAAAGGATTTTTTGTTTGCACAGGGCTTCTTGTTTTTTTCTTTTGCAGAATTATCAAGGGCTGTTACAAAATTTTCAGCTTTTTTTGAGTCAGTTATATTGAAATTAGCAAAAATACTTGAAGTTGCCATAATCGTACCCCCTTGTTTAAAATATATCGCAATGTTAAAAAATTTTCCATATATTTTTCCATAATTATTATTTTTGAACTAACTGACCGCCCCCCCCGATGTGATAATTGATATTACATCAAAGATAGGCTAAAATAAAAGACACAAAATTACACAAGTACAATTTTACCGAAAACGTTTTTAAAGAAGGTGATGTATGCAGATTTCAAGCCGGTTTACACTTGCAGTTCATATTTTTGCCTGCATTGAGCAGTTTGGCAAGACGAGCAAAGTTACAAGCGATTTTCTTGCCGGAAGCACGAATGTAAATCCTGTCATTATCAGAAAACTTCTGGGTCAGCTCAAGAACGCAGGGCTTATCGACGTTGCACGCGGAACTGGCGGAACAACAATTTCGCGGCCGTTAAAAAAAATCACGTTCCTTGACATTTACCGCGCCGTAGAATGTGTTGAAAACGAACAGCTCTTCCACTTCCACGAAAATCCAAATCCTGACTGCCCTGTCGGAAAAAACATTCATCACATCCTTGACGGCAAGCTTGCGCGCGTTCAGTCTGCAATGGAAAAGGAACTTAAATCAATCACGCTTGCAGATATAAAGCTCGATTTAGAAAAACTTTAAATTCACATTCACGCTTTCTCGCCACAACTCACGCAAACCGCCAGCACCACCAACAAGAAAAACATTTTAAAATATTTTTTTTGTTGTAACTATTGACATTACAACAAAAGTTCCGTATTCTAATATCAGTTGATGTAATACCGGTAGTTACAACAAAAAAAAACAAAATACCATTTTGGAGGTATATATGAAAATTGCTGTTGTATGTGCAAACGGAAAAGCCGGAAGGCTTATTGTAAAAGAGGCTGTGGAACGCGGTCTTGACGTTACGGCTTTTGTTCGCGGAGAAAACAAATCTCTTGCGCCAAAGTTCGTTTCAAAAAATCTGTTCGACCTGACTTCAGAAGATCTGGCAGGCTTTGACGTAGTTGTAGATGCGTTCGGTGCCTGGACGCCTGACACAATTCCGCAGCATTCGACTTCACTTAAACATCTGTGCGATATACTTGCAGGAACAAAAGTTCGCCTGCTTGTTGTCGGCGGAGCAGGAAGCCTTTACGTAAACCCGGAGCATACTGTTCAGCTTGTGGACACGCCGGATTTCCCGGAAATGTTCAAGCTCCTTGCTTCGACACAGGGACAGGCACTTTCACAACTGCGCCAGAGGAACGACGTAAACTGGACATACATCAGTCCTGCGGCAGATTTTCAGGCAGACGCTGAACGCACTGGAAAATACATTCTTGCAGGCGAAGAACTTACGCCTAATTCAAAAGGCGAAAGCATCATAAGCTACGCAGATTACGCCATCGCAATGGTAGACGAAATCACCAGCGGAAATCATATCCGCGAGCGCATTTCCGTAGTCCGCCAGTAAAGTGAACAAAAAAAAGCCGGAATGTTTTTTCAAAAACCGTAAATGACTTTGGTGACGGCTTTGGAAACATTCCGGAGTTTTACTGCAATGCAAAAATAAAATTCAGTTCAGCGCGTCAATATCACCGCCTTGAATTGCGCCAATGTTCTGCCTGATTTTTTCTTCGCTCCAGTTCCACCATTCAAGCGAACGGAGCTTTGAAATTACATCGTCAGAAAAACGCTTTCGGATTTGTTTTGCAGGAACTCCGCCGACGATTGTGTACGGTGGAACGTCCTTTGTTACAACCGCACGCGCGCCGATAATTGCGCCGTCACCGATTGTAACGCCCGAAAGAATGACAGCCTCATATCCAATCCACACATCATTGCCGACT
>JBJETJ010000066.1:0-6917 GCA_051883255.1 Treponema sp.
AGATTTACGCTTTTTTTGTAAATTCTCAACTAAACTCGAAATTCAGGCTATATAATATGAAACAGTTTTTACTTTTTCAGGAAGATTAAAAGTGTCTGCAATTACTAGGCAAACATTTATGAGAACTAAAACTATTAAACAAATATCAAAAACTTTACTTGCAAGATCATGCTCTGTGCTTGCTTGTATTATTTCAAATAAACGTTTTTTTGTTTTTTGATAACTCATTTAAAAATCCTTCAATAATCTTGCGAGATAAATGCCCATAAGTTCTGAATCTTCATATTTAAAGAACGGTTTTTTACCTGTATCTTTATCGATTTCTATACCATCTGCAAATGGTGTGAAAGCTAAGATTTTTGAATAAGGAATTTGTTTATTTCCATGTTGTCCCATAAAAATGATTCTCTTATTTGTAAAATAGATATCTCCATTATCAATAAGTTTTAAATATTCTTCTGTGTTTCTCATTGGGGCTATAGAACCGCCGCGTAAATAAACTCCTTTGCAAATTTTAAACTTAGTACTTATACCTCCATACGAAACTGTTGTAGTTCTTGTTCTTTCTTCAAACCATTCTATATTTGCTGAAAAATACAAGTTCTCACTTTTTTGCAAATTTATTGGAGAATCCAGAGGTATTAATTCTGCGTTTTCAATATCCCAATATTTTCTAAATCTTGAGATTCCATCTCCTGAGAAACTAGCAGAAACATGCATTCCTGAAATCATTTCATTTAATTTATTTTCTTCTTCTGGAGAGATTCTTCTTTTTTCTAAAAGTGAATTTACATATGATTGAATTTTTGAAGAAACTTCATTACTTAAAATTTCTGTAGAATCTGATTCTGAAATGTTAAACTCTTTTTCTAGAGAATCTAATTCTTTTGTTTCAGAATCTTCTATTTTGTCATCGGAAATAACAAGTTGTACCTTTTTCTTATAAATTGCTTTTCCTTCTTCTGTAATTTTGTTATTTAAGTATTCTTCTGAAATATCTAGAAGTTTAGCAAGATAAGATAATTGCTTCTTTTCTTCATCGGATAAATGTCCATCCCATAAACAATGAGAAATAAATCTGTTTAGCAAAAACTCTCTTTCGTATGTAAAATCTTTTGGTTTGATATTATATTTTTGTTTTAATGAAGTTATTATCGAAATGTCTAATGTAAGTAATTTATCTTCATATTCATACAAAGCATTTTCAAGTTCTATTATAAAATTCTGTTTTGGTTGTTTTTTGAACATTTTCTGAAAAGAACTTTGTTCTACAAGCTCTTTCTTTTCATATACACTCATTTTTTTCCTCCAAGCGCCCCAGTGCGGGCGTCCACCTAACATAATTTCTCCGTATCCATTGTAAAATGTTTACACTGCAAAAAGTGTCAGTGTAAAATCTTACATCATTTTACTTATTCCTTAGTATACAACACTTTCACGAATTTATACAGATTTTTACACGGATACTGGTAAGTTGGTAAGTTTTACATTTTATCCAGAGGACTTATTACACCACCGGCTCCGCGATTTAGGACATGGGTATAAATCATTGTTGTACTCACATCGCTGTGGCCAAGAAGCTCCTGGATTGTCCTTATATCGTATCCGTTTTCCAGCAAGTGAGTTGCAAAAGAATGACGAAAGGTGTGGCAACTTGCGTTTTTATTGATGCCAGCTTCCAAAATGGCCTGTTTTACGGCACGCTGCATAAGTGATTCATCTAAATGCCATCTGCCTTCCTCGCCTGTCTGGATATTTTTCCATCTATTTTTTTGTGGAAAAAGCCATTGCCATTTAAATTCCTTGCTTCCGCCCTGATACTTATCAGAAAGAGCCTGGGGAAGTTTTACGGAGCCAAAACCAGCCTTTAAATCTTCTTCGTGAATTTTTCGTAAATTCTCTATATGAGATTTTAATTCGCAAATGAGCGTTCGGGGAATCATTACATGGCGGTCTTTGTCGCCTTTTCCGTGACGAACAATTATTTCATTTCTGTCAAAATCTAAATCTAAGATTCTAAGCGACAAAGCCTCGTTTAGTCTCAGTCCCGTTCCATAAAGAAGCTTTGCTATAAGTTTGTTTTATTCCTGTCAGATTTCCAATGATTTTAGAAACTTCCTGCCGGCTAAAGACAACAGGAAGTCTTGTTTTTTTCTTTGCATGGACAACATTCGTTAATTTTTCCATAGGCTCATTTTTTACAAATCTATAATAAAAAAGAAGTGCTGCAAGAGCCTGATTCTGCGTTGATGCACTGACATTCTTTTTTAATGCCAGAAACTTTAAATATTCATTTATTTCTTTCTGTGCAGACTGATTATCACACTTGCTTTCCGATGCACTATTTTGAGTAAGAAAAAGTTGAACCCATTTTTTATAGCGGTCTATTGTACATTTTGAATAATGACGAACCGTCAGCTTCCAGTCAAAAGAATACTGACAGTGAAAACCTATAGCAAGGAATCTTACAGCCTGTAATCATCATTAAAAAAGCACAGGAAACTCATTTTATATTAAAGCAAAAAAAATATTAATGCAGAACAAAAATTTATTTTATCAAGACCAAAAAAAGTTTTATATTGTTTCAAAGATTCAGCAGCACCACTGCTTACAAGACGTAAACAGTCTATTTTCAAGTTGCAAACAGAC
Source organism: Treponema sp. (assembly GCA_051883255.1). Classification (GTDB taxonomy): domain Bacteria; phylum Spirochaetota; class Spirochaetia; order Treponematales; family Treponemataceae; genus Treponema_D. Next base: position 2,650 of record JBJETJ010000066.1, read on the forward strand.
TATTTACAACCTGTAAACAGACTATTTACAATCCGTAAACAGTCTGTTTACGGATTTTTGCAAAAAAACAAAATATAATTCCTTATTATATAATAACATAAAAATGCATAAAAATCAAAAAAATTTCATTTTTGCACGGAGTAACATTCAGTCCTTCTCTTGAACGAACTGCCGGCTTAAGTTTATACTAAAACAGAACAAGGGAAATTATATGAATCTGATTATCGCAAAAGGTCTTTTAATTCCGTTTTTGGGAACTGCGCTCGGCTCTGCGCTTGTTTTTTTTATGAAAAAGGAACTGGATGTAAAAATCCAGAAAATGCTTACAGGTTTTGCAGCCGGCGTTATGGTCGCAGCATCTGTGTGGAGTCTTCTTATTCCGTCCATGAATTCTGCTTCTGATATGGGGCGTCTTGCGTTTATTCCTGCAGTTACAGGTTTCTGTTTAGGAATGCTGTTTCTGCTTCTTCTGGACGTTGTAACGCCGCATATGCACCTTGACGAAACGGTGGAAGGTCCGAAAAGTCAGCTGAAAAAAACAACGATGATGGTTCTTGCCGTAACGCTGCACAATATCCCTGAAGGAATGGCTGTAGGCGTTCTTTATGCAGGTTGGGCTTCCGGTTCGGCAGACATTACTGAGGCAGGCGCGCTTGCACTTGCGCTTGGAATTGCAATCCAGAATTTTCCTGAGGGCGCGATTATTTCCATGCCGCTCCGCTCTAAAGGTCTTTCCAGGACAAAAGCATGCTGGTATGGCGTTCTTTCCGGCATTGTAGAGCCACTTGCAGGACTTCTTACGATTCTTCTTTCTACGCTGATTATTCCCGTGCTTCCGTACCTTTTAAGTTTTGCAGCAGGAGCAATGATTTACGTAGTCATCGAGGAACTTATCCCGGAAATGTCAGAGGGAGAACATTCAAACTGGGGAACAATTCTTTTTATGATAGGATTCAGCCTGATGATGGTGCTTGACGTTGCGCTCGGATAAGCGACTGCGCGTTAAAACGGACGGACTTTCTCATATTTTTTACAGAAACTGGCACACGCCCTGAAAGCGGGTTTTTTATCTTCAATAAAGCGCAGTGGAAAATTCGCCCCCACGAACACACGCACACAAAAAACCCAACTGCGAAAAAAAACTTACCTGTTCGGCAATATTGATAGTCTTAAACCACTCTTTTATTTCACTTTCCGTTCCCTCACACTCATAAATCAAGAGCTTTGTTTCCGAAATTTTCTTCTGCAAAACTTCTGCAAGACCCGAAAAATACTGCTCCATTCCATGAGAATCTTTTATTGCAAACTTATCAGTAACAAACCGCCCGAAACTTGTAATTCTCTTCTGCCCGTCTAACTATGTAGCTAACCTGCAACTCGGCTTGCCGCGTTGTCGGATTTGAACTGCATGTTATGTGTTATTTTGTGTGAGGACCGATAAATTTATCCCCATTAAAATGAATCATATGTGTTGGATTGTCTGCAATCCAAGCTTCTGTTTCCCAAGCTATATCTTGCGCATAGTGTGTAAATGTCTTTTTATCTGGAAATGCAGAAATATAAACTTTGTCTGCTGTTACATTTGAAAACAGTTCTTCAAGCTCAATATATCTTTTACTATCAACAGGACCATGTGAAGTTACAGATTCTACAAGAATAAGCCATTTTTTATCTTCAAGATACAAAATTACATCAGGCATTTTTCCATGCTGCTGAACATTGAACAAAAGATTTCCTGCAAGCTCTTGGTCGTAGTATCCCCATTTTTCGCCAGTGTCGCCGACATAAATAAGTGTGCTGTTTGGTAAAAATCTTGAAGCCATTTGCTCTATAATATCTCTGATAAGTTCACTATGCTTTCCTGGGGAAATTTGAATACAGTAATTTTCTTTGATTCTTACAGAAACCATATTCATTTCTCTTTCATGTGCATACTGAGCAGAAAGAGTAGACTGATTTTTTATAAAATCTGCAAGCAGTGCTTCAAAATCATTTGTTTTGTAAGCTTTTATTACTTTTAAAGCAACAGGAGAAATTTGATATACAGCTTTTGGGCTGTTTACTGGTCTGTCAGGTTTATCAGGATTATAGAGAACAATTCCAGCTTGTACCATTTGATGTGTACTGAATCTTCTGAAAGTTTCTCGCGTATTCGGTGCGTATTCTTTATTGTAGTAATCTTTTGCAAATGTAATCATCGGTGTAATTCCGACCAATGGATTTTCTGCATTTTTCCATTCTTTTTCTGGTGTTACATTCAAAAGAGAAAGCAAGCAATACGCTGTACGTTCATTTTGCTGTTCAGACGGCATTCCGAACTTTTTGAGAAGTTCTATAGCTTCTTCAAGTTTCTGTTTTATCTGTTCTTCAATTTTCAATTTGTTACTTCCTTTGAAAGAGCATCAAACAATATCTGATTCCATTCTGTTTCTGATTTTAATTGTCTACCAAGCTTAGAAAGTTGCTCCAATGTCGGATATGGAAGATTTCTCAAATCTGTTGCATTTACCTGTGTATGTCCGCTGAAAAGTCTGAATTTTTCGTCAATATAAGTTGAATTAAGCCAGCAAATCAAACCGTAAGCAATATTTTCATCTAAAGTTGATTTATTTTGATGAAACACATTTAAATGATTTTCAAAAGCAATTTCATTTTTTGTAAAATCATTTGGAGTTATAAGAGATGCAACAACTCTTTTCGTTTCTTCCTTTGTAGAAAACCTTTTTACAAGAACATAAAAGCCTTTCGGAAATAACTGTTTTTTCACATCTTCTGAAAGCAAAATTGCGTTTGACTTTTTAGATTTTTGAGGCCATGAAAGGCGATGATCTTTTAAATGAACAGAATAAATAAGCGGAACTGAATTTGTAACAAAATCTTTTTTTAAAAGATTTTTCATCCTGAAATCAACAATCGGACCTGTTGAAACTTTTATGTTTAAATCCTTGAGATTTGAATAAATTGCAAGGTTTTCATTTCCAATTTGTTGTTTTGTAGGAATATTAAAATATTTTTCCTTGTCATTTTCATGCAGTATCTGATTAAAAGGAACTGCAAATTCCGAAAGTCCTGCAAAAGAATCATCATTACAGTATGAGATTTTTACATTTTTCTGTTCAGTATTTTTTTGAAGCATTATAATGATATTTTCTTGCAAAACAGCTTCATCTTTGAATGCTTTGTCGCGAGATTCAAAAAGATGTATATGTTTGATGGCACAATTTTTTAGAATAAATTCCCTAAACGGCTTGTAATAGACTCCATTGCAAAAACTTCTGGGTACAATCGCAACTATATATCCATTATTTTCGGTAAGTGAAATTGCAGCGCCCATGAATGCTGAATAGAGATTTACTGTTTCAAGTCCAAAAGCTCTTGCAGATTGCCGCTCTTTTGAATTTGTCAGAATTTTCTTGTATGGAGGATTCATTATTACATGGGTGTATGTTTCATTAATTTTCCACGTATATTCAAAGGATGTTTTTTCCAAAAAATCTTCGGAAATTATTTCATAATCTGATTTTTTAAAAGCCGAACTTGATGAGGCGATATTTTTACTTAAAGTACTATATACATCTTTATCAATATCGTAGGCTGAAATATGAATTTCTGGAGTATTCCATTTTTCTTTTAAAATTCTTTCCATAAAGGAACACGAGAGTGTTCCAATTCCTGCTCCCGGGTCAAGCAATTTTATTTTTTTATCTGTTGCTGGAAACAAGGAAGACATAAAATTTGCAATGGGATATGGAGTGAAATATTGTCCAAAAGTTTCCTTATGATTCAAGGAAGTTTCAACTGCATGAGAAATACGTTCTTTTTCTAGTGTTTCTGCAAGTGCTACCATGTTTCTAATATACTATATTTTTGTTTTTTAGACTATTACTCTATGAAAATGCGCCCCAGTGCGGGCGTCCACATAACTATGTAGCTAAACCCCAACGCGGCTTGACCGCGATGTTGGATTTGAGTTACTTGTTTTGGAATTTGCAGAAAGTTATCGCTTGTAAGGTTTCCGCTTTTAGCGATTTTGAGAAGTTTCTTGCCTACTTGTGAAAGTATGCGATTATCATCAATCAAGCCAGTATCAAGCATTCCAGTAAGGTTAACACTGAAAAATCCTCAATAGGATTTATTCAGTGTTAACCTAGAAAAAAGAAAAATTACAATTTATTTGTGCATCAAAGAAGAATAATTCAGATGGTTTTCCCTTGCAAACGCAATAAACTCCTTTTCTTCCTTCGTTACCCGGATTTGAAATTTCAGCG
>JBJETJ010000067.1:0-6523 GCA_051883255.1 Treponema sp.
GCGCGCTAAGCATTTTGCTGCAAAGCTTTTTTACGACAGCCCGCAAAGATTCCGGCTCAGGTGCCGAATCGGGCTTAGAGTAGGTGATATCCACGAGCTTCCAGCCTTCAAGTACGATATAGCGGCGGTTCAGGTCGATGTCTGGAAAATCGTTTATCAGCCGATTTCCGTCTATTATGACTTCCGGGTGAAAGGTGATTACAGGCTTTTTTTCACCATTGAATTCTTCTTCCTCTACACTGTGGTAATTTACAAGAAAAGAGATTTTTGATTTTTCAGAAAACTCAGCAAGTGCATTAAAAAGCATATCCGCAGTTTTTTCTGATGAGCCCTGCCACAAAAGCTCGCAGGAATTTCCGTGATTTTCTTAATCGCTGTGAGTTTTACCGACTGCATAATTTCAGGAACTTACCCGAACCATAAAGACTTTCCATGTTTTCATAAAAATATCCCCCAGAAAGCAGATTCGATTTACAGGCACTGAACGAAGATTTCGTGTTCAAGCCCGGTGTGGCAGACGTGTACCAGGGCAGAGCAATTTGAACAGCTAAACTGAATGCCCCGTCGTTTTCCAGAATAATGCGGCTGAAGGAAAAAAGATTTTCGCTGCACTGAGGGCAGGAAACCGTAATTAAATCTGATTTATCAAAATGACACTGGCTGATTTTTTCCATAAATTCTCCTGTTTTTGCCTACCTTGATAATATAAAAACAAAAATCAGAAAGTTCATTTCTTATGTCGAAAATTACTAAAATTTATATCCAATTTCCTGTAAACGTTTACGGCTTTTGATTGTTAATTTGTTTTCTGGAAAATAAAAACCTCGATTATCAAATTCCACCTGACATCCAGGGGCTATTTCAATATCAAGTTTTCCATAAAGGTAATCAGAACAAAGTGTATTCCAGTTTGCCTTTCCGCCAAAAATAAATTTCATAGATTTTGGAATGACGAGTTTTTCCAAATGACATTACGGAACAGCGTAAAAAGTCAATCGATTGTTGAAACAATCTTCTTGACTTTTTATGGGAGAAGTCATAAAAGAATTTATTTTTGAAGAAGGCTGCGAAGAAATAACAGGTGGATTTTTAGGTTGTTGATGTAATGAGGAACAGCAGTTCAATGCAAGATAAAGCCACGCTATTTTAGCGGTTTTATCTTACACTCCTTGTTTGCATTAATGTTCAGTTTTCTGCTAGTAAATTTTGCTTCGTTTATTTATTTACAAGGTTGTTGTTAAAATCAAAAAGTTGTATTTTTTCATCGCCTTTTTTTGGGTTATTATATCTTGCAAATAAATCATCGCCTTCTTTCCAACCCTTTGGCATTGTTCGTGTCAAAAGACGCTTGTTTTCTGCTGATGTTATTACTGCAATTTTCCAATATTTTTTTATAAGCTCGGTTACTTCTTGGAGTGCATCTTTTCCTTTTTCTTTGACCAGTTTTTCACATTTTGACTGCAAATATTGTTGTTTCGGAACGATATGCTCAAAACATAATCCTCGATCCCCTTTTCCCTTTTCCTTCTTGTCAATCTGTTCTTTTGCTGCTTTTGAATGGTAAATCCACGGTTTGTTTAATTCAAATTTATTAAACATTGAAAGATAAGCATTTGAAAGAAAATGGTTTTTACAGTCTGCATGATTTATGCCTCCTGATAAGACTTCATCATGTTCTTTTTCCAAGTCATTGAGAGCACATAAAAACTTTACATAGGCAGTGCCCAATCTTTCGCATAATTCATCGAAATCGATTATATTATTCATAGTATTCTCCTAATTCCGGTCAAGGCACGCTTTGCTCAAAGCCTTGACTCGTCCGATTTTAGGATTTGTAATAAACCCTAAATAAAAACTGCACCTGCCAAAAAACACTGCACAGCCGTAAAGGCTGTGCGGCTAAGAAATTAGTTGTCTGTGTTGTAGCCCATAGCTTTAAGAGCTTTTAAGTTAGAAATTGAAAGGTTATCGCAGACAATTGCACCTGGCTCAATGGTTATCTTTGCACCTTCAGGGAACACGATTGTGCCTTTATAGTCGCTAGAACTACCAATACGGATTTTTCTGTTTTTCGTAATTTTTTTCAATGAGTTTGGTAGTATAAGTTTTTTAATCATGCTGTTACTTAGACTTATAGGAAGCTCTTCGTATCCTTCCTCGAATGACATTTCAATTTCTTCTTCCTTAAAATCAATTGTACCGTAGTAAAGGGTTCTTTGATCCGGAAATTTAAATCCTGGATTTATCCAATGATACTGATTGTCGCCACCAAGGTAGTCATTATAATAAAGACCTGCCCAAGTCCAGTTTTTTGGCCAAGTGAATTTCTTTTCAGGAACAGAAATATATATTTCAGAGTAAAGATTATGTCCTGGATATAAGAAAATGATTTTTCTGTCAACAGGAATCGTCTTCTGTTCCGTAAGATCTACATAACCGCGCCAAATGAAAGGCTGGTCTTTGTCCCTTAAGAATTCAATTTGCGGATATTTAACACTAGTATTACTAGCAAAATATACAACGGATGCAGGTATTATTATTTTATCTACATAAATATCAGTGTTTCCGTCAAACTGGACTTCTATTACCTTGCAGCCTTCAATTTCTTCGGGAACCTCAATTTTTTCCCCACGAACATTTCCTTTATAGTAGGTTATAGCAATATAATCCCCTTGGGGATTAAGTTCCTTGAACTTTTCCGAAAGAAACTTTACTTCTTTCTGGTCTACAAGCTCATATCCAAAATCACTTTCAGGGTTTGCCGCAAAGCAAGCAAAAGACATAGCCAGCATTGCACCGACTGCCAAAATAAATCTTTTCATTTAAAATATCCTCCGCGTTTAATGTCCGCCGACTTTTTTTTGAGGTAAAACCTCTGTATTTGAATCAAATTATACAATCAGATTTTTTTGTTGTAATCAGTGAAAACTCACTTTATTTTAGTGAGTTAACTCTATTTATTTCTGCTGGATGATGAAGTAAAATAAAAGTATGATTAGCGTAATCAATGTAGACGACCACGAAATGATAAGTCTGGGGCTTAAAAGTATATTTTCGGAAACTTCTGATATCAGACTGAGCCACTTCTGCAAGACAAGGGAGGAACTTGTACCTTTTATAGAGTCAAAAACTTCAGAAGAACTAAAAGATATGATTGCTATGGTCGATATCAAGCTTGAAGGCCAAAGCGGCTTTGACTGTGCCGACTATCTTATTGAGCAGGGAATTAAATGCCTCATGTATTCGTCATTTTCCAACGTGGGCTTTATTGTGAAAACGATGGAACACAAAATCAAGGGCTTTATTACAAAAAATGCCGACAGGGCTGAAATCATGGAAGCAATCCGTACCGTTTCTCGCGGCGAAACCTACATCCAGAAAGATTTGCTTTCCGACATGATGTACGTAAGCGGAATCATGGTCACCCTGACCAAAAAAGAGCGCGAGCTTTTAGATTTAATAGCCGAACATCTTCCTAACGAAATAATTGCCGATCGCCTGGGCCTTTCCAAACGCAGTGTCGAAAACTATGTTTCCCGCATTTTCGACAAGTTCAACGTAAAGAACCGCTACGAGCTGGAAAAACTTCTTTAGGGGCGGGAGCCTTTAGGAGGGGGAACATGGGAATGAACATACTTACTATTTATCATCATAATGATTTTTACATTGAATTATTTTTATGAGTCCATCTTCAATTTTGTAGACTAATCTGTTTTTGTCATCGATTGTTCTTGACCAATAACCACTCAAATTTCCTTTTAAGGGTTCTGGATGTCCAATTCCATCATTTCCATTTCGTTCAATATCAGATAGAAGTTGATTTATTTTCTTTAAGGTCTTTTTATCCTGAATTATCCAGTAGGTATAATCAGCCCATGCATCATCTGAAAAGTCTTTGTGCATTTCCTAAACCTCTACAAGTTCATGAATTGAATGCTGACCGTTTTCCATTTGATTTTTAGAATGTTCCAATGCATTCATGTTTTTTTCTGAATAAAAAGAATTATCCTGAATGATTTCAAATGGAATTTTACGCTGAATAAGTGCCTGTTTCAAAAAAATACGTATTGCTGTTGTCGTATCCATCCCGATAGATTCAAAAAAATCATCAGCATCTTGTTTGAGACCTATATCAACTCTTGTCTGAATTACAGCTGTCTTCATAACTGCAACCTCCAGAATTCAAATATAATACAAAAGTAATGATATAGCAATATTTTACAACGCCCCCTTTTCACCTTTCCGCAGAATCCCTGCCAAAAGATATATTCCCCAGGCGGCGAAGGTGCAGATAAAGCGGTCGGCAATGTTTACCGGAATGCGGACGGCAATCTGCAGAAGGAGCTTTGATTGGAATTTGTTATCCCATAAGAAGGTAAGAAAATCTGTCTGGCTGCTGGCGGCCTTGTAGGCTTCGACATTGCTTAAGATATAGCCGATGATTCCGCCCGAAATGCTCATTACCAGGCAGAGGGCAAGGCTCAGAATAATCAGCTTTATAAAAAGTGCCAGGCTTGAGTCTGTTTTTTTGATAAACCATATTTTAAAATATCCGGCAGTAAGAGCTGCAAGAAAATGGCAGATTACAAACCAGTGGCCCAGCTCTAAAGTTCTGTTTAAGCAAAAATCAATCAGATGATAGAAAAAGCCCGCAAGAACTCCCCACCAGGGGCCGGCAAGAAAACTCAGCGCCATAATAAAAATTGTGTCACAAAAAAGCGGCAGATGGTTTACCCAGGCTACAAAATCACAGATGATATAATCTAAAAATCCGCAGAGAATGCTGAGGATAAAAAATAAAACTCTCTTCCTATTTGAAAAATCAAATGGAAAACTCATACTTTATTATATCATTTATATAGAAGAATGTGTTATATTTTTAGTGATGAAAAAACATATCTTCTTTATTTTATTTGTTTTATTCTCTTTTTCGGCATTTGCTCATAAGGCCCAGAAACAGACAGAAAAACTTATGCCCGAAGCGCTTACCCAAAAATGGCTGGAATGGGAAGCGGCAGGGGAGGATGATGCCCAAAGCAGGCTTGAAGAACTTGCGATTGAAATAAAGAAGGTCCAGCCCTCTGATACTGTAATTTATTATTTTCCGGAAGCAAAGGTTATTTATGAAAATCTGCTTAGCGGAATCATAAGTGGTGATAAGCAGAAAATTGCAGAAAATGTTGGTCGCTGGGAAGTTCTTCAGAAAAATCTTGTAAGCTTTCAGCTTGAGCAGGTTTATTATTCCTACAGGATTTTGATTCTGGTAATTATTCTGGCGCTTGGTATGTCCCTTGTCTTTTTAATTCTCTATCTTGTAACTTACAGGCGCCGAAAGGAAAACCTTATCTATACTGCCCAGGTGATTAAAACTCAGGAAGCCGAGCGGGAGCGTATTTCCAATGAGCTTCACGATACTGTTTGCCAGGATTTGTGGGTACTGCAGTTCCAGCTTAAAGATGAAGAATCAGTAAATCTCTGTAAGAAGATTGCAGTCGATGTCCGTAACTCCTGCTATGCCCTAACTCCGACAGACTTGAACGAAGGACTTTTTGAAGCCCTTTTTTCTCTGTGTGAAGTCTTTAAAAAGCAGAGCGGTCTTGAAATTATTCTTTGCATTCAGGATGAAGTAAAAAACAATCAAGACTTTAAGAGTTTTCCAAAAGAAAAGAATCTGAATATTTACCGCATTGTGCAGGAAATCCTTTCAAATGCCATAAAACATTCCGGTGCCGAAAAAATAAGTCTGCTGGTCAGAACCTTTGATGAAAAGAATTTCAAAATTATAATTTCAGACGGCGGAAAAGGCTTTGACTTAAAAAGCGCCCTCAAGACGAAAAATCACTTCGGTCTTAAAAACATCCAGACTCGTGTCAAAAGCCTGGGCGGTCAGGTAAACTTCTTTACTGAAGAAGGCGAAGGTACACAGGTTTCGGTTACTGTGCCCTATTAAAAGTGGCGTTAGCCTTCTCGTATTTCTCTTTTCTCGGAAGGTATATTTATTTGCGGCACTTTCAATTTTTGTTCCGTCAACGAAATATTTTTCAAAGCTGACACAACCTTAAGCAGTATGACAGGATTGTATCTGCTTGCTCTTCCTCCTTTTGTATTTTGGATTTAGTATTTACTGACAGTAATATTGAATGGAAGTTTGTTGAGAAGTTGGATGGTGCTTCTGAAGTTGTTGTTTACGCACGTTTGCCTCGTTCATTCCAGATTCCAACTCCAGTGGGTAATTATGTTTCTGACTGGGCCATTGCTTTTGATAAAGACAAAGTAAAGCATGTTTTCTTTATTGCTGAAACAAAGGGTGCTGACAGTCTTGAAAGCATGGAACTTAGCATAATTGAAAAGAATAAAATCAAGTGCGCGGAAAAACTGTTCAATGTTGTTTCTACAAGAAGCGTAAAATATAAGCAGGTGAAAAATTTTGAGGAACTAAAGAATTATATTGGATTAAAAAAATAGATTTTATAAAGGAAATAATCAGCTACAATTCAACGATTACAGAAGCAGATGCCCGTGC
>JBJETJ010000068.1:0-6456 GCA_051883255.1 Treponema sp.
ACTTCGAGTTTTTTATAAGTTCCTGCTGGATTTTAAATTCTTCGGGTGAATGGGCGCAGGAAATGCAGGAGTATTTTTGAACGCCGGGAATTTCGATTTTTCTTTTAAAAACTTCTGCAAGGTGAATGTGAGCATCGCATATTTCTGTCAGTTCAAGCAGTCCGTCAAAATTCATAAAAACCCTAAAAAATGCTAAACAAAAAATTTCAAATTCCGAAAATAATAAAGTACAGGCTGACTTGTACTTTAAGTAGAATTTTAATTTATGTAAAGGGGTTTTTATTATGGGAACTTACACATTAAAAAGCATTGGAAAATCTACAGACTATATGACAATTGTGCGCGAAATGGAAGACGGATATGTCGTTCGAATCGTAAGAGACCGCGACGGCTATAACGAAGTAAAGACAGATTTTATAAGCCACAGCCTTTTTGAAAGCTGCGTAAGAACAGGCTATCTTACAAAAATTGAAGATACACAAAAAATCGCCGTAAACTTATAAAAAAAATAATCTGAAAATTGAAAACCGAAAATTAAAAAAGTCACTGAGCGGGTTTTGTCAAATTCCGAAAGTGGCTTTTATAATTTTTTCTGCTTCCTTGAATTTTAAGTCTTTTGAATTTTCTTTTGTAAGCCAGTTGATTTTTACGCCCTTGCGTTCCATTCCGCGAAACCAGGTTTCCTGCCGTTTTGCAAACTGACAGATTGCCGTATAAAGTTTTTCTGACAGTTCTTCTTTAGAAATTATTTTTCCTTCCAGATATTCAGAAATAAAACGATATTCAAGTCCGAGCCGTTCCATGCGCTCGTAGCTGAATCCCTGTTTATGAAGGTTTTCGACTTCCTCTATCATTCCCTGTGCAAATCTTTCGTCAAGCCGTTTTTTTATGTTTTCGCGAAGTAAAGGACGTTCGAGCGATGTGCCGAGAATAAGCGGATTTATTGCAGGGCGTTTTAAAAGTTCTTCCTTGTTTTTTAGATATTCATCGCTTTGCATGTAAGATGCAATTTCGATTGCCTTGATGACGCGCGCTTTGTCTTCTAAATCTGTTTTATTGTGCAGGTCAGGTTTTAGCGAAAGCAGGAGTTTTGAAAGTTCTTCGAGCGGCTTTTCTTCCAGGCTTTGATGAAACTTTTTGTTTTCGGGAACTTCGACAAGTTCGTATTTTCGTATAACCGCATCAAGGTACATTCCCGTTCCGCCTGCAACGAGGGGAATTTTGTTTCTTGCCGTTATGTTTTCAAAGGCGCGGTAAAAGTCTTTTGTAAAATCAAAGACATTGTATTCAGAATTTAAATCCGTTACGTCAATCAAGTGATACGGAATTTTTTTGCCGTTGTAATTGTATTCATCAAGATCTTTTCCGCTTCCAAGGTCAAGACCTTTATATACCTGCCTTGAATCTGCCGAAATTATTTCAAGATTAAAATTATATGCAAGCCTTACTGCAAGAGAAGTTTTGCCGGAAGCCGTCGGACCTAATAAAACAATCGAATTATATTCCATAAAAATTTTGAACCCGAGAAAAAATTTAGAGAACTCTTGCAACGGCGCATTTTAAGTATTCGCTTTTCGGATAGCCGAGAAGAACAGGATGGTCATACCCTGCCCCGCGTTTTTCAAGAATCTGAATCCGCCTGTGGGCATCTGTTGCCGCGTGCATGAGCATATCGTAAAAAATTACTGAATCAAAAAAATGCGAGCATGAACACGTTATTAAAATTCCGCCTTTATTTAAAAGCCGCATTGCCCTGAGGTTGATTTCTTTGTAACCGCCGTATGCTTTCTGAATGTTTTTTGCGCTTTTTGTAAACGCCGGCGGATCAAGAATGATTACGTCAAATCTGCGGTTTTCTGCTTCATACTGTTTTAAAAGGTCAAAGACGTCGGCGCAGACACTCTGAACGACTTGTCCGGCATTGTTAAGTTCAATATTTTTGTTTACCGTTTCGATTGCTTCAGGACTGATGTCTACGCTTATTACAGATTTTGCGCCTGCTTTAAAAGCGTTAAGTCCGAATGCGCCCGTATGGGTGAACGTATCAAGAACGTTTTTTCCATGACAAAATCTTGCGGCAACTTCGCGGTTCTGTTTCTGGTCAAGGAAGTAACCTGTCTTTTGTCCGTTTTTTAAATCGACAGTTATTTTAATGCCGTTTTCGACTATGACGATTTCTGCACTGCCGTCACTGCTTCTGTCTTTGCCGAGCCAGCCTGATTTTAATTCAAGCCCTTCTTTTATGCGGACGTCTGCATCGCTTCTTTCGTAGATTCCGTAAGGCGAACAGATTTTTTCAAGCGCGCTTAAAATTTCCCTTCTGAAAATTTCGCATGACATACTTAAAAACTGAACGACAAGAAAAACCCTTTCATTCTGGTCGCAGTATCGCTCGCAGATAAAGCCCGGCACGAAATCTGCCTCTGCAAAAATGAGGCGGTATGAATCTGACTGTCCGTAATTAATCTGCCTTATATTGTACGCATCGCTTATGCGTTTCTGCCAGAAATTTTCGATGTCGGAATAGACGATGTCGCCGTGTTCGCTTGAAATGAGCCTGACTGTAATCTTGGAATTTTTATTGAAAATTCCCGTTCCGAGAAAACCGCCTGCTTTTGTGTAAACTTCGACAGGAGTTCCCGGTTCAATCGAACAGTTTTCAAAATCTTCGTTTGTCCACTCCTGCTTGTCTTTTAAATTCTTCCTTACTTTTACATGAGAAATTTCGTTGTCAAAAACCCAGGGGAATCCCTGTGATATTTCTTTTTCTTCTTTTGATTTTAAAAACACGCGCGGAAAATAATTCATAAAATGTATCCTTTTTTTTGTTTTTTATTAATCGTTTATTTTTTTTCTAGAAAAATTTTTTCCATTCTTTTTTTAACTGGCAGGCAGACGTAAACTGAACTGCATTTATTCCGATTGATTTTGCAGCTTCGACGTTTTCAATTCTGTCATCAGTAAAAAAAGCGTCCTCTGCCTTATACCCTTCTGCCTCAAGTATTACCTTGAAAAAATTTACGTCAGGTTTTTCTTCGCCGATTTTATTTGAAGCGTAAGTCTGGTCAAAAAACGCATAGTCACCGCGCTCAAGATGATTTTCCCAGTGACTTTGAATCGTATTTGTTCCGCAGACAACCCTGTGCTTCTTTTTAAGCGAACGAATGATTCTGACAGTTTCATTATTCAACTCGGGGTGAAAATAAAGCCTGAACAGGTCATTTTTTACGGGAGGAACATTCCGGCCTTTTGTCCGCTCGTTAAATTCTTTCCAGAAATCGCAGACAGAAATCCTGCCTTTTTCAAGTTCACTCCATATATTTTTTTCTGCTTTACAGACTGACATAAATTCCTTTGAGTTCAAGTTCAGCTTTCTGTAAAGTTCGTCCAGATGAAAAGTTGTCGTTACGACACCGCCCATATCAAAAATAAAAAGCATGCAAACATTATATATTCTTTGTTTCTTTTATGCTATAACTATTGATATGGATATTGCTATGGAACAGAAAATTGAATACCAGAAAAACCTTTTTTCAAACAGGCTGAAACGAAAATCAAAGGAATTAAAAAAATGGGCACGCAAAAACAGGATTTCGTGTTACAGGCTTTATGACAAGGATATCCCCGAAATTCCTGTAAGCCTTGACATTTACGAACTTTTGCCTGACGGAATTGAAACTCAGATAGAAGCAGTCCGTTACCTGCAATACGTTGACGAGCAGATTTCAAATAATAACCCGGTCATTCAGTCAGAAATAATGCAGAATACTTATGCCGTTTTGTATCTTTATGAACGGCCGTATCAGAAAGATGAAGGCGAAGAAAACGAATGGCTTTTGCAGATGGCAGAAGCAGTTTCTGAAACGCTGAAAATTCCCTCATCGCACATCGTAAAAAAACAGCGCAAACGCCAGAGAGGACTTTCGCAGTACGAGAAAAATAACGGTGAAAATTCTTCGTTTTCAATCAAGGGAATTACTCAGGAGCAGAATGAACTTTTTTATGTTGATTTGACTTCTTATCTTGACACGGGATTGTTTTTTGACCATCGTCCGCTGCGCCTTCTCATCAGGGAAAATTCCAGAAAAAAATCTGTCCTTAACCTTTTTTGCTACACGGGGAGTTTTTCCGTTTATGCAGCACAGGGAGGAGCTTTAAAAGTTGAATCAGTAGACCTGTCAAATACTTATTTGAATTTTGCAAAAAAGAATATGGAACTCAACGGTTTTTCAAATTCAAAAAGTTTTGTCTATACAAGGCAGGACTGCATTGAGTTTTTAAAGGAAAAAGCGCTTTCTGCAAAAGCCGGAACTTTAAAGCCTGAAGATTATTATGACATAATAATTTTAGACCCTCCGACGTTCAGCAACAGCAAGAATACGTACAACGTGCTTGACATTAACAAAGACTGGCCGCAGCTTGTAAAAGACTGCCTCAATATTCTTTCGCCCGGCGGAACTTTGTATTTTTCGACAAACAGTACAAAGCTTGTTTTTGACAGGTCAAAACTTCCGCAGGCAACGCTTTCGGGAAAAGTGATAATGACGGAGGACATTACGTCAGAGTCAATTCCTAAGGATTTTGAAGGAACGAAATGCCACAAGGCATGGAAATTTCAAATTGCAAAATAATGCCTTTCGTGATAGAGTTATTTTCCTATGGCAGCATTAGATTTAGAAACATTAAAAAAAGAACTCAATCCTGAACAGTATAGAGCCGTTACGACGATTGACGGCCCTATTTTGATTATTGCAGGAGCAGGAAGCGGAAAAACGCGCGTAATTACTTACAGGATTGCGCACATGCTTGACATCGGAATTCCGCAGAGCCAGATTTTAGCCCTCACTTTTACAAACAAGGCTGCGCGCGAAATGGAAGAACGCATAAAAGACTTGACGGGAAAAAAACTTCAGAATCTTACTGTTTCAACTTTTCACGCATTCGGCGTAAAGATTTTGCGTCAGGAAATTACGAATCTTGGCTGGAGGGAAAATTTTTCGATTTATGATGAAACTGACAGAAACAGCCTGATAAAGGAAACCGGCCGCGAACTCGGATTTACTTCAGATGCACTTGACGTGTATAAAATCGGAAACCTTTTTTCAAACATAAAGACAGGGCGCAAAAACTGGGAATGTGACAGTGATATGTACAGGGAACTGTACGAAAACTATCAGGCAGGGTTAAAACTTTACAATGCCGTAGACTTTGACGATTTGATAGTCCTTCCCATAAAAATTTTCAAGGAATTTCCTGAAGTTCTTGAAAAATACCGCAGCCGCTACAAATACATAATGATTGACGAATTTCAGGATACAAGCCACCAGCAATACGAGTTCATGCACCTGCTTGCAGACAAAAACGTCGCAGTCGTAGGCGATGACGACCAGTCAATTTACAGCTGGCGCGGTGCAGACTATCAGAACATAATCAATTTTGAAAAAGATTTTCCTGAAATGAAAGAAATCCGCCTCGAACAGAATTACCGCTCGACGGAAACAATCCTTGCAGCTGCAAACGGCGTAATTTCGCACAACACGAACCGCAAGGACAAAAAGCTCTGGAGCGGAAACAACTCAGGAAAGCCTATCGAAATTTTTATGCCCGAAAACGAAACTGACGAAGCAAGTTTTATAGCCGAAAGCATACAGGGAATTTCGATGGAAGAAAAACTCAAATACGACCAGTTCGGTGTTTTAATGCGTGCAAACACGCAGAGCCGGGCAATCGAAGAAGCTTTCCTCGAAGCAAACATTCCGTATACGATGAGCGGCGGAACGAGTTTTTTCCAGCGAAAAGAAATAAAAGACATAATAAGCTATCTTCGCGTTATTGCAAATCACGATGACGACGTAAATTTAATCCGCATAATCAATGTTCCGCGCCGCGGTATAGGACGCGCAACTCTTGAAATTCTCAATGACTATGCACTTATGAATCACTGTACGCTCTGGACTGCAATTACTGACTTGCTCGGAATGGAAGGCTCGCCTCTTGCAGAAAAAACAAAAGCCGATTTACAGTCTTTTATGAGTTTAATCGAAAGCAATTCTTCAATGATAAGCGGAAAAGGCCTTTCAAAAAAAGTGCGCGCATTAGTCGAAGAAATAAATTACTGGGATTACCTTATAAGCGACAATCCGAAAAGCGAAAAAGCTGCCCGATTCAAATACCTGAACATCGAAAGTTTGATTCATTCAATCGAAACCTGGGAAAACAATCCCGACAATTTTGATGCTAACCTTTACTCATATCTTAACCGCATTACGCTTTTAAGCCGCGATGACGGAGATGACGAAAACGACAAGGGAAAAGTAAACCTTATGACGATACACGCGTCAAAGGGCCTTGAATTTCCTGTAGTATTTATCGCCGGTGCAGAGGACGGACTTATTCCGCATGCGCGCTCCATCGAAGAAGGCGAAGGAAATGTCGAAGAAGAACGCCGGCTTTTTT
>JBJETJ010000069.1:0-6183 GCA_051883255.1 Treponema sp.
AGATTTTGGTGTTCCTGTAGGCAGTGCTGCCGGTTTTCGCCGTCCTGCACTTGTTTTACAATCTGATGAATACAATGCGACGGCATTGAATACAGTTGTCGTTGTTCCCTTTACAAGCAATCTTACTCTTGCCGATTATAAGCCAAATGTTTATGTAACAGCCGAAGAAAGCGGACTTTCCAAAAATTCCGTTGCAATTGTTCCGCTTGTAACCGCTTTGGATAAAACGTGCTTTATTGAAAAAATTTCATCATTGCCATCTTCTGTTGTAAATGAAATTTTCAATGCTGTTATAGAAATCATACATTGATACCACAAAACTCCGAAAAGTTCATCAGACAAACGCCCGCGCCGTAATGCCCGAACGCCCACGCCCCACACAGAGAATTGCCCCCGTGCAATTCTCGTAGCGCGAGCTAAATCCGTGTCAGTGAGCCAAAGAAATTTACGAGCGCTATACATTTAATTTTTATTTATGCTAAAATAATTCCTATGACACAAGCAGAACAGCAAAAAGCGGCAAAGAAATTCAGTGAAGATTGGAAAGACAAAGGATACGAAAAAGGAGAAAGTCAGAAATTCTGGCTCGACTTGCTATGTAATGTTTTTGGAGTAAAAGATTTTGCTTCATTCATAAGTTTTGAAGACCAGGTAAAACTTGACCATACATCTTTTATTGACGGATACATTTCCAGTACAAAAGTTCTTATAGAACAGAAAAGCATAGATAAAGACCTTCGTGAACCTATCAAACAATCAGACGGTACTTTTCTTAATCCTTTTCAACAGGCTAAACGCTATATAACAGAGCTGCCGGTGTCAAAACATCCTCGCTGGGTTGTAACAAGCAATTTTAAATCTTTTCTTGTTTATGATATGGAACAGCCCAATGGCGAGCCGGAAGAAATCCTGCTTGAAAACCTTGAAAAAGAATTTTACAGGCTTTCTTTTATTGCAGACGAAGGAAGCGTTCACTTAAAAAAAGAACTTGAAATCTCCAAAAAAGCCGGAGATATTATCGGTGAAATTTATGATGCAATCCTCAAACAGTACAAGGATGCAGATAATCCAAGTCCAGCTACACTAAAAAGCCTTAATATGCTTTGTGTTCGCATTGTATTCTGTCTTTATGCAGAAGATGCCGGAATATTCGGACATAAATCTATTTTTGGTGATTATTTGAAACAGTTTGAAGCAAAAGACCTTCGCCGTGCCTTGCTGGACTTGTTCCAGGTTTTAGACCAAAAAGAAGATGAACGGGATGAATATCTTGAAGATTCTTTGGCGGCTTTTCCGTATGTAAATGGCGGACTTTTTACCGAAGAAGATAAAACTATTCCGCCTCTCACAGAAGAAATTAAAGAATTATTGATAAAACACGCTTCTAATGAGTTTGATTGGAGTGAAATAAGCCCGACTATTTTCGGTGCTATTTTTGAATCAACTCTCAACCCGGAAACCCGGCGCTCTGGCGGTATGCACTACACGAGCATTCAGAATATCCATAAAGTAATTGACCCGCTTTTCCTTGATGATTTAAAAGAAGAACTCGAACAGATAAAGCAGATTAAGCAGGAAAAAAACAAAATCGAAAAGGCAAAAGAATTTCATAAAAAACTTGGAACTCTTAAATTTCTTGACCCTGCCTGTGGTTCTGGTAACTTTTTGACAGAAACTTACCTGAGCCTGAGAAAACTCGGAAATGAATGTCTGAAAATAGAACTTGGAATTAGAGAAGATTCTCTTGGACTTACTTATTATGCAGAAGATTTAATACAAGTTTCAATTCAGCAGTTTTATGGCATCGAAATAAATGATTTTGCCGCCGTAGTTGCAAAAACGGCTCTCTGGATTGCAGAAAGCCAGATGATGAAGGAAACCGCAAAAATAATTGAAAAAGATTTGAAGTTTCTGCCACTGCACACTTACGCAAACATCATTGAAGGCAATGCCCTGCGTGTTGATTGGGAAAGCGTTGTACCGAAAAATGAACTGAATTATATTATGGGAAATCCACCGTTTGTTGGTCTATCTTTAAGAACGAAAGAACAACAAAAAGATATGGAAGAAGTTTTTAAATTAAATGATAGGGCTGGCAGATTAGATTATGTTGCAGCATGGTATAAAAAAGCTTCACAATATATACAAAATACGAATATAGAAGTTGCATTTGTTTCCACTAATTCAATTGTTCAAGGAGAGCAATCTCCCATTTTATGGGAAGATCTATTTTCTGAAAACATAAAAATAAATTTTGCATATAGACCTTTTATTTGGAATAGTGAAGCAAATGAAAAAGCACACGTTCATTGTGTAATTATTGGGTTTTCATTGGTAGAGCGAAAAATAAAAAAATTATATGAAGACAAGATATTCAAAAGAGTAGACAAAATAAATGGATATTTGGTAAATGCAGATAATGTTTTTATAAAATTAAGAAGTGCAGCAAATCCAAAATTACCAAAATTAACACAAGGAAATAAACCTTGGGATGGTGGAAATTTAATTTTATCAGAACAAGAAAAAAACAAATTAATAAAAAAATATCCTAATGCAGATAAGTTAATAAAAAAATATATAGGCTCTCAAGAATTTATTAATGGACAAGTAAGATATTGTTTATGGCTAAAAGACATATCACCAAAAGAATATAGAAATATACCGGAAATAATGGAAAGACTAGAAAAAGTTGCTCAGATTAGAAAAGAAACAAAAACAGTTGCAGTACAAGCTCAGGCTGAAACCCCTATGTTATTTTCACAAATTAGACAGCCAGAATCAGATTATATTTTAGTTCCTGAAACTTCATCTGAAGCAAGAAGATACATTCCGATTGGATTTATGAGTAAAGATGTTATAGCTAGTAATTCAACATTAGTCGCAATTAATATGACAAAGTATCATTTTGGAGTATTAACATCAAATGTTCATATGGCATGGATGCGAACTGTATGCGGTAGATTAGAAATGCGATATAGATATTCTCCATCTGTTTATAATAACTTTCCTTGGTGTGAACCATCAGAAGAACAAAAAAAACGAATAGAAGAAACGGCTCAGAAAATACTTAATATTAGAGAAAAATATTCAGATTGTACTCTTGCAGATTTATATGACGAAGTTACTATGCCTCCTGATTTAAGGGAAGCTCATAGAGCAAACGACCGCGCCGTAATGGCCGCCTACGGATTCAGCACCAAAATGACCGAAAGCGAGTGCGTTGCAGAGCTATTCAAAATGTACGAGAAACTCACACAAAAAGCGTAAATGAATGAAAATTTATAAAAATCATGCTATATTTATAGATATGGAGGTGATGGAAAATGCCGGTATTATCAATGTTTTATGGAATTTTGATTAAAATGAATTGGAAAGATAATGACAAACATCATTTGCCTCATTTTCATGCATATTATAATGAGTTTGAAGCGGCTTTTGATTTGCAGGGAGAAATCATCGCCGGTGATTTTCCTTCTAAGCAGGCTGCACTTGTAAAAGCATGGACGTTATTACATCAAGATGAATTAACGGCAAACTGGAAACTTGCAATAGAAGGTGAACAGATTTTTAAAATTAATCCTTTGCAATAGTTTTAGGAGGCTTTTGTGGAAAAAATAATTCATGGAAAACCATTGTTGCCACGTGCAGTTAGTGTGGAAGCTTTGCCGAATTATATTTTAAAAATCAAATTTAACAACAATGAAGAAAAATATTTCGATGCAAAAAAAATATATGATTTACCCTGCTACAAGCCGTTGCGCAACAAAGAATTTTTTAAAACAGTCCGAGTGGAATACGGAAGCATTGCATGGAATAATGATATAGATTACTGCCCTGATTGCCTGTATGAAGAAAGCACGGAAAGCTGAAAACATCATAATATTCCTTAATCATTCAACCTGTACGACGAAACTGTAATGATCGCCTACGGTTTCAACATCAAAATGACCGAAAGCGAGTGCATTGCAGAGTTATTCAAGATGTACGAAAAACTATGTGCGAGGATTAGTAAAACAAAATATTGACATTGTGCGCATATAATATTACCCTATATCATGTACGGAGGAAAGAAATGACTACGAATATCAATATAAAAACAGATTCTTCCCTAAAAAAACAGGCGGAAAAACTTTTTGCAGAATTAGGAATGAATATGTCTACAGCCTTAAACATTTTTCTTCGGCAGGCTGTCCGGGAAAAACGCATTCCTTTTGAAGTTACATGCAATGTTCCAAATGCTGAAACAATTCAGGCTATGGAAGATGTAAAGGCTAATCGGAATATGAGTCCTGCCTTTGACAATATGGAAGATTTGGTTAATTCACTTAATGCTTAGCGTAAAATATTCTTCAAAATTTAAAAAAGATTATAAACTGCTCTTAAAAAGAAAATACCCTGTTCAGGAACTTTTAGAAGTGATTGATTTGCTTAGAAAAGAAATTCCTCTTCCTGAAAAATATCACGATCATTTACTAAGCGGAAACTGGCAAGGCTTTAGGGAATGTCATATTCGTCCTGACTGGCTGTTAATATACTATATAGAAAAAGATGAACTTCGGCTTGCGCTTTCCCGAACAGGCACGCATAGCGATTTGTTTAAGATGTAAATTGGGCAATTAGCTAAAAAACAGCCGGAATACCAGGCAAGGGATTGGAGCAACTGCTTCGCTTTGCGAAGCGAAGCAGTCCACCGCAGGAACCTAAGGCAACGAGGAGGATGAAGCGCAAGCGGAATTGCGGAAAGCCCGGTTTTTTGCGCAGGCAAAAAATGACCCCGGAAGCGAGTGCGTTGCAGAGTTATTCAAAATGTACGAGAAACTTGCCCAAGCAGACATGTAAAATAATTTTCCTGTATGAACACAGAGCGCAAGCAACGTATGAAAAACTGATTGAAGGAGAAAGTAAATGAAACTGTATCACGGAAGCACAGTTACTGTTCATGAGCCAAAAATCTTAATTCCGGGCAGAACGCTTGACTTTGGAAAGGGATTTTACACAACGACTGATTTTGAGCAGGCTAAAAAATGGGCGCAGAATAAGAAAAGAAATGAAAAGTCAGAAAATGCAGTTGTGACCCTTTTTTCTATTAATGATGATTTTCTGGAAAATCCGAATTTTAAGATTATGAATTTTATAAAAGCCGATGAAGAATGGCTGGATTTTATCATTGCAAACAGGACAAATATCAATTTTACTCATAATTATGATATAATAAAAGGCGCGGTTGCAAATGATAAAGTTTACGCAAGCCTTAACGCTTTTGAAAACGGATTCATGGACAAAGCAGTTTTGCTAAGCGAGTTAAAAACATGGCTTTATGTAAATCAAATTTCATTTCATACCCAGAGAGCATTAAAACTGCTTTCTTTTGAAAAGGAGGTCTTTGTATGATTCCAGAAATCACGCAGAAAAATGTTCATCTTTTTATTCCCTTTAAAGTTTCAAAAATCAGTGTACAGATTGCAAAAAATGAAAATCTTCCGATTGCAAAAGCTGTTGCAAAATTTTACCGCTCGAATACTGCAAAGCTTCTTGAAGATGAATCAAGTAAACTTTGGCACGACGGCTGGGTTGGCATCTATGACTTGTATAAAATCGAAAATGAGAAGGAAGAAAAACAAAATGACAGATGAGGACAAAGCTTTCTGGCTTTCATGGTGCATTGAAGAATACGCTTCAGAAAAAAACAAGTCGTCAGCTGAAATTTCAAAAATGTTTGATGAAAAAGGCGTTTTTTCTTATCTTGACGACAATGCCGAAATTCTACACACACAAGGGAAAAACTACATTCTAAGCGATATTGACGAATTTTTAAAAAATTTGTAGTGGAAAACAAAGTACTGCCTACCGGGCAAGGGATTGGAGCAACTGCAAAGCAGTCCACCGCAGAAGCCGGAGGCGACGAGGAGGATGAAGCGCAAGCGGAATTGCGGAAAGCCCGGTTTTTTGCGCAGGCAAAAAATGACCCCGAAACGCAAGCGACGTATGAAAAACTTACGCAAAAAACGTAAATATGTGGTAGAATAAAGCGTAGAGGAGAAACAAAAATGTCTTATGAAACTGTAATTGAACAGGTAAAAGCAACTCCAGTTGAACTTTTAGACGAAGTTTCTGTGTTTTTGAATTTCTTGCAGTATCGTTCAACTCAAAATCAATCTAAGCAGAAAAAAATGCCCGATGAAA
>JBJETJ010000070.1:0-32270 GCA_051883255.1 Treponema sp.
CACCTACGCTTTTAAGGTATTCCTTAATTTCAACGACTTCCTCAGGAAAACTCACAAAACTTGCAGCAACAAAATCAACGTCCATCTGCGCACCGAATTTCAAGTCCGCCCTGTCTTTTTCTGACATAATCGGAAGTCCTGCGTGAACGCCTATTAAATTGACATTCTTACGGCTTCCGATTGTGCCGGAATTTGCCGCAGTACAGTACACAACGCCGTCCTGAATTTCGTCTACATCAAGTTCAATCAAACCGTCTGCAATCAGAACCTTTACGCCCGGAAAAAGTTTTTCACAGGCGGCTTTCCAGGAAATAGAAAGACGGCAGTTTTTTCCGCCGGAAGATGCCGTACAGAACGAATCGTCCGTAACAATTTCAACTTTTTCTCCGGCAGAAATCGTAATTTTGCCGTCATTTTCTACAAGACCGGTACGTATTTCCGGCCCTTTTGTATCAAGCAGAATTGCAACTGGAATGTTAATTTCGTCAGAAATACGGCGGACACGTTCCATCGCCTGTTTATGCCATTCGTACGTTCCGTGAGAAAAATTAAAGCGCGCAATGTTCATTCCTGCGCGAATCATACTGCGTATTGTATCATCATTATCAGAGGCAGGGCCTATCGAACATACTATTTTCGTTTTTCGTGTAAACATATCTCGTATTTTAGTATCTTATTTTTCTATAGTCTATAATAGTCTATAAATGAAAAACAAAACCCCACCGTAACAATCAAAACGACTGCTACTGATGGGGTCTGTATTCATTCCTTTAACAAAACAGAACCTTACAAAGACTATGCTTCCGGTTCAAAATCATCAGGGAATTCTGCAGTGTGATAAACGTTCTGAACGTCATCATTGTCTTCAAGCCTGTCAATGAGCTTCTGAACTTTTGCAGCAGTTTCTTTATCAACGGCTGTATAAGCATCAGGAACCATTCCGACGTCAGCAGACAAAGATTCAAAGCCTTTTTCGTTCAAAGCATCTGCAACGGCAGAGAAAGCTTCAGGAGTTGTAGTAACAGTAATTACTCCGTCTTCGTTATTAACGTCGTCAGCACCAGCTTCAAGAGCTACTTCCATCACGTCGTCTTCATTTACTTTTTCGGCATCAAATTCGATTGTACCTTTTCTCTGGAACATACGGCTTACAGAACCTGTAGTTCCGAGGTTTCCGCCGTTCTTTGTAAAGATATTGCGGACATCTGCGGCAGCACGGTTGTGGTTGTCAGTAAGAACTTCAACCATTACGGCAACTCCGCCCGGTGCATATCCTTCGTATACTAATTCTTCGTATGCTGTTGCGCCGTCTTCACCAGTACCTTTTTTGATTGCGCGTTCAATATTGTCTTTCGGCATATTTGCAGCGCGGGCTTTAATGATTACAGTGCGGAGACGAGGATTTGAGTTAGGATCACCGCCACCCATACGAGCAGCAATCGAAATTTCTTTAATAAACTTTGTAAAAATCTTACCACGTTTTGCATCTGCCAAACCTTTCGCATGCTTAATAGTGGCCCATTTACTGTGTCCTGACATGGAAACTCCTTATATTATTGAATTTAAAAATTCCGTTAAAATAACTTCTGAAAATATTATCATTTATAAATGAATAATGTCAACTGTACGGCAGGCGCATAACAAAGAATTTCCGCTTTTTTTTCGTTTTCTTCTATATTCTTATTCACATCAATCTTGACCGCAAGTATTTTGATATATATAATGACTGTATGAATTCAATTAAGTACAAAGCAGCACTCATAACGGCATTTTTATGTATTGCACAGGCATTTTCTTATACAAAAAATGACCTTCTGTCTGCCGTAAAATCTGATTCTTCTTCAGAAGTAAAAAAAATCCTTACGAAAAATTCTCATCTTGCAACAGTGCGTTACGACAGTGACGGAAACTCGATTTTAATCGTTGCACTGCAAAAAGAATGTAACGAAAAAATAATAGATATGATTTTAAGGGCAGGATGTGACCCGAACATAAAAAACGACTTCGGTCAGACTGCATTAATGATAGCATGCAAAAAGTCTTACGGCAAAAAAGTAATCGAAAAAATTTTAAGCTATGACGTAATGACTAAATCTGCAAAAGAAAAGCGCATCCTTCAAAAAGACAAAAACGGAAAGACTGCCTTTGACTACGCCTCAGACAATCAGGAAGCATACAACACGCTTTTAATCTATGCAAAAGACCCTGCAAAAGAAGTAAAGGAAACAAAGCAGGAACAGGCTGAACCTACCGCAGAGCCGTCACCTAAGGAAGAAACCCAAAAAGAAGAAAAACAGCCTCAAACTCCTTCTCAGCCAGAACCCGTAAAAGAAGAAGAGCCTTCCGCACCTCAAACAGAGCCTGCACAGGAAACACAGAAAACGCAGGAACAAAACACCCCTGCAGAACAGAATACCACTGCACCACAGAAAACTTCCGCAGAACCGCAGGCTCCTGCAGAACAGACTAAACCAGAACCTCCTGAAGCAGAACCGCCAAAGGCAAAAACTGCACCTGAACAGACTTCCGTGCAGAAAACAGTCACTGATACGACAGAAACAAAGCAGGCTCTCCAAGTTCAGCCTGAAAAATCAGCAAAATTAACCGAACCTGTAAAACCGGCAGACATCGTAAAAACAGTAACTCCGGCCGCTCCCGTAGTTCCGGTAATTCCTGTCGTAAATCCAGAGGAAAAACAGAAAGACAGTGAAGTAAAAACAGAAGAAAAGCCTTCTGCCACGACAGTTACCGCACCTAAAACTGCCGTATCTCAAATGGAGCAGAAAAGCGAACCTCCGCAGAAAAACAAAAACGAAAACAATGACACCGCATTGCAGAATGATACTGAAAATGATACTGAAAATGATACTGAAACTGTAGAAATAAATGCCGACATACACATTCCGCAGATTGACTACTACAACAGGGACAGACCGGAATATCTTTTTGATGACTTTGACTTTAACCTTTCAGTTGCAGAAGAGCCGTCAAAAGAAAAGGTTACCGTCATAAAAAATCCTGATACACGCGACAACCTCGGACGTACCCGGCTTATGAACGCAATAGTTGCAAACGATTTTTCTTTGTGCAAGAGCCTTCTGTATTCGGGGGCAAATGTCAATGCAAAAGACAAGGACGGCTGGACACCTTTAATGTATGCCTGCAAATATGCAAAGACCCCGGAAACTGTAAACCTGCTTCTTTCTTATAATGCAGACATAAAGGCAACGAGCAGGTTCGGACTGTCTGTCATGCAGATTGCCGCCGCTTTCTGCCAGAACAAAGACGTTCTTGGCGTAATCCTTGCAAAGGCAAAAAAAGAGAACGTAAACATTTCTGATTCGTTCATCACGGCTTTAAAGGAAGAACGTCCTGCAGAAATCATCAGCCAGTACTTAAAATTCATTACGAACATAAATTCACTGCATGACGGAAAAACGCCTTTGATGTATTCCGCAGAATATTATGAATCTACTGACGTAATAAAACTTTTGCTTGAAAACGGCGCTGACCCTTATATCATCAGCTCGGAAAAGAAAAACGCTTTCGGCTATGCAAAAGAGAATTCAAAAATCGTGCATGATTCAATTTACTGGTCTTTAAACGTTTCTTCTTCAAAGAAAAGGTAGATATGAGAATAACAGGCGGAAAATTAAAAGGCAGGGTTATAAAATGCCCGGAAGGCGTCATAAGGCCTGCGATGGACAGGATGAGGGAATCTGTCTTTGCCATTCTCGGCGATTTAAGCGGAAAATCTTTTCTTGACCTGTTTTCAGGGTCGGGAACAATCGCAATAGAAGCAGCCTCTCGCGGTGCATCTCACGTTGAACTGTGCGAAAAAGACAAAATCAAGATAAAGACTGTCCTTGACAACGTTGCCGTTACGGAAAAAGAACTGAACTTGAAAATCCAGTGTCATTTTATGGCAGTCGAACTGTTTTTAAAACGATGCAAAAATCAGTTTGACTTTATCTTTTTTGATCCGCCGTTCCCGTACAAGTTCCACGAACAGTTAGTTGAAGAAGCCGGAAACCGGAAGCTTTTGACGCCTGAAGGAATAGTTTTAGTCCACCGCCCTGAAGAACACTTTATGAAAGATGAAATCGGCTGCCTTTACCGCAAAGACCAGCGCGTTTACGGACGTTCAATCGTTGACTTTTATGCTTACAGGCCGGAATCGTTATAATATGTATAATTTTTCTTTGCATTGTCTTTTTTTATCTTGATTTATTCAATTTATCTGATAAAATATATAGTAAAAGGAATTATTTTATGAATAAAGAAGTTGAATCCCTTTTGATTGAAAAACAGATTCCGGAAGGATTTATAAAAGTTTCAGACCAGCCTGTCCAGACTCTTACTTCAGAGCAAAAAGTAATTCTTAACCGCAAGGGAAACGTCCTTTTTAACGAAGGAAATATTGAAGGAGCAAGAAGAATTTTCATCACGACAGGATATTCTGACGGACTTACAAGAGTTGCCGACACATATTCTGAAAAAAAGCAGTATTTAAAGGCGTTGAAATTATATATTCTTGCGCACAACGACAGAAAAGCAGAGCCTATTTATGATAAAATTGCAAAAACTTTGTCTGTACTCATAAAGAGTAATTAAAAATACTTAATTAAATATACCTTAGTCAGGAGATGTAAAAAAAATGGAAGAACAGAACAGCTTTTCGACCTCGCAGGAAATGGACTCGCAGGGAATGGATTTGTTTGATCCCGCAAAAGCACTTGAAAATGAACAGTCAAATGAAATTTCAGAACTTTCAAAATCAGGCTACCAGCTTTTAAAAGCGAACAAAATTCAGGAAGCAAAAGACGTATTTACAAAAATTCTTTCTATCGAAGACAATAATAATTACGCGCTTGTAGGGCTCGGAGACTCTGAGCGCAAGCTGAACCATTACAAAGAAGCAATAGATTACTATTCAAGGTGCCTTTCATATCACCCGGGCAACAACTATGCCCTTTTCGGTCTTGCAGACTGTTACAAGGCATTGAACCAGTATCACAAGGCAATTACAATCTGGGAACAGTATCTGATTCACGATGACAGAAACATAACTGTCCTTACGCGCGTTGCAGATGCCTACCGCAAAATCAAGGACTTTAAAAAGTCAAAGCAGCTTTATTTAAAAGTCCTCGATATGGAAGAAAACAACCCTTATGCACTCATAGGGCTTGGTCACCTTCACTATGATTTTAAAGAATATCGCGATGCGCTCCACTACTGGACAAGAATGCTCGACTTGAACACAAACTGCGTTGACATAAGGGTTTTGACTTCAATCGGAAACTGCCACAGAAAGCTCAAGACTTTTGACAAAGGCGTATATTACTTTGAAAAAGCACTTGAACTTGACCCTAAAAATTTTTACGCGCTTTTCGGACTTGCAGACTGTTACCGCGGAATGAACCAGCAGTACCGCTCTGTCGAATACTGGAACAAAATACTCGAACTTGACCCTAACAACAAGGTAATTTTAACGCGCGCAGGAGATGCCTACCGCAACACAGGCGACTACAAAACTGCAACTGAGTATTATAACAAAGCAATGAACATCGATTTTGACATCTATGCAGCGCTCGGGCTTGCCCTGATCTGCAAAGGCGAAGGCCGCTACGAAGAAAGCATAGAACGCCTTTCTGCATTAATACGCAATGACCAGAAAAATTACAGGCTTTACATCGACCTTGCAGACAGTTACCTTAAGCTTAACCAGAGGCAGAAAGCACAGGAAACACTTGAAAGCTTCCAGAAACTCGGCATGAAAAGCCAGGCAATCAACGAAGCTCTGGAAAAAGTAAAGAACAACAAATCCCTTTCCTGAATGCCGGCACTTCTATGGAAAAACTGGTTTTGACAGGACTTTTCCCCGAAGAAATAACGGAACGGCTTTCAATTCCGCAGGCTTTCAGGGGAAAGCAGATTTTTAAATGGATATCTTCTCATGCGACGGACTTTTCGCAGATGACCAATTTAAGCCGGGAACTGCGCGAAGAACTTGAACAGAAAGCCGTCATACGAAATTCAAAAGTAAACCTTGTTTTAAAAGATCCCGACGGAACAGTAAAACTCCAGATAAAACTTTTTGACGGACTTTACATCGAAACAGTCCTTTTGACAGACAGAAACGGCAGAAAAACTGCATGCGTTTCGTGTCAGGCAGGCTGTGCAATGAAATGCGCTTTCTGTCAGACAGGAACTCTGGGACTTGCAAGAAACCTTACGGCAGGAGAAATCGTCGAGGAATTCATGTATCTTGAAGAAGAAGCAGGAACGCTTGACAACATAGTTTTTATGGGAATGGGCGAACCGATGATGAACCTTGCAGAAATACGGAAAGCAATCGCTTTTTTAAGTTCCCCGGAGGGAAGGAATCTTTCTGCAAGAAGAATAACTTTAAGTACATGCGGAATAATAAAAGGAATTTACGACCTTGCAGACAACGGACCTCACATACGCCTTGCAGTTTCGCTTACAACGGCAGATGAAAATCTGCGGCAGCACCTCATGCCCGTGCAGAACGGCAATCCCCTGCCCGAATTAAAAAAGGCAATCGGCTATTATGCACAGAAAACGGGAAAAAGAGTAACGCTTGAGGCGGCTTTATTCCATAATACAAACACTACGGACGAAAGCGCCCGGCAGTTCATAGACTTTGCAAAGGGAATTGACGTAAACATAAACCTTATTCCCTGGAATCCGATAGAAACGCTGCCTTTTACGGAGCCTGAACAGAACGAATGCAAGGCCTTTGTCAAGAAACTTGAAAACGCAGGATTAAACGTAACGCTCAGAACCCGGCGCGGAAGGTCAATAAAAGGCGCATGCGGACAGCTGGGGAAAACGGAGAAAGATTAATTTTATGATAAAATTCTTTAAAAATAAAATTATTTACACATTGTGCTTTTTGTATAAATTCACACTTGATAAATAGTCAGTTATATTCTATAATAAAAATATCATAGGAGTCTTGACCAATGCAAAAGAAAATATATGTTGCAGGTATGTTTGATGACGATTCAGCTAACAAGGTTGGAGCCGCAGTAAGTGCAGTAGCAGGTGTAACAAGTTGCACTGCAAATGCATTGAAAGCTCAAGTCCTAGTTGATTTTGACGAAAACGTTGGTGGAATCGAAGCTGCTATTGCTTCAGCCATAGAAGCAAATGGTATACAGGTTTTAGGCTGATTTGTGCCTTTATTTAACTGATATGCACTATAGCAAAGTTACGTAACTTTCGTAGTGCATATTTTTTTTATATTACAGGCAGGCAAGATGTTTATATTATATAAATACGGTTCTGATTTGAGAGCACCTGTTGACTTTTTTAATTATATTTAATATCTTTAATTATCTTAAATAAATTAAATGGAGTTATATTTATGGGAAAAACAATCGCTCAAAAAATATTTGAATCACATTTAGTAGAAAAACCATTCGCAGACACTTACGTTTTAAAACTTGACAGAGTTTTCTGCCACGAAATCACTACTCCTATTGCAATTACTGATCTTGTAGAACGCAATAAAGACAGGGTATTTGATCCTTCAAAAATAAAGGCCGTTATTGACCATGTAACGCCGGCAAAAGACAGCAAGACTGCAACTCAGGAAAAAATCCTTCGTGACTGGGCATGCAGGAATAAAATTCAGGATTTCTTTGACATCGGCGCAAACGGCGTTTGTCATGCAATTTTCCCGGAAAAAGGTTTTGTCCGCCCGGGCTTTACGGTAATCATGGGTGACAGCCACACTTGTACTCACGGTGCATTCGGTGCATTTGCCGCAGGTGTCGGAACGACTGACCTTGAAGTAGGAATTTTGAAAGGCGTATGTTCATTCAAAGAGCCTAAGTCAATTAAATTCGTATTGAACGGAAAATTAAAAGAAGGCGTTTATGCAAAAGACGTCATTCTGTTCCTTAT
The DNA here is from genome assembly GCA_051883255.1 of Treponema sp. Lineage (GTDB taxonomy): Bacteria > Spirochaetota > Spirochaetia > Treponematales > Treponemataceae > Treponema_D. The sequence continues at coordinate 7,936 of JBJETJ010000070.1, forward strand.
AAGCAAAATCGGCGTAAACGGCGCTACAAACTGCGTAGTAGAATTTACAGGTCCTGTCGTTGACAATTTCGGCATGGAAGAAAGAATGACAATCTGTAATATGGCAGTTGAAGCAGGCGCTACAAGCGGAATCTGCTTCCCTGATGACAAAACTGTAGATTACCTCTGGGAATTCATAAAAGACGAATACAGTTCAAAAGAAGCAGCTTTGCAGGATTACGGCAAATGGAAAAGCGACGACGATGCTGAATATGAAAAAGTCTATACTTACGATTTGTCTGACCTTGAACCGCTTGCAACAGTCGGTTACAAGCCTGATCAGGTAAAACCTGTAAGGGAACTCGAAGGAACAAAAGTAAATCAGGTTTACATCGGAAGCTGTACGAACGGCCGTTTGAGCGACCTGCGCATTGCAGCTTCCGTGCTTAAAGGCAAGCATATTGCACAGGGAGTAAGGGGAATCGTAAGCCCTGCAACTCCTAAGATTTACAAGCAGGCATTGCAGGAAGGAATAATCGACATCTTTATGGATGCCGGTTTCTGCGTAACAAACCCGACTTGCGGTGCATGTCTTGGAATGAGCAACGGGGTTTTGGCAGAGGGCGAAGTTTGTGCCTCTACCACAAACCGTAACTTTAATGGTAGAATGGGTAAAGGCGGTATGGTTCACTTGATGAGCCCTGCCACAGCGGCAGCTACGGCAGTTGCCGGAACTATAACAAATTCACCTCTGTATAAATAAGGAGTTTTAGAGATGAAACAATTTGGCGGTGCAGTTCTTTTTTTGGATCGTTCTGATATTAACACAGACGAAATCATCCCGGCTAAATATCTGACGGAAAATACAAAACAGGCATTAAAGCCATATCTGCTTGAAGATTTAAAACTTGACGGCTTTAATCCAAAAACAGATGTCGCAGGAAAAAAAGTAATCATTACAAGAGAAAATTTTGGCTGCGGTTCATCAAGAGAACATGCGCCATGGGCTCTCGAAGTCAACGGAATTTACGTTGTAGTTGCCACAAATTTTGCCAGAATTTTCAGACAGAATATGTATAACTGCGGAATGCTTGCTATCGAAATGGATAAAAAATCTATTGAAGATATGTTCAGGACATTTGCAGACAAAGACACTGAATGTAAAATCGTCATCAACGATGATGATACTGCAAAAGTAAAACTCATTGCAGGCAGCCTTTCTAAAAGCTATCCTTTTAAACTTGAAGGATTTGAAAAAGCCCTCATAGAAAAAGAAGGCTGGATTGGCTATGCCGACAGCAAATACTAAAGATTTCTGTTTCTGACATTCATCTGTAAAAAGACAGAAAAAAATCCGCTTTGCATGCGATTTACAGCCGGAATTAAAGGCTTTCGCATAAAGCGGATTTTTTATTTTTATATTTCTTACTTTTATATTTCTTCTATCAAATCTTTTTCTTTTAATTTATCAAGAATTATGCTGACAATCTGTTCCGGGGAATTGCAGGAAGTATCTATCGTAAGGTCTGCAAAAGAGTACTCGTTGTTGTCAATGTCATAAAGTTTTTTATATCGTTTTGTATCTTCTGAATCGCGCATCTGAGTAAAGCTCTTGATTTCTTCAAGACTTCCGCCTTCCCTGTTCAGAATGCGTTTTGCGCGGGTGTCTTCGTCAAGCTTTAAATAAATCTTTAAATCGGCTTCTTTTAACATCCAGATTGCAAGGCGGCTTCCTAAAACGCAGGACTCTTTTTTTGCAAGTTCAACCTGATGAGTATCTACGTATTTGTCATAGCTGTCATCTGTCTTTGCGTTTTCGATAACTTCTGCAAGCGTCATTCCCTTTTCCTGAGCAAGCTGGCGGAAGGTATAGTTAATCAGGGTTATGTTCAAAGTTTTTGAAAGCAGAGTACTTACGGTCGTATTTCCGCAGCCTGATTTTCCGCTTATTGCAATACGAACCTGTCTGTTTTGTTTTATTCTATATGACGACATTCTTTTTTCTCCTTGCTTTTTTAGAATGATTTTTACGTTTTTTTGCGCGGCTTATTCAACGTTTTTTGCCTGTTCGCGGATATTCTCGATTGAATCCTTTGCTTTTATTACCATTGCGCCGACTTCTGCAAACTGGTTTTTGCTTCCGATTGTGTTTATTTCGCGGTTGATTTCCTGACACAAAAAATCAAGTTTTTTGCCGGGAACGGAATTATTCTGGATTTCGTCTTTCATCGCCTTTAGATGACTCTGGAGCCTTACGATTTCTTCGTTAATCGTGTATTTTACAAGCATTGCCGCAACTTCAGAGAGAATGCGGTTTTCATCGACCTGTTCGCCAAGAAGTTCCTTGAATTTTGCAGTGACGGTTTCTTTAAAAATGCCTTCCATTTTTGGCTGCCATTCCTTGAAAAAGAGCGCACATTCTTCAAGCTGGGAAAGTTTCTGTAAAAGGTCCTTTTTTAAGTTCTCCCCTTCCCTTGCCCTGTCGCTGACAAATTTTTCCAGCGAGGACTCAAGGACAGGCGTTATCATATTTCTGTATTTTTCAACGTCGTAATTTTTATTTGAATTAAGGACACCCGGCTGGCTTATGATAAGGCCGAGAGGGATTTCTGTTGAACAGCCCGTAGCCTCTGCAATTTTTTTTATTGCGTCAAGATATGCTTTTGCGGCATTCGTGTCTGCAGAAATTTCTACGTCAGATTCAATTTCTTTTATGCGGATATTTGCATCTATTTTTCCGCGCGAAACTTTTTCTGTAATGATGCTGCGGAAAAAACTTTCAAGAGGATTTAAAAAAGGCGGCAGGTTGACTGACAAATCAAGAAAACGGGAATTGACTGATTTAAGTTCAACACTGACAGTTGCGTTTTCAAAATTCTGTTCAACGTAAGAATAGCCGGTCATCGATGTCATAAAAAAACTCCAGTAAAAAGTCAATAAAAATTTTAACGTTTGATTTATTAATTCCATTATTTTACTTCGATTAGAAAATAATGACAAGAATATTATAATATGCTATAGTAAAAATATGCAAAGCATTTTGCATAAAGAAGATTTTTTGTCTTCTTACTTTTTTTTGAGGGGAATAATTTTATGCCCGCGGGGTCCTGGTCCTTACTCATTTCTTTAATTATTTTAATTTTGTTTTCGGGTTTCTTTTCTGCAACAGAAACCGCTTATACGAGTGTTTCAAGAATAAAACTGAGAACGCTTTTTCAAAACGGAAACAAACAGGCCGGAAAAGTTCTGGAACTTGCAGAAAAAAAATATGACAAGCTTTTAAGTACAATCTTAATCGGAAACAACATCGTAAACCTTTCGGCATCGGCAATTTCTACACTGCTGTTTGCAAGAATCCTGTTCAATTCAAAAATCGATTCAACGATAATTTCTACGCTGGTAATTACAGTTGCAGTTTTGATTTTCGGCGAAATTACGCCTAAATACATTGCAAAAACGTATCCTGAAAAAATCTCGATTTTATTCTACCCTGCCGTATCTTTTTTTTATTACATACTTGCGCCTTTTAACTTTCTTTTTTCAGGCTGGAAATGGCTCATTTCGCACATCTTCAAGCTGAACAGGGAAGAAATAATTACGGAAGATGAAATCATGACGTTTGTCGAAGAAGCGCAGGAAGACGGAACTTTAAAACAGGACGAAACGAAACTCATCCGCTCCGTAATCGAATTTGACGATCTTGAAGTCGAAGACATTTTAACGCCGAGGGTAAATCTTGCGGCGATTGAAATTCACACTGATACAGATGAAATAAAAAAAGTTTTTGAAAAGACAGGTTTTTCAAGACTTCCCGTTTACAAAGAATCGATTGATGCAATCATCGGAATCGTTCACGAAAAAGATTTTTACAATTTCTATATTTCAAAAGAAGGCAAATTTTCTGACATCGTGCAGGAAGCGTATTTTACGACACAGCACACAAAGATTTCAAACCTGCTGAAAATCCTGCAGAAAAAACGAATTCAGATGGCGGTAGTTCTTGACGAATACGGCGGTACGCTCGGAATCGTTACGATTGAGGACATACTTGAAGAACTTGTCGGCGAGATTTACGATGAACATGACGAAGAAATTTCTTACCACAAAAAAGTAAAGGACGGTCATTTTATTCTTGACGGAAATGCACCTCTTGACAAAGCATTTGAAGTACTCGGAATTGACCCGGAGGAAAACAGGAACTTTGATGCAAGCACAGTCAGCGGCTGGATAATCGAATTTTTAGGTGAAATTCCGTCTGTCGGAAAAGAATTTGAGTTTGGGGAATATAACATAAAAATCTTGAAATCAACAGTAAAAAAAGTTCTTCAGGTTCTTGCAGTTCATAAATAACTGGTTAAAACTGCCTGGCCGAGTTTCCAGTTGTCGCCTGCTCCCATCGTTACAAAAAGATATCCGTCAGGGTATTTGTCTGGAAGCGGGCGATCGAGAAGTTCAGAAACAAAGTCTTTTGCGTCAAGGACTTCTTCAAAATAATGAACGCAGTCTTTTGATTTTCCTGTTTTTAAAACCTGCTCGTAAAGTGTTTTTCCCGTAATTTCAAAGTCAGAAGGATTTTCCCTTGCAGAAGAATAAATTTTATGAAGGATTATTTCGTCTGCACTGTCAAGGCTTTCTGCAAATTCGTTTAAAAGTGCCTGAGTGCGGCTGTATGTGTGGCTCATAAAATCTACGATGATTTTTCTGCCTTTGTAAAATTCGCGGAATCCTTCGAGAGTAGTTTTTATTGCAGTCGGGTGATGGCCATAATCGTCGATTACGATTACGCTGCTGTTTGATTTTGAAACGAACCTGCCTGCAATTTCGCTCCGCCTTTTTCCGCCTGTAAAATTCATAAGGCCCAAAGCTATCTGGTCATAGTAATCTATTGGAGAAAGGTTATTTTTTTCCAAAAGACGGCAGACAAGTACTGTGGCAGCGGCGGCATCAAGAACTTCGTGTCTGCCCGGAACTGAAAGTTTAAAATCGCGTTCACCAGAAAGTGCGGAAGAGTTTTTAAACAAATCAAGTTCAAAAATATTTTTTTCATTATGAATTGATTTTAAAGTCAGATGAAAATCGCCTGAAGCCGTCGTGCCGTAAGGAATTAAATTGATGTCGCTTCTTTTTGACTTTACGATTCTGGCAGTTTCCGATGCGCCTTTGTCGTCCGCACAGTAAATCAAGTCCTCGCCCGGCGGAAGCTTGCAGATATAATCAACAAACGCATCACGGATAGATTCGTATGTAGGATAATAATCCTGATGGTCAGGTTCAACTGAGGTAAGGATTATTTTTTGAGGACAGAACGACATAAAGTGGCGCTGGTATTCGCACGTTTCTGCAACGAAAATTTTTTGTGAATTGAAATCCGAATTTTTTACAAGCGGAGATGTGTACGTACATGTTCCGCCGAAAGAGTTTATTACGCTTCCTGCAAGAACCTGAACAGGAAGGTTGAGTTCTTTTAGCACAGTTCCTGTAAGTCCTGTCGTGCTTGTCTTGCCGTGCACTCCGCAAATGCCACAGGAATATGAACGCGCACTGTAAGAACCCAGTGCCTGCGTATACAAAAGGCACGGAATGTTTTTTCGTGTGGCTTCGATTAAATCGGGATTTTTATCAAGTTTGTATGCTGATGAATAAATTACGTACTGGATTTTATCTGTAATGTTTTCTTTTGAAAACGGAAGGCTTTTTAATCCGAGCTTTTCAAGAATGTCGTCCGTGTAAAAACGTTCTTCAACATCGCTTCCCGTAATGACTGCGCCCGAATGAAACAGAATTTCGACAAGGGCCGCCATTCCTGTTCCCTTGATTCCGACAAAATGTATGTGCACGCCTTCTAGATTTTCTGGCAAAGAATTCATCATGATTTTTTTATTATACCGGGTTTTCGGGGGAATGGCAATCTAGCGCGGGTAAATTCCGTTTCCTCACTAGCATGGATTTATCCCGCGCCACGAGAATTGCGCGGAGGCAATTCTCTGTGTGGGGAGTAAACGGAATTTGATTGTATGCAAATTTCCGTTTCTTCACTGACATCGATTTATTCTGCGCCACGAGTTTTGCGCGAGTGGCAATTCTCTGTGTGCGTGTAAGGGGAATTTCGTTTCTTCACTGACATCGATTTATTCTGCGCTACGAGTTTTGCGCGAATCTTGCGGTTTGTATTTTTTTTGATTTTTTTATATACTCACTTTATGAAAGTAACTTATCTTGGAAAAATCGGGGAACTTACGCTTAAGGGCTCGAATATAAAATCATTTGAAAACAAACTCGTGCGCAATGTACGGGATTTTTTAAAGCACATTCCGGCAGACGTTGTGCTTAGGGCAGGACGGTTGTATCTTGAGGTTGACGAAGAGTTTTGTGCGCAGGCTGAATTTTGCCTGAACCATTTAATCGGAATTACAGGCTGGGCAAAGACTGTCATCTGTGACAAGACGATTGAGTCAATTACAAAGACAGCAACGGAACTCGGAAAAGCCGCAAAGGAAAACGGAGCAAAGACTTTTAAAATCGAGGCACGGCGAAGTGACAAATCTTTTGAACTTAATTCCTACGAAATAATGAAAGCGGCGGCCTCCGGCCTTTTTGACAATGACATTTTAAAAGTTGACGTAAAAAATCCTGACGTAACTATTTATGTCGAAGTGCGCGAAAAATGTTTTGTCTATACGGATTCAAACAAAGGCTGCCGCGGACTTCCTGTCGGAACAAGCGGTAAAGGACTCCTGCTTTTGTCAGGCGGTCTTGACAGTCCTGTAGCAGGCTACAGAATGATGCGGCGCGGAATGAAAATCGAATGTATTTATTTTCATTCTTATCCGTACACTTCTGATGAGGCGCAGAAAAAAGTTGAGGACCTTGCAAAAATTCTTTCGACTTACGGATTGCAGACGACGCTCAACATCATTTCTTTTACCGACGTCCAGATGCTCATAAAAGAAAAAGCGCCTGAAAACTGGAGTACGCTTGCCCTGCGGATGTGCATGATGAAAGCCGCCAGCATGCTTGCAAAACACATAAGCGCAGACTGCCTCATTACAGGCGAAAGTCTCGGACAGGTTGCAAGCCAGACTTTAGAAAATATGAAAGTTACCGAATCAATGGCAGAACTTCCGCTTTTGAGGCCGCTTGTTGCACTTGATAAAGAAGAAATCGTAGAAACGGCAGTTTCCATCGGAACTTACGAAACTTCGATTTTACCGTATGAAGACTGCTGCGTTCTGTTCAGTCCGCGACATCCTGTTTTAAAGGCAGAATTAAACGAAGCGCTTGACATTTACAAGAAAATAAATCCTGACGAATTAATCCAGAAGGCATTTGACACAAGGGAAGTAAAACACTTTTACGCGTTTGAAAGCCTGTAGCTATCTTTCAAGAAGAAGTGTTGCCGTCTTGTTTGTATCTGTATCTATATTCAAGGCAGCAAAACGTTCTTTCATTTTTTCGTCAAAATGTTCGTCTGCGAGCAGTTCTTCAACTTTGTCATAAATTTTTCCCGGCGACTGAATGAAATATCCGACTTTATTGTTCACTGCAAACTGCATGTTTCCTTTTTCCTGATTGTGAATGTAACGGCAGATAATGACAGGCTTTTTGCATGACAGAACTTCAACTAAAGTTGCAGGGCCGGCTTTCATTACAACGCAGTCGCTCAGTTTTACAAGTTCATCAAGATAATTTACAAAGCCGTAAACGTGCAGGTCAAACTTTGGATATAAAACTTTAAGTCCTTCGAGATACGTCTTTTTTACAAGGTCGTGACCGCAGATTACCGCAACGCTGAATTTTGCCTTGCGCAGAATACATTTATTGATTATTTCAATCGCACCCGGAATTCCGTCACCACCGCCTACAATCAGCAGAACTTTTTTATTCAAATCAAAGCCGTGTTTTTTCTTGAGGCTGATGACATCGTCTTTGTCAAAAGGAATCTGGTATTTTGGATTGAGCGCGAACGGAACGACGTGAATGTTTTTTTCGGGAACTTTCAAATCCATTCCAATTTTTTTTGCCTGCTCTGAATAGACAAGATACTGCAAGGACTTTTCATAAAACCACACGTTAGGAACAGTAAAAGGATCAGTTACCATTACGCTTAAATTGATTTTACTGTCAAAACTTTTTAACGCCTGTTTTATGCACGGCGACAGCGCAAAATGAAAAGAAACTACGTCAGTAGGATTTTCTTTTTTGATTATTTTGCGCAGGTATCTGACTGTATGCGGCATAAAAAACCTGAGCATAAAACTCTGGAAAAAACGGAAGCGAGCCAAATCGTAAGCCAGCGGATAAAGTCCGTGAAGAAAATTTGTCGAAACATAGTAACCCTGTTCAAGGATAATCTGTCCCCAGAAATTTTTTTTATCAAAACCATTGACCATGACAACTTCTGCGTTCGGGTCATTCTTTAAAATACATTCTTTCATAACCCTTGCAGTAGAAATATGCCCTGCCCCGGTAGTCAGATAAACAAACAGAAATTTACGTTTTTGGCTCATATATTCCTCATACAATATTATACATCAGAAAAAAAATTTAATAATAATATTTTACAGATACACTGAAATAATTATTATAAACATTATGCAGGTTTGAAACCCACTGTTTTTTTGCTTCCTGCGGACTTGCAGAATTTGCAGTATAGATGTTTTCGTCTACGCCTTTATTATAAATAAATTCAAACATATATCCAGCATTAAAAACAAGGCTTCCCCATTTCATTCTCTGCAATTCATATTCAGCGTTAAGTGCAATCTGAAGCAGATACATTTTATGTTCCTGACTCATAAAAGCATTTTTATCTGATGACGGCGACGTAAGCGAACTTGTCCAGATTGAACAGTCAGTTGCAAAATAATATCCTGACGACTCAACGGCTTTGTTTGCTTCGATATATTTCTGCGCTTCTTCTTCTGTAAATGACTCTGCAATATTTGCGTGCCTTACGAACGTCGTAGAAAAATCAAGGCGAAGGCGCTCTACAGGTCTGAACGTTCCTTTAAACTGAATTCTGTCAGAGTTTGGCGGAAGTCTTGTTCCAAGGTTTGTAAGGCGGTTCGTATAATTATCCTTGTTGTAATAAGTTTTGATTTCATCATAATTTTCAAATTTCATCTGCGGATCGCAATGACTGTAAGTGTACGGAGTTACGAGCGTATAATCGAGCGAAAGGCTGTCAATAAAAGACACTGACGGAACGTAATTAATTCCGCCCTGCAATGCAAGTTTCAGCCGCGTGTCAAATTCGCCTTTTGCAAAACCGTTGAGGTTTATGTCGTCGATGAGCGCAGAAAGCGAAATGGCGAGCCTGTCAACAGGGCGCACGTCAAAAGTCAGACCGCTGATTGTATTGTCGCTTGCGCCGTACATTCCCTGAATGACCATATACGGAACGGGCAGAAAATACGACGGATCAAATCTGTTTGTGTATACAGAAGATTCAAAATACGTAACTGCAAACTGCTTTACAGGCATAAACCTGATTGAGTGAAATGCCATGAATTTTTCAGGCGTAAAATCAAGGGTGCTTGAACTTGAATTTTTAGTTGAACGGCTTATGGAACTGAAAATCTGGGAGTAGCCCCATTTTTCGCCTTCGTAAACAAACGAAAGATTGCCCGAGTGAAACTGATTTCCGCTGAGCAGAATTGAATCGTCAGTAAAAGGTCCGTATGCAACCCTGTTAAGTCCGAACATTCCGTAAATGTTTTCTTTGCCGACTGTCAGGTTTGCACCCATATCAATGTTTGCAACTGCACTTCCAAAAGTAAACGGATCATCGTGCGTGTCATTTTGCGAAGTATAGAAAAGCGGAAGGACGTCCTGTTCTGAAGTGCCGGAGTTCTGTGCGATTACGCCGACTTTGTAACCGAAGCCTACGAGACCATGAAAAGAAACGTCGCCGTAAACTTCAGGTTCGACAGAAAATAAATTATTTACTTTGTCACCGCTGTCAGAAAGTTTTAAATTATCGGCGATTGTAATTCCGACATTCCAGCATTTAGAAAAAAACTTTGCTTCATAAAATTCTGCAAGCTGAACGTCTGATTCATCGCCGTTTTCTTTTACTGTATCAAGAATTTTTTTTACGGTATTTACGGAATACGGGCGAATCTGCGGAAGCCAGGGAACGATGCCTTTTGTTTCCCAGTTCTTTGCATCCTTGTAAAAATCATCATTCGGATTCAGCGAAACCTGTGCGTATAAATTTACAAAAACACACATCAGACTTGTAAAAATAAAAATAATTTTTTTATTCATAAATTTCCTCCTGATAAAAAAATCAGCATCAAGCTTTTACGTTCAACGTAACTTTTATTTATGCTTCATCGCCATCTTTGTTATATACCATTTTACGCTTAATGAACATTCAAAACCGACTGCAAAATCATCTTTTACGTTTCTGTTGTTGAACGCAAAAGAAAATCCCGGGCGCACTGTCAGGCAGAGAAAGTCAAACAAATAATAATCTGCCCTGAAAGAAAATACGTTCAGCAGTTCAGAGATTCCTGACGGAGAAACAAAGCCTGCGCCGTTTTTATATTTTGAATTTTTCGTAACGGCAGGATATACCCAGTTTTCTTCTCTATGCGCGCTGAAAAACGAATAGTCAAATCCGCCCCAACCGCAGAAATCAGGTCTTGAAAGTTCTCCGCGTGCCAGAAACAGGTAAGAAAAATCGACTGCCCATTTCTGCCTGACTTCATAACCGCAGCTGAATTTTATTGCCGCAGAATCAGGCCCGTATGGACTTCCGACCCATTCATAAAATGTTTTGGAGTCATCGCAAGTTTCGCGGTAAGTTTTTACGTAAGACCAGTTAGGGCTTTCGGTTATCATAAAGTACGGCGTTGCATAATAGCCCTCAAGGTTAAAATGCAGGTATCCGTCTTTTACAGGAATATAGCTTTCAAGCCCGAGCTGACCTGCCATTCCGCTTGGAATTGACTTGTCAGATTCATTCGGCATCTGAAACTGGTTCATCGCAAAATGCGCATAAAGGCGCAGATGCCGGACAGGCGTATAATTTATTTTAAAACCGAAATAACTTGCAACGTCGTACTGTTCTCCGCTGTCAGATTTTTTTTCTTTGTAATCCCACCAGCCTGCAAGCCCGTGAAAAATCGTAAAAGGATTCATATACCTTAAATCAAAATTTCCGTAAGGCAGTGCACCTTCAAACAGTGAAAAAGTAATTTTTTCGTGCGGACGGAATTCTATATTGTGCATATACATATAGCGTTCCATTCCGAGCATCGTTATGTCAGCAGAATAATTTACGTAAGGCGAAAAAAACTTAAGCACTGCATTTGGTGCATCAGTAAGGCTTTCAGAAAGAATTACGCTTCCGATTTCTGAACGTCCGAAACTTTGGTTCAATGTTGAAATTTTAAAATTCATTCCTGATTTTTCGCCAAAAAGAATTCCTGCTGCAAGATAGGCATCATGCGGAAAGTTAATGTCAATCGAAGTCATATCGTAAGGAACGTTTACGTAATTGTCGTTTCTTTCGCGTGCAGACTTTGACTGCGCAATCGGAATGTCAGCTCCCAGAAAAGCATATTTTGAAATTTCAAGCCCGAGCTGTAAATCTATGAAATTTGAACGAAGCCGCCTGTCAAAAATCCAGTCAAGGCTGTCATTTGTCTTATACTGAAATTCCGGGTTTACAGAAAGTTCAAGCGAAAAATTAAAGGCATCAGAACCAAAGCCCCATTTTTTTTCATCAAAATAAGAAAGAATTTTATCGTAATTATTTTTTCCTGCCTGACTTAATTTTTCGTAATCAATGTCAAGAAGAAGTATTTTTATTTCCTGAACTGTAAGAGGTGCTTCGTCATAAAAATGAGCAGTACCTGAATCAAGCATTATTGCAGTCAGGCTGTCATAAATCCAGTGTCCTGCCTTTACAACTTCCTGTTCACCGCGCGTAATTGCAAAAGTTTTAAAACTTGTGCTCATGCAAAAAAACAAAAACACTAAAATTTTCTTTTTCATTTTTCCTTTCCGTCACGCAAAAAGAAATCGCCTGACAATTCTTTTTTGCAGATTTTTGTAAGTTCAATTTTTGTGCTCAGCGTAATTTCAAATCCTGATTTAAAATTGCCGATTTCGTGGTCATAATTATAGATAAAAGAGAAACCCGGCTGAAGGCTTATCGTAAGAAAATCAAGAGGCTTCCATACTCCTTTTACCCTGACAGCATTGTAATACTGTACGATTCCATGTGGAGAAGAAAACGTCACGCCGTCAGAATACTGCGGATTTGTCGAAGGATAAACCCAGGAACCTGCGTTATAAGACAAATCGCTTTTCTGCCAGAGCGAATTCTGAAAAATCCGGGTTCCTGCAAATTCGCCCATTGCGGCAAAACTGTACGTCAGGTCGACTGCCCATTTGTCAGGCTGTTCATAACCGAGCGCAACCTGAAAAGCAAACGTGTCAGGGCCGAGCGGACTTCCCATCCACTGATAATAATCAGGTGTCTGGTAAACCATCTCGTTAAAGACTTTTGCAAACGAAACGTTCGGATTTTCCTTTATGAACATATACGGAGTTGCATAATAAAATTCCGTGCCGATATGAAGGTATCCTTTTTTTAACGGAATGTAAGATTCAATTCCTGCCTGAAATCCCATTCCCTCTGGAGTTGAGTAATCGTTGTTTTCTTCTTTTTCTGACTGCATCGTGTGTTCATTCTGCGCATAAAGTCCGTATATGCGAAGATATTTTACAGGCGTAAAACTTGCCTTAATTCCGAAGAACGAAGAACAGCTTTCCTGATATTCATTAAACAGTCCGAAGCCGTGGAAAATTGCAAACGGATTTGCAAACCTCAGGTCAAAAGCACTGTACGGCAATACGCCTTCCATAAACGAAAGTTCAAGTTTTTTAAACAGTCGTGCTTCAATTCGGTGGGAATAAAAATAAGTTTCGCGCGTCAGCTGTGTAACGTTAAAATTGTAATTGAATATCGGAGAAAATATCCGCAAATTAATGTAAGGCGCATCAGTAAGGTACTCTGACATAATGATGCTCGGCATTAAAGTATTTCCGATGCTCTGCGTCCCTGTTCCGATTCTCAAATTTATTCCGACGTTTTCAGGCCAGCAGTAGCCAAGCGACAGATAGTTTTCGTGAGTTAAAATCGGATCAAAATATTTTAAACCGAAAATGTGGTTTATGTAATTGTCAGAACTGAACCGTGCAGTATAGTTCTGCGTGCCTGTCAGTCCCATATAGACAGTTGCAAAATCGCCTACTCCGATTTTTATCGGAATGTCAAACATCGCCTGTCTTTTTGTATAATCGTAAATCCAGGGAATATCTGAATCTGATTTATAATAAAATTCAGGGGTCATCGAAGGTTCGATTCCAAGCGAAAAAAGACCTGCGTTCAATGACCAGTTTTTTTCGTTGATATAATTCATCACCCTTTCATACTGAATTTTTCCGACCGCGCTCAGTCTGTCATAATCAATGTCATCAAGATAACTTTTCAACTCGATAATTGAAACAGGCGCCTGATCAGAAAACGTCGTCCGCGCCATTTCCATCTCAAGAGTAAGCATTGCATCGTAAACCCAGGAACCGGGCAAAACCAAATCCTGTCCCCCTCTGGAAACGGAAAATACAGTAAAATTAAAAGATAAAAAACTTACATAAATAAATATTCTTTTTAAAAATTTCATAATAATTAGACTATAAACATTTATTGAATTATAGTCAAATAATGTGGTATTATCAAAAAATGAACGCAAAAGAAAAAGAGCAGCTTTACGATTTATTGAAAACTCTTTCAACTGCCGTAACAGGTTACATTCCGAAATCATTTTCAGGAGAAAAACCTGTCTTTACAGATGACGCAGAACCGGCAGAAATTCAGAATTCAATCGAAACGAATTTTACAGAACAGAATTCAGCCGGACAAAATTCAGCAGAACGCAATTCAATTTCTAATTCAATTTCTATAGAATCTATCGCAGACAAAATTTCAAAATGCCAGCGGTGCCAGCTTTGCAAGACAAGAACAAACGTCGTTCCGGGAACGGGAATAAAAAATCCGCTCGTCCTTGTAATCGGAGAAGGCCCGGGACATGACGAGGACATTGCAGCCCTTCCGTTTGTCGGAAGAGCCGGACAGCTGCTTGACAAAATGCTTGCGGCAATTTCGCTAAGCCGTAACCAGAACTGCTTTATAGCAAACATCGTAAAATGCCGTCCGCCTCAAAACCGCGATCCCCTGCCCGAAGAAATTTCTGCATGCAGCAGTTTTCTTGAAGCGCAGATAACAGTTTTAAAACCAAAAATGATTTTATTAATGGGCAGGATTGCAGCGCAGGCCGTATTAAAAACTTCTCTCGGAATAAATGCACTGCGCGGCAAATTTGCTGACTACAACGGAATCCCTGTAATGCCGACATACCACCCGAGCGCACTTTTACGCAACGAAGAACTCAAAGCTCCTGCCTGGCAGGATTTAAAAGCTTTCCGCGCAAAACTTTCGGAGCTTTCGCCTGACTACGAAAAAAATTTCGTCAAGGAATAAATCTTGCAATATGTAGAAGTTGCACTTAACGTGCCCGTAAACCAGACTTTTACTTACTCAGTCCTCCCCGAAAATTCAGACGGCAGATTGCAGGACGAAAGCGAAAACGGTCAGATTGAACTTGATTTAAAAAAACGCAGAAAAGTCATAAAGACATTCGACGCACAAATCGGAAAACGCGCCGAAGTAAAATTCGGAAACAGGCGGCTGACAGGAATAATTACAAAAGTTTTTGACGAACTGCCCAAAGACCTTTCGTTTGACAAATCAAAAATCCGTCCTGTCATAAGGGTTCTTGACGACATTCCGCTTCTTACAAAAGAACTTCTCCAGATGGGACTCTGGATGTCGCAGTATTACATAACGCCAGTAGGCGAAGTTTTAAATTCAATAATACCTTCAGGCAGACGCGAATCAGAAAATTCTGCCTTTTCGTTTACGGAAGATTTCCCCGAAGAAAAAACCATTACGCTTTCTCAGGAGCAGATTAAGGCAATCGAAGAAATTTCAAAAGACGATCCGCAGGAAAATAAATTTCACTTTTTGTACGGCACGACAGGAAGCGGAAAGACTGAAGTTTTTTTGCAGGTTGCAGAAAACATTTTAAAAAAAGGAAAAGGAATAATTTATCTTGTTCCAGAAATAAGCCTTACACCGCAGGTTCTTGAAGCCGTGACAGTCAGATTCGGAAAGACAGTTGCAGTCCTTCACTCGGGGCTGACGCAGAGCCAGAAACTTTCTGAATGGAAACGGATTTTAAAAAACGAAGCGCGCATCGTAATCGGCGCAAGAAGCGCAGTCTTTGCTCCCGTTCAGAATCTGGGGTTAATCATAATCGACGAAGAACACGACGGCTCGTACAAATCAAACAACACGCCGCGCTACCATGCAAGACAGGTTGCAATGTACAGGACTGCAAAACTTAAAATTCCGCTTTTAATGGGAAGTGCAACTCCAAGCGTAGAAAGCTGGAATTCGATAAGCAACGGACAGTTTGTCTGCCACAAACTTACAAAACGGCTTTCAGGCGGAGTTCCTCCCGTAATAAAATGTATAGACTTGAACAGAGAAAACACCCGGGGTCAGAGCATTTCAGGCGAACTTGAAAACGCAATCAAAAAAACGCTCGAAGAAAAAAAACAGGTAATTCTGTTTTTAAACAGGCGCGGATTCAATCATTTTTTCAGATGTTCATCGTGCGGTTTTGAACTGAAATGCAAAAACTGTTCAGTTCCCCTGACATACCACAAATCATACAACCGACTTAAATGCCATTACTGCGGCTGGTCAATCGAACCGCCGTCAAGCTGTCCTGAGTGCGGTTCGTACGACATCGGCTATTCAGGATTCGGCACGGAATTTATAGAATCGGAAGTCAAGGCAAAATTCCTCAACGCGCGCATAATCAGGATAGACACAGACTCGCTCACCAGAAAAAGTGAACTTGAAGAAAAGCTCAGGGCTTTCCGCAACGGCGAATATGACATCATGCTCGGAACTCAGATGATTGCAAAAGGACTTAATTTTCCAAACCTCAAACTTGTCGGAATAATACTTGCAGACACAAGCCTGCACCTGCCTGACTTCCGCGCCGCAGAAAGAACGTTCTCTTTAATCACGCAGGTCGCAGGACGGGCAGGAAGATATTTTCCCGACGGAATCGTTTACGTGCAGACATACAATCCGACTGCAGAAAGCATTTACTTTGCATGCCGTTCAAAGACAAACGAATTTTATACGTCAGAAATAATGCAGAGAAAAATGCTTGAGTTTCCGCCGTTCTCGCGCCTCATAAGGCTTGTGTTCCGCTCCCCTAATTTAAAAGATGCTGTCGAAACTTCAAGAAATGCAAAAGAGATTCTGACTTTAAAACTTGCAGAATTCAAAAAAAAGTTTTCTTCCGTATGCGAGGACGTCGAAATAATGGGCGAAGCAGAATGTCCGCTCCAGAAAGTTTCAAACAATTACCGATACCAGATAATTTTAAAGGCAAAAAACATCGGAATTTTACAGAAACTTGTAAACCACCTGATTTATGATTTTACCCGCCCTGACAACGTTTACATCGAAACAGACGTTGACCCGATGAACCTTTTATGATTTTTATACTTTTATGTTATGACCGTTTTTTTCCGTCGTGCCTGATTCCGTCAAAACTTACGTTCCATAAAAAAAGCCCTTGCGGAGGAGCGGTCGGGCCTGCCCTGCTTCTGTCACAGCTTTCAAGAACGGCCTTAAAATAATTTTCGTCTTTGCCCGATTTTTCAAAATAGATAAGTGAACCGACTAAAGACCTTACCATTTTCCAGAGAAAAGCGTTTGCAGTAATTTCAAAAACCAAAGCGCGCGTTGCAGGAAAAATATCCTGATAAAAAAAATGCGCATCTTCAAGATACCTGAATGTCGAAAGGCTTGCATCTCCGCTTGATGCAAAAGTCGCGCAGTCAAGTTCACCTTTTAAGCACGATGCCATTTTATTGAGGGTGATGATGTCGGGGTCGTGGGGAATGTCCCAGACATAAGGCATTTGCGAGGCAAGTGCTTTATGAGAAGGAATTATAAAATAGCGGTAAGTTCTTTTTGTTGCGCTGTATCTTGAAGAAAAATCTTCGGGCACTTGTCTTGAATCTGATATGCGGATATCGCCGGGCAAAAGTGAATTCAAAGCCTGCACGTATTTTTTTTCAGGAATTGAATCAATGGGGCTGAAAAAATTTGCCGCCTGTGCAAACGCATGCACGCCGCTGTCAGTCCGCCCTGAACCTTGCAGAGAAATTTTTGTCTTGTGAATTTTCTCAAGGACTTTTTCTATTTCACCCTGAACTGTCCTTACGGGCTTTCCGTTGTCGCTTTTATCCTGACGCTGCCAGCCGCAGAAATTCGTTCCGTCGTAAGAAATCGTAATCAATATGTTGCGCAAAAACTATTCCTTAAAAAAATCAAAAAAAATCATTCAAGTTCGCCGACATCGCTTCCGTCAAGTTCTTTTGTAAGAGTATCATAAAGATTTCTTGAATGTTCCAGAAGAGGACCCGGTTTTTCTTTTGTCGTTTTTCCAAGACCGAAAATTCTTGCAATGGCAATTTTTGACTCGTCGAGTTTTTTCAGCCTTAAAGCCATATCTTCTTTCTGGCCGTATTTATATTCCAGAAGTCCGCAAAGATAGATTACGCCGTCCCAGCCGTAATTTTTATCTGTGTCAGGGCCCATTCCTGCAAGAGTTGAACTTTTTTCAATTCTATTTGTTTCGTTGATGACTGCCTGCTGATAAAAGAAAATTGCCTTTTTATAAAAGACTTCTGCAACGACATCGTAATTATGTCCCGGACATTCTTCTTCCAGATCTTTGCAAAGCCAGGCAAGGCGAAGCGTAAGGATTGCCCTTTTCATCGTCGGAAGATACGACAAGTCAACTTCGTCATAACTCAAAAGCGCAAGATAATACATTGCAGCGCCGTCAAGAAGGGTTCTGTTCCTCGTCAAATCGTAATACGGAAAAACAGCGTTGACACTCGCACGGCGTTCTTCAGATTTATCGTAAATCCTGTTCAATGATTTTTCATCAGTAATTTCTTTAAAATCGTTCCACAAAAAAGCGGCATGACAGTTAGGACATGCTCCGATTGCATAAATAAGCGGATTTATTTTTCCAAACCGCGCAGAAGGAATATAAAGTCTGTGAAGTTCGTCAGTTAATTTGCCTGCATTCATTCGTCCGTTTCCGCTGAGCATTTCTTCCCTCGGAAATTCCTTGCGGCAGACAGGGCAAAAGCATTTGTTTTTTGACCAATACGAAATTGCCGGCTTTTTTTTCTCGCCTGATTTTTTTACTCCAGAAACCATTGTCACTCCAAATCAAAATCATAAAACAAACAGCATGATACTGCGTTTTTGCTATTGTCTATATTATATCTATATTATAACAGAAAAAAACTACTTTTCAATAATTACATTTGCGACCGCGTATTCTTTTTCGTGAGAAAGCGACAGAAAAATCCTTGCACCGGGACATTTTTCTTCAAAAAGTTTCTTTGCAGAATTTTCAAGCACGAGATATGGCTTTCCGCTTTCTTCATTCTGAACAAAAACATCTTTAAGTTCAAACCCGGAAATGCCTGTTCCCATCGCTTTTGAAAAAGCTTCTTTTGCAGCAAAACGGACTGCGTAATGCTGGCTCATCGCAGAACACTGCCTGTCAGTCAAAGCTCCGTCAGAATCTGCCTTCATCTCTTTTGGGTTAAAATAGCGCCTGATAATCGCAGGATTCTGCACCCATTTTTTAAAACGCTTTACTTCAACTAAATCAATGCCGGTTCCAAAAATCATATTCTTACCTTAATTTGCGCCGTGAACCCCTGCCCTTTTGTCTGCGGCAGAATTTTCGGCAGTCCCGGAATCAGAAAGATTTTCGCCTGAAGTTTCGGGTTCAGATTCTTTTTCGCGGATTTTAACTTTTACGGAAGAAGCGCTCTGGCTTTCAATCTTGAATGCGTCCTGTACCGCAATTACGACAGGAAGTTCGTATTCGCCCGGAACCATAATGTGAGAACAGTCAACCTGTACCGTATATTCCGACGGATAGAATTTTTCAAGTATGAGTTCCGCCCCGGAAACAGTAAAAGAAATTTCTGGCTCTGCGGCAACTTCAAGATTAGGAGCCAGATGACCGAAAAAGACAGGACAGTTAAAAAACGATTTCTGCACGAGCGAAGTCTGAAAACTTACTTTTACGGAAGCCTGTTTCGGGTTTACGATTTCGATGTAGCGGCTTACGTTTCGCACAGTCTTGCTTTCTTCAAAATCGTCTTTCTTTTCTGTCAGGATAAGTTCGTCAGTAGAAAGCTGCGATATATTTTCGACCATGGAACGCGGGCCTGAAATTATGGCTTCGTCAGGGTAAACTTTTATTTCTTTTAATTCATAGCCGTGAGTCGGATTGCCGGAAGTCGGCACGATGACAGGAACTGAGCGCCTTACGCGTTCTTCAAGAATGACAGAATAATTTTCAGGCGAAACTGTCAGTTCAACAGGGTCTGTCAGAACGACATCGGGAGAAAGCGACAGGGTTATCGGCACGCTGTAAGTTCCCTCTTTTGTGTAGTAGCTCAAATCAAGGAATGCCTTTATGTCGGAACTTGCAATGTTCAGAATGTTCTCAGATTCGGCGCGGACAGTAACGTTTACATGCGATGGAAGTCCGCTTGCATGAACAAGGATTCCGTCTTCTACAGTCGTAAGTGGAACTGAAAAAGTCCTTTTTTCAAGTCTTGTAATCTGCGCCACAAGAAAAAGAATGATGGCCGCTCCAAGAGAAAGGCATTTTCCGAACCAGTTGTTTGAAATCTTTTTAAGTAGTAATTCTGCTTTCATCGACAGTATCCTCAATAATTTGTGAATCAGAATTAATTTCAAGCAGTTCTTCGAGCGTCTTTGTCAATTCCGTAATAGATAAGTCATAATGAAGTTTTGAATCATAGGCAAGGCTTATTGCGCCCGTTTCTTCCGAAACGACAAGGACAACGGCATCAGTCTGTTCTGCAAGTCCGAGTGCTGCCCTGTGCCGAGTACCAAAAGTCTTTTTTATGTCAAACTGCTCGCTCAAAGGCAAAAAACAGCCTGCTGCAATTATCTTTCCGCCCTGAATGAAGCATGCCGCATCATGAAGCGGCGTATCATGACTGAAAATCGTATACAAAAGCGCAGACGAAAGGTTTGCATCAAGGCGCGTTCCAGTGTCTATATAGTCATCCATTTTGGTATGGCGGATAAAAACTGCAAGCATTCCGCGCTTCATTTTTGAAAGCTGGTCTGCGGCAATCAGGACGGCATCGACATGAGTATGCTTTAGCCTGTGTCCGAAAGTAAGCCATTCTTTCTGCCCGAGCTTTAATATGATTTTACGGAGTTCCGGCTGAAAGACTATTACAAAACAGACTAAAAGCCCCGGAGCGATGATGTTCAAAATCCATAAAATCGTATTGAGCTGAAGGACTTTTGCAAGGAGATAAAAAACTCCGACAAGAAACGCAGTCTTTAAAATCTGAATTCCGTTTGTCTTGTGCAGAAGTTCATACGCCTTGTACAGGAGAAAGGCAATAATCGCAATGTCAAGAACCGGACTTATATACGAATAAACTTTTTTTAACTGTTCAAGCGCCAGCATCTAAAATTCCTTTTAACACATCAAGACTGTCAACAGCTTCCTTTACGTCATGAACACGGATAAATTTTGCACCGTTGATGACAGAATAAAGATTTGCACTTACAGTACCGACAAGCCGTTTGTCAACAGTCTTTCCTGTAAGAAGTCCTAAAAATGATTTGCGCGAAAGTGCCATCATCAAAGGATACTTTCCGCTGCAAAGCCTTCCGCAGTTTTTTATGAGAACGAGGTTTGCATGCAAATCTTTTGCAAAACCGATTCCCGGATCAATGATTATTTTGTCTTCATCAATTCCGTTTTCAACTGCATATTTAATCCGCGAATACAGATAGTCTTCAACTTCCTTAAAGACATCTTCATATTCCGTATACTTCTGCATTATATCAGGATTTTTTCTTTTGTGCATTAAAATAACAGGAATTTTCTCATTTCCGGCATAGCGCGCAATCTGACTGTCGTCCTCCAGAGCAGATATGTCGTTTAAAATATCAGCGCCTTCCTGAACACATGCTTCAATAACATTTTTTTTGCGCGTATCAACAGAAATCGGAATGTCAGAAAATCTGCGTATTTTCCTTATTAATGGAATCAGTGCTTTAAGTTCATCTTTTTCCGAAATGTATTTTGAGCCCGGTCGTGAACTTTCTGCACCGATATCAAGAATGTCAGCCTTTTCCAGAATAAGGCGCTTTGCCAGAGAAAAACCTCCGCGGCTTCCTTTCCAGAAAGAATCATTGTTTGCATTGACAACTCCTGCAACGAAAGCATTGCGTTCTGTAGAAATTGTCCTGTCCTTTAATTTAAATTCAAGCATTTTCTATATCCCCGCTTGCAAGTCCTGCTTCCTGCAAAACTTCCTGCCTTGTTCCCTGAGAGATGAATTTTTCAGGGAAAGCAAGAACCTTTATATTTTCCATTTTATTTCTTCGCAAAATAATTTCAATAGTTTCGCCGATTCCGCACGGCTTTATTCCGTCTTCTACGATTATTATTCTGGAATAATTACGGCATATACTGCAAAGCCATTCTTCGTCAATCGGTTTTATGTAGCGAAGGTTGTATATGTCAGTATATTCTTTCTTTAAAAGAAGAGAACGTGCGGCAACGATTGATTCGCTCATCATTGAACCTGTCGCTATAATCAAAGTCTTTTTTTCTATTTCAGAACCTTCGTTTTCAAATTGAACTGAAAGCGACGGCTCGTAATCTTCTGCAGAAACAATGATTCCCCTGCCTTTCTCAAGCGGCGTTTTGTAAACTTCAAGTTCCGTAGGACACGTAAGCTTCGGGTAGCGGATTACGACAGGCCCTTTCATATCGACTGCTTCTGAAAGCATCATTTTAAGTTCATGACTTGATGCAGGAGCCAGAATCGTTACGCTAGGAATTGAACGGAAAAGCGCCATGTCAAATATTCCCTGATGAGTTTCGCCGTCGTTAGGAACTGCTCCGCTTCTGTCAAGTACGAAAATCACGTGAAAATCAGGCAGCGCAATGTCGTGAATTACCTGATCAATAGAACGCTGTATGAAAGTTGAATAAATGCAGACTACGGGAATCAGACCGCCTTTTGCAAGTCCGCCTGCAAACGTTACGGCATGTTCTTCTGCAATTCCGACGTCAAAAAACCTGTCAGGAAAATGACGTGCAAAAGCATCAAGCCCCGTACCTTTTGCCATTGCAGCAGTTATTGCAACGATTTTTTCGTTTTTTCTGCCGAGTTCGTCAATGGCGTTTGCAAAACTTTCAGTAAAGCTTAAAGCATCAAATTTTTCTACGGAGCCGTCCGTAATGCAGAAAGGACCGATTCCGTGAAAAGTCTGCGGATCATTTTCTGCAGGACTGTAGCCCTTTCCTTTTTTAGTAACTACATGAACTACGACAGGCTTGTTCAGCTGCCTTACACGTTTAAAGACAAGTTCAAGTTCCTGAATATTGTGTCCGTTCAAAGGTCCGACATATTCATAGCCGAGTTCGACAAAAAGGTTGTTTGCAAGAAGAAGTCCTTTCAATCCCCTCTTGAATTTTGAAATGAATTTCGGAAGGAACTTATTGATGCCCGGAGCGCGTTCTGCAAAGCGGTCAATCTTATAGCGAAGCCTCTGGTACTGCGATGACATCGTAAGACGGCTCAAGTATCTTGAAAGAGAGCCGTTGTTTTTTCCGATTGACATCTGGTTGTCGTTCAGCACGATTATGAGGTTTTTCTGAAGCTGTCCTGCATGACAGAGACCTTCAAACGCAAGTCCGCCTGTCATAGCTCCGTCACCGATGACTGCAATCACGTTTCCGCAGTTTTTGTCTTTTTTTCCGTCTGCCTGCAAAGTCCTTGCCGTCAAAAGTCCGAGACTTGAAGAAATGCTGGTCGAAGCGTGTCCGTTGTCAAAATAATCATACGGACTTTCTGCCATTTTCGTAAAGCCGGAAAGTCCGCCGTGCTTCCTTAGCGCCCCGAACGAATCAAGCCTTCCTGTCAGAATTTTATGTGCATAACACTGGTGGCTTACGTCCCAGATAATTGCATCATTTTCATTGTTGAATACGCGGTGCAGGGCTATCGTCAGTTCAACTACGCCGAGATTGCTTGCAAGGTGTCCGCCGTTTTTTCCGACAACTTCAATAATTTTTTTACGAATTTCGCCGGCTAATTCAGGCAACTGATTTTTTGAGAGATTATTCAAATCTGCAGGTGATTTTATACCAGAAAGAATCGTAAAAAGCCTCCAACATTCCGCATTGTTCCGCGTTTAAAAAAAAAGACCGCTCAAGTAATTACTTTTGCAGTCTTCATGGCATTTGATACATATATTTACAAGTAAAAATAATTACTTGCTCTTATGCCGGTTTCTTCTAAGCATCTTTTTTCGCTTATGTGTCGCCATTTTCTGACGTTTTCTTTTTTTACCACAAGGCACGGTGCGCGCTCCTATAAAATTTGAATATTCGTATGCTATTATTACGATTTTAGAAAGAATAGTCAATAACCTTTTAAATACTTTTTCAAATAAAACGAGGACTTCAGTGTTTCCTTAGCACTCACCTTTCCTATATAAATTTTTTAAAGAAATTGAACATACTGTAGAAAAAAAGAAAAAATCACTATAATTATAAATCTGGAATTTGTTTCGGATAATAACGCAGGTTTATCTACGGAGTTAATAGATGGTTAAACTTATAACTATATTGTTTGTAATTGAGATAATTTTATTTTTTTATATTTTTGTGTATGACATAATATTAACCATTGTTTTAATGCAAAATAAGGTTATTATTGAAGACTATTTCAAAGAACACGGATATAAAGTGTATTCAAATAATAACGGGAGAAAATTATCAAGAAGAAAACGAATTGAAATTATTTTAGAATTCATCTCATTTGATTCAACTGTAAAAAATAAGAAACTGCTTAGAGGTCTGCTTCAAATACACCATTCCTTATATTTTGTTTTTATTTTAATGTTGGTGTGTTCGTTTCCAATTATTTATCTGATATTTCATTAAACAATTTGTGGGAATAGGCGCAGAAATCAGCGGAATTCAGGGAGAATTCGTGCAAAAAAAGCCGGATTTTTCCGAAATTTAAAAAAATAAAGCGATAAATTTATGTTTTTTGTGCTATAATCAGTCAAAAGGAGG
>JBJETJ010000071.1:0-6067 GCA_051883255.1 Treponema sp.
TTTTACACCTTAAACCTGTAAAATTTTTGTGTTGACTAAATAGCGCAGTTTAGTTGTAGTAAAATCCTTTTTAAGAACAACTGGCACAATTACTATTTTATGAACATGATATTTTTCGCTCCAAGCATCTTTAGCATACCCATAAGTAATTGTTGCATCATCGGCTATTTCAATATAACTTGCAAGAAATCCACTTACAGAAATATTCTCTTTTGGAATTGAATAGGCTTCAGAAATCTTCTTTTGAATCTCTTTTTCTTTTTCCGAACAGCTCTTAATTCCAAATCCAGCTCCGCCAAGTACAGCCAAAATCACCACGATAATTCCAAAAACCTTAAAGAATTTCTTTGCACCAGCTGCACGTTTTTTTCCCTTTTCAATTGAGCGAAGTTTTTTCTTGAGCTTTTCGTTTTCGGCAGAAGATTTTTCTACACCGGCCTTGTAATTTTTGAGCCAGGAAACAAAGTCTTCGTCCATGCCAAAGGTGTCAAAAGCCTGGTTTACAATCTGGCGGCATTTGTTGTTCCAGGCGTCAACCCAGTATGCTTTTGCTACATTGTCATCATAATCTTTATCTCTCTGGCTTGCTGCGTAAGTCAGAAAGTCACGGATATCTTCCTTGTTGTTTGGAACAGGATAGTTTTCAATGTATTCACGTTTCTTTGCATAATGGTCAAAAGAAGCAAGCTTTTTTACAAAGTCATCCAGAGAAGCCGAAACATTGCGTTTTTCAATTACAAAACCACAGGCAGGACATTTTGTGGTATTAGTTCCAATCTGTTCGCCACAGTTGGGACATTTTCTGATTGTGCCCACAAATACCTGAGTTCTTTCTTTTGTTTCATCTTTTGTGGTTCCTGACTCTACCGGTGTTCCGCAATAAGAACAGAACTTTGCTCCTTCCGTAATATCTCCACCGCATTTTACACACTTTGTCATAAAGTTTTCCCTTTGCTAAATAAAATTATTTCTTCCGTTCGTACACAAACACTTGCATACGAACGCTTTTTCCATATTTCACTACAGCCATAAGGCGGTGTTGCCCGTTTATCAGTTCTCCCTCTTTCATTACGATAAGAGGGCTGCCACCGTTCATCTTTTCTTTCCATTCACCGCGACGCATCTTATCTGCATATTCGCGCACCCGGTCTTCTTCAATCGGGCGGTTTTCAGGATTGTTGGAAAGCAGTTTTTGTGCAACCTCTGGAGAAACTTCCACGATACCGCAAAAAATACGGTGTTTGGGAAGTTCAAGAATTTTTCTTTTTGTCATTACAGCTGCAAAAGTTCATCCAGTTTATTGATGTTTCCATCGAAGTTGCCGTCCGAATCTTCACCTTTCTTTCGTTTTGAAACAATGTCGCAGAAACCGGCTTCCATTGAATATCCTTTTGGTTTTCCAATGAGCCAGCTTTCAGGTGACGGTTTGATTTGTGAAAAATCTTTTGCAAGTCCACTTGCAGTCTGGATATAAAATTTTTCTTCGCTCATCACTTTAAGTGCTTCAAGACTGTCGCCTTTTATATACAGTCCGTCTGAATCTGTATACAAGGCTACATCGCGATTTTTACCTTTTTCATTGATTGTCACAAAATAATCGGTAAGTGTGCCGGTCTGCTGTGCTGTGGCTCTTCCATAGTGTGGCTGTTCCAGTTCGCCGGAAAGGATTTTTTTCCACTTTTGTTCGGCTTCTTTGGTAAGGACAATCTCACCATTTCTGTAGGCATTTGTATCAAGGTCTGTGTAGGGGATACGATAAACCCAATTGTCTTCTACATAATCAAATTCAGAAAGCTCTTCTGTAATGTTTCCGTTATAGTCAAGAAGTTCTTCATCGCAACAGTAAACTTGCCAGCCGTCATCATATTCGCTTAATTTTCTGCAAAAATGAGCATTTTCTGGATCAACTACAAGTTTTCCCTCTTTCAATTCTATGTGGCAGATTGTGAAATCTAGATTTCTGCACCCGACAAGCGTCTTTATATCGGATGAGCCATCCCAATGGGTTTGGACAATATTGTCATAATCATCAAACTGCAAGTCAGACCATTCCTCAACGCCTTCTGTGCGCTCATATAAATCATCTTCGCTTGGAACTTTTGCATTCAAGAACCAGCTTTTTTTGAAGTCGCCGATTGTCTCATCATTCATAATATCCGTCATAATTGTTATCCTTTTTCAACGTAATATAAACAAATTACGCCTCAAAAAATCATTTTTTGTAACAAAAGTAATTTTACACCGGAAATTTTATTCTGTATTGGGAGGAAACTCTTAGAAAATAAAGGGAAAAATTCCTGATTATTTTGGGAGTAAGCTATAGTTCTATTGATTTCGATTAGCTTAGAAGTTTACTTTTACTCGGTTATTTCCGACTCGGTTTTATCCGAGTAAAAATCAAATCCGTCAAGAAGAGTCTAATGGTTTCCCTTAATTTTCTTTTTCCAAAACCGCCAGATGGAAATGAGCTCTCCTGCAAGGTTCCAGCGTTTTTGTTCCTGCATGTTTTCCCAGGCTTTTACGCCGTATTCGTAAAAGTTGTCGTCGTTTTTTAGGGCCGCAGAAACGATTAAGTCTATGTCGCTTTTAGAAAGAAGACCGTCAAAGGCGGCGCACCATTTTTGGTAGGCGCGGCAGGGGTTGGCGTTGTCAAAAGCGTAAAAGCCGGGAAGGCGGTAAATGGGACACATTTTTGAAATGCCTAAGTTTGCGGCAAGCCTTGTAAAAATCTGCTGATACCACTTTACTCCGTAGCGTCCGCCAAAAAGCCCGCTATCCTTCTGTTTTTTTTCTATTTTTCTCTGTGTCTGGAATATTTTTTCTGCAAGAGCATTCTGATACTCATCATCAGGGTCAGCTGAGATTGTGAAAAATTCTATTCGGGCCAGTAAGATACAATTTTTAAGGCTTTCCTCGTATTTTTTCGGACGGTTTTTCTTCATTTAATTTCCTATAAAAACTCCGCGTTAGCGGCGAGCCAGGATGGCAAGTATCCAAGTTTATGAAGTGCAGAGCACGAAATAAACTTGGTGATAAAAATTACACGGACGTAATTTTTATCACACCTCCTCTTTACTGCAGGGGTATCTCCAGCCGCACTTCCGTTCCTGTGTCAGGGGAACTGTTTACGGTAAGAGTGCCCTCCAAAAGCTTAGCCCGCATTTCCATACCGCTTATGCCAAAGTGAGATGAAGCGTCAGTCGGTGGCAGCTGGTTTTCAGAATCAAAGCCCTCACCATCATCAAAAATCATAATGCGAATCAGGCCGCCAGCTTTCTGCTGCCCGCTTACCCGTCTGATTACAACACTAGTCTCTTCTGCCTTTGCGTGGGTTCGGACATTGTTCAAGGCTTCCTGAATAATGCGCAGGATATGGTGCTTTTGTTCGGTGGTGAAGGTGTCTAAAGAAAGGTCGGGTTCAACAAAAAACTTGCAGGGGATTTTGCTCTGGTCGTAAAACTGCTCGCATAAATCATTGATGACAGTCTTAAAAGGAATGCTTTCAAGAGCGGGAACAGCAAGATTCTGAATTATGGCACGCAGCTCCTTCTGGTTTTTCTTTTCCAGGCTGATGATTTTTTCAAGTTCAGAAAGCAGATTTGTGTCCGTGCAGCGGTCTTTGAGTTCCTTTTGGGAAAGCAGCAGGGCTTTTATGTTCTGGCTTACCGTATCATGCAACTCCTGACTGATTCTGCGGCGCTCTTCTTCCTGTACGCCTATTGTTTCTTCAATAAATTGCCGATTGTCTTTAAGTTTTTTGCGGGATTTAATGTCGCGAATCAAAATCACCATAAGGATGATAAAGGCGGCAAAGGTAACCACAACAAGAAAGATAAAAAATGAGGTGTAAAGACTGAGAGCTGCCGTTAAAGTCTGCAAATTAGTCCCGGTCATTTACGAAGCCTCGAATAAATGCCGTATGCGGCAAAGGTGCAGATAAAACGGTCTAAAAGCGTAATTGGAATGCGGGGTAAAAGATAAGACAAAAATACGCTGAAATTCATTTTCTGAAAGACGAGGGAAATGTCGTCGATTGCAGAAAATCCCGATACTTTTTCAAAAAGCGGGCGGATAAAGGTGTCCAGTGCGCTTGCAGAGAATGAACTTACAAAGGTTGAAAAAAATACGATTATCAGAAGGTAAAGAAGGGTGACGCGGCGGCTAAAATGAAATTCCTTTTTATTGCGGCTGAAAAGCCAGCTGGCTATTACAATGAGAATTCCGCAGATTCCATACAAAAAATCATACAGAAAGATTTCGCTGCCGGTCATAGCGCAGCGGAGAAGTGTCATAACCGGATTAAAAAGGGTAGCTACGATGATTCCGGGAATAAGGCCTGCATAAAAAGTAATTGCCACGGTAAAAATTGTGTCTAAAAAGGCCGGGAGCTTGAGGGCGCTGGCCAGCATTGCGCTTGCAATGTTCAATAGAAGAGCAAGGAGGCATAAAAGTCCTGTGAATGCAAATTTGTTTGATTTCATAATCTTCCCATTTTTTCAAGAAACTGGAGTTTATTTTCAACTCCTGCCTTATCATACAAAATTGTCAGGTAATTTACGACAGTTTTTTCCGCAATTCCAAGGGTGGCGGCAACTTCAGCATTGGTATTGTGAATGGTCAGCGTGTCAGCAACAAGCTTTTCTTTTTTAGTAAAGGTTTGGGTAATGTCCCGCACTTCCAGAAGCCCGGTTACAAGCTCAGCCTGAATATATGTTCCGCCATTTGCTACCGAGTTGATTGCCGCAAGCAGAATGGATTCATCCGCCGTTTTTGAAACAAAGCCTTTTGCTCCCACAGCAGGACTTGTTGCGTGTTCAACAAAGCCGCCCGAATCGTGGCTTGAATAGGCGATGCAGGGAATGCTCAGCCTGGAAAATTTTTTGATGATGTCAAAACCGGAATTTTCCATCTGAGAATCTACAGTCTTAAATGAAATATCAACAACCGCAAGAAATTCATCAGCCTTAAGGCTTCCTTTCTCAAACTGATTCTGGATTTCCTTACAGTCTTCAACGTTACTTGCCTGAAATTCAACATTATAATCCGAATGATTTTCTATCCAGTTTTTAATTCCGTTCAGTAGGAGTGCATGATCATCAACAATAATTATGCTTTTTCTCATAAGCATAAGTATACTATGAAAAGGAATGGTTTTATAGGGGGATTGCTCCCAGAAATTACGGGAGTAAAAAAATCATCCTGTTAAAAAAACGACCAGGGTGAATGTTCCTCGGAGAAAACTGTGTTATAAAATCCGGTGTTAACTCCCGACTATCCTATTCCTAAATTCTCAATACAAGAAAAAAGCTCGATGTAAAATAATTTTCAAAGAAATAAATCCTTATAGTATGTCAAAGAGGAAACAAATGAACTGACCAAATGCGGCGAGGCATTAAAAGAACTGATTACAGAATTGAAAGAAAAAATAGATTTGTAAATCTGGAAAGTTTTTTGCTGTGGATGGTAATGCATTATCCGCAACATTTCGGCACTCACCCCCGAAAGACCTGCCCACCGCTAGCGGTATTTTGAAGATGAATAGAAAGTTCTGCACGCTGTCTGACAAAGAAGAGCCGTCTTCTGAGAAGATCGCGTACTGCACGCTTTTCTTTTGGATAAGCATATGCAATCGGGAACATTCGTCAGAAAAACTTACGTTTTTCTTTACCGAGTTTTTTTCAAAAACTCGCTCCGCGAAGCAGATTTGCAATTTTCTCTGAATCTATTTTGTCACTCTTCGTCTTTTCCCCGTGGATTGATTTCATGTAATAGGCATGTCCCAGTGCAAAATCGATTCCTTGCTCCGCACAGAAATCTGCAACCCAGTACCAGGTAAAAATGCATTCAACGCCGACTACAATGTCTTTTCCAAAATTATTGGTCACAAGCTCCAGATTATCTCTGGAACATTCCATGTTTTTGTGGAATACAGTTTCTCCGATGTTGTTGATGACACAGATGTACATGCTCTTATAAAAAAGCCGTTAAAAAAAATGCAATGCATTTTTTAGGCTTTTCAACAAAATTGCTCGCGACATTTATGGAGCGGTTCTTGCGTGAAGGTCGA
>JBJETJ010000072.1:0-31706 GCA_051883255.1 Treponema sp.
TACAGGGAATGCCTTTTTTTGTAAATTTATCTAAAACTCGAAATTTGACCTATTAAATATTTATTATTATAGAAAATAATAGAAAAAAACGAGGTACAAAATGACAAAATCAGAAATGGCAAAAATGATAGATCACACGCTTTTAAACGCATGCGCGCAGACAGAGGACATAAAAAGACTGTGCAGTGAGGCAAAGAACAACAGTTTTGCTTCTGTGTGCATAAATCCGTGCTACATTCAGTATGCCGCAGAACAGTTAAAAGATTCCTGCGTAAAAGTCTGCACCGTAATCGGATTTCCCCTTGGCGCAGATACGGCAGAATCAAAGGCATTTGCCGCAAAAGATGCAGTCGAAAAAGGCGCTGACGAAATTGATATGGTAATAAACATTTCGGAAGTTAAAAACGGAAATTTTGACATAGTCGAATCAGACATAAAGGCAGTCGTTGACGAATCAAAAAAATGCGCCGCTTCAAAAGGAAAAGAGGCAGTCGTAAAAGTAATTCTTGAAACATGCTATCTTACGGATGATGAAATCGTAAAATCATGCAATGCCGCAAAAAATGCCGGGGCAGATTTTGTAAAGACTTCGACAGGCTTTGCAACGCCAAAAGGCATTGACGGTTCAGCATTGCCAAACGGCGCGAGCGTTCACCATGTTGCGCTGATGAAAAAGACAGTTGGCGACTCAATGAAAGTCAAGGCGGCAGGCGGAATCCGCTCTTTGAGGACGGCGCTTGACCTTGCCGCAGCAGGTGCAGACAGAATCGGAACTTCAAGCGGACTTATGATTATACAGGGCTTAAAAGACTGAATTTTGTAAAGCGCAGAATTTTTTTTTAAGGATTTTCTTTTTTTATCCGCCAGTACATTTTGTTTTCTTTAAATACCCAGCTTATTTTTTCTATAGAATAAAGATATGAAATGTATGAGCGGATAGTGCTTCCTACAAGCATAAACTGCGAAAGCCTCATCGGAATTTCGTTGATGTCTGCAATGTATTTCAAGATGTCCTCAAAAGTTGCAGGCTTTTCTTTTAAGCATTGCAGGATTGTGTCTTCATTCTGCAGGACACTTATCATATTCAGTTCGTAAAGCGCGGAAGTTTCCGTATAAATGTCGCCGTGGCTCGGAACGTAAAAATCAGCCTTTGTAGATTTTATTTTATTCAGGCTTTCTTTAAACTGGCCTACGTTAAAAAGAAAAGGAATCCAGTATTTTGCAAGCATTCCGCGCGTAAAGATTCCGTCTGACGTAAAGAATACGGAAGTCGTCTTTCCGTTTTCTGTCGAAGAACACAGTACGCCGATCATTTCGTAGTAATGGCCGGGAAGCGGAACGCATTTTATGGTCGTGTCATTGTTCAAAATAAATTCTTCATCGCTTTTTATTACTTTGTCTACGACAGACGGCTCTGCAAGGTAATAGCTTGTAAGGTATTCAGGGAGCGGATAACCGCCGTAAGCGATTGCACTCTGGTTTTCGGGACATTCAATTCCTGACTTTTCCTTGAACGTCGCATAAATTTTACAGCCCGAAAGCCGTACAAGTTCACTGTTTGCACCGCAATGGTCTGCATGCGAATGAGTGTCAATTACGGCCTTTATCGAAAAATCTGAAAATTCGTTTTTAAGCGAGTTAAAAATATTGTTTGCCATATTTTTGTCAGGACCGCTGTCAATAAGATAAATGTCTTTCCTGCCGTCTGCACCCGGCGAGTCAACTGCAATTACGCCGACATTTGTCGAAGCTAGAAAAATTCCGATTGTCTTTGTAAACCAGTGGATTCCTGTTTTGGAAGGAGTGTCGAATGTAAAGATGTTGTTTTTTACCATAACTTTTATTTTCTGTTTTTTTTATTCTTTGTTTTCTGAAACAGTATCGCTGTCTTTTTTTTCTTCAAGCGCCTTTAATTTTTTTGAAACGTCTTTTATCAAAAGGCAGTCGTGTACAAAAATCCAGATTGTCGCAGCCGCAAGAACTCCGAGAATTAAAAGAATGTACCAGGGCATCGTTAAAAATTCTTTTCCCTTAAAAGTCGTATAAATCAAAAAAATCAGAACTGCAACGCAAAGCGTACGGTTTGTGTCATAACCTTTTTTTGCCTTTACAAGTTTTTCGCGTTCAGTTTCATATTCGTCAAAAGTCATTTTGTTCTCCGTTTGCCGCAAACTTAATTATGTCTTATAAGCATAAACTATTATATTGAAATTTTCAACATTACAAGTTAATATCAATTTAAATGGTAACGCTTAATTATATAGAAAAAATAATGCCTGTTGTTTTTCCTGAGGGAACGGCAGAAAATAAACGGAACTTAACAAAGCCCGAAATTGAAATTCTTTTAAAGAACGGCAACGTTTCTGATTTTGCGGACTGGAGCAATGTTTTGGTAAGCAGTGCTGACGGAGAATTTGATCCGCAGTTGATTTACAATTCGCATTTTTCAGGCTTTGTAGTTTTAGGCAGGATAAAACACGCCGTATTGAAATTTCACGACCTTGAACTTATCGCAGGAATATACAATTCAAATTTAACTGATGTCGTCATTGCTGATGACGTCGTAATACGGAACGTAAAGTATTTAAAAAACTATAGAATCGGAAGCCGCGTAATTCTTTTTAACATTCAGGAAATGAGCTGCACGGAACATTCAAAATTCGGAAACGGCTGGCTCAAAAAAGACGAGCCGGAAGATGTCCGTGTATGGATTGGTGTCGGAAACGAAAATGACAACCGCGCAGTCCTTCCGTTTGAATCGATGATTACCGCCGATGCTTATCTCTGGTCGCGCCGTCGTGATGACAGCCTTTTGATGAAGCGCTTTGTCGAGATTACGGAAAATGAAAATGACAGAAACGCACGGACTTTCGGCATTGTAGAAGATGAAGCCGTAATAAAAAATACGACGCTTTTAAAAGATGCAAAAATCGGAAAGTGCGCATATATAAAAGGCGCTTTTAAATTAAAGAGCATTACAGTTTTGTCGAGCGAAGAAGAAGAAAGTCAGATAGGCGAGGGCGTTGAACTTGTAAACGGCATTATGGGTTACGGAAGCAGGATTTTTTATCAGGCAGTTGCAGTCCGTTTTGTAATCGGAAGGAACTGTCAGCTAAAATACGGAGCAAGGCTTTTGAATTCTATTCTTGGCGATAACTCTACTGTTTCGTGCTGCGAACTTTTGAACAACCTGATTTTTCCGTTCCATGAACAGCACCACAATTCTTCGTTTTTGATTGCTACGACAATTTTAGGTCAGTCGAACATTGCAGCCGGCGCAACGATTGGAAGCAACCACAACTCAAGAAGTCCCGACGGCGAAATTTATGCAGGGCGCGGATTCTGGCCGGGACTGTGTTCAGACTTTAAGCATAATTCAAAATTTGCTTCGTTCGTTCTTGTTGCAAAAGGCTCGTATCAGCATGAACTGAATATTACGTATCCTTTTTCGCTTGTTGCGTTTAAAGCCGAGCAGGAGCCGATTCACATAATTCCTGCGTACTGGTTTTTGTTCAATATGTTTGCGATTGCGCGAAACAATTACAAGTTTAAAAAACGGGACAAGCGCCTGCATAAAGTTCAGCATATAGAAACTGACCCTCTCGCACCTGATGCGATGCAGGAAGTTTTAGTTGCAGTCGAGCGCCTCATTCTTCTGACGCGTGACTATTTAAAAAAAATCAGCGAAGAAAATGTCCTGTCTGCAAGGACTGAACAGGAGGAACTTCAGGCGGCAAAAGATTACCTTCATCAGAATACGGAAGCCGATTTTACGCTGTTCGATCCGCAGGCTCAGAAAAAATACGGAGCTACGATTTTTAAACCTGTCAAGGCTTACAAAGAGTACCGGAAAATTTTGAAATATTTTGCCGCACGTTCGATTGTAGAATACTGCAAGTCAAACGGCTACGAAAAATTTTCGCGCGAGGTTCTTGAAAAAATCGAAAAGATTTCACTGTTCACAGAATGGACTAATGCCGGCGGTCAGATTATTCCGACGATAAAAATAAACCAGCTTTGCGAAAAAATAAAATCAGGTGAGATTAATTGCTGGGACGAAATCCATTCGTATTATGATTCGTGTCAGAAAAATTATGAACTGTACAAATGCCGTTATGCGCTTTACATTCTTGAAAAACTTTACACAAGACCGATTCTGGAATTTAATTCAGAGATTTTTCAGGACATCATCGACGACGTTACGATTGTTTCGACAGATATGTACCGCGATTCGATTTATTCAAGGCAGAAAGATTACACAGATCCGTTCCGCGCAATGACTTACGAAAATCAGGAAGAAATGACGGCAGTCCTCGGCACGATTGACGACAACGATTTTCTTCACATACTCCGCGCCCAGACAGAATCATTCAACCTGGATTTGCGCGTAATCCTTGGACAGTAGATATAATCAAGTGTCAGTAAAGAATTGAAATCTCCTGCTTGCACATAGAGAATTGCCCCCGTGCAATTCTCGTAGCGCGAGATAATCAAGTGCTGGTGAGGAAGTGAAATCTCTTGCTTACTCATAGAGAATTGCCCTATGCAATTCTCGTAGCGCGAGGTAATTAAGTGCCAGTGAGGGAATGAAATTTACGAGCGCTTTCGCACAAACTTGATTAAACCCTTGCAAGTCAATACAATGAATAAAAAATTCCTTCGATAATTTGGAGAAAATATGCTTGCAGCCCGAATGAATAATTTAAAACCGTATGTTCCCGGCGAACAGCCGAAAGACAGGGAATATATAAAAATAAACGCAAACGAAAATCCCTATCCGCCATCTCCAAAAGTAAAAGAGGCAATACAGGATTTGATTGACAGCAATCTTGAAAAACTCGGACTTTATCCAGACCCTGATTCACTTTTGCTTCATAAAGAAATCGCAGAAATGCTCAACAGGACAGGCGGTGTTCTGTCGCGCGCGTGCGTAAACGGAACTGACGTAACACCTTCTGAAGAGGATAAAATTCCGTTTACTGTAACGCCTGAGATGATTTATTCAGGAAACGGAAGCGACGAAGTTCTCTCGTTTGTCTTTTACGCTTTTTTTGATTCAGACAAAAAACTGATTTGCCCGGAACATTCCTACAGCTTTTATCCTGTGTACTGCGGATTTTATGATATTCCGCGCCTTCCTGTTCCGCTGAATTCTGACTGGACGCTAAAGACTGAACAGATGGTAAAGCTCGCAGTCGAAAATAATTCAAGTATTATTTTTGCAAATCCTAATGCGCCTACAAGCATCGGGCTCAAGCGCAGTGAAATTCGGAAAATGCTCGAGGCCGCTCCAAAAAATCAGGTCTTTGTAGTCGACGAAGCGTACGTTGATTTTGGCGGTGAAAGTGCAATTCCGCTTTTAAAAGATTTTAAAAACCTTGTTGTCGTAAGGACGTTCAGCAAAAGCCTTTGCGGGGCAGGGCTCAGGAGCGGTTACATTGTTGCCGACCCTGAATTGATTTCTGCCGTTACGACAGTAAAAAACAGCCTGAACCATTTTCCGATGGACGCCGTGACACAGGTCGCATCGATTGCTTCGTGCAAGGACTCTGCGTATTATGCTGAATGTGCAAAAAAGATTTGTCAGACGCGCGATGATTTTATTTCGTATCTGAGAAACCGCAATTATACTGTGAACGATTCGCAGACGAATTTTGTCTTTCTGAAAAAAGACGGAATGGACGGAAAGATGGCGTACGAGTTCATCAAGCAGAACGGAATTTTAGTCCGCCATTTTGATACTCCGGGAATTGAACAGTACCTGCGCATTACTATCGGAACTCAACAGCAGATGGATTATCTTAAAACTGTTATGGACAGGCTGTAAATTTTTTTTATAAAAGGAAAATAGAAAAATGAAATTTTTAATTATATCTGACATGCACGGCAATACGGAAAATTTTGATAAAATCAATTCTGTCTTTAAAGAAGTTGACGGCGTTCTTTGCGCAGGCGATTTTGCAGAATTCAAAAAAGCAGAAACAGGAAAACCTGTCCTTGAAAAACTCTGTACGATGCACGAATATATTTTTTCCGTAATCGGAAACTGCGATGAACCTGAGTTTATAGGTGAAATCGAATCTCAGGATATAAGTGTCCAGAAAGGGCTTGTGTTTCATGAAGGTTTTGCAATCGCAGGAAGCGGTGGCGGAAGTATTTTTACCGGCACAACTCCGAATGAGCGCACGGAAGAAGATTTGCTTAAGGATTTTGAAATCGTAGAAAATTCAAGTGAATCGTGTGCAGACGAAAACGGCCGCTGGTCAAATCTGATTTTAATTTCGCACAATCCGCCAAAGGCAGAAAAATGCGATTCTCCTGCTCCGAACGTTCACGCAGGAAGCCAGATGCTGACAGACTTTATTTTAAAACGCGCGCCTGTTCTTGTCGTTACGGGTCACATTCACGAAGGGGCGGCAATAGAAAAAATCGGAACGACGACAGTAATTAATCCCGGTTCTTTTGCAGAAGGAAAATATGCCGTTGCAGAATTTGAAAAACAGGACAGCCAGTGGATTTTAAAAAATGCTGAACTGTGTAAAATAAATGCGTAAAGTAAAATCGAAATAAAAATAAAATAAAATAAAAAAGGACTGTATCATGCTGCAGCCCTTTTTTTTCGCTTTGTTTATTATTGCTTTTTATAGATTTTTACCGAAGTCTATTTTTTTGCAATTTCCGTTATGCTTGATACGATTCCTGCCATATTCTGAATTTCAGACGGAATGATAAGTTTTGTAGCCTGTCCGTTTGCGGCAGTTTCAAATGCTTCAAGACTTCTCAGTTTTAAAACTGAATCGTCCATCTTGGCTTCTTTTAACATTTTCAAGCCTTCTGCCTTTGCACTCTGAACTTCGCGGATTGCCTCGGCTTCTCCTTTTGCTTTCTGGATTGCAGCTTCTTTCTGCGCTTCTGCTTCAAGAATGAGCGACTGTTTTTTTCCTTCTGCGACAAGGATTGCCGACTGTTTCTGACCTTCTGCAATAAGGATTGCTTCGCGGCGTTCACGTTCTGCGCGCATCTGTTTTTCCATAGCTTCTTTTATGGCTTCAGGCGGCATGATGTTCTTGACTTCAACGCGGTTTACTTTTATTCCCCAAGGGTCAGTCGCTTCGTCAAGAATTGAACGCATTTTTGTATTGATTACGTCGCGGCTTGTAAGCGTCTGGTCAAGTTCGAGGTCACCGATTATGTTTCGGAGCGTTGTTGCAGAAAGATTTTCGAGCGCGTTTATCGGACGTTCGACACCGTAAGTATAAAGCTTCGGATCTGTAATCTGAAAGTAAACGACAGTGTCAATCATCATCGTAACGTTGTCTTTTGTAATTACAGGCTGAGGTTCAAAGTCAAGGACTTTTTCTTTCAGCGAAATCCTGTTTGCAACTCTGTCAATGACAGGAAACTTTACATGAAGTCCGACCTGCCAGGTAGAATGATAAGCGCCGAGCCGTTCAATTACAGCTGCCGACGACTGCGGAATAATCCTGATATTCGTAGCAATCAAGACGATTACAACGATAACAAGAACAGCAATTAAAGATGTCATAAAACCTCCCGGTTATGTTAAGGAAGTGCTGATTAACACTTGAAGCGATTACTCAGCACTTCCAGTCAAATTGCCGTAAGTCCATGACTTACGGACAATTAGCTGTATTCAAAGTTAACACTGAAAAATCCTCAGGTAGGATTTATTCAGTGTTTCCATAACTCAACTATGAGCGTATTTCCTTCAACTTTTAAAATCCTGCATACAGAATCTTTTTCAATTTCGGAACTGTCGTTTGACTTTGCAGTCCAGATGACGCCGTTTGAAGCTCTTGCTTCGCCTTTTTCTGTGGCAGTGATTTTTTTTGTGATGACGACTTTTTGTCCTGCAAGATTATTTATGTTTCCGTTTTTTTCTTTGCGCAGAAGTTTTAATGCAAGAGGTCGTGTTCCGATTATGAGCAGCAGCGTGATTATTGCAAAAATTAAAATCTGAACTTGCAGAGATATGCTTGTCCTTGAAATGAAAATAAGCGGAACTGAAGCAAGTGCTGCCCATATTGTCGTAAGCGAAAAAGTAAAACATTCTATTACAATACAGATTACTAAAATGCCGAGCCATACCCAAGGCATTACATTCGGAATAAAATCTACCATAAGTCAAATTATATGATGTGAACAAATATTTGTAAACAGCAAAAGTCGCAGTGTGGCAATGGGAAAATCTGCATTGATGAGAAAAACAGTTTGAATATTATTTTTCTTTGTTATAGTATGATAAAATGCAAAAGTTAAAGGCGTTGTTTGACGGAAAATTATTAAAGTTTATGCTTGTGGGAGTGGCAAATACGATAATCGGCGCGCTCGTTATGTTCGTTTTGTATAATCTGGCGCATTGTTCGTACTGGATTGCTTCTGCGTGCAATTATATCGTCGGCGGCATTTTCAGTTTTTTTCTTAACAAGTATTTTACTTTTAAAGACAAGTCGCAGTCATTTAAGCAGGTTCTTTTGTTTGCCGGCACTATCGTTTTCTGCTATTTTGTTGCGTATGTGCTTGCAAAACAGGCAGTGTACTTGATTTTTCCTTCCAGCCCGGAAAAAATAAAAGACAATATTGCAATGATATGCGGAATGTGCCTTTACACTGCGATTAATTATTTTTTACAGCGGCTTGTCGTATTTAAAAATTCCTGATTATTTCTGATTTTTAGTTTTAATCAAAGTCCACTGATTTTTCAGCCTTTTTACGGGCTTTTATAAATTCAGCATGAAATGCTTTTTCTCCTTTTATAATTAAATATATCTAAAGTCTTTTTTTCAAATTCCGAAAATTTATACGGAATACTGTAGTCAATTTTTATAAGAGGCGCATTATGGAAAAAAGATATTCATTGACAGAGATTTTGATAAAAGAAGATTCTCTTATGGACAGCATTATCGAATCGCAGAATTGTATCCGCGAGGCAGTAACGCAACGCGACTGGACTTGTCTTGAGCGGAGTATTTCTAAAATGCAGGAATATGCAACTGATTTCATTTCTTTAGACAGCGAACGTGAAGCGCTTGGCATTACGGACGTTTCAGAAGAAGAACATCTTTTAATGAAACAGATTCAGTCAAAACTGTTAAAGTCAAAAATCGTAAATAATGCACTTAATGATTATGTAA
The DNA here is from genome assembly GCA_051883255.1 of Treponema sp. Classification (GTDB taxonomy): domain Bacteria; phylum Spirochaetota; class Spirochaetia; order Treponematales; family Treponemataceae; genus Treponema_D. The sequence goes on from JBJETJ010000072.1 coordinate 9,156, forward strand.
AAATTTCGCGCGGTTTTGTCCAGAACATAATCGAAAACGTTGTTCCCCAGCGAAAAAATGTTTTGTATTCCAAAAACGGTTCTCTTGTTAAGCCTTTACCGCAGAGCGTGGTTCTTAACAAAGTATTTTAATTTTGAATTAAATTGAATTGAAGGTTTCAGAGGTAAAATATGTCAAGTAGTTTTGCAGCAATCGAACTTGGAAAAAGAAGTCTTATGACTCATTCGCAGGCAATTCATACAAGCGGTCATAATATTTCAAATGCAGATACAGAAGGATATTCACGGCAGAGGGTAGAAGTAAAAACTTTTGATCCTCTTTACAGACCTGATTTGTCAAGAGCCGAAACTCCGGGACAAATCGGACAGGGTTCAACTGTCGAAAGCATTAACCGCGTAAGAGATGAAATGCTTGACCAGCGGATTGTTGCGCAGAGCAATCAGGAATCTTACTGGGATACGCGCAGTCACTATTACACGATGATAGAACAGGTTTACAATGAACCTGACGAAGTTTCAGTGCGTACGACAATGGATAAATTCTGGGAAAGCTGGCAGGAACTTTCGCTCAACCCGGAAAGCACTGCAAACAGGCAGGCAGTCGTAACCCGCGGACAGTCACTCATAAATTCAATCCGCAATCGTGATGCAGCTTTGACAGGTATCGGAAATCTTTTAAACTCAGATATCGAAACAAATGTAAAACAGCTCAATGATTATGCAAACCAGATTGCAAGATTAAATTCAGAAATCGTGCGAAGCCGTGCAATGGGCGACAACCCTAACGATTTGCTTGACAGGCGCGATGTCCTTGTAGAAAAACTTTCAAAGATTGCAAACATCACGACAGACCAGCGTGACCCTGATGAGTTTATGGTTCATATCGACGGAAAAGTTTTAGTACAGGGAAACATCGCAAGGAATTTTGAAGTAGCGCCTGTCCTTGACAATTACGGATATTCGCAGGTTATATGGCAGGACACAAAAGAAGTCGCAGTCGTAAGGGGCGGTTCTCTCGGTGCATTAATTGAACTTCGCGATGTCGATGTCCGTCATGAAATTCAGTCATTGAATACAATGACAATGAACTTTGCAGATTTAGTAAATGACGTTCACAGAAACGCTGTCGGTGCAAACAATGTAACGGGACTTGACTTTTTTATTCAGCGTCCTTTTGTAGAAAACACTGTCGGCAATTACGATTCAGATGGCGACGGAGTTGAAGACAAGTCTTACATTTTCCGCCTGACAGGAACTAATAAATTAAATCCTCAGGAACAGGTCGGCATTGAAGGCGTCATGACTCTTTCTGGCCCTACAGGAAACATAAATGTTGCCTATCATCCGACAGATACAGTCGAGGACGTAATCAACCGCATTAACGATTCAAACGGCGAAGTAAAAGCATATCTTGACAGGAACAACAGCCTTGTATTAAAGGCAACGACTGCAGAAAGCATTTATAATCCTGATTTTGTTATCCGCCATGTCGAAGATTCAGGTCATTTCCTTGCAGGATATTCAGGAATCCTTGCCGCACAGGGCGAGCAGGGTGCGTTTGACTACAATCAGCCTGATGCAGTAAATGCTCTTGTCGGTGTCGGCTCAGAAGCTCCAAAGGCCGCTCAGTTTGCAGTAAGCCCTGTAGAAAATCCGAGCACTTATGTTCAGATTAACGAACGGATTACGAATGACGTAATGAACGTTGCCGCCGCTTTTGCTGACCACTCGGGAACGGCTTTAAACGGCGACGGAAGGGCCGCAGTCGAAATTGCCGCAATCAGAAATACAAAAGTAATGATAGGACACGAAAGGACTTTTGATGACTATTTTGCAGATTCCGTAACTCACGTCGGTCTTATGGGCGAACAGGCAGAAACAAATCTCTTGAGCCAGAATGCAGTTATGGACGATTTAAGAAGCCTGCGTGATTCCATCAGCGGCGTAAATATTGACGAAGAACTTGCTGACATTATGAAATTTCAGCACGGCTATAATGCAGCTGCAAAATTTGTAACTGTAATTGACTCTATGCTTGACACTGTAATCAACAGGCTTAAGGTCTAGTTTTAGGCGAGGTAAATTATGAAAAGAATAAGCACCGGATTGAATAATTCAGACGTTCAGTACAGGCTCAGATTTCACGAGTCAAAACTCAATCACGCAAACAACCAGCTCGGTTCACAGCGCCGGCTCCAGCAGCTGCGCGACGATCCGATTGCCGCAGGTCATCTTGTGCGCTATCAGTCATTCAAAGGCCGCATTGACACTTTTGAAACTAACGCGCAGACACTGACCGAAAAATTTACAATCCGCGAAGGCTATATGAATGACTCTCTTCAGATTTTGCACAGAGTCCGTGAACTTGCAGTAACGGCCGCAAACGGAACTTATACAAAAGATGATCTTGTCAATATGTCTTCCGAGGTTGATGAACTTTTAAAAGCGCTGATTCAAAATGCAAATGCCGTAGATCAGGACGGAAACTCGCTTTTCGCAGGAACAAATACAAAGTCAACTGCCTTTGAAATTGAAATGGGCAACGTTCCCGGAAGTGCAGTTCCGTTAATTCAAACTGTTACATACAACGGCAATGTTGCGTCAAACAAAATCGAAGTTGACGAAAATCAATATATGGAAGTGAACAATTCCGGCAACCGCACTTTCTGGTCAGAACACCAGCAGCTTTTTACGGAGCGCGATGCTTCCGGCTGGCAGGCAAATCAGGACAGCGTAATTTCAGTTGACGGACATGAAATCAAGATTAACCGCGGTGATAACGTTTATTCACTCATTGCAAAAATAAATGACAGCGGTGCGGCAGTAAAGGCTTCCATTGACCCTGTGTCAAACGGCCTTAACCTCGTTACGACTGACCCTCGCCAGCTCTGGCTTGAAGACGTTTCAGGCACGACTTTTACTGACCTTGGCGTAATTTCAAGTCCTGAACAGCGGCCGCCTTACAACCTTGCCGTAAATGCAAAAGTTTCAGGCGGTTCAATGTTTGACAGCGTAATCGCATTAAGAGATGCAATGCTTGCAGGCGATCAGGAAGCAATAGGCGGACGCGTTCTCGGAACAGTTGACCAGAGCATGAACAATCTTGTAACCCGCATTGCAGAACTCGGAAGTTCGCACGAAAGGGCATCGCTCAACATTACAAGAAATTCAAATACTTCTTTAAATGTTACGCAGATGATTGCAACAGAAGGCGACCTTGACTTTACAAAAGCCGTTACTGATATGAAAATGCTTGACTATGTTCATCAGGCAACTTTAAGCGTTGCAGGAAAACTTTATTCAAGTTCACTTTTAAATTATATGCGCTAAATAAAATGCAGGAATGTCAGCCAATGTCAGCTGAAACCTGCATAATCTTTTTTTTGGAGATACTAAATGGATGTCAAAACTAGAGTAGGAACAACAATTTCTGTAGATGAAAATCATATATTGAATTTTCCCGAAGGCTTGTTCGGCTTTGAACTTTATCACAATTACGCAATCTTTGATTCTGAATACTCGCCGTTTATGTGGATGCAGTCACTTGAAGATTCAAACCTTGCTTTCTTAATTGTTGACCCGTTTTTAATTTGCAGTGATTATGAACTTGACGTAGACGACAAGACTCTTTTGAAAATCGGAATCACATCGCCAAAAGACGTCATTGTAATGTCAATCGTAACGATTCCCAAAGAAGGCGGCGCTGTAACTGCAAATCTGCAAGGTCCGATTATAATCAACAGGAACAACAAGCAGTGCATGCAGGCTGTGCTGAATTCAACTCAATGGACTACAAAATTTGACATTATAAAAGCCCTCAAGTCAAAGGAGGGCGTATGTTAATACTATCGCGCAAAATCGACGAAAAAATTAAAATCGGCGAAGACATAACTCTCACGATTATCGAAATCCGCGGCGATCAGGTAAAAATCGGTGTCGAAGCGCCCAAAAACGTAAAAGTCTTTCGTCAGGAAGTCTTTAATGCAATTCAGTCAGAAAACAAGGCAGCTTCCGAAATTCCTAATGTTTCTGAAATTGATGCAATCAGGAAGATGCTTTCAAAGTAAGTTTTTCTTCTGCTTCGCTTGCACGAATATATACCGGACCTTCAAAATCTTTGAGGGGCGGTATTTTTTTTGCAATCATATCTTCGGCAATCTTAAATAAATTTTCCGTTTCATTTGAATTTGAATTCATACAGAATAATTTTTTATCGAAATTCAAGGCTTTTATGCGTTCGATAAAAAGTTTTGCATCACTTCCGCAGACAAAAAAAGTATCTGAATTTATTTCCTGCAATTTTTCTTTTATTGCTTCAATTTCAAAATCGCCGTCATCTACGATTATTTTTCCGTTCAATTCTACGCGGTTGTAAAACCTGTTTTTCTTTGCATCAACTGCGCAGACTACGGGAACAGGAAAATCCCTGTACGCAAAAGAATAGCACTCAAGAGTTCCAGCCGCATAAACCGGAATGTCGTATGCAAGTTCAAGCGCTTTTAAGGCAGAAAAACCGAGCCGCAGTCCAGTAAAGCTTCCCGGACCTTTGCATATTGCAGTGTAATCAAGCTCCGAAACTTTAAGTTCAACTTGAGATAAAATATAGTCAATCGCAGGCAAAAGTTTTTCTGACTGTTTCATTCCGATGTCTAAAGTCAGATATGCCGTTTTGTCATCGTTTTTTGCGCAGACTGTAATTCGCGTAAGGGAAGTATCAATAGCGAGAGCTTTCATTTTTTATTTCCTTTCAGTTTTTTTAATTTTTTTGAATGTTTTTAACTCCGGCTGAAATCGTCATAAGGCCAGTTTTCTATTGTAATCGTTCTTTCAGTTGAATTTTCTGAATCAGGTGTCAGTCTTATGATGATTGTATTTTCCGGCAGTTCTTCCATAATTTTTTCGCTCCACTCGATAATGCAGACGCCGTCGCCGTAAATCATATCGTCAGTTCCTAGGTTGATGAAATCTTCTGCGCCTTCAAGCCTGTAAACGTCAAGATGGTAAAGCGGCATTTTTCCTTCGTATTCAGAAATAAGGCAGAAAGTAGGGCTTGTGATGACATCAGTAACGCCGAGGCTTTGAGCAATTCCTTTTGTAATGGTAGTTTTTCCGGCGGCAAGAGTTCCCTGCATTGCAAGGACGTCGCCTTTTTTTAAAAATTCACCTATTTTGCGGCCGAGTTCAATCGTTTCGTCACTGCCTGATGAATGTAAAGTCAAAGTTTTGTTCATTATGGTAAACGGCCTTCTTTGTCGTCTTCTAATATATAAGATTTTAATGCTGCCATCAAAGGTAAAACAGGGTAATTCGGTGCCGAAATCAGTTTGACAGAAATATGCCTGTCGCCCATCGGTCCTGTTTCAATGCTGAACGCAATCGGAGTAAGCGTCGTTTCAGCAGGCAATTCCAGCAGGACATTTGCCGTATATTTTCTAAGGTAATAGATGCAGCCTTCTTCTCTGTTAATGTCTTTCAGTTCCAGTATATTCATAAAAACAATACATAAATTATAATTTATGACTTCTAAATCGTCAAGAATACAATTTCTTTTCTTTTATCAAAATTTTAAATCCGCACTAAAAAAAATGCGCTAGTCTTCATATTCGTATAAATCTGCAAGAATTTTTACTTTTGTTTCGACAGGAATGTTTTTAAACATAATGTGAAGTGAATACAAACCTGTTTCGACATCAGTTCTTGTGTTTACAATCTGACCCAAAATCGGTTCCATTTTGCCAAGAATTTCAAATTTTAAATAGATGAACTGTTTTTGCTTTATCGGCAGGTTTGTAAAAAGCTTGCAGCCGCCTTCTGATAAGTCTGCAATAGTGCCGTTGTAAGTTTTTTCTTTTGGCCTGAAAGTTCTTTCGCCGTCTTTGTTCTGTGCAATTTCAACTGCCGAAAAAAGACATTCCCTGTTTACTGTAAATCGTCTTGACGTACGGCGGCTCTGCGGACAAAGCGTGTTTGAATGTGTTACCAGAAGCATTCGTTTTCCGTCCGGCATAGTCAGAAACTGAACTACCCTTGAAATCATCGCATACTGCTGGTTGTTCTTTAACGTAAAAAGCAGGGCAATTTTTGTCAGCTTTTCCGGCTTGTCCTTTGTGTTTTCTTCAAAGGCGTCGGGAACTGCAAGCAAAAGCCCGTTTTTGTCGTTTTTTACAAGCTTAAAATGATAAAAAAATCCGCTCGGCGCAGGAAATTCCAGCACAGTCCCCGAAGGAATGTTAAAAGAACTCGTAATTGAACGCGCAATATAGACAGATTTGTAAATCTGAAACCTCAGCTTGAACAAATCATAAATTAAGGCAGGCTTTGCCTTTGACTTTACAAAATGCCTGTATTCGCTTTTAAAAATTGAATCTATAAAACTTTCGTCAGTATAATTATAAAAAATATTTTTTGCCTGCGTATTCCGGCAGATTTTCCATAATAGCGCCGCTTCTTTTTTAGAAAGGTGAATTTTTTTTGCAAGGCAAGACACATCTCTGTAACTTGTCAGTTTGTTTTTCTGTGCTTCTATGTATTTAGGGCTGGAATGTTTTTTCTGAATGATTTTTAAAATCATTACGATTAGAAAAAGAATTCCGATTGCAATTAAAAGATATACAATGATTAAGTAGATAAACGGATTTTGTCTTGCTGCTAACGGAGAACCTGACGCTTCATTCATTAATTATAAACTCCCGTAAAAAGTCAGGAAGATTATTTCAATAATCGACTGACTTTTTACGCCGTTCCGCAATGCAATGAGGAACAGCAGTTGATTATTAAAGTTTGCAACGCAAACTTCAGGTAAGATAAAAACCGCGCTAATTTAGCGGTTTTTATCTTATAAACTCCCTAATGTTTTTGACAGCGATTCGAGGCGCGGACAAATTTCATATTCGGCAAGATCGCCTATTAAAACTGAATCTGAATTTTCCAGCGCATCGCTAAAATCTTTCAGAACCGGCGAAAAGTCAGATAAAAATTCAGAAAGATTTTTATCTTCGATTAACAGATTTCCAAATGTTTCCGGGAATAAGCTTGACCAGGTTACCGTACTGCAAAAAGAATTCATTACGTCAGAAAGCTTTATAATGCTCTGTCTTGCAGAGGCATCTTTTCCGCTCTGCATTTCAACCGGAATGTTTTTGAGCAGTTCTATTACTTCTTCAATTTCTTTGCCAGACAGTTTAAAGTTTTCCGTAATTGCCGATTCCGAAATTACGGAAACTTCGATTTTAGTTGAATCTTCAAGCGGTTCTGTCAAAATCGAGTCAAACTGCGATGCGTCGACTGTTTTGCCGTTAAGGCAGATTCCTGTCACTGCAAGCCTGTTCTGTTCGCAGCTGATTTCAAATTCCTTGAGGACATCTCCTACTGTTTTTTCATCTTGAAGGGTTATGTCAAGTTTCTGGTCGTTTACAAAAAATTCCATTTTTCTTTATCCTTTTTTATCTGTTTCCGCTTTGCTGGCGCGAAAAATTATTTATAGAATTCTGCTGATTTTCAAGACTGTTCAGCGTGCTTTCCATCATACCGTATTTATTTTTTAATTCAGCCTCTTTCTGGTCAAGTTGGGTTTCAAGTTTTGCAATTTTCTGTTCGCTCGCTTTTATCTGCTTGTCAAGAGTTGAATTTTTGTTTGCAAAAATTCCGCCCGACTGAACGTACGCCGTAAGCTGTTTGTCAAGCCTGCTGCCGATTCCTGAATCGATGATTAAATCTCCGTCCGAGTCAAAACCAAAAAGAGTTTTTATGGAATCAAGATTTTTGCCCAATGCTTCGTCAAGCACTTTTTCGTTGATTTCAAGGTAACCGCGCATTTTGCTCGGATTGTATCCTGAATAATTCGTTGCATTTGTAGAAATGCCAATCTGGCTCAGCATCGTAATTTCAGAATTTTCCGTTGCGCTGTAAGTCGCAGTAATTATTGACTGCATCGCACTTTTCAAATTCGTCAGTGAAAAATCGCTGAAAAAAAGTCCGAGCTTTTCCTGATATTCTTTTTTTTCTTCGGAAGTCAAATAATCAAGTTCCGAAATTAATTCCGGCTTGTTCTGCGAAAGAATGTTTATTTCTGCAATCGCCTGATTGTAGCGCCCTACAAAATTTATCAGCGCATCTTTTGCGCTTTCTTTGTCAGGTTCAATTTTTATCGTTGCAGTTCTGTCTGTCTTGTCAAAAAGATTGAGCGTAACATGCGGAATTACATCGTCAATAGTATTTTCCGGCCGTGTAATCGTAATGCCTTCGTATTTTATGATTGCATCGCCTGCCGTACTTATCGCATTTACTGGTGAATATCCAAGGTCCGCATTTTCATCAAAAGCCGTAATCGCCGAAACTGAATACTGAACGCCCGTATTTACGTTCCGCATTACAATCGAATCTATCCCGGGATATTCATTTAAATTAATTTTTAATTCGCTTCCGTTTTCACTGAATACTGAATCCGAAAGCTTCAGTTCCCTTTCAGTGCCGTCAGAAAAATGCGCATACAAAACTGAATTTGTCTTAATCTGTTCCAGAGGAACTTTGGGCGCATCAGTTTCCGGCAGTGTCAGCGAAGACTGATTGTTGTCAATCGTGATGTTTTTAAAAGTAACGTTTCCGGGCTCCGGCAGCTGCGGTTCTGATGCTCTTGAATTGATTGCATCTGCAATGTCGTCCGTATTTTTTGCCTTTACCGTAAAAGAAAGCGTTTTTGCCTTGCCGTTTAAAACGTTTTCAGGAATTGAAACTGAAAAAGCGTTTCTCGGAGGAACTGAAATTTCTCCGTTTGATATTTTTATCTGATTTGAAGAAAGCTGAGGCATTCCTTCCTGTTCAACTTCTGATATATTTCCCGGCGTTTTTATTTCTGAAATTGTCTTTGCGAAAGTGTCATTTTTTGAAACTGTTTTTTGAATCATTTTTGTTTCAATGGCAAAGGGCAGGGCAGCATCTTTAAAAACAAGCTTTGAATCTGCTCCTGTCTTTAAAGATTCAATCAAAAGCGCTTTATTGCCTTTGTTTACGCCGATTAAACTTGCCTTAATGACGTCTTTTCCGCGTTTGTTCAGGCTTGTGACAAAATCTTCGATTTTTCCGCCTTTCCAGTTCATCTGAATCTGTTTGTCACCTGATTTATATGTATAAAGCCCTGCCGGAACATTCTGTCCCTTTTCGATTTCTGCTGACAAGAACCTGTCGGCTGTTGCAGGGGTGATTACGTCAACTTTAAAAGATTCGTAAGCGGCTTCTCTGCCGGCTGTTGCAGTAATGGCATATTCCTCTGTTGAAGACGCCAGTTTATTGTTAAAGGGATTGTCAAAAGAGTATAGTGTCTTTACGCTGTCGCGCAGGGCAGACATTTTTTGATTTACGGTTCGCCAGGCTTCCTGCTGCTTTTTGATTGATTCGAGATTTTCCTGCTCGCGCGTGAGTGGAATTCTCTCGACTTTCATCAAGCCTTCTACGATTTCGTTTGTCTTGTATTTGTCATTTACACCAGGTATACTCAGTCCGGCCATATAATCTCGCCACCCTTAAATTTCCTCAAGATTAAATCATTTCGTCGAACAAAACACCAATAGCCTTTCTAATATTAATTTTTAATTTTTGAATATCTGCTGAAGGTATTTCCTTTATGACCTGATTTGTGCTGGGATCAACCACTTTTACAACTATGGAACCTAATTCCTCATTTACGTTGAATTGCAATTTTCGTCCCATGACAATGTCAGAAAGTTTCTGCAGCTGCTGTGCATCTGCTTTTACCTGGGCATTGTTCTGAACTAAATTGTCAACAACTCTTGCTCCGTCTGCAATATTAAGCTGTTTAAAAACAGGTTTTGAAGCCTGTACGTTTTTGACAGAGGCAGAGTTATGAAACTGGCCTTCCATGGCCGCACTTGATCCTATGTTACTAATAGTATTCATAGGCATTTCCTCCTGAAAATAGAATAAAGAGAGGGGCGCACCTCTCCTTATTCACGTATTATGTCAAAAAGACGACATCCAGAAGTCTCTTTTAACTCAATACGATTTAACTATCTCAACAAAGCAAGAACGTTCTGGCTCTGTGAGTTAGCCTGTGCGAGCATAGCAGTTCCAGACTGTGTGAGAATCTGGTTCTTTGTATACTCAACCATTTCGCTAGCCATATCTGTATCACGGATAAGGCTTTCTGCAGCCTGAAGATTTTCTGCTGCAACATTTACACCTTTAGAAGCCATTTCAAAGCGGTTCTGGTAAGCACCGAGGTCTGCACGCTGTTTAGAAACAGTCATAAGTGCATTGTCGATAGTACCGATAGCCATGTTGGCACTTTCTGGTGAAGAAATAGCAATCTGCTCGTCAGTTCCCTGTGCTCCCTTAAGACCAAGAGCCTGAGCAGTCATAGTTCCAATGTATACGCGTGCATTCTGGTCCATGTTAGCACCAATCTGGAACTGCATGATTCTGCCAGAAGCAGATTCTGCAGCGAATGCTCCTGTAAGAAGATTCATTCCGTTGAACTGTGCCTGACTTGCAATGCGGTCAACTTCAGATACAAGCTGTGATACTTCTACTTGAATCTGCATACGGTCTTCATCTGAGTAAATTCCGTTTGCTGACTGAACTGCCAGTTCACGAACGCGCTGAAGAATGTCTGTAGTTTCCTGCAAATATCCTTCTGTAGCCTGGATAAAAGAAACACCGTTTTCGATATTTCTGTTAGCCTGGTTAAGACCACGAATCTGGCTGCGCATCTTTTCAGATACGGCAAGTCCTGAAGCGTCATCTCCTGCACGGTTAATTCGTTCTCCCGAACTGAGTTTTTCAATGTTGCCCATGATGGCATCATTAGAAATGCCAAGAGTACGATTTGCATACATTGAACTCATGTTGTGGTTAATAATCATTTTGAGCCCTCCATGTGATTGCGATACAAAGCATCATGCCTTGTATTTTTGCCTGTGTGGGCAGATAAAACTTTGCGCCAATTCTACCTGTTTCAGACCCATACGGCAAGAATAATCAGTCTCCAAGCTGAAAACTCATGCTAAAAACTGATTGTCCGTGCCGACACAGACCACAAAAGGACTCGCTTTCAAAGAACAAAATGTATCTGAAAAATACATTGAAATTTTTTTTATAACGGTGCGGATTTTTTTAGTATAGAAAAGAGAGTAGAAAGCCGCGCTATAAACAGCCCGTTTATTTTATTGTAAGCGGACTGTTTATATTATATACCGTTATGCTATCAAAGACAAGACAATTTATTGTCAAATCTTTTGCAGAGTATTAAAGCTTTACTATCTGAGTAAGCTCAATACATTCTGTGACTGAGTGTTAGCCTGAGCCAACATAGCAGTACCAGCTTGCTGGAGAACACTGTTTTTAGTGAATTCAACCATCTGTCTGGCCATATCAGTATCACGAATACGACTTTCAGAAGCCTGAAGATTTTCTGCAGAAATATCCAGTCCTCTTACGGCATATTCCATTCGGTTCTGATATGCACCGAGGTCTGCACGCTGCTTGTTGATTTTAACAAGAGCCTGGTCAATAGTACCGATTGCGCGGTTGGCATCATCTGGTGCAGCAAGTGAAATTTTTTCACCAGTACCTATTTCTTTGATTCCAAGAGCTTCTGCTGACATTGTGCCGATGAAAACCTGCATTCTCTGATCCATATTAGCACCGATGTGGAACCACATAGAACCAGTTACAGAGTTATCACCAGTAGCCTGTGCAAAGCGTCCTGTAAGCATGTTCATACCGTTGAATTGAGCAGAACTTGCAATACGGTCAACTTCCGAAACAAGAGCAGAAACTTCTACCTGGATCTGCATACGATCTTCATCTGAGTAGATTCCGTTTGATGACTGAACTGCAAGTTCACGGATACGCTGCATAATGTCTGTAGTTTCCTGCAGATAGCCTTCTGTTGTCTGGATAAAGCTGATGCCATTAGAAGCGTTCTGTGATGCTTGATTTAAACCTCTGATTTGAGCGCGCATCTTTTCAGATACTGCAAGACCAGAAGCGTCATCACCTGCACGGTTGATTCTTTCTCCTGAAGAAAGTTTCTCCATGTCTTTAGAAAGACTGAGACCTGTTACGCCAAGCTGACGGTTAGCGTACATTGCTGACATGTTGTGATTGATAACCATAATTTCCTCCTTGGAAATTGAAAGGCAAAATCCTTTTTGCCCTTTATAAAAATGTGCTTCAGTATTACAAGGCTACATCCACACATTTTTATGTCGAATTGTTTGAACTTTGTTTCTACGAAACAAAAAATGTTCATAACCCTTCTGTTTTAGTATCGGCACAACATTAAAAAAACTTTAACAAAAAAAATAAGAAAAATTAAAAATTTTTCAAAATTTCTTTGATTATTTTGCAGGCTTTTCCCCTGTGAGAAATTTCATTTTTCTGTTCAGGAGAAATTTCTGCAACAGTTTTGCTGAACTGCGGCAAAAAGAAAATCGGGTCGTAGCCAAAGCCGTTCTGACCGCGGGAATCCTTTACGTCGTCAATCAGAGTTCCTTCCATAGTTTCCTGCGCAATGTAAAACCGCGACGGATTTATCATCAGTACCATAGAACAGGAATAATGCGCAGAACGTGGTCCGTTTGCAAAATATTCAGAATTTATGCCTTTTTTTTCTGCTTCATTCAGTTCTTCTATTAGCAGCCTGTTCTGTTCGTCCTGACTTATTTTTGAACCGTCGGGCTTTCCCTGATGAAAGTCAGGCCCTGCATATCTTGCAGACCACACGCCGGGAACTCCTCCCAGAGCATCTACGCATATTCCCGAATCATCGGCAATGACAGGGCAGTGGACAATATCCCACAGTGCCCTTGCTTTTATCATGCTGTTCTGATAAAAATCAGTGCCGGTTTCATCAGGATTAAAATTAATTCCTTCTTCTTTTGGAATTACAATTGTGTGCTCAGAAAAGATTTCTGACATTTCGCGCTTTTTATTAAGATTTCCGCTTGCTAAATATATCTTCATAATTCATTAAGTTTAATCAAAATTCAGCCTGTCATCAAGATAATTTTGCATGCCTCTTTCTGCGCTCTTCCTGCTATAATGCACAAACAAGTTCACAGAGTTTTCTCCCTGCAAACTTGTGGCGCGAGCTGACTTTATGACAGTAACCCGTTCTAAATTTACGCGCGCTAGCTTATAAAATCAGAAATTCCGCGGTTTTCAAGGTTCATATTTTTTATTTTGGCAAGATAAATGCTTACCCATCTGTCATTTGAACCTAAGACTGCCGCAATTTCTGAATTTGTAGGCGATATTCTTGCCATTCCGCTTTGTAAGTTTTTTGTCTTTACTTTCCAGCTGTTTGTATGATACGAAAGCCGTTTTTTGAAAATCTTAAAAGAAGTTTCGCTTACAGAATCTTCGCCTTTTGCAAGCCGCATTTTGTAGTCATTTACAAAATAATATGCCCGGTTTCTTGCTTCTTCGATTTTTTTGCGGTTTAACGATTTGTTTATGAGTTTTGCCTTGAGCGTGCAGACAGAATCAGTCAGTACGTCAGCAGGAATTTCGCAAATCTGGCTTACCTTGTTAATCTGTTCATCGTTTATATACCAGGCAGATTTTAGCGCCAGAAGCAGAACTCCGATTTTAAGCTTGCGTTCCTGTGAATCTTTCGTGCTGAGCCTGTGCGGTTGTTTTTCAAGCAGGCGCCTGTAGACAAGATGCGGAATCTGTCCCTGCGTTTTTGACGGAACGTAAGACGGAATTTTATCTGCGATTTTCGTTACTGACTTTTCTGCATATTCCTGCATGTCATAAAAATTATGAACTGAATCTTTAAAATAAGTCTTTTCAAAATTCTTTTTGCGCGTCATTGCCTTTATGTAAGTGATTTTTGCAAGCTGAATCGTAAAAAAAATATAGCTTCCGAACAGTGCAATTTCCGGATTAAAGGTATTTACGATTTTTTCTGCCTTATACTGCAAAAAATACAGAAGAAAATCGCTTCTTGTATCTTCGTCCAGATCTTGTAAATTAAACCTTGCAGGATTCATATACAGAATACGATAAACCTGTATGCAGGCTTCCTGCACTGACATTTCTTTTGACTCAATTAAATAAGGAATATTATCCAGTTTAATTTCTGTCATAACACAACTCCTTCTTCCCACCGCTGCAAGATATCAGACATATCAGGTGAACTACTGCAAGAAGTGTGCCAAGATTTAATTTTATTTTAAAACTTTGGAGAATTCTTTTACTATTTCTGGAATAAGGTTTTCAAGCTTGCCGTCACAGCTCGTTCCTGAGGCGTTTTTGTGACCGCCACCGCCAAAATGAGATGCAATTACGCTTACGTCAATGTTATCGCGGCTTCTGAACCCTGCCGTACACGAGTGTTCCGTTTCCTGCCGTACAAAAACTGCCGCTTCTACGCCTTCGCATGACAAAAGCGCCTGATAAAGCATGTCAGAATCCCTGCCTTCCTGCCCGAATTTTTTTGTTTCGTCCATAGTTTCGTATGCTACGACAAGTTTTCCGTTGCAATAGCGTTCAGCATGAGATAAAGCCGTTCCCAAAAGCTTTCTTGTTGAATACGGTTTTCCGCCTGTTATTTTGTCATACATTTTATTCGGATTTGCGCCGGCTTTTACAAGGCGTGCAGTAAGTTCAAAAACAGAAGCAGAGTCTTCGCGCAAAAACCTGAAAAACCCCGTGTCAGTACAAAGCCCGAAAAAAAGAATGTCGGCGGCTTGTTTTGTAAGGTTTCCGACAAGGTTTTCGTACAGCATTTGAACAAGGCAGCTTGCAGCCGGGCTTGACGGGTCAATTATTGAAACGGCATTTTCAAACGCTGATGAAGTTTTGTGATGGTCGATTATGAAAGTATCAAGCCCCTGCGCATCACCGATTTCTCCAAGCCTGTTTAATTCTGAACAGTCAACGAGAATAAGCCCGGTTTCGTCCCTGTCTGTTTTTGACATAAAAGGAATTTCTGGTACAAACTGTGATTCAAATTCTTTGATTTCAACACGTTTAAAAGGACCGTTGTTGACGATTAAAAAAGGTTTTTGAAAGAATTTTAAAATGTAAGAAACGCCGATGCTTGAAGATACGCAGTCGCCGTCTGGGTCTTTGTGTCCGGCAATTATAAAGTTTTTGTGGCTGTCTAAAAAAGCTTTAAATAAATCAGTCTGTTCTTGTGTAATGATATTCATAAACGCCAAAAAAAAACAATCCGAATCATAAAAATGAGCCGGACTGTTTTTGTGAGTAAATATTAAGTCTAGCGGAGTTCCAGTTCGATTGAATCTGGTTCTGAAGAGTCAACTTTTGATGCAGAAGCTACTCCCCATATACTGTTTGTCTTGTTAGTCGGAATTGTAAGCATTACTTTGCAGAATTCGTTGTCCTTTTTTACAATCGTAATGTAAGGCGACAATTTTGCAGGCAAATCCCTTATCGTAAGCTTGCGCGGAGTATCTTTCTGCCATCTTGCCCATTTTTTAGGAATTGTAACAGTTCCGATTTTTGCGCCGTATTTTCCATAGAGAACTACATAGGCATCTGTCGAGTCAAGAATTTTGTAAATCGGTGCATTGTAATATGTAATGTTTGCAGTCGTGTGTCCGCTTTTTTTTTCCTGAGCGAAACCAGAAAGTGCAATAAACATACAAAGTACAGAAAAAAGAATTCCTTTTTTAAAGTTCATAATAAACCTCCATGAATTGTGCTGTAAAAGCTTTATATACAGTTTTTCTTAAAATAAAAATTTACGATTATCCGTTAATAGTAAAATTTTTTAAGCCTGTTCTATTATAAAGCCTTTGCAGCCAACTGTAAAGTGATTTTTACTGCTAAAATGACTAATAGGAATCAGTTATTGCATCAGTTGAATTATTTTCGTCAGTTCCGTTCTGCATAGAATAGTATTTTCCCATCTGTTCGTTGATTGATTCCCTGCCGAGCAGTTTGACTAACTGTTTTGCCTGTGCTTTTGTAAAGTAAAGCTGCATTTCTACAGATTCTTCGACTTTATAAGTTCCTGCCTTGTCATTTTTGTTCTTGCATTTTTCAATGATAATGCAGAAATACGGCGAATTTTTTTCGTTCACTTTCTTGAATTCGTAGCCGACAGTAAAATTCGTGTCGCCAAACGCATTCATCATGATTTTAACGCTTCCCCATTCAAGAGAGCATTTGCCGTTTTTTACGTAGGCTCTGCGTGTCTTTAAGTATTTGCCTTTTTCGAGCTTGCGGTTGTCAAAGTCTGCAAGGTATTTTTCAAGTGCATCGGCAATGAGGGCGCGGTTTTTTTCGTCAAAGAGAATGTTGAAGAATGACGATTGAAAATAAACCTGAACTCCTGCCATGTTTGTATCAGGATTCAAAATGACTTCTGCAATTCTCGGCTTGATTCCCCAGCCGACAGTTCCTGTTGCCAGTTCAGTTGAATCAAAGAAAATGTATTTTTCCTTTCCAAAAAGAAATTCCTTGAACGGATTAGTTTTCTTTTTTGCAGCAGCCGGCGTGGCATTTTCTGAAGTCTGACCTTCTGATTCTGAATAGTCATCTTCCTGCAGTACGGCATTTGCATTTTCTTCGTAATCGTCTTCTGTACTTGCCTTTGCGGAAGAGTCAACCTTGTCTTTTGAAATCCGTATCTGTGTAGGTGTTTCTTTTGAAGAATCATCAGTGCCGGAATTTGAATTTTCTGCAAAAACGCTTGATGTAATGAACAATGAGGCTGTAAAAATTACGGCTTTTTTCAGTAATGAATTTGTTTTCATTTTTTTTGCTCCAAAATTGTTTTGAAATTTGTTCTAGTTTTATAAGTAGAAAACGAATATTTTTAGAAATGGTTACAACTATAAAATAGTTCCCAAAAACTATGATAGTCAAAAAATAACATAAAATCAATAAACAGAAAGAAATAAAATTCTGAGCTTTTCGTAATTTTTATGTATTCTGTTGCAGGAGATTCTTTATGACTTATGGATACATTCGTGTAAGCACTGACCGGCAGAATGTTGAAAACCAGCGGTTTGAAATCAACAACTACTGTTTGAAAAAAGGTATTGTCATTGACAGCTGGATAGAAGAAACAATCAGCGGAACAAAAAGTCCGAGCCGCAGACGGCTTGGCGTCCTGCTTGAAAAGGTGAACAAGGGCGACAAGATTATCTGTTCAGAACTTTCGCGGTTAGGCCGCAGCCTTCTGATGATTATGTCCATTCTGAACATTCTGATGGAAAAAGGTGTCGTCGTTTACACGATAAAAGACAATTACATTCTGGGCGATGACATTCAGTCGAAGGTTCTTGCATTTGCATTCGGTCTTAGCGCTGAAATTGAACGCAACCTGATAAGCCAGCGTACTCAGGAAGCGCTAAAGCGGAAAAAGGCTCTCGGCACAAAACTCGGCAGACCGAAGGGCAGGGCAAAGCAGTTAAAGCTTTCTTCACAAATTGAACTTACGCAGGAACTTCTTGCAATGCGGATTTCAAAAGCCCATATTTCCCGAATTATGGGAGTTTCCGTTCCGACTTTGTATAATTTCATCAAGCGGAACAATCTGTTTGTCCCTAAAAAAGTAACCTGTAATGATTTGGAAATGAAACCGAAATCCCCCTGAACTGTTGAAATTTGTATTTCCGTGATTTCAAAAAAAAGTGAATTTTGTTATATAAATTCACTTTTTCAAATTCCCGAAATTCCTCCCAAAACCCGCAAAAACCTCCCGATTTTTCCTTTCAAAAAAATCATAAAAATAAAAGGGAGGTTTTTTCATAATGAAAAAAATCGTAGGAACAATCGCAGCAGTTGCATTGGCAGCAGGCATTGCATTTGCTGACGTAGGTATCGGCTCTTTTGCAAGAGCAATCTGGGCACCAGTAGGTTATTCAGTTGATTCAAACGGTGTTGGCGAACACAAATCTTGGGAAGGTGTTTCTTGGGGTGGTTGGCCAGGAGCAAGTTTGAGCCGTGTTGGTATTACAGTTAGCGCTCAGTCAGAAAATGTCGGTTTTGTACTTGATTTAAATGCAGATCCAGGAAATGACAAGGCCGGCATTGGTAATGCTTACGCATGGGTAAAACCGTTTGACTTCCTCGAAGTAAAAATCGGTAAATTCAACGAAGATACTGGACGCGGAAATGTTTGCTATGGTGCATTTGACTGGCTTCGTTTCGGAAACTTCGGCACAGGCGAAGATATGACTTTCGCCAGAATCAAAGGTGGAGAAGGTCTGGCTGTTGTAAAGGTTACTCCTGTAAAAGGTTTATGGGCTATCGGAGCATTTGGTGTACAGGATACAGAATCTGCACTTACAACTTTTGGAAACTACTCATCTTATGCAGCAGGATACGAAATCGAAGGAATCGGTCATATCCGTGCTCAGTATCAAGGCGCAAAAAATGCAAAAGATGTTGAAGGAACAACAATCGGCAATGGCGTTATCAATGCAGCATTTGACTTGACTGCAGTTGACAATCTGTGGGTAACAGTAGGTGCATTTATTCCGCTCGGATTGAATGCAGTTGATACAGATAAAGATATTGGATACGCTGCTTCAAATCAAATTACACTTGCAGCAGGTGCAAGCTATAAACTTTCTGCAGTAACGCTTCATGCTTATGTAAGAGGAAAACTCCCTAATACAGTAACATATTCTAGTGAAAATGACATATTAGGTGTAAAGTTTAGTACTGACTCTGAAGTAACAAAAGGCGGTAAAGTAGAAGCTGGAATCGGTGCTGATTTTGATTTAGGAAACGGTCTTACAGTAATCGGTGACGTACGTTTCCAGACATCTCAGGATAAAACGTTATCTAGTACTAAAAAAGTTGCTGGAACTGAAACAAAATCTTATTATTGCAAATCTGACGAAACAAGTTCCCTTGACTTTATGGTTGGTATCCAGAAAGCTCTTACAAACGGCTCTATCGGTGTAGGTTTCGAAGGCGGTGTAACAAACTTCCTCGATTCTAAATCTTCTAATTTCAATTGGGTAATCCCGGTTGTAATCTCAGCTTCATTCTAGTTTGATACTGATTTAAGCTAAAAAGGGTTGTCCGTTTCGGACAGCCCTTTTTTTTATGTCTGCAACAGTTTTTTTTATGCTTTTTTTTTGTTCACCTTGAAAGAAAATAAGCTCACAATGACAACGGCAGATAAAAAAAATGCAGGTGAGGCTTGTTCAGATTTAAATTAATGAATCAGATTAATATCGAAATGAAGTCGTCCGGGTTTATGACTTTTATTTTTGAATTTACAAAATGCCTTTCGTTGCGCGTAATGATGAAATTTACTTTTTTTGACCGCGCGGCATAAAATTGAATGCAGTCTTCAAAATCGCTCCAGCCTGATTTGATTGCGCGGTTTATCAGGTGTCCGTCAATTTTTACGACGTTCAAAAAACTGAGCATTTTGGAAATTTCATGAATCGTTTTTTCTTTGTCGTGCAGCTGTCTGTTGACGATGTAAAAAATGTCAGTGATGGAAACGGCGCTGATAAATCCTTTTGCAAGTTTTTTTTAGCACAGCACCAGAACATTCCGGGAACTCTCGTAAAATTTTTCGCGCTTAAGAAGAACATCTATGATTACGTTTGTATCGATAAAAATTTTCATTTTGATTCCAGACGCATTTGCTTTATTTCATCTGCGGAAAAATCTTTTGTTCCTGCGATTCCTATCAGACTGTCTACGGCGGGAGAAGGCATTGAAAGAATTTCCTTGATTTTATTCCGCCTGAAAGAAAACAGATTTTTTAAAATCACTTTGAGCAGAGTTTTCAACTGTTTGCGGTTCATCGCATGCACGGATTTTTCAAAATCGATAAATGAAGCATCAGACATTTTCTTACCTCCTGTCATAACCTGAATGAAATAAGCAGCGTTTTATTTTTTTTTACTACTCTTCAAAGTATAATAATGTTTTGAAAGAAAATCTACATTTTCAATTTTAGAAAGTGAATTTTGTTATATAAATTCACTTTTCAAAAAGTTACAGAACAATCTGAAAATTCGCTGAAAATTAAAATTAACGGCATAAAAAAAGGCGGTATTCAGCAAAACTGAAAACCGCCTTTAAGTTCAACTTATGTCAAACTTTTTACAAGATTAGAACCAAGCTGAGATTACTACAGGAACAGCCCAACCAAATTTGTCGCCCTTTGCATTTGTCTGTCCTTCAAATCCAACACCGATCATACCGTTTGTAAGACCTTTTGAAAGACCTACGAGGAATGCGAGGTTGTCTGAGTTAGATTCATCTTTCTTAGCAAAGCTATAGCGAACGTCTGCGTTAATTCCGATTCCGTTTCCGAGATCAAAGTCAGCACCTACACCAACCATAGAATCTGCTTTTGCACGAGTTAAGTCATCGTAAACTTTTTCAAAGCTGTAGTGGAAAATTGCATGAATTGTTACAATTGAAACTTTGTAGTTTGCATAAGCAGCAAGTGTAACCTGTTTGTTACTTGTACTTGCCAAATCAAATGGAATGAATGCACCGATTGTTACATAAAGATTTTCAACTGCAGTCAAGTCAAATGCAGCATTAACCTGTCCGCCGCAAACAGCATTTCCGTCTTTGTCTGTAGAATTTGCTCCGCCGATATATTTAGCACGGATAGAACCGATACCGTCGATGTCATATCCTACACCATAAGATGATTTCTGTCCGAATACGATATCTGCAGTAATATCATTAGCATTTTTATCAGTATCATTACCGTCATCATCTTTAGTCTTGTTCCAGCCTAAATCAAAAGCACCGATAATCCACAAACCTTTTACAGGAGTAACTTTTACGATAGCACCACGAGCCTGTCCGCCATGTGTAAATCCGTTAGTATCACCAAAACGAGTGAATGTATAGTCTTCACCATTCCAGCCACCACCCATACGAATCCAGTTGAACAAACCAAAGCAAGCATTTCCGCGTCCTGTGTCATCCTGTACTTTACCAATTTTTACTTCTAACCAAGACCAAGGTTTTGCCCAGAAGTAAGCAGTATCATGAATACCAACTTTTCCGTACTGGTCAGCGTTCATATCAATGTTGAAACCAACATTTTCTGATTCACCATGAACAGAAATACCAATACGAGAAGTACCTAAGCCGCTCATCCAAGATGTTGTTTCAAGAGCTTTTACATCTCCGCCATCTAATGCTGCTACCGGAGCGAAAATTGCTCTTCCCCAGCTTCCGATACCTACGTCAGCAAATGCAACGCCTGCTGCCAATGCAACTGCTGCGATTTTTCCTACGATTTTTTTCATTATGAAAAAACCTCCTTATTTTTTTACGGTTTTTATAAACCTTAACAACAGTATAAATTTGAATAATATATCTGTCAAGTTTTTTTTTATTCTTTTTATCTTTTTGTGGAATTTAATCGCATTATGCTTTTTTCAGCTTTTTCCCGCCTTTTGCCGGCAGATTTGCTTTTTTTTTAAGGCAAAAACTTACAGGTGCTTTTTTATTGTTTCAGCAGAGACTCCGTATTCCTTTGCGACTGCGTCAACCGGCAGATTAAATTTCCTTACGGCAATTACGGCAGCTTCAAGTCTGGCTTCTGTTCTTCCTGCCTGCATGCCTTCAATTTTACCGGTTTTAAAGCCTTTCTCCAGACCAAGCATTTCTCCGCGGTCAAGGCCTTCTTTGTATTTTGACCTTAATTCCATTTCAAATGTCATAAATTGCCTCCTGGTGTCAGCATTCTGCAGGGTTTGCTGTGAATGCTGTTCAAGTTGTTTTGTGAACGGGTCTTTGGGAATGTTTGTCTTGATGAACTCGAAGAAATTGCGTATTTCTTCATTCTGATTTTTTTCCCAGCTGCTTATATTATAAAATATTTTTTTCGTTCCGTCATCTGAAAGTGCGGAATCTTCAATACATCGTGTCGTAAACGTATAGACAGGAAGCCCTTTTTTAAACGGGTCTTTCAGGCACAGAAAGATTACGATGTTTTTTCTCAGTTCCGAAAAATCTTTTCCTGACTGAAGTTCGTCTACGTCAATGCAGCTTGAATAATATCGTGCGCGCTTGAGCAGGTTTGAATTGCTGGTCGTCTGAATTTCAATGTCAAAACTGTGTTCGTCATCTTTTGTGTAGACGTCAAGCCGTATTCCGCGTGAATCGAATGATTCTTTAAAGAAACATTATGATTGCGGATATTCGAGTTTTCCGATTTTTATTCCGAGCAGAAGTTCGAGTGTGTGCCTGCAAAGTTCAGCGTCCTGCATGACTTTTGTAAAGATGAAATTGTCTGCAAATGTAAGCGAGTTCCATTTCTCAAGCAGGCTGTCAGGAATGAAAATGTTGCGGTACATGGTTTTGTTCCTCCGGTTTTTAATCAAGGGGTTGGCAAGTCGTTTTGCCGGCGTTCATTTTATGCCCCCGTATATTCATACGAATTGTTTTTGAAAAATAAATTCAAAATGAATTTTTTTGAATTTTGTTATATAAATTCACTTTTTCAAATTCGCGAAATTCCCCAGAAAATCCGCAAAAACCTCCCGATTTTTGCCTGCCAAAAAATCATAAAAATAAAAGGGAGGTTTTTTCATAATGAAAAAAATCG
>JBJETJ010000073.1:0-6040 GCA_051883255.1 Treponema sp.
TTTAGTTCCTTGGGGACAAGACCCTGCCGGAGTTATGGGCGCAATCGTAAAAGAATTAAAGTCGCGCGGATTTGTTACGTATTCGCACGAAAACGTAATCATCGTCGCACCGCCGCTTATCATCACGGAAGCGCAGATTGACGAAGAACTTGCAAAACTCGACGAAGTTCTTTCCATTATAGACGAAAAGTACGTTTAAGAACGTGCCGTAAAAAGGTAAAGTGCCGGTCAGTTTTTGACTTTCGCTTTACGAAACGGACAGCATAAACTGAAACTAAACATAAAAACAAACGCCCGGTGAATGTTTTTGGAAAACGTTTGCCGGGTGTGTTTTTGGGGAGGGGGGGGGATAAATCTCATTGTCGACCTTATCTTATGTTATTCCAGGATTAATATTGCAAGCCTTCGTATAAAATATTTTTCAAACCTGCATCAATATCTATTTTCCCGCCAAACCATTCCGTAATTCTGCAATCAACTCATCACTCTTTTTAAATGATACACTCAGCTTATCCAGAAGTTCCGCCGTAGTATGCGTAACTTCTTCTTCCTTCACAAATGGATTTTTAATATCAAGATTCCAGCCGTTTTCAGCAATCTTTTCTACTGGCACACGCCAAGCCTGTTCACATTCTGCACGATTATTCCACCATGCGAGAAGTGATGCAAACTCGCTCTTTTGAATAGGTTTTGTTTTTGAATAAGATTTCTGACCTTCAGGCAGTTTGTGTTCCCAATACCAGATTTCCTTAGTCGGCTCCCCCTTAGTAAAGAACAAGAGGTTTGTAGCAACCGAGGCATACGGTTGGAAAACAGAGTTAGGCAAACGCACAATTGTATGCACATTGCACTGAGTCAAGAACTCTTCGCGGATTCTCTGCTTTACACCGTCGCCAGTCAAAGAACCATCAGGCAAAACAATCGCAGCACGTCCGCCATCACGAAGATAGCGGATCATCAAAAGCAAAAACAAGTCGGCACTTTCTGTAGTTCTGAATGCAGCAGGATAATTAGTTTCAACACCATCACTTACGCTCGCACCAAAAGGCGGATTAGCAAGTATAACATCAACTCTGTCTTTTGCACCAATAGAAGTATATTCACAAAACCTTATTGATGAAGCCTCTCATTTTGTTTTGCAGAATCCATTGCAGTTAAAAAAAGATTTACGTTCGGATAAAAATCTTGATTACCCGCTTGTATTTTGGGGATATGATGAAGATCCTTGCAAAACGTTGCAGTTCGCTGTTAATAAAATTATATCCGAATTTGGAGTTAATTCTTCTATATTGATACTTGGCAGAACAAACCATGAAAAAGAAATCTTGAAAAAATCAGGATTGTTTAAAATCTACACGAACAATCGGAAAGAATGTATTGAGTATATACCAGCTCCAGAAGTACAGATAGATTTTTTTTCTGTTCACAAATCAAAAGGTTTGGAAGCAGATAATGTCATTTTGCTGAACTTTAAAAACGACAAACTTGGCTTTCCTAATCAGATTGCTGACGACAATGCTTTGAATCTTGTTCTTACAAATGCAGAAAACTACAAATTTGCAGAAGAACGCCGTCTTTTCTATGTTGCTATTACAAGAACGCGGAATAGAACTTTTGTTTTGACCGACAATAAAAATCCATCTCCGTTCTTTAAAGAATTTTCAGAGTCGAATTCTGTCTGTTTTATCGGAATAAAAAAAGTTGAAACGACTGCACAAACGCAATGTCCGCTTTGTAAAAGTGGAACTCTTTATAAAGTATCGCACGAAGAAAAATATTTTGTTGGTTGCTCGAACTTTCCAAGATGTAAATATTCTTTGCGAGATGCAACAATTTTATTGAATCCTAAAAAATGTCCTTCCTGCGGTGGCTTTCTTGTGAAACGAAAAGGAAAAAACAATCATTGGTTTGTCGGCTGTACGAATTATCCATATTGCGAATATACGGAGCAGATACAAAAAGATAAGAATGGTAAATGGTTGTGAAAAATGACAAAATAGCGCACAACATGCACAACAATATCTAAGGTCTGTCCCCATTTTATTTTATTCAAATACAGGCAACAACTCCCGAAATCCAATATAATAAAAACCAAACTTTCTGACTTTTTTATTTGGAGAAATCAAAATGAAATTTGACGGCATTGGACTTTTTGTAAACGATATGGCAACGATGGTTCGCTTTTACAGGGATGTTTTGGGTTTTGAAATTAAAGAAGGCGAAGATGCTGTGAACGTATATCTGATTAAAAACGGCACTCTTTTTATGCTGTACGAGCGGAAAAACTTTGAAAAAATGACGAACAGAAAATACGAATATTTAAAAGGTCTGAACGGTCATTTTGAAATCGCCCTGTATGTTGATACTTTTGAAGAAGTCGATGCAGAATACGCAAAAGCAGTCGAAAAGGGCGCACAATCAATTTTAGAACCTACGACTGAACCTTGGGGACAGCGAACATGCTACATCGCCGACCCGGAAGGAAACTTAATTGAAATCGGTTCCTTTAATAAGCCCTTCCGCACATTTACGGAATAATTTCTTCCTGATTTTTGCATTTTTCAAAAAATATTTTATAATATGACAGACAGGTGTCATATTCAGCTTTGTATAATTGGCGCATAATCAATTATTGAGGTGTTTTATGAATTACGAAATCGTAGAAATGGAAGAAAGGACTTTTGCAGGAGTATCTGCAGTTACAAAAAATGATTCGCCTGATATGCAAAATGTAATCGGCGGACTCTGGCAGAAGCTTTATTCTGGTGTGGCTCAGTCAATGAAAAACCGGGTGAACGGAAAATCTGTCGGGCTGTACTGCGATTATGCACAGGACATGAGTTATACAGTTCTTGCTGGCTGTCAGATTTCGAGTGAAGGCGTTGCCGAAGCTGAAAAAGACGGACTTACTGTTAAAAAAATTCCTGCCGGAAGATACGCAAAATTTACTGTAAAAGGTGAAGTTTCAAAAGTTGTTGGAGAAACATGGACTGAAATCTGGAACACTCCGCTGGAACGCACTTTTACCGGCGATTACGAAGAGTATCAGGAAGACTGTGCTACAGGCAATGGAACAATTTTCATTTACTTGGCTGTAAAATAATCGGGAGAGAGGCAGAAATGCAAAAAGTATATCTTTATCTTTTAAACACAATGGCTGACTGGGAAACCGGTTATATTTCGGCAGAATTACATTCCAGAAGATTCTTTAAAAAGGATGCTGAAAAAATCATCTTTAAATATGCGGCTGTTTCAAAGGATTCAATTAAAACTATGGGAGGACTTTCAGTTGTTCCAGACTGCACAATTGATGAAATTTCAGCTGATGAAAATACTGTTTTGATTCTCCCTGGTGCCGATTCCTGGAATGAAGTGAAAAACGAGACTATTCTTGAAAAGGCACTTAAAATCCTTGAAGCCGGAGGAACGGTCTGTGCAATTTGTGGCGCAACCGCTGCTCTTGCAAAAAAGGGTGTCCTCGATGAAAGACCGCACACAAGTAATGGCAAAGGCTTTCTTGAAATGTTTGTTCCAGAATACAAAGGCTCTGAGTTTTTTGTTGATGAAGCGGCTGTGTGCCACAATAATCTGATTACAGCAGGTGCCACAGGCTCCCTTTTATGGGCAAAACTTATTCTTCAGAAACTTAATGTTTTTGAAAACGCCGCCCTAGACGAATGGTACAAATATTTTCAAACAGGAAAAGCCGAACACTTTTTTGCCCTAATGCAGATGGTGTCGCGGTAAAAGGAAAAATTTCGACATAAATGCAGACCGCATCTCTTTTTGAATTAACTTACATTCTTCTGGAAAAAAAGCAAGTTACTGCCTCAGAAATGGCTGAACACTTTGGCGTAAGTCAAAGGACGATTTACCGTTGGGTTGATGCGCTGAACCTTGCCGGCGTTCCGATTTATGCAATCAAAGGCAAAGGAGGAGGGCTCTGCGTTTCGGAAAAATATGCACTGGACAAAACTGTTTTTACAGAAGATGAAAAGCTTGAACTTTTAGCCGGAGTTCAGGCACTTGAAAATTTAAGCGGAAACAAACAGTCAGCAATAACAAAACTAAAATCCTTAACAAAAGAAAATGCAGACTGGATTGAAATTGATTTTGCCCCTTGGAATCCAAAACTTACTGAAATAAAAAATATTTTCAATCTGTTAAAAATCGCAGTTCTAAGCGAACGGAAGGTTCGTCTTGATTACTATTCGAGTAACGGCAATTGTACAAACAGGATTCTTTGTCCATGGAAAATTGTTTTTCGTGGCCAAGCCTGGTATTTATGGGCGTGGTGTGAGCAAAAGAAAGAAAACCGCTTCTTCAAGCTAAGCCGAATGAAAAATGTAGAAATCCTTTCCGAAAAGTCAGAATCAAATCTGAAAATCAATTCAAATGCCGGGCAGATGGATTATTCCGGCTACCGCGAAGACACTTACCCGAAAATTACGCTCAAATTAAGGGTGCAGAACAAGGATATTTACAGAATACTTGATGATTTTTGTGCAGACAATGTCCAGGATGACACTCCCATCTCCAAAATATTAACCCTTACAGTTCCGAAAATGCCATGGCTCACAGACTGGCTGCTGAGTTTTGGAAGCCGCCTTGAAATCCTAAGCCCCGGCAGCATAAAAAAACAACTGAAAGAAGAAATAGAAAAAATGGCAGCAAAATTTTAGCAGAAAAAAGTATTTGCCCCCTATAAAATTGAAAGAAGCTTATCCAAAATCAATTTATCTGCCGGCAACCATTCTACAGAATAAAGAGTTTCAGAGGTGAGCCAACGTGCATCCTCGTGTTCCAAAAGCTGTAACTCGCCGGAAACAACGGAACAAAGAATACAGTGCATCGTAAGATGAAAAGCAGGATAATCATACTCCACTACCCCAAGAGTTTTTTCTGCTTTTACTTCCACAGCAAGTTCTTCGCGGATTTCACGGACAATGCACTCCTCAGGCGTTTCGCCAGATTCAATCTTTCCGCCGGGAAATTCCCAGCCGCCTTTGAAATCGCCATAGCCGCGCTGAGTGGCAAGGATTTCGTTTTTGTGAGTTTGTGGATTTGTGCGCAGGATTATGGCGGCGCTTACGGTGATGTGTTTCATAATTCAATCTCCGGATTATTTTTCCCAAGCATATCAGTCCTTGTTGTAAAATCTAAATATAATTCATCAGGCACAGGATTTTCAAGGGCAAAATGAATTGTAATAGGCTTGTTGCCTTCAGCAGTATCAGAAAAAGGCACGACTTTTCCAAGATAAACAAAAGGCTGAGTTACACCTTCTACCTCTTCAAATTTACGGACAAAAAGATGTAGGTTTATTCCCCGCTTGTAACTAAAAATAATGTTCTGTCCTACTTCCGAATCCTGCGTTGTACTGTTCGGTGACTGCCACTGAAAAACTCCAGGCGTAATGAATTTATCTTTGTAGTTTATAGACTCTTTGATATTGGCATTTTTATGAAGATTTACAAAAATAAAATAATCTGGCTTTGCAGAAGTCAGAAGTCCCTGACCGCGGAACGAAGAATGAATCTTCTTGTAATTGCACAAAAGTGCCGTGTCACGCATTGAATATTCATAATACAGCTTTAAGAACGGAAGCCCATAATCGGCACTGCCAAATTCGTTCTGATAGCGAAGAAGATTATATTGAATCAAATCTTCGAACCAAGTACGGCAACTTTCTTCGTTTTTCAGAGCGGATTTTACTTCACTGCTAAATGAAACTGACTTACCGTCAAAAGAAAGAAGTGCCTTTTCAAATCTTTTAAGTTCTGATGAATCAAAATATTTTCCGCTCAAAGTTTCTGCTGCATGAATCAGATTTTCAGCATGAACTTCATCAAGAAACTTATGGGCTCTATTTATAAAATCATCAATTTTTACCGAATAATTTTCAGCATTCAATAATTCATTTGCAATTAGCCATTCTTCAATTCGTTTTGCAGGCGTATAAAAAGTGAACAGACGCATGAGCTGCTCCTATGATATTTGTCAATAGCAAGGAACTCCTGATTCCATAATTTTACGATGC
>JBJETJ010000074.1:0-30814 GCA_051883255.1 Treponema sp.
CAATGGTTTTTGCCAAATTATCCGATTCTTGCAAAACTCGAATTTTGACCTATTATACTTTTCGTAAATCTGCAGGTAATATTCTGCAAACGAATTTATATTCCAGATGGCGTTTTCTTTTTTAAGGGAATTGATATAACTGCTGTCTGCGTTTGCAAGAATTCCAAGCCGTAAGCCCGGAACGCCGTAACTTTTGCTTATTGATTTTACGACAATCAGGTTTGGATAGTTCTGCAGGATTTCCTGATCAAGCAGTGTATAGCGGATGCCCTTGTCTGCAAAGTCTATAAAGCTTTCGTCAAATACAATCGTAACGTCTGCTTTTTTTAGTTCATCTAAAAGTTCTGTCATCTCTTCTTTTTTTATGAAGTTGCCCGACGGATTGTCCGGATTTATTAAAAGTACTGCATTTGCTTTTTCTTTTTTTACAAGCGCTAAAATGTCATCTGCGCCGTATGAAAAATCGTTTTTATCTGTGTAAAGCGGAATGATTTCTGCATCAATAAAGCGTTCAGGATATTCGTTAAAAGTAGGGTAGGGAACGACAATTTTGCCCGTCAGTTTTTTGCCGAGCGAAGAAATTAATTCTGCAGCACCGTTTCCGACTGCGATATTTTCCGGGAGTATGTTGAAGATTTTTCCTGCAAGCAGGCTCTGCTGGTATGCGCCGCTCGGATATTGCGTTAAAAGTGTTTTAAAACTTGCTTCAAGTTCTTCTATCATATTCTGTGGCGGAAAATACGGATTTACAAGATAGCAGTAATCTTTTATCTTCGGAAATCTCCAGTAACCGCCGAACCTGTGCTGAAGCTGTTTTAATTTTTCGTCAGGTTTTGCAAAACGGTTTTCTGCGATTGCAAGGTCTGCCGGGTCATCAATTTCGTACCAGTCATCACCGGGAACTACAAGACCTTTTAATGTTTTGGCAGACAGAAAAGACAGGACTTTTAAAACCTGTTCATAATATTCGTTTTTGCCGAATGCCTTTTGGTATGCTTCCAGAAACGGAACATAATAATTCTGCGAGAATTCTTTTGAAAATTTATAGATGTTTACGGTCTTGTGATAGCCGCCTGTTTCTTTCCAGTTAAAGTGCGCCTTGTCAAGAATTCCTGTAATGTTGTTTTCTTCATCAAGCAAAGTACATGTTCCGTCCATCCAGCTTTCAAACGGACTTACTACTGCAAGATTTTTGTCAGGGCTGTTTATCAGCTTTGTAATTATTTCAGGCTTAAAAATCAAGTCGCTTTCAAGCAGAATGGTGTCGTCATTACAAAGTTCATCTTTTGCCATATAAAGCGAATAGATATTATTTGTCTTGTCGTATACGGGATTTTGAATGAATTTAATTTCCATTCCGTCAAGATTTTCTCTGTTGAATTTTGAATTGATGAAATCTATGAGGACGTCGCTTTTGTATCCGACGACAATCACCATTTTTTTTATTCCGTTTTTTACAAGTGATTCAATGGCATATTCTATAAGTGTCTTTCCGTTGACAGGAACCATACATTTTGTTGCGTTCTTTGTGTATCTTCCAAGTCGCTTGCCCATTCCGGCAGCCAGCATTAATGCCTGCATATTCTTCTCCCGTAAAAAGCCTGAGGAAAAATCAGTTCCTCAAAAATCAGCTTTTTGCATGTAATTTTTACTGTTTCAGTTCTTCTTTTTTGTTTATCATATAATCGGCAACGCGCACTGCACTTTCGCCTGTATGTTTCCAGGCTTCTTCTGCAATTTCTTTCCGTCCCTGTTCAAGGGCAGGACTGTTAAGCGCGCCGTCAATTACATTCTTTAAATTGTCAAAATCTTTTTCCTGCAGCATGATTCCGATTTTTGGCAGAACACGCAGGCTCCAGATTTTTTCATCAAGCCAGTCTGCATCGTAAGGAAGCGTATCAAATTCGGTATCTGCATAAATCAGAGGCTTGTTAAAAATCAAAGTATAGTCATATATGACGCCTGAAAAATCAGAAATCATAATGTCTGCCTTGTTTAAAACGTCAAAATTGTCGTTGTCAAAATTCCAGGTTATTTCTGGATATTTGTTTTTCAAGTCATCGAGCATCTGCTTTTCAGAATTGACTGACTGCGGATGAGGGCGGATTATGATTTCGTATCCGGTTTTTACGAGCGCATCAATAAACCTTGAACCGAACTTTGAGAGAATTCCGTTTATTCCCCAGCTTGGTGCAACAAGCACGACAGGCTTTTTGTTTTTGGGAATTTCAGGCAGCAGGTCTTTTCTCTGCTTCATTGAATCAAGGTAAGTTGAACCTGTGCATACGACTTCTTTTGCCTTAAGGTTTCTGAGCGATTCAAGTTTGCGTATGACTTTTTCCTGATGATTTCCGCTTGTCAAAAATGCGTCATAGTAATCTGTTCCGAACATTCTGTATGTTGCAGGAACGTCGTCAATCGAATGAGGAATGTGTACGTACCAGTCTGTGTTTTTGCTTCGCTTCCACTGGTAGACGTCAAGTCCCGGTGTCGTAGAAAGCAGAATTCCTGCGTTAAGGAAATTAAGTTTTGCAAATGCCTTGTTTCCGCTGCCGATAAATTCTGCCTTTACGTATTCATATTTGCATGACAGGGCAGGGTCGTCTTCGCTTGATGTGTAAAATACGAGCGGAATCCGGCGTTTTTCAAATTCATCGCAAATCGGTTTAAATACGTTCCAGTAACGCTTGTGGTCGCTGTAAATTACGTAAGGTATTTTTTGAGCGGAATTTTTTGCATCGCTTTTTCCGCCTGAGAATAAAAATTTTAGTTTAAAAAAAAGTGCCTTTGCTCCGAAAACTGCTGCCGCCGCAAGTCCTATCAAAATGGAAAAGAGCATGCTGCCTGTTCCGGGGTCAATGTATAAAATATTCATAAAAACTCCAAATTACGTTGAGTATAATATAAATGTGATTAAATGTCATTAAGTGCCGGCTTTTTTTTTTCAAGACACGGCACTTTGATAAGTTCAGCTTAAGGATTAAGATGCGTTAATTGGCTCTCTGTATGTACACTTGTTTAGGGCGAAGCGTAATTTCTACGCGGCGGTTTACGGCACGGCCTTCGGGGGTTGAGTTGTCGCCTTTTGGAATTGTCGCGCCGTAGCCTCTGTATGTAAACAGGTTTTCAGGTATGCCTTCTGCGACAAGTGCTTTTATAATTGTTTGCGTTCTCTGAATTGAAAGAATCATCTGGTTCTGCGGCTGTCCTATGTCTGCCGTGTGGCCTCCGACAAAAATAGAAAATGAATTGTCTTTTAATGCTTCTTTTAAAAGAACTGCACATTCTGAAATTCTTGAACGTTCTTCAGGTAGAAGTTCCGGGCTGTCGGGAATGAATTTTAAATTATACAAAAATCTGATTCCGTCCGGGCCGTTTTCTATTTTGTCAGGGCCTGAAAATTCCCTTATAGGATACAGTTTCAGTCTGTTTAACAGAGTGTAGTACGCCTTGTCTTTGTCAGGCGCTGAAACGTCGTAAACCAGCTGTTCCTTGTCAAGCAGGATTACGACTTTTCCCTGCCGTAAAAGTTCAAGGTTTTCGGGAATGCAGATTATTTTAAGGGCATCTTCTTTTTTGATTATGATGTCGCTTCTGTTCTGTCCGAATGTTTTTTGCGCAAGAATGTAAACGGGCTTTTTGCCTACTACGTGTTCGTATCGCCTTGCGTCATCTGAGTAGTCGTAAAAGCATACTCCTTTTGATTTTGCAATTTCAGGTTCGACCATATTGTGTTCATAGATGATGTCCATTTCGTCAGAAAAAATGCGCGGAAAAAAACAAGGCTCTGCTTTGTCTTTTATAAATTCACCGTGAACTGGAAGTGAGCCTCTGGCATCTATTATGATTCCCGTATATGGTTTTGAAGAAACAAAGTCAATCGGTTTTTGCAGTCTGTACGGAACGTTGTGGCGCACGAACAGTGACGAGATTTTTAAAAGGTCAACTGAATTGTCTGTCGTAAAAACGGAAGAATCTTTTACCATATACCCCATCGTTGATTTTGAATCTGAAATGACTTTTTTTATGTCCTGATATGTGATTTCCTGATCCAAAATCATGTCGCCGAGTTTTTTGTTTGAGTTTACGTTGAGCGTCAGAATCGGATTTTTTACGAGGTCGGGCATTCTTGTTGAAATTGTATTTATCGCCGTCATTTTTCCGGACGGCATCGGTATGTCTGCCTTGTCGACGTCAAGCTTTACGTTCGATTTAAAATCTTTTGCAATCCAGTTTACTTTGCTTAAAGATTCAAGAAGGGAAGTTTTTTCTTCTGCATTTACATGCGCAAAAGCACTCAGCAGGATTAATGCTGTGATTATTTTTTTTATTTTCATAGCCGGCCTTGAGAATCTGCTTTTTTAATTTGTCAATTTGAATTTAAATTCTCTTTTTTATTTTCGGTATTTTTCTGCCTGTTATTTATAGCAAAAAGTGCGTCTTTGCACGATAATGCCATTCCTGCAGGAAGTCGAAGCCTGTATTTTCTGTCAGGCGGAGTTTTTTCCTTTACAAGACTAAGATTCAAATTTTTTAATATCTGGTAGTCAAGCCTGAGTTCTTTTGCAAGGGCTTTGAGGCTTATGCTTTCCGTTACGGTAATGTAGTCAAAGTCGTAATAAAAGAACGTCGGGTCTGGTTCTCTTTCCGAAAGATTTGCCAGGTCATCGATTGCATTTCCGCTTGCATCATAAATGCAGCTTGCTTCGTAAATCTTTGTTTCTTCGTAGAACAGTGCGTTTTCGATTAAGTCTGCAATTTTTAAAAAGTTTGGAACGTATTGAATTGCGTGATTCGGGATTAATTCCTGCCTGCATAGTGACGAAAAATTTTTTTCTTCTGATTTTTCAAGCGCGCGCGTTACGGCTCCTGAACCGCAGTTGTAGGCAGCAAGTGCTAAAAGCCAGTCGTTGAAAAGTGCGTAATTTTCTTTGAGTTTTTTCAATGCTGAATCAGTGCTGACCCAGGGGTCGCGCCGTTCATCTACGTATTCAGAAAGTTCCATGAACGGAAAAACGCTGTTCGGCATGAACTGCCAGATTCCCATTGATTCTCCGTTTGCAGGCTTTGCAGTCGGCTTGTAATTTGATTCGATTAAAGGCAGGTATTCAATGCAGGCGGGCATATTTTCTTCCTTGAGCCTTTTTCTGATGTATGCCCTGTACTGAACTGAATCTTTCAGTATCCTGCACAGTTCGCCTGTCGTATGAGTTTTCCTGCCGTTTTCAAGGCAGAGTTTGACTTCGTTTTTGTTCACGCCGTAAGAAAACAAGTCTTTGTATTCGCTTCGTTCACTTAAAGCGGACGCACTTGCAGAGAACAGAATTAAAAATGCCGGTAAAAATAGAACAGCTTTTTTCTGCATTACAGCATGTCGCCGATGTAAATTCCAGCCCATTCCCAGGTTCCGTGAATGTCCGGGTCAGCCGGAAAATTTACTTCCCTGAAATAGAAATACCAGACAGGCATTGTCGTCCAGCCTTTTGTCCTCAGGTATGCTTCGTTTGCAGTAGGTCCGGGGATAAGGTCTTTGTCGCACGTAATTCTGTTTCCGTGCATGTAGTTTGACATTGAAAAATCTACCTGACCTGTATTTGAGTTTTCGTCCTGCTTCCAGGAAACTGCAAAAAAGTTTACTTTTGAACGGTATGTATCAAGTTTTTTAGGCTGATAGCGGAAAATTGCAGTGCGGATTGCGTTTTCAAGTTCAGGCAGTGTTTTGAAAGTCCAGTCTTTAGGCGATTTGTTAAAGTCGATTAATGTTTTTGCGTAGTTGTACGCATCAGGAATGTCCGCAATCTGTATTGTCGTCGAGTCAGGCTGGTCTAAAAACATTTCGTAAGTTTTAAGTGCCTTTGTCCATTCGCCTGTAAGTTCGTATTCCCTTGCAAGCCTTACGTACATTTCCGTAATGCTTATGTTTGCAGGAAAACGGTTTATGAGCTGGTTAAAATATTTTATGCGGCTGTCAGAATTCCGGCTGATTTTTATGAGGTTTTCAAGACACAGAAAGTGAACTGACTGACCTTTTACTTCTAAATCGGGATAATTTTTTATAATGCGTTCAAAGTAGAATTCTGCCATCGGTTCTGCATTCGTCTTTAAATATGAATATGCAACCATCAAAAGCCAGTATGCGTTGAATTTGTCATCGGGATTGTCTGCGACCCAGTCAGTAAGGTATACGATTAGGTGCGTATGCTTTTCTTTTGCAAGAAGGGTAGTCGTAATTTTGTTTACGAGCGCATATCGTGCTTCCTCTGAAAGGTGTTTCTGAGCGAGAAGTGCGTCCATTTTTGCAATGTTTTCTTTATAGTCGTCAGCTGCAGGTTCTTTTTTTGAACATGAAAAGGTGAACGGTATTAAAACGCAGATTAAAAGAATAAAAGCGCGGTAATTCAGTTTTGTTTTCATATTTTTACTTTATCATACACTTTTGTTATTGGCAAGATTGCGCTTTTTATAGTATTCTATACTAACTGCAAAATTATAATTATATTCGGTGGAACTTATGGCAGATAAAAATAATTTGCGATTTTATAGGATTCTTTTGGCTGTTGGTTTTGTGTTTTTTTTGCTCGGACTGACTTTGCTCATATTCCTTCCGTCAAAAAGGGCAGAAGGCTTTTTCATTACTTTTCTGTTTTTTTTAATGGTGTTTTCGGCAGTATTGATTTACGTTTCGCTTGTTTTAAAAAAAGCCGTCCTTCTTTATGTCAGCCTTAACATGCTTGTATATTTTGTCGGTGCGATTATCGTCAAAGTCAACGTACTGCCTGTAGGGCTTTCAAAACTGTGGCCTGTAATGATGATTTCTTTCGGAATAACGCTTGTCCCCAGCTGTTATTTAAAATCGCGGAAATTAAAGACGATTTATCTGATTCCTGCAACTGCATTAACACTTCTCGGACTTTTTTTCATGCTTTTTTCTTTTAACATAATAAAAGTTCCTTTGCGGACTTTTGTCAGTTATATATGGCCTTTGATTTTTATTTTTGCAGGGCTGTTTTTAATCGGATATTATCTGTACTGCCAGTCGCGCAAATCAGTATTCCTCGATGAATCGGGGGAAATTGATTCGGAAATTCAATTTATGGAGAAAACTGATGAATAAAAGGCAGAAGGCATTTTGTCTTTATGCTTTTGTTACTTCTATATTCCTCATTTTGTCTGCTGCGTTTTTTTCAGGCTGTCAGAGTTCCAGACAGGAAACTGTCTTTGGCGCAGAAAACAGTATGTCGGCGCTATACAGACCTGAAAAAGAAAATTCATCTGACAGTTCATCTTCTAAAAATGAAAAATCCTCTGCATCAAAAAAAACTTCTGAAAAATCCGCAGACGAAAAATCTTCTTCTGCACAGAAAGAATCGCCTACGGAAATTAAAATCGACAAAAAAAGCGTTTCGTATTTTTCTTCTATAGACCAGACTGTAATTTCTGAAATCGAGAAAGGCTCTCCGCAGTCAATACGGACTGCCGTTTCAAGATTAAAAAAAGCGACGATTGACTACAGTGAAAACGAGCGCGTTTTGTTTAACATTGCATCTTCGATAATGTCTTTAGTCTGGAAGTCAGAAAAGCAGCTGCAGGACGTTCCGCCCGTTACGGAAGAAAAATACCTTGGCATAATTTCTTCTGCAAAAATCGGCGTTTTTGAAAATCATTCTGAAAGCAAGGATTTTTTTCAGATTGTACTGCCGTGCCTTGCTTTAGTTTCTGACTCGGTAAAGCCTGAGGATTTTCCGCAGATACAGGCTTCTTTACAGCAGGGGTTGAAGATGAAGCCCGATTCCGTTTTGTGTAATTATCTTTCTGGGCTTTTAAACAAAAGGCTCGGGAATTATGATTCTGCGATTTTGTTTTTTGACAAGGCAACGGAGCAGAATTTCATCGTTTACGAAATTCTGCTTGAAAAAGCGAACTGCCTTATTCAGCTTAAAAAATATGAACAGGTTTCAAACATTCTTGACAAACTCGTAATTCAGTATCCGTCTGACATAAAGATTTACAAGCTTTATGCAAACACTGCTTTTTTAATGAGGGATTTTGCAAAGGCTGAACAGTACGCTTCCCTTGTCCTTCAGCAGAATCCGTCTGATCTGGAATTCGTTTTGTTCCGCGCAAAAATTTTTGTTGAAACAGGCGAATACTTAAAAGCCTCTTCGCTCCTTGACGTTTATTCAAAAATCTATCCTGACAACCGCGAGTATCTTTTGCTCCGTGCAAAAATTCAGCGTGAATGGAACAAAAACATAGTTCTTGCAATTTCTACGATAGAAAGGGCGCTGACTTTATATCCAAAAGACCTTGAGGTAATTCTTTATGCCGCAGAACTTGCCTCTGTTTCAAACAGAAAAATAAATAACAAAACAGGCGGTGAACTTGCAGCAGTCATTCTTCAGACTGACGAAAAGAATGCCGATGCGCTTGCAATCAGTGTCCTGTCGCTTTATAACGAAGGCAAATTTTCAGAGGCATATTCGCTGAGCAAGAAAATTCTTGAAATCAAGCCTGTTCCGCAGAATGCAGTTTCAATGCACATAAAAGTCTGCCTTGCGCTCAAGTATAACGATGAAGCCTGGAAGTACGCTTTAATGCTGTACGAAAAAGACCCAAACGACCCGGAGTTCATTCAGATTTATATCGAAGTAATGATAAAGACAGGAAAAACTGCAAATGCCCTGCGCCTGATAAATTCCCTGCTGAATAATTCTCCGACTGCCTCGATGAAAAGCTTTCTCTTTTACCAGCGAAGTTTCCTGCAGAACTCTGACACTGCCTCTCTTTCTGACTTGCGCTCAAGCCTGATTGCCAACCCGAGAAATTCCGATGCACTTTTCAGAATGTACGAAATTTACTACAACCGCAAGGACTACCGCAAAGCCCAGTACTACCTCAAGCAGGTAGTTTCCCTCAACCCCAACGAAGAAAAATACATCCGCCTGAACTCCGAAATAGAACAGCTGATAAAATAACCTGTCTGCGCAAAATCGCGCGCCTTCTAAATCCGTGCCGGTTAACCACTAGAAATTTACAACTGCTCCGACGATTTCCTCCTCATAGAGTTTGCGCACTCGCAAACTCGTAGCGCGAGATAAACCGATGCTTGTGAAAAACCGTAATTTACTCGCGCCACTCGCGTGTTGACCAATACTCAACATCTATGATATTCTGTTAAAATCTAATATTCTAATAAAAATATTTTAGGAAGGAAATTAATTATGTCTTTTTCAACTTTATTGCAAACTGCCGCTGGCGCAGCTCCTGCCGGAACAGGCGGTTCTCTTGCTTCTCTTGCACTCACTGTAGTAGCAATGATTGCTATTTTCTATTTTTTTCTTATTCGTCCTCAAAAAAAACAGGAAAATGAAACAAAAAAAATGCTTGCTGCCCTTAAAAAAGGCGACAAAATCGTTACTATCGGCGGAATTTACGGCACAGTTTCTTCTGTGAAGGAAAATTCAGTTGTCGTAAAAGTTGATGACAATGCAAAAATCGAATTTACAAAATCAGCAATTTCTAAAGTTATCAATGAAACAACGGAAAAAGCTGTAGAAACAAAAGAAGCAAAAGCTTCAAAAAAAGATAAAAATGAAGATTCAGAATCTTCAAAAGAAGAAAAATAACTTGGAGTTATAAAAAATGAGTAAAAGAAACCGTTTTCTTCTTATTCTTGTAGTTCTGGCTGTTTGTCTTTACTGCCTGTGGCCTTCTATCAACTGGTATTTTTGGACACCAAAAGAAGATCAGAAAATTGCACTTAGTCCTTTGGAAAAAATCAGGGATTATTCGATTGAACAGGCTGTAAAGTCAGTTAAGGATCTGGAACAGAAAGTAAAAGATGAACCAGATTCGCCGGTTCCTGCAGAATATGAATGGCTTATCAAAGATGCAAAAAAGAATTACAAAGCTTTCAAGCATGAAATTCCTGAAAAAATGACAATGTCTGATTTGATGAGGGGATTTGGATTCGGATACAATGTTTCGACTGCCGAACAGAAAAAAAATGCGGCAATGTCAATTCACAATAAACTTGTATCTTTGTTTCAGGAACACTACCGCAACAAAATATTAAAAGACAAAAATTATTATACAAATTCCGTAAAGCTCGGACTTGACCTTGCAGGCGGCGTAAACGTAATTATCCGCGCAGACTTGGATGCTGCCATTGCTGCAAAAGGGGACTCGCTCAAGCCGGAAGAAGTTTCGTATTTCAAACAGCAGGCTATGGCAGCTGCAATCGAAACGATTACAAGCCGCATTGACCGCTTTGGTTTGACAGAACCTGTAATCCGCCAGCAGGGCGAAGACAGAATCTATCTTGAAATCCCGGGCGAAGGTCAGAACGATTCAATCAATGCGATTATTCAGGGAAAGGGAATGTTGAATTTCCGCCTTGTTGATGATGACGCAACACAGGCTTTCTATCAGTATTATCAGGCTCATCAGTATGATACTTTTGATGAAAACGGCAAGCTGACAGATTCTTCGATTATCCCGGAAGACTGCGAAGTTCTTGGTTATTACATAAAAGATTCTTACGGCCTTGATGAGTTCCATCAGTATCTCGTCGTAAAAAAGGAAGTTGCACTTGACGGAAGCCACATTCAGAACGTAATGATTTCTAAAGACAGAATGGGTAATACCGGCGTAGACTTGACGCTTGACGTTAAAGGCGGAACTATTTTTGCTGACGTAACTGCAAAAAACGTTAAAAAACGCCTTGCCATCGTAAGCGACAATAAAATCAAGTCAGCTCCTACAATTAAAAATGCAATCCCTGGCGGACAGGTTCGCGTAGACGGTTTCGGTCTTGAAGAAGCACAGAACCTTCAGAAAGTTCTTGAAACTGCATCGCTCGACGTTCCGCTTGAAATCGAAAGCCAGCAGACTATCGGCGCTTCTCTTGGTGCACTTTCTATCGAACAGGGAAAAAATGCACTTATCATCGGTCTTGCACTGATTATGATATTCATGCTCATTTACTATAAAGGAGCAGGAATTAATGCTGTAGTTGCACAGATTCTGAACCTTTACATTCTGTTCTCTGTATTGTCAGCATTCAATCTGACGTTAACACTTCCTAGTATTGCCGGTATGGTTTTGACAATCGGTATGGCAGTCGATGCAAACGTAATTATTTTTGAACGCATTAAAGAAGAATTACGGCTCGGCAAGGGAAGAAAAGCTGCTATTGAAGCAGGTTTTGACGGTGCTTTCTGGGCTATTATGGACTCTAACATTACGACATTTATTGCTGCAATGTTCCTTTCTATTCTTGGTACAGGTTCAATTCAGGGATTTGCCGTGAGCCTTGCAATCGGTGTTTTGTCGTCTGTATTTACTGCTTTGTTTGTATCGCGCCTTATGTTTGACTTCGGTACGGACGTAAGAAAGAAAGATAAAATCAGCATCAGCTGGAGGATAAAGTAAATGAAAAAGAGAATTCAATTTAGTAAGGCTTTTCTTCCTTGTGCAATTTTAAGCTGTATTGTTCTTGTTATCGGAATTATAAGCATTGCAACCCGCGGAATCAATTTCAGCATTGATTTTAAACCCGGTTACATTGAAGAAGTTCAGATAGCTTCCAGACCTGATGTAGAAGAAGTACGTTCTGTCCTGTCAGGAATTTCCGGCGTTGCAGTAAAGGAAGTCGGTTCTGACAAAAATTCAGCATATCAGATCAGGGTCGGAGCAGATGATCAGGATTCAGATGTTCTTGAAACTATAAATACTGCATTGAACAATAAATATTCAGAAAGCTCGATAACGGTTTTAAAGACAGACTTTATCGGTTCAAAACGTTCAAATTTGCTTGCCTTCCAGTCTGTTCTGCTTCTTGTCGGAACTATGATTTGTATCTGGATTTATGCTTCAATCAGATTCCGCTGGGATTTTGCACTCGGTGCAATCATTGCGCTTATTCACGATGCGCTTATGATGTTCTCGTTCCTTGCAATTTTTCAGGTTGAATTCAGTACGACTTCGATTGCCGCTGTCCTTACAATCATCGGTTATTCGATAAATGATACTGTCGTTATTCTTGACCGCGTGCGCCAGAACATTCAGCGCCTTGAAGTCAAGTCTTTTAAGGAAGTCATGGATCAGTCGCTGTCTGACACGTTGAGCCGTTCGCTTATTACGACGATTACGACGATGTTCGTAGTTCTTTCACTGTTCATATTTACGACAGGTTCAATTCACGACTTTGCCTGGGCTTTGATTGTCGGTCTCATAAGCGGATGCTATTCATCACTGTTCATTTCAAGCGGATTCATTACTTTTATCCGCAGAAAATGGCAGCCGTCTTTCGGACTTCATGCGTTCTCTCCGCGTGAACCGAAAGCCCAGTAACCGCAGTTTTTGAAGTTAAGTTAAATAAATAAAAGCATACTGTGCCGGTTGAATTTCAGCTGATGCAGTATGCTTTTTTTTGATAAAATGATATAAATGTTTTATGAACGTCATAAAAGCAGATACTTTAGGATATTGCATGGGGGTGCGCCGCGCTATAGAAAGTGCAGAAGTTGCCCTCAGGGAATACAAAGATAAAAAAGTTTATTCTTTAGGTCCTTTAATTCACAATCAGACTGCTCTTGAAGAACTTGAAAAAAAAGGCCTCAACATTCTTGACGAAAACCAGATTGATAAGACAGATTCTGACTGCGTCGTAATCATAAGGGCGCACGGTGTCAGCCTTGCCGTAAAAGAAAAGCTTGCCGCAAGAAAAGCCGTCTTGATAGATTCAACCTGTCCGCGCGTGACTGTAAGCCAGAACCGCGTCGCAGAGTTTTCTGAAAAAGGCTATGTGATAATTCTTGCAGGCGACAAAGGTCATGCAGAAGTCGAAGGAATCAAAGGCTGTGCAAAAGGCGAATTTTACTGCATTCAGAATTTGCAGGAAGCGCAGTCTGTTTTCGGGAAGAACTTTGATAAAAAGTCACTTCTTTTGTGCCAGACGACTTTCAGTTCGGTTGAATTTGAAAAAATCTCTGAATATCTAAAACAGAAAATCCCGCAGCTTGAAATAATCAATACAATCTGTCCTGCGACAAAAAAAAGGCAGGACGCGCTTGAAAAACTCTGCATGACTGTTGACGGCATTGTAGTTGTCGGTGGAAAAAAATCTGCAAATACGATAAGGCTATACCAGAAAGCCGCTTCTTTTGTAAAAAACGCCGTCCACATCGAAAAACCCTCTGAAATCCCTGACTTTTTTAAAAATCTTGAAACTGTCGGGGTGACTGCCGGGGCAAGTACGCCTGATAATGTCATCGAAGAAGTTATCAGTGCCTTGTATTGTAATTAGATTGATTTTCCTATATAATAATCAAACTATGGAAACACGTTGTTTTAGTATGTTAAAACCGGGCGTATTGAACCGGAGGATTGTAGGTGAGGTAATAAGCCGCCTTGAAAAAAAAGGATTAAAGTTAATCGGCTTAAAGATGATGAACATTTCAAAAGAGCTTGCAGGAATGCACTACGCTGAACATAAGGAAAAG
The DNA here is from genome assembly GCA_051883255.1 of Treponema sp. Lineage (GTDB taxonomy): Bacteria > Spirochaetota > Spirochaetia > Treponematales > Treponemataceae > Treponema_D. The sequence goes on from JBJETJ010000074.1 coordinate 13,506, forward strand.
CCTTTTTTTCCTGAACTGGCAGAATACATTACTTCTGCTCCTGTAGTTGCAATGGTGTGGCAGGGTGATGACTGCGTTTCATTGGTAAGGAAACTCTGCGGTGCTACAAAACCCTCTGAAGCTGCTCCCGGAACTATCCGCGGAGATTTTTGTCTGCATACATCGCATAACATTATTCACGCATCTGACAGTGATGAAAGCGCAGAACGCGAAATTAATCTGTTCTTTAAGGAAGACGAACTCTTTGACTGGGCAGAAACAAATGCCTGCTGGCTGTAAAATATAAAGGGAGGCCTTGTAAATGAACGTAAAATCTGTCGGAGTAATCGGAGCTGGTGCCTGGGGAACCGGATTTGCGCAGGCATTGGGCAGGGGAGGTCACAAGGTAACTTTGTGGGCTCTCGAACCTGAGGTTGTAGATTCAATCAATAATGAGCACGAGAATAAAAAATTCCTGCCGGGTTTTAAACTTTCTGAAAATCTGACCTGTTCTTCCAATCTTGAACAGGTTGCTTCGGACAAAGATTTTTTGATTTTTGCAAGTCCTTCGCTTTATCTGGCTTCAACTGTAAAAAAATTAATTACGATTCCAAGTATTGCAGACGGCGAAACATACATAGGAGTTTTGACAAAAGGTTTTGTTCCTTCAAAAAAAGGTCCTAAACTCTGCCTTGAAACTATCGAAAATGTTTTGCCCGGGATTTATAAAGGCAATACCGTATATATTTCAGGCCCGAGCCATGCAGAAGAAGTTGCAATGGGAAAACTTACAGGCCTTATTGCTGCTTCTGAAAATCCCAAAAATACGATTATATTCAGGGAACTTATGAAAGTCCCGGGACTTCTTGCTTATTCGAGCCTTGATGTCGTCGGAGTTCAGATTTGCGCTGCCGTAAAAAATGTCATTGCAGTTGTTTACGGCTGCTGCGATGCAATTTCAGAAACTTCCGATACGTTCGGCGATAATTCAGAAAGCCTGCTTCTTGCGGCAGGGCTTAACGAAATTCAGCAGTTTGGTTTTGCAATGGGTGCAACTCATGCCGAAACTTTTACTTCCATTGCAGGTGTCGGAGATCTTGACGTTACGTGCAAAAGCAAATACGGACGAAACCGCCGCTTCGGGCAGGACATCATAAAAAACAATATTCTTTCAAAATTTAAAAACCTTGATGATTTAATTGACCACATCAATGAAATCGGATATTTGCCGGAAGGCGCCGTTGCCTGCAAATATGTCCACGAAATTTCAGAACGGCTTAACTTGAAACTTGTAATTTGTGACGGTTTATATAGAATTTTAAATCGCGAAATCGAGCCTGAGGATTTTCTGCGCCAGCTTTTGCGTTTAAAAAAAAGAGTAAAAAAATAAAGTCTTTATATTCTGCTATTGATTTTATAGAGGTGAACGATGCTTGAAAAATTAACTGATACTTTTAGTAATATTATCCGTACAGTCAGTGGAAAATCTACGATTACAGAAAAAAATATCGAAGACACTGTTGAACAGATTAAAATGGCTTTGCTTGAAGCTGATGTTAATCTTAGGGTCGTAAGGCGCTTCGTAAATTCTACGATAGAAGAAGCTAAAGGCGAAAAAGTTTTAAAAGCCGTTGATCCGGGCCAGCAGTTTGTAAAAATCATTTATGACAAAATCGTTTCAATGCTCGGAGATTCAAAAACAGACTTGAACTTAAAAGGCCCTGATACTCAGTCAGTTGTCCTGATGCTCGGTTTGCAGGGTTCAGGTAAAACGACTGCAAGCCACAAACTTGCCGCAAAATTAAAGAAAGACGGAAGGCGGCCTCTTCTTGTTGCCTGCGACCTTGTCCGTCCTGCGGCAATCGAGCAGCTGTGCGTTTTAGGTCAGAAAATTGACGTTCCTGTTTACAAAGAAGATACAAAAGATGCCGTAAAGGTTGCAGTAAATTCGATTGATTATGCAAAGAAAAACGGCTATGACGTAATAATCCTTGATACTGCCGGACGGCTTCAGATTGATGATGCGATGATGGCAGAACTTGTCAATATCAAAAAAAGCGTAAAACCTGACGAAGTTCTCCTTGTTGCAGATTCAATGACAGGTCAGAATGCCGTTGACATTGCAAAGACTTTTGACGAGCAGCTTGGCGTTTCGGGTGTTATCCTTACAAAGTTTGATTCCGATGCGCGAGGCGGTGCGGCTCTTTCTTTAAAGACGATTACGGGCAAACCTGTTTTATTTATCGGAACAGGTGAAAAGACTGACGACTTTGAAGTGTTCCACCCGGAACGAATCGCAAGCCGTATCCTCGGAATGGGCGACATCGTTTCTCTCGTAGAAAAAGCGCAGGAACAGGTTGATATCGAAGATGCCAGAAAGCTTGAAGCTAAAATGGCGCGCAATGAGTTTACGCTCGATGATATGCTTGCCCAGTTTCAGCAGGTTAAAAAAATGGGTTCGATTCAGTCGTTGATGGAAATGATGCCCGGAATGGCATCTGCAATGCAGGGCCGTGATATTGATACAAGCGGAATGAAACGTCAGGAAGCAATAATTCAGTCGATGACAAAAAAGGAAAGGGCAAACCACCTTATTATAGGCCCGAGCCGCAGAAAGCGCATTGCAAAAGGTTCGGGGACTACGGTTGCTGAAGTAAATAAACTCATCAAGCAGTTTGAAAAGACAAAGCTTGCGATGAAAAAAATCTCGCGCAATAAAGGAATGCAGGCAAAACTGATGAGCCAGCTTGCAGGCGGAAACCTTAACGGAATGGGCGATTTGTCAAGCCTTGCCGGAAAGTTTAAATTCTAAAAACGGCAAATTTAAGTTCAATTATTGCGTTATGAGATTACGGAACTGCGGATTATTGAACTACGATTTTTGACGTTTCCCTGCCTTCTGTTGACCAGGCTCTGTCGGGGTTTGTAGAATCGGGGAAAGATCTTGTTCCGTTGTAGAATGCGTAGTAGTAAGTTCCTTTTGGAAGCGGCAGGTATAATTCGTAATAGCCGGGGCGTGTTTCTTCAAGCGTGTAAATCGAAGAATCCCAGTTTGTAAAAGTTCCGGCAAGTCGTATTTTCTGACCTGATTCTCCCTGATAGATAAAGTGAATTCCGTCGGTAAATTCTTTTGTTTCGTTTATGTGGTTGTTGACGACGTTCAGCGTGGAAACTTCGATTCCGAGATATGAGTTGTATGACTTGCTGTAATTGTTCGGGTCGGTAGTCCAGATTCCGTCGATTATAAGCCTGTAGGAAATTTTTTCTACGTCTTTCGGAAGTTCAAGAATGTAAAAATAGTAGCTGGCATAAGGCTTTCCGTCCATGTCATATAAAGTTTTTTTCATATATGAATGGATTTTTTTATAGTCTTCAAAATCAAATGCAATTCCGATGTGGCGCGGTCCGTCCTGCGACGTAAAGACAATGTAGTCGTCTTTCTGAAACGGCTCTGTTACTTCCCTGATTTCATTTGTTATTACGCGGTATTCATAAGGATATGTGAATTCTATCTGAGGTTCTTTTTTTTGAGACGAACCTTTTGCAAACGCAAATGACGCATTTAAAATAAAAAATAATGCCGCAAATTTACCGATGTTTTTCATATATTCAGTATCGGAAGTTTGACGTTTTTAGATTATATGATTGTCTGAAAAAGTTTAATTGCGGGGTTTGATAAGTTCAGCGTGAATCTGTATGATTTGAGTGCTTTTTTTTAGCGGCGGGGAGGTCCCTGAAATTTTGATAAATCTAAATAAATAACTGACAAATACCGTTAATTTATGATATAATAGACAATAAAAATGTAAAAAATGCTTGCGATAGTTTTTTTTATTTTGGGGAAAGAATATTAATTTATGCCGGGTTTAAGTCAATTAAAAAAATTAAGCGAAGATGTTCTCAGATTAGGAAACGAGCCGAAACTTCGTGCTGAACGTGGTGAAAAGCCAGTTCTTGCGCAGATTCCGCCTTCCGTACAAGATATAGATGATTCAGAAGACTTTGTCCTCGGTATGCCTGAAAAAGATTCAGATTCCCCTGAGTCAAATTCTGAAGGCGGTGATTCTGCTGCTTTAGATCAGGAAGCGCTGAACTCTGCAAATGCCGAACTTGAAGCACTGCTTGCAGGCAAAGTTCCCGGCGGTGCTGAACCTGATTTTTCTAATATACTGAACCCTGCCGTTGATGCAGACGGCGGAATTCCTGATTTGTCTGCTTTTGAAGAAGTACCTCCTGCACCAGAAGAGGCAGGACCTTCAATCGCTGACATGAGCCTTGACGACCTTTTGAATATGCCGTCAGAAGATTTTTCTGAACCTGAACCGCTTTCTGCAGAACCTGCTGAATCTGAAAGTTCATCTCCTGTTTCTGAAATTCCGCAGTCTGGCGCTGATTTTTCTTCAGGCGATATGGCAGAAAGTTTTGACAGTGCTGCTGATGATGAGTTTTCTTTTTCGGGTGACGGCATTGATATGACGGCGGACATTCCGTCAGAATTTCAGGAATTTCCTTCTCCGGCTGAAAATGTTACTGACGGAGAGTCAGACTCTGTGTCAGTAACTGTTTCTGATGAAGTTCCGTCTTCGGGCGGTTCTGATTTTGATGCGATAGATACTGGCGGACTTGACGACTTTGGCGGTATGGACAGTCTGGGAGATGACTTTGGTTCTGATTCCGGCGCTGGCGATAATACAGGGGCTGACAGTTCTTCTGATTTTGGTTCTGATTTTAGTAATTCTGAAAATTTTGATGACGCTGCAAGTTTTGACCTTGATTCAAGCATGGAAGCAGATTTTTCTGATTCAGGAGAAAATGCAGGGCTTTCTGGTGAGGGAGATTCTGATTTTGAAAATTCAGATTTTGATCCTTCTTCGATTGATTTGTCGGGACTGAATATCGGCGATGATGCAGGCTTTGATTCTGAACAGGGCGGCGGCGTTCCTGCAGGAGAAGAAAATCAGACTCCTGAAGTTTTTGATACTTCGCAGATGGAAGGAATTAATTTTGAGGACCTTGCTTCCGGTAATTCTTCTCTTTCTGATTTTAATATTCCTGATACTGACAGTCAGCTGAATAATTCTTCTGATTTTGAACTTGACGAAAGCGGTGCAAGCGAGCCTGATTTTGAAATCCTCGGATATACGGGTGAAAACGCAAATCCTTTTGACAAAAACGGCCGCATGAAAACCCAGATTCCTGACTCGCCTGAGGAGCACAGGAAAAATTCTCTGACAGATGCCGAATATAAAAAGTTCAAGTCAAACTTGCAGTCTTATCCTTTGAACGTGCGCATTGCCGTCGAAGATATGATTGTCAAGAATGAATTTACAGATGACGTTGTTTTTGAAGTAATTGACAAGATATTAAAAAAAGTTCCTGCACGCCAGCTTGCTTCTCATCTTGAAAAAATGCTTGACATTCAGCTTTCTGTTCCGCGCGATTTTGAACGGCGCACTGCAGAAGAATACGAAGCATACAAGGCTTCGATTCAGTATCAGCTGAAAAACAAAATTATACCGGGAATTTTGCTTGGCATAATGCTTTTCTTAGTCGGTTTTTGTTCCGTATATCTTGGAATTGAATACATCGTAAAACCGGTTAAGGCAGAAAACCTTTACAGGCAGGGCTATGCTTTGCTTGAAAATGATGAATATCCGCAGAGCGAAATTAAATTTTCGGAAGCCCTCAAATTAAAGCAGAAGAAAAAATGGTTCTTTAAATATGCAAACGGCTACAGGGAACACAAGCAGTACGACAGGGCAACGCTGATGTATAAAAACATACTCATGCGTTTTAATCACGATAAAAACGGCGGGCTTGAATATGCAAGAATGGAACTTGAAGACCTTGCAAATTATGCAAGGGCAGAAGAAATCGTAAAGCGCGAAATTCTTGACTATCATGTAAATGATATTGATGCGATGCTTTTGCTCGGCGACATTTATCTTGAATGGGCAACGGAAGAAGACTCTTCAAAATTATTTCAGGCGGCATACAATCAGTATTCAAATTTAATGCAGCTTCCGAAAGCTCCCGTTCAGTGCAATGCGCGCATGATGCTTTATAACGTCCGCACTGATAATTTAAAAGGCGTCCTCACGTATAAAGAATTATTCTATCCTGATGAAAAATCGCTTTCAGGCGCTGAGTGGACTGAAATGTCAGGCTATCTTATGGACAAGCTTTACGGCGATTTGACTCCGCAGGAAGAATATCTGCGCGATTCGATTGAGGACGTGCACAGCATGCTTATCCGCGCAATAAAAAAAGATCCTTCAAATCCGATTTCGCGCTATAACATTGCACGGTATTACCTTGAATCAGGCGACCACACAAAGGCTTCTGAAAATCTTACAAAGACACTTAGCCTTTTTGACAATGCAAAGACTATAAAAAAGCGCGATACGTACAAGCAGATAAATACTTACAGGCTTCTGGGCGAACAGTATCTTTACAACAGGGATTTTATTCTGGCTCAAAAAACTCTTGCAGACGGCATTGAACTGTTTGAAGAAAAAAATGCTTCAAGCGGTTTTGAAAGCGATAAAAATGTCGGCATTATGTATTCTGACATGGCAGACATCGATTACTTTGTATCAGGCGATCTTGAAAATGCAGAACGCAATTACGAAAATGCGGTCAACAACAAAAACGATACTCCGAGCATACGCTACAGGGTCGGCTACATAAATTATTCAAAGAATAATTACGACAAGGCATTCAGCAATTTTATGACTGCTTCAGGCGAAAAGGATAATGACACTCATCTGCTTCTTGCCCTTGCAAATACGCTTTCCCTTAAAGACGACAATTTTGCGGCGGCAGGATATTATCAGAAGCTTCTTGATTCACTTGATTTGCAGATAAGCAGAAGTGACATTCTCCTTCCGCAGGTAAACGACGATGACGGAATGCTTGTTGACCAGTATATGAAGGCATCTAACAATCTCGGTGTCAGTCAGTTTAAAATTGCTAAGCAGACAGGCAGCAGTTCTTTAAACGGCGAAAGCCTGAACAATTTGCAGAATTCTTTGAGGGCATGGGACGCTTTGACAAGAAACCAGAAATCTATGGTCAGGCTTGGCGGAACGAACCTTGCCGAACAGAATATAAGATATATCGTAAGTCCTCTTCCTGCTTTTGAACCTGCAATTTATACTGAGATTCCGCGTATTCTTGAAAATGAGAAAGTTCTTGAATAGAAAAGAAACGAGGTAGTGTAGTTTGAATTTTGTTTGTCCATACAAGAGAATTTTCTGGAAAAGATACCTCAACTCGATTTATAAAGAAATTTTCAGAAAATCAATTCATTTGTGTACGGCGTTTATTCCTCTGCTGCTGAATTATTTTTACATACAGGTTGAAGTTCTTCTTGTTCTTGCAGTTATTGCTTTTTCGATAAGCGAAATTCTGCGCCTGCATGGAATTGAAATTCCTGTTGTTTCTGACATAACAAAAGTTGCCGCTCGAAAAAGAGATGAAGGCAAATTTGTTTTAGGTCCTGTTACTCTTGTTTTTGGAATAGTCATTTCAAGCCTGCTGTTTGACAAGGCAAGCTATACGATAGGCATACTTTCGCTTGCGTTTGGCGACGGAACTGCAAGTTTGTGCGGAAAACTTTTCGGCCGGCTTCATATTCCCGGTACGCAGGGAAAAACTGTTGCAGGCTCTTTGAGCTGTTTTCTTGCAATTTTCTGTTCATCTTTTTTTGTATGTAAAAGCGTGTCTGTAAGCCTTGTGATTGCGTTTGCAGGAATGCTGATAGAAGTCATACCGCTTAAAGATTTTGACAATCTTATAATTCCCGTGATTTTGAGCATGCTTGCACAGTTTCTTTTAAAATAAAATTCAAGTTGAATTTTTAAGTTCAATTATTCCCAGGAATACATTTTGTGCATTGTTTTCATTATCAGGCTCGTTCCGAAAGCAAGCAGTCCGATTCCGATGAAAGTAAAAATTAAAATGCTCGTGTTTGCGATAAGGTTCTGTCCTGCCGTAAGGATACAGTAGCTTGCAAGAAGTTTTAGTATCAGTTTGTTTTCTGTTTCCTGATACGTAAAAATAAAAGTAAGGATTGTTGCAATGAGTGTAACTGCAAAAAGCGCAATTACGATATTTGAATATCCGGGCTTTATGTCAAAAGTGTCTGTCGTAAATCCTGTGTTCATCGGAATGAAAAAAGTTACTACGACGCAGATTGTAATTAAAATGATGATGTCAGTTTCGAAGTTCAGCTTCTGCGTATTTTTTGATTCCGAAGCAAAAAGGAAAAACGAAAACGACGAAAGCAGTTTTCCTAAAAATGCAGCGTTGCCGAGCAGGAGGAAAACTTCTGAATACGAATGTGTCATGTTAAAAAGTGCGATTACAAGTTTTGAAATTTCAAGCTGGTTTCCGAGCAGATAAAGACAGAAAAGTATGATGAGCGGCGACTGCGTTTTTTCAAAGTTGTACAGTAAAAGAAACGACGTCACGGGAACGTAGAACTGCAAAAAGGTCAGTCCGATTATTATTGATTTTGGCGACGGCTTAAAAAGCGAAAAGCCTTTGAGCGAAAAAAATTTGTAGCCGAAAATATTTTCAAAGGAATTGTTTGCAAGTTTTATGATGAATACAGTTATGACCGCAATCAGACACAGCGCAGACAAGACTGTAAATAAAATCATTGTTCTGTTTCGGGTTTTTAATGTCATACGATAATTTTATAAGCAAAATAAATAAGTATCAAGTAATTTGAGGAAGTACCGATAATAAAACCGTAAATATTTTTTACGATTTTAAAATAGAGCAGGTATTGATTTATGAAAAGACTGATTTTTAGCGTAATAAGTTTTTGTTTGCTTGGAGTTTCGGTTTTTGCCGGAGATGTTTCTGTTTTTAAGGAAATCGGGTTTTCAAAAGACGGCAATACATATATTTTCGGAACGTACGGAAAGACTGACAAAAAATTTATTCCTTATGCAGAAATTTATACAGTCGACGTTGCCAAAAATGCTTTTGTTCCCGGCAAAGTCTTTAAGTTAAAGGATACTTCATGCAACAAGACAAGCAAGGAATTATACGAAGAACTTGCCGCAAAAAAATATTCAGAAATCAAGAACTTTGAATGTTACGAACCTCTCCCGGAAAATGTCCTTTACATAATGGAAGAAGAATCAAAAAATTCAACTGATGAAATCGTTTTCAAAAGTTTTGAAGAAAGTGATTATTCTTATTCAGTAAAGCTTCATACTGTTGATTACGGCGGAAAATCATCGTTCTATATTGACGTCGAGGTTTTTGACAATTTAGGAAATTCTACGATGACTTATAAGGTCGGCAATCCGCAGATAAAAAGGCCAAACGTTACGAATTACCGCATCGTAAAAATTTCTACGAGCAAGGACAGAAAAAGCATCGTGTTTGTTGTTGAAAAGACAGTTGAAGACGAAACAGGCATTTCAATCCGCTATATGGTAGAAACAAAAAAACTTGACAAACCGATAGATGCTAGAAAATAGGACGACCTGCATTTTGAAGAAAGCGGCTTGAATAAAACGGCCGCTTTTGTCTTTGTTAAGTTCAATTCAAAATTCCTTTATGTATTTTCTATACTTTCTATATTGTTTTATAACACCGCTGATATTTTCATAAAAAAAATTCCAGAACCTGTTGAACAAAAATAATATTCTTTGTATATTTTAGTTAGCAATAACTAACAAAAGTATGCAAAGGAGAATTAAATTGTCTTATTCTGACTGTAAATGTTTTGAACAGAAACTGGCGTATCATACGGCACCTGCTTTGCTCGGAATAAAAACTGCAAATTTATTTTCTATATGCAAAAGCGAGTTTGACTCTGAAAGCCTGAATTATTTTAATGAGCGCGTAAAAAACAAAGGGCTCAGGCTTTTAGAAATCTGCGAATGTAAAAACCGAAAGCTTCTTATGCTTTATAACATCGAAAAACTTGACAGCCAGCTTCACGACGTTCAGAGTATGAAAATACTCGGGCGTTACGGCTATCACAAAAATATGACGACAGAAGAAATGCTTTACAGGCTTTCGTGCCGGATTAAGGCAGAAGACGGCTTTCCTCACGAAATCGGAATTTTTCTCGGCTATCCGATTGATGACGTTTACGGATTCATTAAAAACAACGGCGAGAATTTTAAATTCTGCGGTTACTGGAAAGTTTACGGCGACATCGAAAAAGCAAAGCGCACTTTCAGCAATTACAGAAAATGCAGGGATTTTCTTTGTAATAAATTGGTTCAGGGGCAGGATATTTATCAGGCTCTGAAAATATCTTAAAAACAATGCGGAGGTTTTATGAAAACTGCTGTTATTTACTGGAGCGGAACCGGAAACACGGAAGCCATGGCAAAAGAAATTGCATCTGCATCAGGTGCAGATTTGTTTAAAGTTTCGGAGTTTGGCGGTAATATTTCTGACTATGAAAGGATTGCGTTCGGCTGTCCTGCAATGGGCGCAGAAGTTCTTGAAGAAAGTGAGTTTGAACCGTTTTTTTCAAAGGCAGAAAGCGAGCTGAACGGAAAAGTCATTGCGCTTTTCGGTTCGTACGGCTGGGGCGACGGCGAATGGATGAGAAACTGGTATGAGCGTGCAGTTTCATGCGGTGCGCAGGTTCTCGGCGGAGAAGGGCTTATCGTAAACGAATCTCCTTCTGACGATGACATTCAAAAATGCAGGCAGCTGGGCGAAATGCTTGCAGGCTGATTTTCGTTCTGGAATTCTGAAATTCCGCTTCGGAAAAACTGTGCTTTGGGGTTTTGCTGAACTTCAAGGCGCAGTTTTTTTTGTTTTTGATGGAATTTTTCATAAAAAAAAGAATGATATATATGAACATAAAAATGCCGGAATTATTGAGCAGAAAAAAACTGATTTTTTAGAGGAGTTAAAAGAGAATTTATGAGAGAAAAAATACGCTCTTTTTTTCATTCACTTTTTGTTACGGCAGGAATTCTGGTTCTGGTTTTAGCCGGAATGTATCATTCTTCCTGCCGCATTACGCCTGAGGGAATTACTCTGGTTGATGACACGGAACACTCTCCGAAGATTACGGATTTTTCCGTGAGCGGTAAGGAAATCGAAGTTGTTTTTACAAAAGAAGTTTTTATTGAAGATACGTTTGCAGTCGAGGCGGACGAAAAAATTTCTTCGATTGAAAATTTTTTGAACTGCGATGAGAAAATTCAAGTTCAGCAGGTTCAGACTGACAGTCAGAAAGTTGTAAAATTCCTCATTGACGGCGAAACGAAAATCGGAAAATATTATGACCTTTACGGCTGCGTAAAAGATAAAAAAGGCAATACGCTTTCGTTTACGATTCCGTTTCTGGGCGAGAACAATAATTTTCCTGTAATCGCAATTTCCGAAGTGAACGAATCGTACTCAAAAAAAGACTGCCTTTATGAATATGTCGAACTGTACGCCGCGACTTCGGGCAATCTTTTCGGGCTTGAAATAATAAGCGCGGGCGACGGAAAAGTTTTTGCGCTTCCGGCAGTCGACGTGCACAAAGGCGAATACATCGCAGTTCATCTTCGTTCCCCTGATGACGACGGGCAGGCAGTTTCAGAACTTTCTGATGACTTGAACTTATCAAAGGCGGAAGGTTCTGTTTCAAATGCCCGGGACATCTGGATTGAAAACTATGACAGCGTTTTGAATTCAACTGCTGACATCGTCATCTTGAACAATAAGGCAAAAAATCAGTTCATAGACTGCGTAATGTACTGCAAGCGCTCGTACCCTGATGAAAACGCCGTCTGGAAAAACGAGAATTTAAACGCCGCCGCACAAAAATGTGTCGACCTCAATTTGTGGCAGGGCGATGGTACGCCTTCAAGCGCCGTATTCAGTGAACAGCGTGAATCGATAAGCTATATTTCAAGAAAAAATCTTTCTGATTTTTCATCGTCTGAAAAAATTGCAAACTCCCGCTCCGTCTGGACAGGCACCACCAAATCCAAAATGACCCCCGGCAAACCGAATACCTGGTAAAACGCGGAGTGCAAACTCGTGGCGCAAGCTAAACCGGTGTTAGTAATCGAATTGAAATTTATAACTGCAATAGTCTGCCTCCCACACAGAGTTTGCGTACCGCAAACTCGTGGCGCGAGATAAATCAGTGTTGGTGAGGAAAGGAAATTTCGCTCCAACCCAACACAGAGTTTGCACTCTGTGCAAACTCGTGGCGCGAGTTAAATTCGTGCTAGTGAGCAAAGGAAATTTACTCGCGCATTACTCGCGCACTGCCTCTAGAAAAAATTGCCTTTGTATGATAAATTCTTTTCTATGACAGAATTATTAGCCCCGGCGGGCAACATTGAATCACTGGATGCTGCGATTGGCGAAGGCGCAGATGCCGTATATTTAGGTTTAAAAAGTTTTAATGCAAGGCTTCGGACTTCAAATTTTGCCTGGAATCAGTTTGAAGCAGCCGTAAATTCCCTGCACAGGCAGAATAAAAAAATATACGTAACTGTAAATACAGTCAGCGAAGAGCGCGAACTTGAGCGGCTTTACCGCTTTTTATCATATCTTAATAAAATCGGCCCTGACGGACTTATCGTTCAGGATTTTGCAGTTATAAGAATGTGTCAGGAATTTTTTCCTGACCTTGCTTTGCATGCAAGTACGCAGATGAATGTAGAAAGTGCCGCAGGCGTAAATCTTTTGAGCAGGGAAGGCGTTAAACGCGTAGTTCTTGCCCGGGAGCTCGGACTTGAAGAAATAAAGGCAATCAAGGCAAAGACAAATACTGAACTTGAAGTTTTTGTTCACGGGGCACTTTGCGTAAGTGAATCGGGGCTATGCCTTTTTTCAAGTTTCTTAGGCGGAAAATCTGCAAACCGCGGAATGTGTACTCAGGCATGCCGTCGTTTTTATACTGCCGAAGTTCCCGGCGGAATGGAGCAGGGGTATTATTTTTCTCCGTGCGATTTGCAGTTAATCGACAGAATCCCTGATTTGATAGAAGCCGGTGTCGAAAGCTTTAAAATCGAAGGAAGAATGAAATCTGCCGAATACGTAGGAAGCGTAGTTTCTGCTTACAGATATGTAATCGACCATTATCAGGAAAACAAAAAAGAAGCAGTTGCCGCCGCAAAGCGCATGCTTTCGACAGACTTTGCAAGAAACAAAACTTCATACTGGTATAATTTTAAATCAGTTCAGGACGGCGTTGACAATGTTGCAGACCAGATTTTAAATCCGAATCAGGCTGGCGGAACCGGAATCTATCTTGGAAAAATCGATTCTTTAAAACCCGGCCCTCAGGATTTTAAAATGGCACTGCTCAAAGGCGGTTCTTACGACCCCGACCCCGGCGATTCAATAAGAATTCATAAAAAAGACGATACGGGGCGCGAAAGTCATAAAGTGCGCTTTCTTGATGTTGATTCAAACGGCAACCGCTGGATTGACATTCCGGCGTCTTTTTCGGTTGGCGACAGTGTCTATCTTTTGCAGACAAAATCGATGTCGAAGCGCTATCCTCATGTATTGCCGAATGACTTGTCAAGATATTACAGGCAGCCTCTTGACGAGCAGCTTCCTGTCCTCGATTTGACTCCTGTTGAAAAAAACGAGCTTTCGTATTTTCCTGAAGGAATTTACATTCAGGTGTCGTCGATAAAAGACGTGTTTGTCGTTCAGTCAGGACATCCTGTGCGCATAATTATTGAACTTAACGCAGACACTCTTCCTGACCTTCTTGCCGGAAAAACTGTCCTGCCGTTGAGCAAAAAGCAGATAATCCTTTCGCTTGATCCTTTCTGTCCGAGCGGTAAAGAAGAAGAAATCGAACGGAACCTCAATTCTTTAATCGAATCAGGTTTCAGGACTTTTGTCGTCAATAATGTTGCGCATATTTCGATGCTGAAAGATAAAAAAGTTTCTGTTATTGCAGGACCTTATTTATATACTTTTAACCGCTGGGCAGTTTCCTGGCTTGAAAACCAGAATATCGGTGCGTTCATTTCGCCTTACGAAAATTCGCGTCATAATCTGGAGGCGGTCTATGACATGCAGTTCCGACAGCGTGTTCTTGTTCCTGTTTTTGCATATCCTGCCTTGTTCAGGATTAGGTTTAAGCTGCCTTCAAGCTACGATTTTACTTATTTTTCTGACAAGGAAAACGTCAGCTTTAAAGTGAACTCGACTGACGACGGTTCTTTTGTAATGCCTGAAAGTCCTTTTTCGATTATTGACAAAGTAGATTTTCTTGCCGGCATCGGATTTAAGAGAATACTGATTGATTTTTCAAAGACAAGCGTTCAGAAATCTCACTTTAAGCAGGTCTATCAGGCACTGCTTAAAAAACAGGTCTTGCCGGGAACTTCGCGCTTTAACTGGAAAGACGGATTTTATTCTCCTGAAAAGCTTGAAAATTTCCGTGCCGCAGACGAACGCCGGCTTGCAACAGGAAAAGTTCCGCAGAATTCAAAAAATCAGTCCCGGAGTTTTAATAAAGGAAATTCCCCGAAAAAAAATTTTTCAAAAGGAAAGAAAGCAAACCTTAAGAAAAACGGGCGCTAAAAGTTCAGCGCAAGCCAGCGTGAATTGAAAATATTTTTTAATATGATTTGATTATGAAAAAATCCCTCAAGGTTCTGACTTTTCCTTGAGGGATTTTTTTCCCGGCGGTTTTTAGAATACTGCCTCTGATGTACGCTGGGTTTCGTTTGCGGCGGCGAGGGCGGCTTCTGCAAGATTTCTTGCATCATTTGTCTTGACGGCAGATTCTGTTTTACCTGCTGACTTGCCGGTGCTTCCTGCGTTCATGCGCGGTTTGAATTCAACTTTTTCTGCTATAATCGTAACCCGGCTGATGTTTTTGCCGTCATCACCTTTCCAGCGGTTTTGCTTAATTCTGCCTACTACGCTTATGCCCCTTCCTTTCTGACTGAATTTTGCGCATGTTTCTGCCAGTTTCCCGAAAGTTTCGACATCGAAATAGGAAACTTCATCGACGTATTCATCAGAGTTTGCCTTTTTGTAATAGTGATTTACGGCAATCGGCATTCTGCAGAACGGATATCCGTGCACTGTAGTTTTAAATTCGGGATTCTGCGTAATGTTTCCTTCGACAATCAAACAGTTAATGTTATTCATATTTACCTCTTGAAAATTGAATTTAATGCCGGCCGGCAAAAAAAAAGTGCCTGATATTCAGACACTTATAACATATAACTGTTTTTGAAAAAAACTATCAAAAATAAAAAAAATCACATATTTTTTACAAGATAAATCATGTAAAGCTGGGTGTATTCAAGCAGGGCATCGTGCTCCGTAATTTTTTTCATGTTCGGGGTGTCGACAAGCGTGACTGCAAGTTCCTGTATTCTTTCGGGCGTAAAGCTTTTGCTTGAAAGCGTCCTTATGACTTTGCGCATGTAATCACGAATCAGGGCATTTACGTCTTCGGTCAAATCGTTGTTTGCCTGTTTTGTAATCATTTTGTTCCATTGCTTGCGGTAATTTACAAGTTCCTTTTCGATTGTAGAACCGGGAGGAACAAACGATGACTCGATTTCTTTTGCGGCCCTTATAAGCGCATCTTTTTTTGTCATCGGAGTTTTCTGTTTTTTGCCCGGAGAAACGGCTTCTTCAAGTTCACCTGAAATATCCTCTTTTTTCTCGATATGCTGAACAGGTTTTGAAGTTTTCTTCTTTTTTGTTTTGGACGGCTTTTTTGCAAACAGTGCGATGAACCAGGAGATAATCGGAATCGTGTACCATATCGGCAGAAGGATTCTTGCGTTTTCAAGAATTTCAATTCTGTTAAGCTGAAGGATTCCTGCGTAGCTCATCAGTTCGTTGCCGTCAAAAATGCTTCCCTGCGCGCCGATTGTCGAATTTTCCTGAAGTTCCATATTTAAAATCGGAAGGAAATTTGCAGTCAAAAGTGAATAAAGTACAGGCGACTCAATCCTCAGTTCATCTTCGAGGCGGTCGTTAAAAGCCCTTTCTTCGTTCATCTCAGGGAGTTTTTCAAAATTGCGGAGTTTTTTGTACCAGTCTTTCGTGAGCTTGTCGTTGATTGAAGTGTGTGCATCGCTTGCAAGGCGGATAATCAGCGGAATTACGTTGTTTTTGTAAATGAAATACCGCGTGCCGTTTTCCGTTTTAAGGACGAGCAGTGCCGGAAGTTCGTTGTTTTTTGATTCTGTCGTTTCTTTCTGAAGGAACTCTTTTAAATCGCTGTCAGAGAACTGACCGTGAAGCGGAATTCCTTTTGAATCGGTGAATTTTAAAATCGTGTCCATCGTAAAATAATACGGCGGTTTTGTAAGGCAGACCTGCAATGTCTTTAATGCTGATTCACGCTGAAGGTTCTGCTGAGCTTCGTTTTTATAGAACGAAATTACGATTTCTGCAATGTATACTGACTGAAGGACATTGATGTCTTCCTGCGTAAAGTCCTTTACTTTTTCATAATCCTGCTTGATGAAGTAGCACAGCTGGTTCCAGAAGTAAAAACTGTCCCCGGAACTTTCGAGGGAACGCAGTGCAAGGTCAGGTTTTGTAAGGAATGCCGAAAAGAAGTTTTTTGACGAAATTTCTTTTCCGGGATTTGAAATGCGAAGTTTTTTAAGGTAGTAATCGTGGTATTCGTCTTTTTTTAACATTCGCCTGATTTTTTCCATTACGGCATCGACGAGGATTTTTACAGGCACGTTGCCCGGGAAAATTACGGCAGGAACGTTGTTAGGAATGATTATCAGATAAAGCTGCCTGTCGTTTTTATCCTGTTTTTCCATTAAATCGAAAATGATGTCCTGACAGTTCTGCTTGTTGAGAATGTCAAGCGGTGCGTTTTTAGGCAAGTCTGCTGCAGTCGGAAACGGTATTGCGGCGTTCGACTGAATTTCTTTGTATCTGTCTGCAAACTTTGTATTGAAAAAGCCTGTTACGAAAATCGTTTTTTTAGCAGTGTCCTGATCTAAAATGCAAATCTGTTTTGATTCTGCAAGCGGTGCAATTTCTTTTTCTATAGCCTGTTCCGGATTTCCGAGGTAACTGACTAATTCCGGCAATTCTTCCACATTATGCTGTGCATAGCGTTTGATGTAATCACAAAAGTCTTTGTATATTACAAAAGGAGAATTCTGCTTTGTTGCAAAATATCTTAATAGAACTGAAATATTAGAGGTTGCTGCCATAATTATTTATTTTATCAGCAAATTCCTGTAAAAACAAGAGTGCGCTCGTAAATTTCAGATGTCTACCACCACTGAACTACCTCGCGCCACGAGTTTTGACGGGCAAAACTCTGTGTGGGGAGTAAGGGGCAGTGCGCTCGTAAATTTCAAATTCATCAC
>JBJETJ010000075.1:0-18908 GCA_051883255.1 Treponema sp.
AGCGTATTTTCCGTTTACAAACTCAGGGTGCAGAACGACGTTTCTCTGCTGGGGAGATTTTAAAGTCTTTAAATTATCGAGCCGCTCCCAGTGCTCTAAATCTTTTGTCCGTACGATTCCTGCGGCGGCAACTGCGGCACTCAAGTCGCTTGAAGTTTTGTCCTTGCTTTCTGAACAGAACACTCCGTAAATCCAGCCGTCCTCATGCTGGGTAAGGCGCATATCATAGACATTTGTTTCGCCGTCTGTCGCAGGTATTATGCACGGATAATCGCGGAACTTGAAATTTGAAACAGGGTCATCGCTTTCTGCAACTGCAAAAAATGATTTTCTGTCGTTGCCTTCAACTCGGACAACAAGGCAGTATTTTCCGTTCAGCTTGATTGCGCCGCTGTTCATGACGGCATTAACGCCGAGCCGTTCAAGAAAAAGAGGATTCGTTTCTTTGTTTACGTCGAATTTCCAGAACGGCGGAACATGCTCTCTTGTTAAAACAGGATATTCAAATCTTGAATAAATTCCGTTTGTACTTTTTAATTCGCGGTTCGGTCTTTTTATCAAGGCTTCGTAAGTTTTTAATTCGTCATAATATTTTTCGTGTATCATAATTTAAATCCTTTTTCCTTCTGCTCGTTTTATAATTTCCATGCACATACGGCCGTTGTGATACGGACATTTCCATGGCTCTACAACAGGCTTTCTGTTTACGTTGATTCCGTTTTCGTTTACGTCCCAGAACCACTCGCCTTCCTTGCGCCTGTCAATCAGATATTTCTTGATGTAGTGCCATTCCTGTTTTGACGCTTTAAGAAAATCTGTTTTAGAATTATCTTTCTGCCAGGCGTTGTAATATCCCGTGACGGCTTCGCACTGCACCCACCAGGGCTTTTCGTTTTTTTGAATTCCGTTTTCACATTCGACAGACATTCCGCGTTTTGCAGGATTCAATTTTAAAGTCGTGCTTTCAAGGTCGTTTATGACAGGGAGAATTTTTTTTGAAAGTTCAGGAATGTCGAGAACGTCAAGCGCCCTGTTTAAAAGCCAGGCGGATTCAATGTCATGACCGTAAGAATGAAGGTCTATAATGCTGTTCATCTTGTCGTCAAAAAAAACTTCGAGGCGGTGCTTTGATTTATTGTAAATTTTTTCATAGAATAAATTCAGCAAATCTACAAGCGCCTGCCTGACATTGGCATTGGAAGTCATCCTGAATAAATCTGTATATGCTTCAAGAATGTGAAGTGTCGTGTTCATAGTTTTTTTTGCAATTACAGAATTTTCAGAAAGCTCGGAATTTTCTATCGGCAAAAAATTTCTGTCGAACTGTTCAAGGTAGCCGTATTTGTCCTTGCATTTTTCTTCGGTAATGAAAAAAAGTTCTTTTGCAATGTCCAGAGCATTTTTATTTTCCGTCGCTTCGTAATATGCACAGAGGGCGTAAATTCCAAAGGCGTTGTTGTATGAATGTTTAAAATCATCTTTTACAGTACCGTCGTAATTTACAGACCAGTAAAGGCCTCCGTTTTCCTTATCAAGAAAATTTTCAGTCAGAAAATCAAAAGCATGCTTTGCATACAAAAGCAGGGACTTGTCTTTGAGCACGATTGAAGCCTGACTGAAAAACCACAGAATCCGGCTGTTAAGTATGCACCCTTTTTCTGCGGTCACATCAAGATTAAGGTCGCAGTCCATGTAACCGTAAAATCCGCCGTATTTTAAATCTGCAAGTTTTTCCCAGAAAGGAATTATTCTGTTTTGCAGTTCACGCTGAATTTCTTTTACAAACATAAATTATCTTATTCCCGTTTCTGTATCTGACTGAGTCAACACGCTGTGCTCTTTTATGTAATCTACGACAATGTCAACTGTCGTAAATGCAAGGCTTACATAACTGTCAGCCGCACCATAATAAACTGCAATGCGCCCTGTGTCTTTGTCCTGAAGCGTTGCACACGGAAAAGTTACGTTCGGAACAAAGCCGCGTTCTTCGTACCATTCCTGCGGCGTAAGGAGAAAATTCTCGCAGCGGTATTTTACGATTGAAGGATTTTCAATATCGAGAATTGCGCCACCGATTGAGTATACAAATCCGTTGCAAGTTCCGCTTACTCCGTGGTAGAACAAAAGCCAGCCTTCGCTCGTTTCTATAGGAGCAGCACCTCCGCCGATTTTTACTGATTCCCACCATTCCTTGCCTTTGCCCATAACGTGACGATGCTTGCCCCAATAAACCAGATCAGGACTTTCGCTTAAAAAAATATCGCCAAACGGAGTATGACCGCTGTCACTCGGGCGCGAAAGCAGGACAAAGTTTCCGTTTATTTTGCGAGGGAAAAGCACTGCATTGCGGTTAAACGGAATGAACGGATTTTCAAGCCTGACGAATTTTTTAAAATCTTTTGTTTCTGCAAGACCGATTGAAGCGCCGTAAAAATCAGTGCACCAGATTATGTAGTAAGTATCTTCGACTTTTACAAGGCGCGGATCATAAGCATAAACAGGATCAAACGGCTGACCGTCTTTGTTTACAAAATGAATTTTCTCTTTTTCAAAATTCCAGTTTATTCCGTCATCACTTCTTCCAAGATAGATGTAAGGAATTCCGTTATTCTGTTCTCCGCGGAAAACTCCGATAAAACCGTTTTCGTAAGGAACGACGGCGCTGTTAAAAATGCGCGCAACGTTTTCTACAGGATTTCTGTTGATAATAGGATTGTTACTGTAGCGCCACAACGGTAAAGCGCTCGATGAAGCACAATTTGCATCGCAATTTTCAGGTCTTTCCTGCCATGGAATGTTCGGCAGTGATTCACAAAATATTTTAGTTTTCATTTTTCCTTCCACCTTTCAGTTTTATTTTACGGAGCCTTGAGTAAGTCCGCTGTATATCTGCTTTTGAAGCTTGATGAACACAATCAAAGTCGGAATCATCGTAATGATTACGCCGGCACAAATTACTTCCCATTTAGAACCATAAGGGCCCATAAACTTAAAGAGCGAAGTTGAAATTACGGACAGTTTCTGCGACGGCATATACAAAAACGGCGTATAGAATTCATTGTAAAATCCGACGCCTTTTATAATCACGACAGTAACTATCGCAGGCCTCAGCAAAGGCAGGATTATCTTAAAGAAAACTCCGAAGTACGAAGAGCCTTCCATAATTGCCGCCTCGTCAAGAGAACACGAAATGTTGTCAAGAAACTGAAGGAAAATATAAATCGAAATTATATCAGTTCCTGCATAAAGCAGAATCGTAGAAAGCCTCGTGTTAAAAAGTCCCATCTTTGAAATTATCTGGAAAATGCTCATCTGCATCGTTATGCTCGGGATAAGGCTTGCAACAAGAAAAAGCTTTCGCACAAGAGATTTTCCCTTAAAGGCAAACCTGCTTAAAACATAAGCCGTCATCGAACCTGTCAGTACTGTCGCTACAGTTGAAACAAGAACGATGATAAGCGTGTTGCCGAATGCCATAAGCATTTTTCCGTTTATAAATGCCGTCTTGTAATTCGACAGGTTAAAAAAGTTTTGAGGCAGGCTCAAAGGATTTGAAGTCATAAATTCCCGGCTGCCTTTGAGCGAACCGAAGAGAACTACAATAATCGGAAGTATGTATACGATTGAAATCGTTATAAGAAGGACATATTCCAGACACTTTACGGCTCTTTTCTGTTCATAAATTTTACTGTCCATTTTTTTCACCTCTCTTGAAAACCCATTCCTGAACAAACGTAACAAGCATGATGATTGTCAGTAGGACAACACCCATAGAAGATGCAAGTCCGATTTTTTTAAGCTTAAAGGCAGTTTCGATTGTCTTTGTAACGAACGTCGCAGAACCGGAAGCACCGCCTGTCATTATGTACGGAATCTCAAAAACATTTATTGCGCCTTTTACGGCAAGAATAAGATTTAAACTTACAATCGGTTTAATGCTCGGAAAAGTAATGTACTTAAACTGCTGCCACTCGCTTGCGCCGTCAATCATCGAAGCTTCAAAAATCTGAGTGTCTATAGACTGAATTGCGCCGTTGAACATAACTACATTCTGTCCGATGTATCTCCACACTGAAACAAAGACAAGCGAAATATTTACGATTTTAGGATCGCCAAGCCACAAAGGCAGCTTGTCCTGTTCAAAACCCATTTTGACAAGAATCGTATCAAGAGTTCCGCCGGCTTTGTAAAAATACAGAAATATAAAACTGATTGCAACGCCGTTAATCAGATACGGAAAGAAAATAATTCCCTTAAACAGATTCGTAAACTTAAGTTTCTTGCTGAAAATTACTGCCAGCAACAATGCAAGTGCAATCTGAATGACAGAGCCTGCAAAATAATACAGACTTACTTTCAGAACGCTGAAATATTCAGGCCGGGAAAATACTTCTATATAATTTTTTAATCCGATAAATTCTTTTTTCTTGCTGATTCCGTCCCATTTGAAAAAACTGAGGCGCACCATATCACCCAAAGGAAGATACGTAAAAAGGAACAGGAATAAAAGCGGAACAAAAAGAAACATACAAATAAAAACAATTTTCTGTTTTTTTAAACTGGAAAGTGTCATATATTTTCCCCCTGAAAAACTCAGCCTGACATACAGCAGGTGACTGTCACTTGGTGAACTGTATGCCAGACTTAAAATCAGTTATTTACCCGCACTGTAACTGTCAGCAGTTTTAGACCATTTTCTGTTCCAGTCTGCCATAATGTCGTCAAACGATTCGTCAGTTTTTCCAAGTGCTGAATCTACGATACGCTGTTTTTCTTTTTCAAGTGAATAAAGTCCGACTTCTGATTCGTTTGAAATTTTGTCAAACAAATCCTGATTTTCTTCTGTTGCAGGATTGTCTACTATTAATTTTACGTCTGCAAATTCTTTCAGGTTTGAAGGCATCGGATCGCTTTTCAAAAGTGAAATTCCGCCCTGACTTATTGCAAAGCCTGATTCTTCAATCATGAATTTAATCCATTCTTTTGCCAGTGCCTTGTGAGAACTGTTCACGTTTATTGCATAGCAGTAATCAGAGCCTGCGCTTGCATACTGAACGCCGTCAATGTTATACGGGAACGCCATGTAGCCGACGTCCTGCGGAAAGTTTCCGGCATTTTCAATTTGAGATACTGCCCAGGAACCAAGAAGCATTGAAGCAATTTTTCCTTCGTTAAGATAAATCTTGCTCATTTCCCAGTCGCTCGTTACAGGGTCAGATTCTATAAGCCCTTTGTTGCAGATGTCCCACAGCATTTTATAAAGAATGTAATTGCTCTTGCCTTCGTCAAACGGAGTTCTGTCCCTTACGATTTTATTGTTGTGATAGTCAGGGTCGCCCGTCAGTGAACCCCAGGCATGATCCTGCCACTGCGTCAAAGTCCAGCCTGCATGATAATTTGTATAATACGGAATGGCATCAGTTTTTTCTTTTATAAGTTCAAGGTCTGCGATAAATTCCTCAGGAGTTTTTGGTGAACTTGTAATACCGGCTTCCCTAAAAATTCTTTTGTTGTAAACAATTCCCTGTGCCTTAGCAAGAGCCGCAAGTCCGTAAACCTGTCCGTTAGAAATTTTTGTAGTCAAAAACTCAGGTCTGTATTTATCAGAAAGTTCTTCTACAGTTCCGAGCGGTTCAAAATATGTCGCAAAATCTCCCGACGAAACGGCATCAGGAAGCATCAGGACATCGCCGTATTCTTTTGTCTGCATGCGGATTACGATGTCGCTTTCGTAATCTTTCATTGCTTCAAACTCAACTTTTGCACCCGGAAACTTTGCTTCAAAAGTTTTCTTGTAATTCTGAAAATCAGTATCTACCAAATCAGTTCTGTTCGTAATTACAGTAATCGTGCCTTTAAGGCTTTCTGCCTCATTGCCGCCTTTAGAACAGCCGTTAAATACTGCCATAGAAACAGCAGCCGCAAGAACTGCCGCAGCTTTACCAATAACTTTAGTTTTCATATTTCCTCCTGAAATTTACTTAACAAATCTTGTTATTTAAGTAAATTAACTCTTGATTAACTAAAATTATTATAAATCATAATATGAATATGTCAACTAAAATTTTACTTTTTTTTAAGTAAAAAACTTAAATTTTTAGTTAATCAAAAAAACGGAGGAAATTAAAAAGAATAATGAGAAAATATAGAAAAAAGAAATTTAATTTACCGCAGAATTTTCAGAATTTACGGAATTTTTCAGAATTTTGCAGATTACGCTGAATTCTATCTGCCGGTATCCCTTACGACACCTTCAACGTATCCGCTGTCCTTTACCCTAAGCAAAGTACCCTTCTGCAAATCATATTTCGTATAAAGAATGCACTGATGTCCGTTGCAGACCCAGTTTCTTACGGAAGCATTCTCTGGATTTACAAGAAGCCACTCTCCTTTTTTTGCAGGCGTAAAAACTACGTCAGGCGAAATAAACTCAAGCTCGGAATCATAATCGACCATATTCAAAGGTTCGTATTCATACATATTCCAGCCGTCATAATTTTCAATCGGAGTAATTTTGCGTTCGGGATTTTTCTGATAATCTTTGAGCCTTGCCTCGCGCGCTTTCGGGTGCATTGAGTCAAGTTCACTTTGAATTTTGTTTTTCGTTTCAGAGGCAGTTTTTAAAACGGCAGCTTTTTCTTCTTCTGAAAATTTCCTGCCGATTGTCGCGCACAAATCATAAGCACTGTCAGAAGCGCCCTGCGTCGTTTTATCGGCATCGGCCCTCGAATAATAAAAGCCTGTCGTAGATTCACGGTGGCTGACATTTTCAAGTTCTGCAATAAAAGGCGCGGCTTCTTCATCAGTGATTTTTCCGTCAAGGGCATCAAGGGCTTTTCTGTATGCACGCGTTACAAGGGCAACGTAATAAGTGCTTTTCATTCTTCCTTCGATTTTAAGCGAATCAAGGCCGGCTGCTTTCATATCTTTTAAATGGTCAATCATTTTTATGTCTTTGCTCGATAAAATCGCCGTAAAGTCATCGCCTTCGTAAACAGGAAAATACTCGCCGCGCCGTGAATGTTCTTCGATTGCAAGAGTTCCGCTCTGGGCAATCTGTTTTGCTTTTTCAGCTGAAATTATTTTTCCGTCAGAAGCAGAAGCTGAACCAGAATCAAGGCGGCATTTCAAGTCAAAATCCCAGCGGCAAGTGTGCGAACAAAATCCGCTCTGAGCACTTCGCCCCGTCAAAAGCGAACTCATAAGACACCTTCCGCTGTAAGCAATGCACATCGCCCCGTGAACAAAAGCTTCAAGTTCCATGTCAGGAACGGCATCTTTTATCTGCCTGATTTCTTTCAAACTTGCCTCGCGCCCGAGTACAATCCGCTTAAAACCGAGCGACCTGTACATTTTTACCGCTTCCCTGTTTACACAGCTTGCCTGCGTACTCAAATGAAGCGCCGCATCAGGAAAATTTTTCTGCAGTATCGGAACAACTCCCAAATCCTGAACTATAAACGCATCAATCGGATACTGTTTAAAATACCCGATGTCGCGGATAAAAGAATCGATGTCGTCGTTATGAAAGCAAATGTTCAGTGCACAGTGAAGTTTTTTTCCGGGGAACTGATTTTTTAATTCAATGACTTTTTTGTATTCCTCTTCGTAAAAATTATCTGCCTTTATTCTAAGCGAAAATTTTTTAAGTCCTATGTAAGCGGCGTCCGCCCCATAAGCATAAGCGTAATACAGTTTTTCAACATTGCCGGCCGGAGATAAAAGTTCCATTCTGTTCTGTCCTATGCCTCTGATTCAAGACTTTTTTCAAGAACTGGCGCACGGCTCAAAGTCTGCTCGTCAATTTTTTCTTCGTGATAAGTTATAAGCCTTCCGATTTTTTCAATCGCAAGATGAGATTCTTCGATGTATTCATCTGCCATCTGAAACATAAACATCATGTCAGGCCAGACATCAAGGTCGCACACACAGCCTGCCTCGTGCAGATTGCGCTGAAAGGTTTTTGCGTCCTGCAATAAAATTTCTTTTTCTCCAAGCTGAATGTACACAGGCGGAAATCCTTTTAAAGAGTCCTTTGATGCCATCACTGCCGACACAAGCGGATTTGAAAGATTAGTTTCGTAAGTATAGACATCTGCACTCCGCCTCAGGCAGTCGCCGCTCATAATTTCATCGTGAACTTTTTTTTCTTTTATCAAAGGAGAATCAGAAGTCAGGTTAAGCCAGGGCGAAAACAAAATCACGCGGCTTATACATTCGCGGTAACGTTCACGAAGATTTAAAATCAAAGCCATTGCAAGCGAAGCCCCAGAGCCGTCTGCCGCAATAAGGATTTCAGGCTGTTCAGGCTTTTTGGGATTTGAAGAATCAAGTGAACGCGCAATCTGTTCTTCCGTAAAAACAGAACGGAAAACTGCCTGCAAATCTTCAATTCCGTTAGGAAAAGTATATGCAGGTGCAAGGCGGAACTCAGGAACTACGACACGGCACGAAGTTGCGTTTGCAATGCTTGCACAGAAAGAACGGTACGCACTTCTTGAGCCTCCTACGAAAGAGCCTCCGTGAATGTAAATCATAATTTTTTCAGTTGAATAAACTTCCGGCATCAGTACATCGCAGGGAATATTTGAATACTTGTGTTCGATACATTCAACATTATTCGGAATTACCGCAGAATAAAATGTCCGCTCAATATTTTTCCTGAAGACATCTAAATCCTGTCTGGTAGAATAAACCAAAGTCTTTAACTTTTTAATTGCCGCTTTTCTGTCACGATTCATAATGCAGATAGTATAGCAAAAACAATTATTTTGTGCTATATTTCAGTCTATGCCAATCAAAATAAAATCAGATTTACCAGCCTGCAGAATTTTGGAAAACGAAAACATATTCGTAATGACAGACAAAAGGGCGACGACTCAGGATATCCGTCCGCTCAAAATTGCAATCGTAAATTTGATGCCTGCAAAAGTTACGACAGAAACACAGCTGCTCCGTCTTTTGGGAAACACTCCGCTGCAAATTGAAATTTCTCTCGTTCAAATGGAAAATCACGTTTCAAAAAACACAGGCATAGAACATCTTGAAAAATTCTACATAAACTCAAGCGACGTGTTCAGTCAGAAATTTGACGGAATGATTATTACGGGCGCTCCTGTCGAACAGCTTGAATTTGAAAAAGTCGATTACTGGAATGACCTCTGCAAAATAATGGATTACGCAAAGACGAACGTTTTTTCTACGCTCTACATTTGCTGGGGCGCACAGGCAGGACTTTACCATCACTTCGGAATTCCAAAATACAGCCTTGACAAAAAAATGTTCGGCATTTTTGAAAACAGGCGCACGTCAGGTCCTGATCCGCTTTTAAGGGGCTTCGATGATTTTTTTCCGATTCCTCAGTCGCGCCATACGACAATTCACAAAGAAGACATTTTAAAGCACCCTGAACTTACGATTCTTGCAGAAAGCGATGAAGTCGGCGTAACGATTGTAAAGACAAAAGACAACAGGGCAATTTTTATGACAGGCCATCTTGAATACGATTCGGAAACTTTAAAATCTGAATATTTCCGCGACGTAAGCAAAGGTCTTGAAATCAACATTCCGAAAAATTATTTTCCGGGCGATAATCCGTCAAAAGAGCCGTTTTCTTCCTGGCGGAGTACGGCGCATTTATTCTATTCAAACTGGCTCAACTACTACGTATATCAGGAAACTCCATATAACTTTGTAAAACAGGACTAAGGCAATGACAATCAAATCGTGCAAATCAGACAGTTTCGGGAACGGCAAATCAATCCGCGTACCCGGCTCAAAAAGCCATACAATCAGGGCATTGATTCTTGCGGCAATGAGCGAAGGCAAGACAAAAATTACAAATCCGTTAAAAAGTGCAGACGCGCTTTCTACGGCAAAGGCAATAAAAAAAATCGGTGCTGACGTTGAATTTTGTGATGACGAAAATTACTGGCTTGTAACGGGAGCAGGAAACGACATTCACCTTCCCGACTCAGAAATTGACGTCGGAAACTCAGGCTCGCTGATGTATTTTATTTCTCCGATTCTTGCAACGCTGAACGGACGGTGCGTAATCAACGGCGATGACTCAATCCAGAAACGCCCGGTTGCACATATGACTGATGCACTTAACCAGCTCGGTGCAAAAGCTTTCTGTCAGAAAAAAGATTCTGTCTGTCCGCCTTTTGAATTTACAGGGCCTGTCAGCAATTCAAAAACTTTAGTTACAGACGGCAAGCTTTCTCAATACATTTCCGGTTTTATGATGGCAGCAACACGGCTTCAGGGCGAAACAAAAATTGAACTTACGACACCGCAGGAGACGCCTTATCTTTCAATGACAAAATACTGGCTTGACAAATACGGCGTTCAAAGTTCAATTTCAGAGGACTACAAAAAAATAAGTGTTCACGGAATAAAAAATTTAAAAGCGCAGGACGTAGTAATTCCGTCAGACTGGGAAGCAGTTGCGTTTCCTTTGATTGCCGCCTTGATTGCAAACGAACACATCGTCATCACTGACATCGACGATTCAAAAACGCAAGGCGATGAAAAAATCATCGGACTGTTGCAGGACTACGGTGCAGACATAATCTGGAACAAAGAAAAGAATTTCATCGAAGTAAATCCGCATTTAAAAAACAAATCTCAGGCAGAAAAAAATGCCGGATACAAAGTCCTCAAAGTGAACGGCGAAAAAAAGACAATCAGCATGGCAGCATACCCTGATGCAATCTGCGCGCTCTGCGTAATTGCATGCTTTGCAGAAGGAAAGACAGTTTTTACCGACATTGAAATCTGCCGCAAAAAAGAAACTGACAGAATCAAAGTCATGACAGAAATCCTTTCAAATCTCGGCGCAGACATCAAGGACAAAGGCGACACGCTCGAAATTAACGGCACATCTCCTTTTAAAGATGACGGAACAAAAAATCCTGATTTTAAATTGCACGGCGGAACAATCGATTCGTACCTAGACCATCGCGTTGCAATGAGCCTTGCTTGCTGCGGACTGTTTCTGGAAAAAGAAAATCCGATTTTCATAAAAGATGCGCAATGCTGTGACGTTTCGTTCCCGGGATTTTTTGATACGATGAACGAAAGCCTCGGAACAGAATTTACAAAAGTATAAAATCTTAAAAAAATTTAATGCTGGTAAATTGACTCGACAAGATTTAATTTACCGGCTTTAATTTCAAAGCCGTCAAGGCAGTCTGTATGCACGAGTTTTTTCTGCATATTGTAATAATTAATCTTAATGTCATAAACTCCGTCGGGAACAGAAATTCCTGCAACGCTTACAACAGACGGAAAGAACCTGCATATCCTGACATCTGCCCTTTCAGTCACTTCCGTGGTCACCTGCGAAACGAAATTCAAAACGCCGAAAATGCTTCCAAGATAACTGTCAGAAGTTTCCCTGCTTGCCGCATCAAGAACACCGGAAGTTACGGACTTGCTTATCGAACGGATTAAAGACCTTGCATAGATTGCACCGAAATGCTGTTTGTAAGTATCGCAGACAATGTTATCGATTTTTTCAAGCGCAGAAAGATTTTCTTTATAGACAGTACCTGTCTGCGTATCTGTCATCACTACTTGAATTGCCCTGATATACGACGGAAAAGGCTGCAAAACAGGAAGTGCCAGTTTGTAATAGGCATCGTCAAACGGAATGCGCAGAGTGTCCTCAACCTTTATCGGACTTCTGCCTGTGTAGCAGATAAAATTGACACGCGCCTTGTCAGGAGGAACAGAAAGTTCATCTTTTAAATTCTGCGGCATTGCAAAATCGTAAACTGATTTTTGCAGTGCAAATGCTTCCTGTATTTTATTGTAATCAATTTGCGCTGAATACAAATCATTTTCTGCGCGGTACAAAAGCATGCTTAAATATCGCGCAAATGTACTGTTGTGAAATTCGACATTCGTATCAAGGTTATTAAAATCTGAATAATTATATTCGTTTTTTAAATTTGCTTTCTGCTGGTTTATCAAATCCTGATATTCACTGCCGATGACTTTCATCTTGTTGTCAAAGCGGCGGATTTCGACCATTGCATCTTCAAGTTTATTCAGGTGAATGTAATTAAGGCACATAAAAATATTTGAATAAATGTCTTCGTAAGTTTCGCCAGTGTAGTCTGCAACAGTATCGTTTACAACCGCCTGTCCGATTTTCTGCGTTACGCTTTTTGTAAAATTAAGTTCGATTTCTTTTTCTGCAAGCGAAAGGTTTTTGTTGCTTGCCTCATAATCACAGGCAAAATGCTTTACGATTCCCTGATCAAGATAAAGCAGGACTTTCTCGCGCTTTGAATAAAAATATTTCTGCTGTTTTTCAAGGATTTCAGAAACTGCCGCGTAATCTGACTGCGAAACTGCCGCGTCAATGGAAGAATAATCCAGATCTGCCATCGTCGTGCAGGAATAAAAAAATGCAGAACTGATAAACAGAACGGCAAAAAAACTTTTAAACTTTTTTACAACTGATTTATTCTGCAACCTGCGGCAACTCTCTTTCATGATGATTTAGTATAACTACAATGCTCGTAAATTTCAATTATTCCCGACATCTTTTCAGTGTCATTTGCTCATCAGGCAGGCGAGGGTTTCGGCGTCTTTTATGAGATTTTCAAGGATGCAGTATTCATTCGGCATGTGGGCAGTTTCGTCGAGGGTGCCCCACACTACGCAATTATAACCTTTATTGCGAAGTTCAGCGCCTACCGTTCCGCCGCCGATACCGATGATTTTAGAATCAATGCCGTGCGTTTCTTTTAATGCAAGCGACAGCTGTTTTACGACTTCGCAGTCTTTTGGAGTTGCAGCAGACTGCGCCCTCTGCAAAATCCTGTACGAAATTTTTACGCCGTATTCTTTTTCAACTTCCCGGCAGATTTCATCTGTCTTTGAAAGAACTTCATCGCAGGAATAGCACGGCAAAATACGGCAGTCCATACAGAAAACGTCGCTTCCGGGAATTATGTTAACGCCGTCAACATTCGCTTTCCGCAAAGTCGGCTCAAAAGTCGAATACTCAGGCGTAAAAAGTTCGTCGCGCCTGTCAAAAGTTTTTTTAAGTTCAGCGTTAAGTTTTACGGCAAGGACTGAACCTGCAAGACACGCGTTTTTTCCTTCATCAGGTCTTGAGCCATGACACTGTCTGCCGGCTGTCGTAAATTCAATCCACAGAATGTTTTTTTCTGCAACTTCGATAGTTTCGCCTTTTGAATCTCCGCCGTCAGGAATGATTATAAAATCATTCTTCCTGAAAAGATCTGTATTTTCTAAAAGCCAGATAATTCCGTAACGGCTTCCGACTTCTTCGTCTGCGGCAAACAGAAGTTTTACAGTATGCTTCGGTTTTACGCCGAGGCTTGCATAGGCCCACACGGCGGCAAACGCAGAAACAAGTCCCTGCTGATTGTCCTCAACACCGCGGCCGAAAAGCTTTCCGTCTTTTTCTGCAACAGTCCAGGGATCAGTATTCCATAAAGACAAATCGCCGGCAGGAACTACGTCAAGGTGCGCCATAACCCAGACTGTAAAGTCATCGCTTTCGCCTTCAAGCGTTGCAACAAGGTTCGGGCGTATGCCGCCTTTTGCGCGGTCATCAGGCGCATCGTAGCGCGACAGATTTTTTATTCCGTGATTGAATAAAAATGATTGCAGTGCTTCACATTTTTCAAGTTCACCGTCACCGCCGTTTTCAGGCGCGAGAGCCTTATGACTTGTCAGGAGTTTTTGAAGTTCAACATATTCAGAAGAATGTTCCCTTATAAATTTCCGCAATGAACTGCAATCTACAACCATTTTATTTTTCCTGTTTGTGTTCTTCGTTATATTTTTTATATGCTTTATAAGTCGTTTCAATCAAAGTGTCAATATCAGAATACTCGGCTTTCCAGTTCAGCTTTTCAGCGGCGAATTTTGCAGAAGCTACAAGACATGCAGGATCGCCCGGACGGCGTTCAACATAGTCAGCAGGAATTTTGTGGCCTGTTATTCTTCTTGCAGATTCAACCATTTCAGTAACGGAAGTTCCGTTTTCGCTTCCAAGATTTACAGTAAGGCTTTCGTTATTTTTTACGATGTAATCGAGTGACTTTACGTGCGCAACTGCAAGGTCAGTAACATGAACGTAATCGCGTATGCAAGTTCCGTCGCGAGTGTCATAGTCGTTTCCAAAAATCTTCATCTTTTCGCGCATTCCGCATGCAACTTCCATAATTACAGGAAGAAGGTTTGCAGGATTCTGTTCAAGTCCGTAAATAACGCCGTCAGGGTCATAGCCGGCAGCATTAAAATAACGGAGGGCTGCAAATTTCAATCCTTTGAGTTTATCGTACCAGCCCATGAACTGTTCGATGGAAAGTTTTGTATAACCGTAATAGTTTTCAGGATTTTTCGGATGGTTTTCGTCAATAGGCAAATATTGAGGTTCGCCAAAAACAGCCGCACTTGAAGAGAAAACCATATATTTACAGTCGTGTGCTACAGCTGAATTGAGAATGTTCAAAGTTCCGGTGATGTTGTTTACAGAATATTTTTCCGGCGCAATCATTGATTCGCCTGCTGCCTTAAATGCCGCAAGATGAATGAACGCATCAAAGCCGCGTGAAAATGCAGCGTCAAGACTTTCTTTGTGAAGAATGTCGCCTGCAATAAAATCGTTCTCTTTAAAAAGATTCTGCAAAAGTCCGCTTGAAAGATTGTCAAAAACAGTTACCTTGTGACCGTTTTTCATCAATTCTTTTACAACGTGGCTTCCAATATAGCCTGCTCCGCCAATTACCAAAACTTTCATAGTAGCCTCCAAAACTCAAATATTTGCAACAAATTGCGCAATCGGTTGCGCACTTCTTTTATTATTCTATACCCTTTTAATTATTTTATCAATATTTTTCTAAAAAAATTTCCGCCGTGCAATATTCACTCTGACTGCAAAAAAATTACAGATTGAAATTACAACACCAGTTTTCATTTTCCTCTTTTCAACACTGCCGAAAAAATCGCAGGGTAAACGAAAGTTCCCCAGACGGCAGGAATAAAATATTTTGCAAAACTTTTTATCTCAGGCAGTGCTTTAGAAAAAGCAAGCGGAACTAAAAATTCCTGCATCACACCGAGTGTCAGAATTCCCAGCGCACCGGCAATTATTTTTTCTTTCGTATTCTGCGGAACGTCAAATTTTACAAAACGCTTTTCAAAAATTTTTCCTGTAAAAAAGCCGAGAATAACTCCAGCACTTTTCAGAACGTCAAGCTGCATTTTTGCAGATTCGGCAAGAACTTCAGGAAGTGCGTCTGCGTTAAGTTCACGATTTATGATGAGAGGATAATTTTTACACACTGAATAAATTACGGCACAAAGCGCGGCTAGAATAAAACAGGCATTAAAAATGATTTCTGCCTTTTCGTTTCGTTCAGCCATGTCAAAAATAAAACCGAAAGCAAAAACACAGAACGCGCCGATTAAAAGCCCGGTGCACACGTCCTGCGCAGTATGAGCGCCAAGCCAGTTTCTTGAAAACGCCGTCAAAAACGGAATCACGGAAAGAATGATGCAAAAAAGAAATCTTTTTTTCTGCCGCACCTTTCCCTGCCAGACTGCCATTCCAAAGTACGAAGCAGAAACCGCAGTCGCATGTCCGCTCGGAAAAGAATACCCCGTCGCACTTTTTTCTGCCAGCGGTTCAATATGAAGCCTGCTGTCTTTTACCCAAGGTCGCGGAACGCAGGCGAATACTTTTACGACATTAGTTATAAAGGAAGCAGCCGAACAGCAGAATAAAATTTTTGCGCCTGCCTTTTTTTCAATGCACCAGTAAATTACAAACGGCACCAGAAAACTCGTTACAAGTACGACATCAGAAAAAAAATAAAACACGGGAGTAAGCCAGCGTAAAATTCCTTCCCTGAGATTTTGCAGTAAAAAAAGATAATCCATATTCTCTCCTATAAAAAGTCAATGAAGAAGTTTCAACTTCTGATTTGACTTTTTACGCACATTCGCAATGAAATGAGAATGTGCAGTTTATAAAAAAGTTTGCAACGCAAACTTTTGCATAGATAAAATCCGCGCCAGTTCAGCGGATTTTATCTATTCTCTCCTATAAAAAAGTCAATGAAGAAGTTTCAGTTTTAATTTCCTTGACTTTCCAAATTTTCCTAAACATTATCTGAACATTTTGAATGTTCGATTATCATCGTAAAAACTACAATCAGAGCGGTCAAGACAATGCCGGCGGCAGGAATGATTTTAAAACCTGCATGAATTGCAAGGTTTCCGAAAACAGGCGGAATCAAAGTTGAACCGACATAAGCGCACGCCATCTGCTGACCGATAATTTTCGGCGACAGTGCTGAACCGAAACGGCGCGGTGTCCTGTGTATCATCGACGGATAAATCGGAGCACAGCCAAGTCCGATTAAAAAAACAGCCGCGTACGCAACCATCACGTTCCTGCAAACCAGAAATACAAAAGAAGAAACGCACGCAGTCACCGCACCGATGTAAATCATTTTCTTTACGCCGACCTTGTCAGACACAAATCCCGAGATAAACCTTCCCAAAGTTATGCCGACAAAAAATGCTGAACTTGCCTTAGCCCCGAGTTCTTCTGAAGTTTTCAGCACCTGAACAAAAAAAGTTGCAACCCACAAAATGCAGCTTGATTCATACGCACAGTAGCAGAAAAAAGAAAGAAGTGCAAAAACGCGCGTCCGAGGATTTACAGTCGGTTTAAAAACTTCTTCCCCTTCTTTTGCAGAGTCATCATCGCGACCGCGCCACAACGGCATCGACGCAAACTGAATTATTGCAAGAAGTGCCTGCATTAACGCAATGATTCTGTAGCCTGTCCTCCAGTTTGAGTTCTGAATCGAATACGAAAGAATCAAAGGGCCTGCCGTTGCGCCAAGTCCCCAGCAGCAATGCAGAAACGACATGTGGCTTGCCTTGTAATGAACGGCAACATAATTATTCAGCGCAGAATCAATCGCCCCTGCACCAAGCCCCAAAGTAACCGCAAGCGGAAAGAGCATCCAGAACTGAGGCACGACAGAATACCCGAGAATTGACAAAGCCGTAAGGGCAGTAGAAACTGCAATGATTTTTGCAGTCCCGAACCATTTATGAAATTTCTGCGCCATAAGAGATGAAATCACAGTACAGAACGCAGTCGTCATTCCGACATAACCTCCGAACGGAATCGGAACTGCAAACTCAGGCTGCATTACAGGCCAGACGGCACCAAGAAGGCTGTCAGGAAGTCCAAGACTGATAAACGAAAAATAAATTATAATCAACAAAAAAGTCATAACGTCATTCTATATCCACAAAAAAATAATTGTAAGCACTTTTTTTTGCTTTAATAAAACAAAATTCACAAAAAAAATCACACAGAATAATTCCGTGTGATTTTATTGAAAACTGTCTGTCAAAAGCCAGTCTTAAAATGCCATGATAATTATTTTTGCCGCAAGAACAATGGAAACAAGCGCAAAAGGATAAGTTGCAGCATAAGCGGCAGACACTTCGTCAGTTCCGGCAGTTGCAATCAAAGTTCCCAGAGCAGGAGTTGAAGTCATACCGCCCGTAATCGAACCGAGGTTATTCAAAATGCTCAGCTTGAATACGTAGCGCGCAATGATGTAACCTGCAATCATCGGAACTGTAGTCATTACCGCACCATACAAGAAATATGTCCAGCGGAATTTGTCAATAAAGTTTACTCCGCCCGGAACGCCAGCCCCAATGAGGAACAGTACAAGACCAAGTTCACGCATAAAGTTGAGCGTATCTTTTTTAATGCGGCAGTCAATTCCGCCGATGTGAGCAAAGTGACCTACGATAAGACCGCCAATTAAACAGCCGCCAGAGTTTCCGAGAGAAAAATTAATGCCCGGAATTTTTACTGCGCCGATAAGACAGCCTAAAGCAATCGCAAGGAAGAACGCAAAAAAGCCGAACGGTTCAATCGCAAAAAGCTTTCCTTTTGGTTCAGGAATTTCAACCTGATTTGCGGCATGGAAATGTTCAACCTCTTTTGCCATATTTACTTTAAGGATTTTCGGAAGAATCTGTACGAAAAGAACAACCCCCAGAACTCCGAACGTATACGCAATTCCGTAACCTGCCGTAACGTCAGCTTCAAGAGTAGAAACAACGCCCGAAGCTTTTGCTGCTTCA
Organism: Treponema sp.; assembly: GCA_051883255.1. Lineage (GTDB taxonomy): Bacteria > Spirochaetota > Spirochaetia > Treponematales > Treponemataceae > Treponema_D. The sequence goes on from JBJETJ010000075.1 coordinate 18,178, forward strand.
TCAAGCGCAACTGCAACTTCTTTTCCTGCACTGAATCCCGGTGTAGAAGTAAGTCCGCCTGTCAAAAGACCGACAGCCATCGAAGATGACATATTCCTGTCAAGAACGGCAAACAGAATTGCAGTTCCTGCACCGATGGCAATAATGATTATACCCAGCAGAATATAAGCAAGCGTACTTTTATTGAATGAACGGAAAAATTTAGGACCTGCAATCAGACCTACTGCCGTAACGAACAGAGCAGTTCCGATGTTGGAAACAATCCCGAAATTACCTTTTATTTTTTCACTGAAAAGAAAAATCTCTTTTGTCCCGATATTAAACGACGGAATAAAATGAGCAAGAACTCCGTACAATAAAGCTACAAGAAGAACTCCTGCAGTTCCAAGTTCAATTCCTTTAATTTTAATACCGCCGACAAGATAACCGATTGTGCCGATGGCAAACACAACAAAGATAAATGACAGGGCAGAAGAACAAAGCCCGGCTAGATAAGCAGTCATTCATTACTCCTATAAAAAGTCAGGAAGATTGTTTCAACAATCGACTGACTTTTTATGCTGTTCTGCAATGCAATGAAGAACAGCAGTTGATTATAAAGTTTGCAACGCAAACTTTGATGTAGATAAAAAATGCGCTGTTTCAGCAGTTTTTATCTTACACTCCTATAAAAAGCCAGGAAGATTGTTTCAACAATCGACTGACTTTTTATGCTGTTCTGCAATGCAATG
>JBJETJ010000075.1:19008-27368 GCA_051883255.1 Treponema sp.
TGATGTAGATAAAAAATGCGCTGTTTCAGCAGTTTTTATCTTACACTCCTATAAATAAAAAAATGATTATCTGCCATTATAATACTATGGAAAAACTTATGCAATCTGGGCAGATACAATTTCGCACGCCCCTGACAGGCGACTGATAATTTTTCGCGCGCTGTTGTACAAAAAAAACAGATTCTATATAATGCACCATTATGGCAAAGATACAGATGAAAAATGCAATCGCTGAACTTGACGGCGATGAAATGACCCGTGTTTTATGGAAAGTAATAAAAGATGAACTTTTGTTGCCTTTTGTTGATTTGAAAACTGAATACTTCGACCTCGGATTAAAAAGCCGTGATGATTCAGATGACAAAATTACATACGCCTCTGCAGAAGCAATCAAGCGCCTTCATGTCGGGGTAAAATGTGCGACGATTACATCAAATCAGGCGCGCGTTGAAGAGTACAATTTAAAACAGCTGACACCTTCTCCAAACGGAATCATCCGTGCAGAACTTGACGGCACAGTATTCCGCGAACCGATTTTTGTAAGCAACATTCACGGAACGGTAAGCTGCTGGAAAAAACCGATTGTACTCGGCCGCCACGCTTACGGCGATGTCTATAAAAACTGCGAAATCAAATGCCCGACCGCAGGAAAAGCTGAACTTGTATTTACCGGCACTGACGGCAAGGAAATCCGCAAGACTATCATGGATATGAAAGGTCCGGGAATCATTCAGGGAATTCACAACCTCGACAATTCAATCGAAAATTTTGCACGCTGCTGTTTTACTTACGCAATCGACAAAAAGATTTCCGTATGGTTCGGTGCAAAAGATACGATTTCAAAAATATATGACGGAAATTTCAAGGCAATTTTCCAGCGCATATTTGACGAAGAATACAAAGAAAAATTTGAAAGCGCAGGAATCGAATATTTCTACACTTTAATCGACGATGCCGTTGCACGCGTAATGAGAAGCGAAGGCGGTTTCATGTGGGCTACAAAAAATTACGACGGCGACGTCATGAGCGATATGATTGCATCTGCATGCGGAAGCCTTGCAATGATGACATCTGTTTTGGTAAGCCCTGACGGAAACTTTGAATACGAAGCAAGTCACGGAACTGTTCAGAAACATTATTACCGTTATCTTAAAGGCGAAAAAACTTCGACAAATCCTGTAGCTACGATATTCGCCTGGACAGGTGCGCTTGCAAAACGCGGAGAACTTGACAATACTCAGGAACTTACGGACTTTGCAAAAAAACTCGAAAAGGCAACTTTGCAGACTATCGAAGAAGGTTACATGACAGGCGACATCGCGCGCATTGCAGAACCAAAAGCAAAAGCCGTATTGAACTCATGGGAATTTATTGCAGAAATAAAAAAACGCCTGCAGGAAACTTTATAAAATTCCGCCCCATTCAAGATTATATTTTGAACAGATCACATCATATTCATTCTTGTCTTTTTCAGAAGAAAAGCCTGTTATGAATAGATGTGATTTTTTTTGACCGCAAGAATTTTGACTTTCAGAATTTTTGTCGCTGGAAGAAAAGCACGTATCAAGAATGTTAAGCGCACGGTTTACAACCCCTTCGCGCGAATCTACAACCTTTACGCTTTCTCCTGCCGCTTTTTGAATGACGTCAGAAAGATTTAAAAAATGCGTACACCCCAGAATTATTACGTCACAGCCTTTTTCCTTAAAAAAATCAGCGGCAGGCAAAACGGCTTTCATGCACTCATCTTCTGAAGCAGTAAAAGATTTTTTTTCGATAAAAGAAATAAGCTCGGGGTCAGCGCGGAATACAAGTTCGCAGTCTGATGCAAAATGATTTTTCAAATCAACGTTATAAGGATTTTCTACAGTCGAGCGCGTTGCAAGAAGCCCGATTTTCTTTTTTCTGGAAATAGACGCGGCAAGCTTTATCGCAGGAACAGTTCCGACAAACTGAGTGTCAGGAAAAACTTCCCTTAAGACATTAAGCGCATTGACGCTCATCGTATTGCACGCAACGACAAAAATGCGCGGTTCAAATTTTTCAATTATTTTTTTTACGATTTCAAGAACGCACTTTACGATTTCTTCATGAGATTTTTCGCCGTAGGGAAAATTTTTTGTATCGGCAATATACACGCTTGAAACGAGCGGACGTTTTTTAAGAAGATGCGCCAGATAAGGAATTCCGCCGGTTCCGGAATCCAAAAAAACAAAATCAACCATTTTTACCATTCCATTTTTACAGACAAAATAATTTTATCCATTTGACTAATTAACCGCAATACCTTACCATATTTATATGTACTCAAAAAATAATTGCATTGAACCGGGCTGCCTCAACACTTCACTGTCAACTTTTGACAGTGACCACAACATTACGGAAACTCCCGGCTACTGCCTTGACCATATCGCAGACAAAGAAAAAATCAAACAGGAAATTTATGACTATATAAATTCTCATACAAAAATTGTCGGCCTTAATGCGGCAGGAATTACTTTTGAAAACATTGACCTGACAGACAAGCGCTTTTACGGATGCAATTTCATGCACTGCAAATTCATCAATTTACATTCTACAGGTTTCAGAAGCAGAATGAGTATGTTTGACTTTTCAGTTTTTTCTGACTGCAACCTGCTGCGGTCAAACATGCAGTTTACGTCTTTTGCAGGTTCAACTTTTTCGCACACGCTTTTTACGGGAAGCGATATGATTCAGGATAACTTCGGCGGAATTCAGTCTTATCAATCTTCTTTCGATGACTCGGATTTGTATAATTCACGCTTTATCCGCGCAAAACTCATTGACACATCTTTCAGAAACTGCAACGTAAAAAAAACGCTCTTCCGCCTCATTGAACAGCAGAACGTTTTATTCAAATATTCAAATACGCGCGAAGCAATTTTTGACGAAGAACAAAGCCAGCTTGATGATAAAAATCCTGCAGAGGGAACTGTATGAAAATATATTTTCACCTGAACCTTGAAGGTTTTTCAAACTGCTATCTTATTGCAAACGAACTCACAAAAGAAGCCATCATCGTCGACCCGGGAATCATCACCTCCCAAATCATCGAAAACATCGAACACGACAGCTACAGGCTTTCAGGCGTTCTGATAACGCACAATCACGGAAGCCATGTCCACGGACTTAAAACACTGCGCAAAATTTATACACCGCAGATTTTTGCCGCTGACTGGGAAGTTGCAGGAAACGAAACTTTCGTTTTACAGGACGAAGGAATAATTCAGGTTGCAGGCTTGACTGTCGAATACATCTCGCTCCCCGGTCACACGACAGATTCAATGATTTACAAAGTCGGAAACGTAATCTTTACAGGCGACGTAATTTCGGCAGGAAAAATCGGCTCGTCAACAAACAAGTTTTCAGAAAAAACGCTCATCAAAAACATACAGCAGAAAATCCTCTCCCAGCAGAATGATACGGTTTTAATGCCGGGACACGGACCGCCTACTACAGTCGGTGCAGAAAAATTATTCAACATCGACATAAATCCACCTGAATCAAACAAGCGTGAAAAATTTGGACTCATTTAATTTCCGTTCGGTAATCTTCCACCCGAACACAGAACAGAATTTAATCATACTGCGCGACTCTCTTTTAGAAAAAAAGTACGACTCCTTTTTTCCGCTTTTTCCGCTCCATGCAGTTTTAAAAAACGACACCGCCACAAGTGAAAAACACTCAAACGAAAAAAACTCAAACACAGAACAATCAGGCGTAAACCAAAAACCATCTGCAAAATCTGCCAGGATAAAAAAAGAATTTTCAAACTGCAAGAACTGTATGATTTATGCTGAATATCTTTTTGCCGGCATCTTATTTTTTGCCGGGCGATTTGATTTTAACTGCAACTCAGAAACAGGCGCAGAAAATCAGAAAGCCGATTTCTTTCTTGTTCCTGCCGCAATCCAAAAAAAAACAGACGGCAAGTCACTGCCATCTGTTTTTAAAACTGCACAAAATGCAGTAAACGAATTAAATAAAAACGCCGATGCCGTCAAGTCTTTTTCAGAATTCCCTGCACTGCAATTCAAAAGCTTTCAGATTGCAGACTGCATTGCAGACGAAAATCAGTACAGGATTTCTGACAGCATCTGGATAAAAATCATTTCATAACTTTTTCGCCGCGACCCATCGCAGTAAGACCTGTCTTTACAAATTCAAGAATTCCGAACGGCTCAAGAAGCCTGATTAAACTTTCGATTTTATCTTCGCTTCCCGTTGCTTCTACTATCACGGAATTAAGTCCTACGTCAACAATGTGCGCACGGAAAATATTGCAAGTTTCAATGATGACAGCCCTTGATTCGCCTGAGGCCTTTACCTTTATCAAAGCAGTTTCCCTCTGGCATGTTTCCTGAGGAGCGCAGTGCTCGATTGAAATTACTTCCACAAGTTTTGAAAGCTGTTTTTCTATCTGTTCAAGAATGTACTCGTCGCCCTTTACGACAATCGTCATTCGTGACTGTCCGGGATTGTTAGTTTCGCAGACTGTAAGGCTGTCAATATTATATCCGCGGCGGCTAAAAAGTCCCGACACGCGGCTCAAAACACCGGCATGGTTTTCAACAAGAACACTTAAAACATATTTTTCCATAATTACACTCCCATAAAATCAAATCAAAAATTTTTTTCGTTCATTTCATGCTGAACAGAATCAAGGCGCTTTTTCAGCCTGAAATTTTACTTTTCAGGATTAAAGCTTACTGTCCTCAAAATGTCCCCGAATACGCCGGCAGCAGTAACTCCTGCCCCAGCACCGTATCCGCGCACCGTAAGCGGAATCGGCTGATAGCGCTCCGTATAGAATACAAAAGCGTTTTCTCCTCCGCGCACTGCATAAAGCGGATCTTCAGGGCCGACTTCCATCATTCCGACAGAAACCTTGCCGTCCTGAATGGAAGCACCCATTCTCAAAACTTTATTCTGTTTTTTCAAATCAGAAATTTTCTCTGCAAAATATTCATCTACTTCAGGAAGCTTCTGCAAGAACTCGTCTACAGTTCCCGAAGAATCAAAACTGTCAGGGAAAACTTTGTACATCGTAATGTCATCAAGTTCAATGTCATAGCCTGATTCGCGCGCGATAATCAAAGCCTTTCTTGCAACGTCCATTCCGTTCAAGTCATCGCGAGGGTCTGGCTCGGTGTAGCGAAGTTCGCGCGCTTCAAGTACCGCCTTACTGAAAGGAATTCCCTCGTCAAGCTTTCCGAAAATATAAGAAAGGCTGCCCGACATAATTCCGTTGAACCTTTCAAGCTTATCTCCCGATTTAAATAGATTCTGCAAAGTATCGATAATAGGAAGTCCTGCTCCTACGTTTGTTTCATACAGAAAACGGCGCTTCATTTTGTTTGCAGTCTTTCGGAGTTCACGATAGAATTTTATGTTCATCGAGTTTGCGCGTTTGTTCGGAGTTGCGATTGACATTCCTGCATTCAGAATGTCAAGGTAGCGTTCCGGCAGGTCATAGCTTGCAGTACAGTCAACGAACACAGGATTAAGCGGCTTTTTGTCTTTTACAAAAGCGATTATGTCATCAACGTTTGACTTTAACGGCATTTTCTTTGTAGTTTCGCGCCAGTTTGTCAAATCGATTCCGTCCTCGTTTATCATAAGTCCGTCGATTGTCGAAATCGCCATAACCTTTATGTCAATGTTCTGAGCCAGAAGCTTGTCATGCTGGTCACGAATCTGGTCAAGCAAAGTTCCGCCGATATTTCCTGCCCCGAACGCAAACACTTCGATTGACTGCGCCGTATTAAAGAAGAACCTGTGCGCAATCCTTACTGCAAGGTCGCCGAATTCTCCGTTTATTACAGTTGAAATCGAACGTTCCGAAGACCCCTGTGCAATCGCAAGAATGTTGATGTCCTGAGAAGCAAGCGCATCAAAAAACCTTCCTGCAACACCGCGGTTCTGTTTCATTCCGTCACCGACAATCGAAACTATCGCACAGTTCTTTTTTACTTCAACCGGATTGATTATTCCGTCGCGGATTTCAAGTTCAAACTCTTTTGCAATTACGTCAGAAGCCCTGTCAGCCGATTCGTCGCGCACGCAGAAAGAAATCGTATATTCAGAAGATGACTGCGTAATAAGAAGTACAGAAATTCCTGCGCCCGAAACTGCGGCAAAAATACGGCTTGCAGTTCCGCTCCTGCCTTTCATTCCCGTTCCGCTGACAGAAATCATCGATGTATTTTTAAGGCATGAAATTCCGCGTACAGGTCCTACAGAATTTGAAGATTCAAAAGGTCCTTTTCCGATTCTTGTTCCGCGCACAGACGGATCCATCGAGTTTAAGCTCCAGGCTTCGATTCCTTTTGCGGCAAGAGGCGCAAGCGTTTTAGGGTGCAGAACTTTTGAACCGAAGAATGCAAGTTCCATTGCTTCTTCATAAGTCATATCGTCAACTAAAATCGCATCTTTTACGACGCGCGGGTCTGCCGTATATATTCCGTCAACGTCCGTCCAGAACTGAACTTTTGAAGAACCGAGGCTTGCTCCGATAATTGCAGCCGAAAAGTCCGAACCGTTCCTTCCGAGAAGCCCCGGCACAGGTTCCATTCCAGTTCCGCCGATCCAGGAACATATAAAACCCGGAAAAAGAAGTATGCGCGATTTTGAATTGCTTTCGCCGTCACGATACTGCTTTAAGTTTTCGGCAGTCTTTATGTAGTCAGGGTCGCCTTCTTTCTGGTTTCCCATCGTGATTATGTATTTGCGCGAATTTACAACGACAACGCTCTGCTGTTTTGCAAGCAGAACTTCTTCCACGATAGGAACGCAGAGAAGTTCGCCCATTCCCATAATGCGGCAGTGAGCCGTATCAGTACATTCTCCAAATGAACTTACCGCATTAAGCAGTTTTTCAAGCTCGCAGAATTTCTCGTTAAGGCGAACCATTACGGCTCCGGCATTAAAGCCTGCAAGCTGCGACTGAATTTCAGAACATATATCTTCGTGAAAATGCCGTAATTCACTGACATAAGCATCTGAGGTTTTGCCGGTAATACAGCCGTCAATGCTTTCCTGCAGTTTATTTGAAACGCCTGCAACTGCACTGACAACAACGCTTATCCGTTCGTTTTTTGCCTGAGCTATCATAATGTCCACAGAATCAAGAATTCTGCGGGCACTTCCCATTGACGTACCGCCAAATTTTAAAGTAATCATACAAACCTCTGATTTTTGTCATTAATTAAAAAAAATAAACTTTTTTGTACTATTCAAATTACCATTTTTAATACTTATTTTCAATAGAAAAAAAATACAGTAAAAACGCACGACAGCGCACGAAAGCCGGCTCAAGACATTTCAAGATACTGCACAAACATTCATTGTAAAAAAAATATTTTTTTTACAAAAACCCTATTGACATTCAATATTGATATGTTGTATAAACTTTGCTCAATTTTAAAAAAAATTTAGTTTTCTGATTGACTAAAAATTTGCATACCATTATAGTGAAAATTAGAAATATGCAAGTTCAAACTGAAGAAAAATTCAAAGAATGCTGTCAAATTCTAAAAAAAGGCGATGTTCTTAAAGCAGACGAACTTTTAAAAGAAGTTCTGATGGAAGCATTAGACAATGAACAGATAAAATTTGCAGTAAACTGTTTTTCTTTTTGGACAAACATAATCCGCCAGCTTCCTTCGATTAAAGATTCGTATGAACGCGGCGAGACATTATTGACAAGCTGGGAGACTTTTCTGCCTTTCACTCAAAAGCAGAAATACAAACCTGACGAATCAATTTTGTATTATTTTAAATGCGGAATTTTTTCGATTGCACTGCAAAATTATTCTGAACTTGCAGACGTTCAGGATTTTGCACAGCGAGCAGAAATAACCCGAAAAATCGGATTGTGTTATAAAAAACTAGGAGAATACGAAACTGCAAAGAATTTTCTTGCTGAATCAAATAAATTAAAGGCAGGCGAATCAGCCGTAATTGCAGAACTGGCAGACTGCTTTGCATTGTGCGGCGAAGACCGGCAGGCAAAAGTTCTGTTCAGGGAAGCGTTTTATATTGACGCACAAAAAGTTGACCTGTGCTTTCTTGATTCAGAGTTAATTCAATGCCTGATAAGAAAGATAGAAGAAAAAGGCTATACAGGAGATGAACTGCTTGCCTGGATCCCTGTATATGCGCAGATTTTCGGAGTTTTTACGGTAAAACGGCAGTTAAAGCCGCAGGAAGTTTTCAAGCTCAAGCAGGAAATGTACGCCGCAGAAAACGAAATGAAAGACCCTGGCTGCAACAGAAATTTAATAACGCCAAGATTATGCAACCTTTATTTCTGGCTTATTGACCATTATGCAATGAAC
>JBJETJ010000076.1:0-26414 GCA_051883255.1 Treponema sp.
ACCAAAATCCATAATTCATTCCAAAATCATTTTATTAAATTCTTAAAACTATTTTATAAAATTATTTTCTTACAACTATTCTATAATAAATTATTGATAAACAAATTATTAATAAACTATTCTATCAGAATTAAATTTTCTTTTTTAATCCAGCCGCCGTTTTCGTTGTATTCAATGTAATACCATTTTTCAGTCTGCTCTTTCAGGCGCACGCAAGTGCCGGCGGTAATTGCAATGCTTGAGAGCGCAGACTCTTCAGGGACAGGGCTGATAGTTCCGCCTTTTACGACGGCGTGCTTTTCGTTTACCAGAGTTCCTGCAAAAAAGCTTGCAAAATAAAATACCACTGCCACGCCAAGATTAATGACGGCAGTAACTTTCTTTTTGATTATAAAAAGAATGACCGAACATACGATAAAAAAAACAAAGATGACTGTAAGCGTATAATACAGAGGAATACTGCCCTCTTCCTGACTTCGCAAAATGCCGATGTTCTGTTCAAATTTTATGCGCTCTTTTCTGACGGCAGGCGACGGTCCGAAAGAATGTTTTTCTTTGGAACGCAGGGCGGCAATCCTATAAAAATCATTTAAGTCTGCGTCTTTTCGGCTTTCGACATTTTCTTCTGTAAACGGATTTGAAAGCGCATAGGCAAAAACAGAAAAATTAGTTTTTTCTTCCTGCACGGTTACAGCAGATTTTTCGACAGTTACATTGCATGCAGGCAGCGAAAGTTCAATATTCCTTCCGTTGTATGCAGTGGCGACGACGCGGATATTCGGCAGAGAATATTTACCGTCTTTTAACGGCGTCCAGTTGAACTTTGCAACAGGAATTTTCTCTTTTGAAAATTCCGTCATTCGTTTTTTTCCCTTGACGATTTCATAGCGCGTAATTTCGTCAAACAGAGAATCTTTTGGGATTTCATAACCGAACTGTTTTATCTGGACTGCGTACTGAATGTAGACCATAATTTCTATCGGACGGCCTGCAGAAGAAACAAAATTTTCTGTTTTAAAATTCTGGCTGTCTGACTGCGGATACAGAATTTTGTCTTTATCAAGTTCAACTATAAGCTGGGGCGCGATAGTTTTGGGATTTTCGTAAACGTGAATTTTTTCAAAAGGAATGTTGTAAACCCAGCCTTTGACTTTTACGATGAGAGGGAGCATTTCTATCATTCCCGGATTTTTAAACGAAAACCAGAATTCAATTCTCGTACCGTTTTCTTCTGCATCAGTAAAATATTCCATTCGGCGTGAAGAAATAAAACTCGTTCCTTCTTTTAAAGTCTGAAGCTGTGTCTGAACGTCATTCGGATTTGTGTCAGGAATTTCGAGGACGTATTTTACTTCCTGATTCGTAAAGTAAATGTTTTCCTCAGGGCGGATTACAAGCTGCCTGATTTCCTGAGGAGTAATTGAATATGCAGAACCTGAACAGAAAATGAAAGTCAGAAAAATGATTTTCAGTAATCTGTTACGTAAGTGTCTTTTGGTGAAGAATTGTAATTTTTCCATTGTTTCTGGTCATTCTCCCTCATTCTGTTAAATATAGCGTTTTCAACTTCTGACTGGGCTTCTTTGTTTTCAGAAGCAGGAATCATATCTTTCTGAACTTCGCCGGCTTTTTGAATTTCCTGCGATTGTGAAAGTTCAAGATTTATTTTTGCGTTGACGTCCTCAGGCGAAACCAGAAGTGCCAGCTTGAACAAATCAATCGCCTTGTCATAATCGCCTTCGCGTTGGGCAATAAGTCCTGCGTTATAATATGAAGCAAACCTGATTTTTGCGGGCGCGTCCGGGCTCAACTGTTCAAGACGTTCGAGGCTTGCGTTTTTTTCATTCTGCATAAGGTAAGTTACGCTCAGACCGTAGAGCGCATACTGTTTTGTAATTTCGTCATTGTTCTGTTCAGATGCCTGAATCGCCTGCGTAAAACCGCTTATGGCTTTGTTGTAATCTTTCTGGTACCAGTTCCAGGTGCTTTCAAGAATCGTCTTTGCTTCGTTAAAATTCCTGCCGCATGAAGTGAACATAAACGGAACAAGAACAATCATCGAAGCCGAATACAAAAGCCTGAAATTCTTTATTGAAAATTCAGAAATAAAAATGCTGATGACAAAAAGAATTACTGCAAGAAAAATAAAAACGCGGTGGCGGTCAACGCTCTGCATTTCATACGAAACTGTAAGTGTCTGCTCCTGATTGTTTACGTTTGCAAGGACATCGCTGACGTTTTCAAGTTTTTTTTCATGCGGAATGTTGCGGAGTTCGTAAATTACTTTTACTGCCGAGCCGACTTCCGAAGCATCAATAAATTTTGCGTGCGCATTTTTTATAAACGAAAAATCTTTTCCGACCTGATTTTTTTTATTTACTTCCTGACAGATGTTTTTGATTTTTTCTTCCCTTAGCGCAGTCTTTACGACAGTTATTCCGTCGCCGGCAGTAATTTCAGATTCGCGCTCAGAACCGAATCCGATGATGCAGACGTTAATTCCAGAGCGGATACATTTGTCCAGAGCAGGAAGAAGTCCTGTGTCAGTTTCATCGCCGTCAGTAAAGAGAAGAATCGTCGAAGCCTTTGCAGACGACGACGGAAAAGAACTTAGCGCGGCTTCAAGACCTTTTCCGAGGCTCGACCCTTGCGCCGACATCAGCGAAGGAGAAAGAATATCTAAAAGCGAATAAATGCTTGCAAAATCTTCTGTCTGCGGAATTGCAGTTATTCCGTCACCCTTTGCAAGAACGCATGAAACTGAAATGCCTTCCATATATTCCATCAGCATTTTTGCATATTCAGCGCTTGCCTGAAGCCTTGTCAGAGAATTCGGCGCATCGTTTGCCATCATACTGTACGAGATGTCAAAAACAAAAGCACAGGCATTGCCGCTTTTCTGCACCGGAGTAGAAACGCTGCCCCAGGAAATTCCTGCGAGTGCCAGAACAAGGCAGACGAGTGCAAGACATCGGCAGATTCCCTTCAGCAAAAGCTTGAAGTAAATCTGACCGGGAGAATAAATTGCAATGTCCTCATTATTTTTATTGATGAAAAGTTCTGCGTTTTTTCTTGCGCGGCTGCATTTTCTTAAAATGTAAAATATAAAAAAAACTGAAAGAATCAAAAGCCACAAAAACTGCGGTCTGGAAAATTTTATGTTCATATTAAATAAACTCCTTTAAATAAAGTCGTTTAATTACCCACGCCAGTGCAAAACAGACAAGCGAAACAATAATCATTTTGTCATAATAAAAATCGTCAACAGTCTTTATGTAATAACTCTGAACGACGTCCTGCTTTTTGATAATCGAAGAGAGCGCCATATTCATTGCAGACAGAGATTCTACGCTGTAATATCTTCCGCCTGCGGCAAGCGCAATGTTTTCAAGCTGGGTCGGGTCAAAATTTGAATCAAGATAGCCTGAATAAATTTTTCCGTTCGGGTTTACGTATTCAATGGGAACAGTTCCTTTTGTTCCGATTCCGACTGTATATAAAGTTATTCCGTTTTTCTTTGCAAGAGCGCCTGCGGTTTCAGGATGAATTTCGCCGGCATTATTTTCGCCGTCAGTTAAAATTACGATGCACTTACGTTTTGCTTTCGTAGACTTTATGTGACAGACAGCGCTGCTTAATCCTGTTCCGATTGCAGTGCCGTCGCCCATACTTCCGATTTTAACTTTTGCAAGCCGTGTTTTAAAAGCCGCAATGTCATTCGTAAGCGGAACGACAGAAGCTGCCTCAGAGCCCATCACGACAAGCCCGTAAGAAGCACCCGGATTTGAGTCTACAAGTTTATTAATCGTAGACACGGCAGCTTCAAGCCTCGTAATGCCGTTAATGTCGCGCGCCGCCATTGAAGGACTTGTATCAAGAACAAACAGAACGTCAGTTCCGCGCGAAGTAAAGACTTTTTCCTGATGATGAACTACAGGCTCGGAATACGCAATCACGACAAACAAAAATCCGATGACTGCCAGCACCTCAGAAAAAACGGCAGCGAATTTCCTAAGCTTGTCGTCCCAGACAAAAACCCAGCCGTTCCAGTCAGAAAAAGTCAGAGGCAAAGTTATCCTTGAAAAAATTTTTATTTTTCTGAACGTGTATATAAGCGGAATCAAAAGCAGAAGCAAAAAACCGGCAGGATTCATAAAATCAACTGACATAATTTTCCTCCAGCTGTTCTTCGGAATTTTCAAAACAGTTTATCGCTTTTACAATCATATCTGAAAGCGTCTTTCGCTCTGATTCTACGAGGGCTGCCTGATGTTCTGACGGCGGATAAAGCCTTGAGTCAATCGAATCATGAGCATAGCGAATATAATCAGTGCGCACGAACATCGCCGTAATGTCCTCAACCGCAAACGCAATTTCGCTTGGAATCGTTCCTGCAAAAATTTTCTCAAAAGACGAGCGTATTGAATTTGACGAAATCGAAGTAAACTTGCAGTCAAACCTGAACTCAAGATAATTGCGCATGATTGACTGAAGTTCATAACAGAATTCTATGTCAGTCAGTTTTGTATTCTTTGAAAGCTTTTTAATTTTCTTCAAAGTTTCTTCTGCGTTTTTCTTATAGCGCCGTTTCTGCAGATACAGATTCCATTTGCGCCGTATGCTGTTGAATTTTAAAAGTATGCGCAAGAATAAAATAAAAAATACGACTGCAAGAAAGAAGAACAAAAAAATTACGTAAGTCGTTCCCGGAATTATAATCGGCGGAACAGGCGGCATCATCTGATTGCTTCCTGTTTTTTCGACAATCGATTTTACATGGACAGGCTCAAGAGAAACAAAAAACTGCGGCTCGTCAATTTCATCTGCGCCGGCTTTGTCCTGACTGTCTGACGACGTAATTCCAAGTGCAGTATTCAAATTAAACGACGGAAAAGTTATTGCGCCTGTTTTCCAGGGAATGATTACAAAACGGACAGTGTATTCCATGTCGGTTCTGTATAGTTCTGCCTTTATGACAGAAAATTTATCTTCAAGCCCGATAAACGGATTTGCAAGTTCACGCTGTTCGACATTTTCGTCACCCGGAAAAAAATCTATGGCAGAGCGGAACGTATATCTTATTTCTGCATGGTCGCCGACAAAAACTTCAAGCGGAAGCAGAACCTGATTTACGACTTCGGAATCCTGCGGAAAAACTGCGAAAATCAAAAACAAAAAATAACAGAAAGCGCAGAATGTTTTTTTCATTTTACTTCCCTCGTAGAAAAAAAAGAAGTAAGGACAGCAAGCGGGTCTTCGGCAGTTGAAATCTGCAAAGGATGAGCGCCGTGTTTTAAACAGCTGTCAGTCCACCGCTGAAGCCTCATCCTTCCGTCCTCTTTCCAGCTGCTCCTGAAAACTCTTGAACTCGTAGGCAGAACTTTTTTAATTCCGTTCTCCGGGTCGCGGAAAGGAATCGCACCGATTTCAGGCAGGCTGTAATCTGACGGGTCGCCGATACGAACGCATACAACGTCATGCTTGCTTGCAAGGTGAACCAAGGGCTCTTCCCAGTCTTTCATTCTAAAATCAGAAATTACAAAAATCAGCGACCGCTTTTTTAAAACTTTCCCTGCGCCTAAAAGTGCATTCGGCAAAACAGAACCTTTTTTCTGAATTTTAAATTTCCTGTCAAAATGACTTAACAGTATCATCGTCTGGTTCTGACCGCTTTTTGGTGAACAGACAAATTCAATGTCACCGCTGAACATAACTGCGCCAACAGGATTTGAATTGTGTTCCGAGGCAAGAGTCAAAAGAGCTGCAACTTCCATCGCCGTAGAAAGCCGTGACTTTCCTTTTGAACCTGTAAGCATCGAGTATGAACAGTCTATTACTAAAAAAATCTGGAGTTCGCGTTCTTCTTCAAAAGTCTTGACATAAGGCTTGCCGCTTCTTGCAGTAACGTTCCAGTCAATCGCACGCACGTCATCTCCGCGCAGATATTCGCGGACACCGCTGAATTCAATTCCCTGTCCGTGATACAAAGATTTGAACGAACCGTTCTGCAGAGTGTTCGCCAGTGTCTTTGTCGTAATCCGTAATAATGAGGCACGCTGAATGAGTGAATCTTTATTTGCAAAAATCGAATCTTCCATAAATATATCTATTGCTCTGAAAAATTAATTCTATAAAGTTAACAAAATTAACTGAATATTAAGGAAGCGGCATAAAGTCTAAAATCTTTGCAATGATGTCGTCTGCCGTAATTCCGGAAGCGCTGGCTTCGTAAGACAAAATGAGCCTGTGGCGCAATACGTTCGGAGCAACGGCCTTTATATCTTCAGGCAGAACAAAACTTCTTCCCTGAAAAAGCGCGTTCACTTTTGCACATTGCAGAAGCGCAATTCCTGCACGAGGAGAAGCGCCGTAAGTTATATATTTTATGATGTCATCATTTGCTTTTGAAAAATTAACCGGACTTCTGAACTCGCCGGCATTTTTTGCAGAAGGGCGCGTTACGTTTACAATCGAAACTATGTATTCTACGATTTTGTCATCGCATACGATACTTTCAAGAACTGAACGGCATTTTGAAAGGCTGCGTTCGTCAAAAATCTGCGAAACCCTCACTGAATCTGCATTGCCGCAAGTCTTTACGATTTCAACTTCTTCTTTTGCAGTCGGATACGGAACGATGATTTTCATCAGGAACCTGTCAAGCTCGGCTTCCGGCAGATTGTACGTTCCTTCCTGTTCAATCGGATTTTGCGTTGCAAGAACAAAAAAAGGCTCAGGCAATCTGTACGAAGTTTCACCGATAGTCACCTGACCTTCTGCCATTGCTTCCAAAAGTGCAGACTGAACTTTCGCAGGCGCGCGGTTTATTTCATCTGCAAAAACTACATTCGTAAAAACAGGACCTTTCCGTACGCTGAACCGTCCGCCTGCCTGTTCATAAATCAAAGTTCCCGTCAAATCAGCAGGAAGCAAATCAGGCGTAAACTGAATTCTTTTAAAACTCAATCCCGACATTTCAGCAAAAGTCTTTACAGCCAGTGTCTTTGCAAGCCCCGGCACGCCTTCAAGAAGAACATGTCCGCCTGCAACAAATGCCGTCATTATTCCGTCAATAACCTGCGACTGTCCCACAAGCCTCTTTTTAGCTTCCTCCCGGCACCTGTCCGCAAGCGCCCGGCACTCATTCAAATCAGATTCATTTATGTTGACATTCTTATACATAACTTTTTCCTAAACGTTTTTTTTCAGAAAGAACTATATCAAAATTTCAAATTTTATTCTACAGGGGCTCTTTGGAGGGAGAGAACCCCTCTACTTTCGCAGCGGGGGTTCTCTCCCTCCAAACCTCCCTCTTTCCCCAGCACGACTTAGGGCGCTGCCCTAAGAACCCGGACGCCGCGCGGGGCGCGAGCGAACACAGTGTTTGAAATTTACAACTACAACGGCCTGTGCGCCTCATAGAGTTTTGCCTAAGCAAAACTCGTAGCGCGAGGTAAATGAATGTTTGTGAGGAAGTGAAATTTACGAGCGCCGTAAAACTCGTAGCGCGAACCGGTTGTGCTATAAGAAATTTACCACTACAACAATCTGCACGCCCATAGAGAATTGCTCACGCAATTCTCGTAGCGCGAGATAAATCCGTGTTTGTGAAGAATTGAAATGTACGAGCGCTTGAAATTTACGAGCGCAATTTGGTATAATTCCCCTTATCATGATGAACCCATTAGCACAAGAACTAAATTCAGTTTTATCCGGCTCAATTGCAGAAGCCTTGTTTTCTGATCTTGGAAAGAGAATTTACTTTCCAAATGGAATTATTGCTCAAAGCGGAGAAGCAAAAAAATTAGGCAAGACGGCAAACGGAACTATAGGAATGACTGTCGCTGGCGGTCACCCGATTATGTTGAATTCGATTCACAAATTTGTTCCTGAGTTAACAGAAGCCGAACTCGTAGGTTACGCTCCGACTGCCGGCAATCTTGATTTACGTGAATTGTGGAAAGAAAAAATCATCGAAAAAAATCCGACACTTAAAAATAAAAAAATCTCACTGCCTGTTTTAGTTCCGGGACTTACGGCAGGAATTTCATACATCGCAGATTTGTTCCTTGACGAAACAAAAACACTGCTTGCCGCTGATCCTTCCTGGGACAACTACGCTTTAATTGCACAGGCACGGCGCAATGCAGGGTTCGTTCAGTTTGAACTGTTTAAAGACGGACATTTCAATATCGAAAGTTTTGAAAAGGCTGTAAAAAAAGAAGCAGAGTCAGGTTCTGTCCGCGTCCTGCTTAATTTTCCGCAGAACCCGTCAGGCTACAGTCCTACAAAAGACGAAGCAAAAGAAATCTGCCGCGTGTTAAAGGAAACTGCTTCAGCAGGAGCAAAAATTCTTGCAATAAGCGACGATGCTTACTTCGGTCTTAATTACGAAGCCGACATCGAACCGGAATCTCTCTTTGCAAAAACTTGCGACCTTGACAAAAATATTCTCGCAGTAAAAATCGACGGTCCTACAAAAGAAGATTTCGTGTGGGGATTCAGAAGCGGATTCATTACTTTTGGTAATGCACAGATGAGCGATGAACAGTATTCAGCATTGATTACAAAATTAATGGGAATTATCCGTTCATCAGTTTCATGTTCTTCTACTCCGCCGCAGAGCCTTCTTTTGCGCGCACTCAAAGATGCCGAAACAGAAAAACAGAAACAGGAATACCGCAAAATTCTCGAAGAACGATACGCAATCGTACGCAACTTCGTCAACACACATTCGTGTTCCTGCCTGAAACCTCTTCCGTTTAACTCAGGCTATTTTATGAGCTTTGAAGTTATCGGAAAAGACGCCGAAGTTCTGCGCAAGAAAATCCTGCAGGAATACGGAATCGGCACTGTTTCCATTGACAGCAAGACACTGCGCGTTGCGTTCAGCAGTATAGAAAAAGAAAAACTCGAAAACGTATATACGACAATCTATAAGGCTGCCGAGGAATTATGAAAAAACATATCTGTCCAATAGTATTGCTGACTGCATTAACGTTGACATTGATTGCCGGCTGTTCAAAAAAAAATCAGGAAGCGCTGATACTCTGGACAGATAATGTTGAATTTGCATCTTACGCCGAACTTTTTAATTCGGCGCAAAAAGAAATAAAAGTCGCTGCCGTTTATAAATCAGACTTGGTAAACAATCTGGCTGACAAAAAAAGTTCCGCCGCTCCTGATTTGATTGCAGGCAGCTGGCTTTCCTGCGGAATCAGCAAAAGACTTTTCTCGCCGATAAATAAAATTTTTTCAGAAGATTTAGAGGAAACTGATTTTTACCCCGACCTTCTCGAAGCAGGCAGAAACGGAAAGACACAGTACCTTCTTCCCGTAAGCTTTAACCTCGGCACGTTCGTCTTTGACTCTGAAAACCTTGAATACGTGAACGAGTCAAACACAATTACGATTGACCAGATAAAAGAATGTTCAAAAAATTTCAACGTAAAAAATAAAAACGATATCTATGAAAAAATGGCATTTGCGCCGCAGTGGAATCCTGATTTTCTTTACGAAGTCCTGCGTACAAATGACGTAAAATTTAAAATCGAAAACAACGATTTAAAATTCAACATTCCGTTATATGAAAGCACTTGCAAATTTTTAATTGACTGGACTGACAGCATTAACTCTTCCTATAACGAAGAAAAAGATTTTGCGTTCAAATACCTTTACACGCCGTTCAACAAACAGGTGCTCCAGCAAAAATCGCTGTTTGCCTACACGACAAGCAGAAGGCTTCTGTCGCTTTCTGAAGACCAGCTTGATAAAATCGATTTCAGATGGTTTGTACAAAACGGCAAGTCGCCTGTTCAGGAAGATATGGTCATGATGGGAATCTCCCGCAAGTCAAAAAATAAAACTGCCGCCTTAAAATTCATTCAATGGTTTATGAATCAGGATTCGCAGGAACAGATGCTCAAACGCCGGATCGAAATGAACCTCGACACAAACACATTCGGAATTGCAGGCGGTTTTTCTTCGCTCATCGTCGTAAACGAACAGGTTTTGCCTGTGTATTATAAATACCTGCTTGCAAAAACTCCTTCAAGTTCAATTCCAAAATCTCCTGCATCGTATCCGTCAGAATGGAACGCGATAAAAAAAGAAATCATCATTCCGGGTATGCTTTCAGAGATTTCCGGCAAACGTGATTCGTATGCCATTGCCAATAATTTTAAGGAATGGGCAAATTCAAAAAAAGAAGATTAAGAAGAACACTATGATAAAAAAAGAAATTACAGACAAAGTTTTGACAGACCATCTTTCAAAAATCGAAAAAGACGGAATGAGCGTTTTCATAATGGCAGACGGAAGGTTTCGCGGCGCTTTCTTTAACGGAACTGAATTAATAAACCAGATGAGAATCCAGCACAACCTCGGACTGCTTGAAACAATGCTTTTAGGTCAGGGAATTCTTTGCGCCGCCCTAATGATTCCGACGATGAAAGGCAAGGAACACTTGGTTTTCAGATACGACACGAACGGCAGCGCACGCGGTTTTTCCGTTGAAGCAGACAGTACAGGCTACGTACGCGGCTTTATTTTAAATGACCACATTCCTGTAGAAAAACCGCTTGACTCCTGGGACTTGTCTGCTTTTTTAGGCGACGGAACTGTATCCGTAAGCCGCTTAAAAGAAGGTGCGCGCGAGCCTCAGACTGGAACAACGGAAATCGTTTACAAAAACATTGCGCAGGATCTTGCATATTATTTTTTGCAGTCCGAGCAGATTAACACGGCTTTCAACACGAGCATTCAGTTTGACAAGGAAGGCAGGGTTATAGGAGCTGGCGGACTGTTCCTGCAGACAATTCCTGTTTACGGCGGAAAAAAGAATTCTGAAAAATCAGAAAAAAAGCCAGGCAGAAAAAACAATGCAATAAAAGAATTTGCAGATATGGCGCAGGAAGAACTGATTTTAAAAGCAGAAAACGCTTTTAAAGCAATGCCTTCAATCGGACAATGGTTTGCCGACAAAGGAACGAGAGAAGACATCGTTTACGGTTTATTCAGAGAATTCAGTCCGTCAATCGTCCTTGAACGCGACATCATTTTTGACTGCCCCTGCTCTATCGAAAATTTTGCACGGCAAATCAAAAACCTTCCCAAATCAGAAGTTGAGTCAATCCTAAAAGACGACCCCGACCCTATCGAAGTAATCTGTCATAACTGCGGAAGCGTTTATAAAATCAGCAAGGAAATGCTCAGATAAATTTTCTATAAAAAATTTCACAGACACAATCATTCAAGACATTAGCCAGCACAGTCAGCGCAGACACTCAGGCTGAAAGTTAATAAAGTTAATGGTGTGTCTTGTGGAAAAGCTGTTTCTGTTCGTACATTATTTCGTCAACTTTTTCGATTGCTTCTTCAAGCGAGAGCGGAGAATTTGCAGGAACAGACAGAGTGCCGACACTTGCAGAAAGGTTATACGGCAAGTGCATCGTAGAACTCTTTTTTTGAACCATCTGAGTAATCATCTTGCAGTAATCTTCGCCGTTATAGTTTCTGCTGTTTCCGACAACCAAAAATTCATCACCGCCGTAACGGATACAAAGCCAGTTTCTCGGAACAACCTGAAGAACCGCCTGCGCAATCGTCTTTACTGCCAGATCTCCGTGCAGATGTCCGAATTTATCGTTTATCGTTTTCATCGAATTTATGTCGACAAAAAACAAAACTGTCGTAAGGCCGTTGTGCTTGTTCTGCTGGTAGAACGGCTTTGCAAGTTTTTCCATTCCGACCCTGTTCAACATTCCTGAAAGCGCATCACGAGTAGAAAGGCGCAAAAACTGCTGGCTCATCTGCTTGTACATATTCTTTTTTCTGAAACGTTCTATGCACGCGCCAAAAGTTCTCGTCCACTGATGACCATGATAATTTGAAATCATCGCCAGCGAATTCTTGCAGACAAAATATCCGTGCACGTAAGAATGATTGAAAATCGGAGTGAACAAAAAAGTATTGCACTCATCTGAACGCATTTTTGAAGGAATCAAATCTTTTGTCTTTATGATTTCCCTCGGGTATTTTACGTTGTTCTGAATCGAAGTAATCGCCTGAACCTGATTTCCGTAAGAAAGATTCTGCGGCAGGTTTTCTTCAGAATTAATAAGGACAGAAGCCCAGTCAGCCTTTAAGAATATGCAGAAATCAGAACCTTCAAAAGTATGCGACTTTGAAAAGAACAGTTCAAGATTTGTAAGCAGAGTAAAAACGTCAGCGGCATCAGTAAAGATTTCTTCAATCTGATTAAGCTGGGCGGCGAAGTTTTCGTTCTGGCTTATTTCCGATAAAAATTTCAGAGAAAAAAGTTTCTGATCTTTAATGATTTTTGATTCACATCCGCAAGAGCCCTGATAAATCGGCATTGATTTTATTTTAAAATCCTGAACTTCCGTAAGCCCTGCAAGAACGCGTTTTGCAGATTCACTTCCGATTGTAAATGCGTTGTCGTTTACTGTCGAAATTGCAGGAATTACGTTTCTGGCAAAATAGTTTCCGTCGTAACCTGCAAGTTTCAGCTGGTCAGGAATTTTTATGTTGCGTTCTGCGGCAGCTTTTAAAACGCCGAGTGCAATCAAATCGTTTGCGCAGACAATCGCATCAGGAAGTTCCCTGCCGGAAGAAAAAATTTCAGAAGCGATATCGTAGCCGTAATTGAACGTACTGTGCTCGACTGTAAAAAAGTTTTCCCTGTTCAGTTCTATCTGATTGTCCTGAAGCGCCGCACGGAATGCTTTTCTCTGTTCTGCAAAATCAAGCGAAGTTTCCTTGCCGTCAATGTAAAAAAGATTTTTCGCATTATGTTCTTTTACGAGATGCGTAACAAGTTCATAAAAGCCTGTGTAATTGTCTATGCGCATACAGCTTATGTCTTTTAATTTTAAATTTATCGAAACGGCAGGCTTGCCCGATTTTAAAATCCGCTGGCGTTCCATTTCGAGTACGCGCGGATTTTTTATCAAATCAGAAAGAATTATTATGCCGTCGTATTCTTCATAATTAATTAAACGGTAAATTGAAAAACCAGTAGCGTTCGGGTATCCTGAAAATTCAACATAATCATAGCAATTAAAAATATAAACATCTGCATTATTTTCTTTTGCAATTTTTTCAACACCCTGCAAAAAATCATACAAAAAATATTGTGCCCAACCGCATGCCAGCACGGCAATTTTCTTTTTCATATCTTCACCTGATGAAACCGGTCAAAAACCTCATTTTGATTTCTGACCGGCCGTTTAATAAATAAAATTATGTGACTTGAAATTTATTCGCGATAAAAATTAATCAGACAGCCTGCAAGAATAATTTTGCGCTCGTCATCAGTCAAATCGCCTGTTGAAAGTTCAAACTCATTTACAGTGCCGTCTTTTTTTATAGCATAGGCTTTTACGGAAGCCAGTTTTTCCTGAATCATCTTTTTTACATCGGGAATGAATACGTAGTCGTCGTTTGCAAAAGGAAGGTTTTTGTCGCCTTCTTTATAAAGGAACGGCAACATTCCCCAGTTGATGAGATTTGAACGATAGCGTTTCGTTGCATATTCGTTTGCAATGTTTGCCCAGCCGCCAAGAACTTTCTGACAGCTTGCAGCCTGTTCGCGCGCAGAACCGTCGCCCGGCTTTACTGCAAAAATCGTAGAGCCAAGTCCTGCCTTCTGAACGCGTCCTGCAAATTCAGGTTTTGCACTTTCAAAAATCTCTGCCGCTTTCTGAACTTCTGCTTTTACTTCGTCAGACAGATCGCGTACTGCTTTTGCGCGGCCTACGTACGCAGGGTCTTTGCGGCTTAACGTAAACTCTGCAAGTCCGAGCGGATTTGAACGGAACGAAGAAGTTTCGCCGGACGGAATAAGCTCGTCAGTCGTCGTTACAGGGTCATGAATTTCAGAAACGATTTTTACAAGCAAATCGTCTGAAAGCGGTTTCATCGAAGGCCAGTCTTTGATGTTCGGCCCGAACTGAATTTCAACTTCAGGATGTGCAATTCCTTTTGAGTCATAAACGCGCTTTGCATAAATCTGTGAATCAAAGAAATATTTTTTTCCGCTGAATTCCGTGTCGTATTCTGTAGCGGCAGTCAGGAAGCCTTTGTTTGCCGCAGTTGCCGCGATTGAGCGCGCGTCCATAAGAGCGACAGAAGAAAGCTGACCGTTCTGAATTTTAGAGCCTTCGCGGTTAGGAAAGTTCCTTGTCGA
This sequence comes from Treponema sp., assembly GCA_051883255.1. GTDB lineage: Bacteria > Spirochaetota > Spirochaetia > Treponematales > Treponemataceae > Treponema_D. The sequence continues at coordinate 14,210 of JBJETJ010000076.1, forward strand.
ATGGCGGATAGAAAATGCGCCGTTTGCAGGAGTGTCGCCTGCACCAAAACAAGGTCCGCAGAATGCCGTCTTTATGATTGCGCCGGCATCAACCAGAGCACTGAATGCGCCGTTCTTCATCAATTCCTGATAAACAGGCATTGAAGCAGGATATACGTTCAAAAGGAATTTTCCGTTGCCTGTATCTTTGCCTTTAAGAATGTCGGCTGCGGCACAGATGTTTTCAAAACCGCCGCCTGCACAGCCTGCAATTACACCCTGATCAACGTAGAGTTTTCCGTCAATGATTTTATTTTTAAGTGAGAACTGAACTTTGTCGCCGAAGCTGACTTTTGCACGCTTTTCCGTTTCATCTAAAACGTCAACGAGGTTTGCGTTCACTTCATCAATCGTATAAGCACAACTCGGATGGAACGGAAGCGCAATCATCGGACGGATTTCTGCAAGGTCAATTTCGATTGCGCCGTCATAATAAGCGCCGTCCTGTGCGTTCAATTCTTTGTAATCATTCTGCCGTCCGTGAACCGCATACCATTCTTCAACTTTAGAATCAGTGCGCCAGATAGAAGAAAGGCAAGTCGTTTCCGTAGTCATTACATCGATTCCAATGCGGAAGTCTGCGCTCAAATTAGAAACGCCCGGCCCGATAAATTCCATCACTTTATTTTTTACGTAGCCGTTGTCAAAAACTGCTTTTATGATTGCAAGCGCAACGTCCTGAGGTCCAACCCCTGCAACAGGAGAACCTGTAAGGTAAACTGCAACGACGCCCGGATAAGAAACATCATAAGTTTTATTCAAAAGCTGTTTTGCAAGTTCACCACCGCCCTCGCCGATTGCCATTGTACCGAGCGCGCCGTAACGTGTGTGGCTGTCCGAACCTAAAATCATGTCCCCGCAACGGCTGAGCATTTCGCGCGCAAACTGATGGATTACGGCCTGATGAGGAGGAACGTAAATTCCGCCGTATTTCTGTGCACAGGTAAGTCCGAACATGTGGTCGTCCTCGTTTATCGTTCCGCCAACTGCGCAAAGTGAGTTGTGGCAGTTTGTCAGTACATAGGGAATAGGAAATTTTGTAAGTCCTGATGCACGTGCAGTCTGAATGATTCCGACATAAGTGATGTCGTGTGAAGTAATTTTGTCAAATTTAATTTTGAGGTTTTCGCTGTCACCTGAAGTATTGTGTTTCTGCAAAATAGAATATGCAATAGTTTTTTTAGCGCCGTCTGCTTTAGAACCAAAATAATTTTCTTCAAGTTTTCCGTTTACAAGATAAGCGCCTGTCTGCCAAAGTTTCATAAAAAACCTCCGGGAAGTAATAAAAGTCAGTCAGAATTTTAATCTGACGAAACATAATAGCACAAAACGCTCGTAAATTTCAATTCCTCACGAACAATGGGTTTAGCTCGCGTTACGAGAATTGCTGGAAAGCAATTCTCTATGTGGCGTGCAGACTTTTGTAGTTGTAAATTTCTGATGACAGACAAATGTCGGGGTAGCTCGCGTTGCGAGTTTTGCGCTCGTAAATTTCTACTTGCTTACAAACATTGATTTAGCTCGCGCGACGAGTTTTGCATAAAGCAAAACTCTATGAGGCGGTCAGACTTTGGTAGTTGTAAATTTCTGACAGAGGACAAATGTCGGAGTAGTTCGCGGTTCGAGTTTTGCGCTCGTAAATTTCTACTTGCTTACAAACAATGGGTTTAGCTCGCGCGACGAGTTTTGCATAAGGCAAAACTCTATGAGGCGTGTAGATTGTTGTAGTTTTAAATTTCTGATGACTGACAAATGTCGGAGAATTTCTTGTCAGCGCAAATAGTTTACTTTTATGATTTCGTCTATGATTCTGGCGATTATCGTGAAGGATATGGGGGTGAGGGTTGTGAGGTTGTCGTACTGGGTGTGGAGGTAGCGCCAGGTTAACGGGATTGATTCCCTTAAAACATATTCGGGGGCGATTTTTTCGGGGACGTCCTCAAGGTGGCGGTGCATTACTGATTCACGAAGTCCGCTTATTCTTTTTAAGTTGCTCATATAATTTAGAACTTCGTCTTTCGGGAGCATCGTGATTGCGACGGCAGGAATTCCGTTTGCGATGAAGCCTGCGTTATCGCTGAACGATGCAGGAAGAACTACATTATCAAACGAAGAATTTTTTGAAATTATATTCTGAACATTTGAAATGAATTTTTCGTACTGTCGTAAAAAAACTCTGTCAGCATTGCCGGGAATTTCAAGTTCGCAGATTACGGGAACATCTCCCCTGCCGACACAGTCAAAAACAAAAACTTCGCCGTCAATCGAATTCAACTCTTTCAATTTTCTGGCAAGCGAAAAAGCGCCCTGCGAACATACACCAAAACGACCGTCCTCTTCGCCGTCCGTAAAAATAATCCTTACATTGTGAACTGCATCAAGCCCGGAAAGCCGTCTGGCAGCTTCAAGCAAAGCAAAGACCCCGGAACTGTTGTCGTTTGCGCCTGCCGAACCTTTTACCCTGTCATAATGCGCAACCAGAGTTTTGATTTTAAATCTTGTGTTATAGCAGTTTTTGGGAAAGTCAACATACACGTGCATTTTTCCGTCGATGGCGATGACGCTTGAATTCAATCCGTATTCCAGAAGTTTCTGCTGAATAAACTCTTTCCTGTTGCACTCAGGTTTTAAAAACTCAAAATAATCTGAAGGCAAATTCATCAGCATCTCTTTATTTTTTTTGCAATCTTCACGTTTATCGTTCTGTATATAATTGCCGAGCACAACACAGTTACGACGACAACGAGAGCATAAAGCGCAATGTTCAGATTTCCAGAAGAAATGACAGGCACATTTTCAGATTCAATCAGATATGCCCAGCTGAACAAAACCATCTCCTGCATGAGATAAACTTCAAGACTTATTTTTCCAAAAAAATTATAGAACCTGTTTTTGACATAAAATTTTCTCATCAAAATTATTACAAGAAGAACTACAGAAAGAACCTGAAAATTCTGCGCAACGTAACAGATTAATTTTTTTGCAGTTCCGAGTTCTCCTGAAAATTCCGTCCAGTAGCCAACCTTCCATAAACAGTAAAACCCTGCGGCATTAAAAATTGAACAGAGCAAAATTGCAGTCAGTAATTTAAGCGGATATTTTTTTTCAACCCATTGCATAAACTGTTTCTCATATTTTGCAACGGCAAGTCCGAGCACAAAGCAAATTGTAGAATTGACCCACCACTCGCCTTCAAACAATAATGCGCACGGCTTTTTCCACCAAGGGACAGAAGCAAAAACACCGGGATTTTTCCACCAGCCTGTTTCTCCTGCATACCAGGGGAAATGTTTTAGCATGATGAAGAGCGCGCCCTGCACTAAAGTTATTAAAATGAAAATTAAAATTGAATGTTTCCGCGCCTTTTCATTTTTGTAAATAAAATAGAACGATACGTACATAATCAAAATTACGTAAACATACCAGCTCTGCGAATTTATCAGGGCAAGTCCTGTCAGTTTGCAAATCCATTCGCTCAATGCAAAACCCGGTTTTGTAATTACATAATAAACTGCATAAACTGCAATCATCACATAATACGAACATACAATCGGAAGCACCCTTCGCTTTAAAAATCCTTTTAAATAATCAGGCTTTGTTAAAAAACTTTTATACAGTCCGTAGCCCGAAGTAAAGAAAAAAACGCCGACAAACAGAAAACCGATTTCCGCAAAAAATGAAAGCGTACCCGTTTCCAAAAATGCCTGCTTTTGCGAAATGTGATGGAACAAAACAAAAATCGCCATTACGCCTTTTAAAGAAGTCATCGCATCTAAAGAAAGCGAATCCTTTCTGAACTGTCCGCGCGGGGCAGTTTGAATTCCAATTAAAAAAGAAACGAAGAAAACTGCGTAAACAAAAACTGAAATATAATTCATATTATCCTCTGGTTCTGAATAATTGAATATTATATCAGATTTTTTTATATAAACAAGAAGAGCAGTTATTTTAAAACAAAAAAGGACTCCGTAAAAGGAGCCCTTTTAAATCAGTCAAATTGGCTTAGCAGTTTTCTGCAAAGTATTTGATTGTTCTTACCATCTGTGATGTGTAAGAGTTTTCGTTGTCATACCAAGAAACAACCTGTACCTGATATGTATCATCGTCGATTTTTGAAACCATAGTCTGTGTTGCATCGAACAAAGAACCGAATTTCATACCGATAACGTCAGAAGAAACGATTTCGTCTTCGTTGTAACCGAAGCTTTCTGTTGCAGCAGCTTTCATTGCAGCATTGATTCCTTCTTTTGTTACGTCTTTGCCTTTTACAACAGCAGTAAGGATTGTTGTAGATCCTGTAGGTGTAGGAACACGCTGAGCAGAACCGATGAGTTTTCCGTTCAATTCAGGAATTACAAGACCGATAGCCTTTGCAGCACCTGTTGAGTTTGGAACGATGTTCTGAGCACCTGCACGTGAACGGCGGAGATCACCTTTGCGCTGTGGGCCGTCAAGAATCATCTGGTCACCTGTGTAAGCGTGGATTGTAGACATAATTCCAGAAGCGATAGGAGCGTAATCATTAAGAGCTTTAGCCATTGGAGCAAGACAGTTTGTTGTACAAGAAGCAGCAGAAATGATGTTGTCGTTCTTTGTAAGAGTTGTGTGGTTTACATTGTAAACGATTGTAGGAAGGTCGTTTCCTGCAGGAGCAGAAATAACAACTTTCTTAGCACCAGCTGTAATGTGAGCTGCAGCTTTGTCTTTTGCACAGTAGAAACCTGTACATTCAAGAACAACGTCTACATTATATTTTGCCCAAGGGCAGTTAGCAGCATCTTTTTCTGCAGAAATTTTGATTTCTTTTCCATCAACAATGATAGAATCTTCTGTAGCAGATACAGTGTGTTTTCCTTCACCGATACGACCACAGAAACCACCCTGTGCTGTATCATATTTAAGAAGGTGAGCAAGCATTTTTGGGCTTGTCAAATCGTTGATAGCTACAACTTCGTAACCATCAGCTTCAAACATCTGGCGGAATGCCAAACGACCAATACGACCGAAACCGTTAATAGCAACTTTAACCATTATAGTTGACTCCTAAAAAATTAGAATTTGGTAATATTTTAGTTTTATTGAAATAAATTGTCAACAAGCGCTCGTAAATTTCTTATGACGCACAAACACGGATTTATCTCGCGCTACGAGAATTGCACGGAGGCAATTCTCTATGGGGCGTTCAGTCGGTTGCGCTCGTAAATTTCTTATGTCAGACAAACACGGGTTTATCTCGCGCTACGAGAATTGCACGAGGGCAATTCTCTATGAGGCGTTCAGTCGGGTGTAGTTGTAAATTTCTATATGTCAGACAGATATGGATTTAGTTCGCGCTACGAGTTTGCAGGAGATGCAAACTCTATGGGCGTACAGATTGTTGTAGTTTTAAATTTCAGATGACAGGCAGACACGGATTTAGCGCGTGGTGCGGGAATTGTGGGGTCTAGGGGTGGAGGTTTAACAGGGATTTTAGGCTTTCTGATATGTGTACTATTGGATAGAGGTAGATTTCCCAGTATTTTAAGTCGGAGAAAGAGGTTATTAAAAATGGCTTTAAGATGAAATTTACGGCCAGGAAATAGAGGGCGATTGCGATGAGGAAAATCAGGACTTTTTTTCTGAAAAAACGGACGTAATGGTCGAGGATTCGTTCGAGGTTCGGGATTTCTTCGAGGGAAGGAAAAATTTTTGCGCCTTTTTCCAGGACAGTATCGTAAACTGCAATTGTTTTATTTTGATTTTTTATTTCTGCGAGGATTCCCTTTTTAATGTTTTTTTCTTTGAAAATGCTTTTTATCCAGGGAAGCGCGTTTTTCAAATTCCGCATAAAGCGAAAAATCATAAAACCGAAAAACAGAATAAAAATAACGGCAGCAGCGTAATACGAAATTTCTTTTCCGAACGGCATAAAAATCACAAGAAAAATTCCTGAAAACACAAGCAGTGAAGAAGTCACGGCGCAAATCACAGTCGTTTTAAGCATTTGATTAAGTTTTTCATCGATTTTCTCTTTAATAATTTCATCGACAGGCGCCTTTATTTTTTCGATGACGGCTTCCGAAGCAATTTCAAGAGCCTGCTTGCAGACAAAGAGAATTACAAAAACGTCGTCCAAAAATCCGCCGAACGGAATAAAATCAGGCACGACATCAACCGGCAAAATCAAATACAAAAGTCCGCCGATAATCATCGCCTTCCTGCTTAACGAAACCTCAGGATTTTTCATCGCTTCAAAAAGCGCAAGGACTTTATCCCAGATGCCTGCAATAATTCCGCGATTCATAGAGGGAAGTTTTTTTTCGATTTTTTCTACGTCTTTATCTGTCGTTTTTTTTGAAAGTTTTTTTAGAAGCTTTAATGCTGAATTTTTTTCAAACACATTCATGGCAGATTTTTTTTCAAGAACCTAAATAAGCCCGGCTTTTTTCTTTTCGATATAACCGCTGTCTTCAAGATATTTCCGGCGCGTAATGATTAAATTGATTAATTCCTGATACATATTGAAATCAACTTCAATCGCAATCGGAAGAATAAAATATTCAGTTTCGTCACAATAGCGTTCGATAAATTTAGGGTCAGTTACAAAGCCGAGAGAAATCATATTGCTGATTCTGTCCGCGCATTTTAAAACTTTGGCTTTCTGGCTTCCGTGTTCAATTATGCGCCGGAGAAAATCTTTTTTTTCTTCTCCTGAACGTTTTGTAACTTCAAGGACAAGCCTGTAAACTTCTTCGCCGTCCTCGTCAACATTGATGATTTTGTTATGGTCAAAGCCTTCGATGTCTTCTATTGTATCATGAACGATAGACGCCTTTAAAAGAACGCTGTCGATGTAACCATAGTCAATTAAAATTCCGAGAGTGTCAATCTGATGACGGAACATATTACCGCCGGCATGACGGGCTTTTCCTATAAGTTCGGTTGCAAGCTGCATATATGGCGCAAGATACATTCCGTTCAACTGGAGCATAGATTTTTTATCCATTTGATTTGGTTTATTAACCTGCATCTCATATTTACTCATATAAACCTCACTTATAGAATTTTATTGCATTTTAGAAAAAGTAGCAATTACAAACTTTTTATGTAAGATTCAAGCTTTTCGATTTTACGCAGAGATTCTTCAAGTTTGTCTTTTTCTGCCTGCACCACGTCCTGAGGAGCATGCTGTGCAAAAGAGCCTCCGAGTTTTGCCTGAGATTTTGCGGCATAACCTTTTTCAGTTTCAATCGTCTTTTTGAACCTTGCAATGAGCTGTTCTTTATTGATGTTCTCATCGATAAGAATGAACGCTTCAAAACCTGTTCCTACAGTTCCGATTGAACTTGAAGGCTTTTCTTCAATGAATTCAATTCCGGCACAGCCTGCAAGAAGCTTAATCATATCAACTTTTTCCTTGCAGACTTCAGCTTCACTGCCTTTTGTAACGAGAATTGCAATGTTGATTTTTTCGGCAGGGTCGATGCCACATTCTGAACGGAGCGAACGCACTTTTACAATCAAATCTTTGAGAGTGTCAAAGCGTGCTGAAATTTTTTCATCGTCACGGCTTTCTAAAACTTCAGGATAAGGTGCATTAATCAACATTCCGTTGTAAGTCGAATTTGAAACAATACCGTTAGTTCCTGCGGCTTTGCGGCTTTCCGTAATTTCTGCAAGCGGAATTTTGCCGTAGATTTCTTCAGTAACGAAAGGCAGGAACGGATGAAGAAGGCGCAGTGATTCTTCAAGAATATTTAATAGAACGCTTGCCTGCCTGTCTTTTTCTTTGTCGTCGCCGTTCCAGAAATTAAGTTTTGTCGCTTCGACATACCAGTCGCAAAATTCGTTCCAGAAGAATTCCATCAGGGCGCTGGCAGCATCATTGTATCTGTAACATTCAAGAGCCTCGCGCGCAGTTTTTACCGCATAATTCAGACGGCTGTAAATCCATCTGTCAAGTTCCGTCAAATCGGAATCTTTTACAGGAACAAGGTTTCTGCCTTCGAGGTTGCCGAGAAGATAGCGGTTTGCATTCCATACTTTGTTGCAGAACCGTGAACCGAGTTTAAACGAATCTTTGTCGATTAAAATGTCCTGTCCCTGCGCGCACATAAAGCCGAGCGTGAACTTTAAGGCATCGGCGCCGTACATATCGATAATTTCAAGAGGATCCATTCCATTGCCGAGAGTCTTTGACATTTTGCGTCCCTGCTTGTCGCGTACAAGTCCGTGAATGTAAATGTCGCGGAACGGAACTTTGCCCGTAAACTCAAGAGATGCCATAATCATACGGCTTACCCAGAAGAAAATAATGTCATACGCAGTTACAAGCGCCGTAGTCGGAAAAAATTTTTCCAGATCATCAGTTTTTTCAGGCCAGCCCAAAGTAGAGAAAGGCCACAACCAGGAACTGAACCAGGTGTCAAGGACATCAGGGTCTTGAACAAGCTTTTCTTTTGGCGCACCGCATTTTGTACATTTACAAGGGTCCTCGCGCGCAACAATAAGTTCACCGCACTCAGAGCAAGTCCAGGCAGGAATTCTGTGTCCCCACCACAACTGACGGCTTATGCACCAGTCGCGGATATTTTCAAGCCAGCGCGCATACGTATTTTCCCATTTGCGCGGATAGAAAACGATGTCGCCGTCTTTCCAGGCTTTCAATGCCTTGTCTGCAAGCGGTTTCATTTTTACGAACCACTGGAATGACAGATAAGGTTCTACGACAGTATTGCACCTGTAGCAGTGTCCGACAGAGTGAGTAATTTTTTCTTCACACTTGAAAAGACCGAGTTCTTTTAAATCTTCTATAATAAGTTCGCGTGCTTTAGGGCAAGACAGGTTGCGATATTTTTCAGGACAGTTTTCGTTCAGCGTTCCGTCGGGATTTAAAATATTGATTACTTCAAGATTATTGCGCTGACCTACCTGCCAGTCGTTAGGGTCGTGAGCAGGAGTAATTTTTACCATACCTGTTCCGAACTCTTTGTCTACATAGCTGTCTGCAATAAGAGGAATGACCCTGTCAGTCAGCGGAAGCTTAAGTTTTTTTCCGACGATGTTTTTATAGCGTTCGTCACTCGGATTAACGGCAACGGCAGTATCACCGAGCAGAGTTTCCGGTCTTGTAGTTGCAATTTCGATTTTCGTGCTTCCGTCAGGCGCAGGACCGTCAGCGTATTCATAATAGATATGATACATTGCACCGGCTGTGTCCGTGTGGTCAACTTCATCATCAGCAAGCGCCGTTCCGCAGCGAGGACACCAGTTTACGAGATACTGACCTTTGTAAATAAGACCGCGTTCATAAAGGGTAACAAAAACGTCGCGAACGGCTTTTGAAAGACCTTCGTCCATCGTAAAGCGTTCCCTGTCCCAGTCAGTCGAGTTGCCGAGCTTGCGCTGCTGCTTTACGATTATGTCGTGATGTTCGTCTTTAACTTTCCAGGTGCGCTCAAGGAATTTTTCCCTGCCAAGATCGTTGCGGGATTTGCCCTCTTTCTTTAACTGGCGCTCTACAACATTCTGCGTTGCAATTCCGGCATGGTCTGTTCCCGTAAGCCAGAGAGTGTTGTCGCCTTTCATTCTGTGGTATCTGACAACGATGTCCTGCAAAGTATTGTTCAGTCCGTGTCCCATGTGAAGGACACCAGTTACGTTTGGTGGAGGAATGACGACGGCATAAGTATTAGTTTTTGAATTGCTTTCTGCATTGCAGGAAGCGCACTGGCAGTGAACCGGATTTTTTTCATCAGAAACCGGTTTAAAATAACCTTTACTTTCCCATTCGCTGTAAATACGGTCTTCAAAAGATTTTGGATCGTACGCTTTTTCTAATTCGATTGCTTTCATTTCATTCCTCGTCATCTGAAAATATTAGAAAAAAGTATAATGCTTTTTTTTGCCTATTTCAACTGAGCGCGAGTGAATTTCACTTTGCCAACCAAGACGAATTTATCTCGCGCTACGAGTTTGCAGGAAGCAAACTCTATGTGGGAACAGACTGTTGTAGTGGTAAATTTCTGATTGCCAACCAAAACTGATTTATTTCGCGCTACGAGAATTACAGGGCAATTCTCTATGTGGGAACAGACAGTTGTAGTTGTAAATTTCTGATTGTCAGCCAAGATTGGTTTATCTCGCGCTACTAGTTTACAAAAAGCAAACTTTATGACGGCGGAATTCTTACGGGCGCTTATTGACAGTGTAATGGCAAAACTGTAAGATGAGAAAAAAAACGAAAATGAGAATGATTTGCAAATTGGGAATTTAAGTTTTTAATCACAACTTCGGGAGGAAAAAAATGAAGGACAAAAAAACTATTTTGCTGGCGGCTGCGATTTTGTTCGCTTCGGCTTTTGCCTTTGCAAAGAATGAAAAAAAGACAATCATCTGTACGATTTATCCGCAATATGACTGGGTTATGAACATCATCGGGGACAAGGCAGACAGGTTTGACATTTCGTACCTTACGCAAAAGGGAATGGACTTGCACAACTATCAGCCGAACTTTCAGGACATCGCAAAATTAAGTGAATGTGATCTGTTTGTTTTTGTCGGCGGTGAAAGCGACAAGTGGGTGCAGAAAGCAGTTTCGCAGGCAAAGAATAAAAATTTAAAAGCGTTCAATATGATGGAAATTCTCGGCGACAAAGTGCGCGAAGAAGAAATCGTCGAAGGAATGGAACACGAACACGACCATGACCACGAAGATGAAGAAGAAGCTGAATACGACGAACACGTCTGGCTTTCTTTGAAAAACGCAAAAATCATCGTAGAAAAACTTTCCGTTCAGATTGCAGAACTCGACGGCGCCAATTCAAAGTTCTACAAAAGCAACGCAGACTCTTACATTGCAAAACTCGATATGCTTGACAAAGAATTTGAACAGACAGTTTCGTCTGCAAAAAACAGGACAATTTTATTCGGTGACAGATTTCCGTTCAGATACCTTGCAGACGATTACGGACTGAAATATTTTGCCGCCTTTGTCGGTTGCAGTGCCGATACTGAAGCAAGTTTTGAAACAATCGCATTCCTTGCAAAAAAAGTTGACGAGCTTAATTTGAGCGCGATTCTTACGATTGAAAAATCTGACAAAAAAATTGCAGAAACAATCAAAAAGAATTCAAAATCGAAAAACCAGAAAATCCTCGAAATGAATTCGATTCAATCTGTAAGTTCAAAAGAAATTAAAAACGGCACAAGCTACATAGAACTTATGAAACAAAACCTCGCTGTTTTAAAGACAGCGCTCAACTAAAAAAAAGACGGTGCAAAATGAAAAAAACGATTTTCCTGATTCTTACATTTTTTAATTTGTATTCCCTGTTTGCGCAAGGAAAAAATCAGAACGTCGACATTGACTTTACAAAATTCAATTACAATATGTCATACGCGCAGATTTTTCAGATGATGATTGAACCTGAAAAATACATCGGAAAAAAAATAAAAATCAGGGGTTCGTTTTACATCGCCGAGAACGAAGGCAGGCGTTTTTACTCCGTGCTGAATTTTGACTCGACCGCCTGCTGTTCTACCGGTTTTATTTTTGAACTGCAAGAGGACCTCACCTACCCCGACGATTTCCCCGCAGAATTTACGACGATTGAAGTCACCGGAATTTACGAAAAAAAGCAACTGAACAAAAACGAAGAATACACCTGCCTTTCCAATGCCAGAATGACGGTCGTAAAATAAGATATGGGGAAGCTTACGATAAAGAAAAAATTTTTTTTGACTGTCTTTTTATTTTTTCAGTTCATTCCGCTTTATGCAAAAGAGAAGAACTGGGGATTTTCTTTTTTTCCGTCAGTAAGTATGACGCTCGGTTCGCTCGGTGAATATTTATATTCGCAGTATGATACGGATTTGATTGTCAGCGATTTGCAATGGAATGAATGTCCTTTATGGAGCATTGCGATTGACGGAGAATACAACTACAAAAATTTTTTTGTTGCGGCAGGCTTTTCTTATTTTCTTCCCGTAACGTGCGGTTCAATGTATGACAGTGATTACAATTCAGATTTTAAAACAAATTACTGCATTTTTAAAAACAGTTCAGACTTTGCGTTTGAACTGTCCGCAGACATAAAATACAAATTTGACGTACACGGCATAAAAATAATTCCGGCAGTAAAAGCAGTTTATTCGGTAAAAAATTTCAGAGGCTATGACGGCTATG
>JBJETJ010000077.1:0-26371 GCA_051883255.1 Treponema sp.
CATAACTGACTGTTCGATATCAGTCAAATCGCGGTTTTTATTGCCGGAAGTTGCACCCGTACCACCAAAAAGGCGGTCTATCATGCTGAAAGTAATTGCAGGGTCTATTTCAAGAATTGCATTTCCTTTCAGAGGATCCATGTTAATTACGGCAAGTGTCGTAGGCGTCGGAATTGAACGGATAAATTCTTCGTACGTCAGCTGGTCTACTGTTGCAACGTGTACATGGACAAGACTTCTCAACTGTGCAGAAAGGCTTGTCGTCGTCAAACGTGCAAAAGTTTCGTGCATAATCTGAACAGTACGTATCTGTTCTTTTGAGAATTTATCAGGACGTTTAAAGTCGTAAATTTTTATTTTTCGAGTATCAGATACCGGTTTATATTCATCAACATCTGATTGTCCGGAACTGATAGCCGAGAGTAACTGGTCAATTTCATCCTGGGACAGAATTTCGTTCATGCACCCGCCGCCTGTTTGCCTTTAGCCGTCCTATTGAACGACAACTTGTAATTTATCAAACGATATTTTTCTGATTTTTGATTTATTCAGAATCCTGTCGTTTATTTCATTTCGAATTTCGATTTTCAGCCGTTCTTCATTTTTCGGCGAAAGATCTTCTACAGATTTATCTGCAAAATAATTGCGCAAAAAATCCCTGATAGGAATTTTCTGTGCCGTAATTTCTGCAGATGCTACTTTATCTTCTTTTTTATAGCCAAGGAAAATATTTACGAGAACACTTGCATGAGAAGCATCGCTTGTTCTTGTCTGGATTTCGCCGAGAGACTGATACCAGTCCAGTTCTTCTGCATATTCTTTATATTCTTCGCTGATCGGAACTTGTGTCTGACGCGTTTTATTTCCGCCCATAACGTTCATAGTAATGATGACAACAGTAACGATAAGCACTATTGCACCGAGTGCAAGAGCAACATATTTTAGAATAGTAGGGAGAATTCCACCCAAACCGCCTTTTTTCGCAGGAGCTGCGGTAGTCTCTGAATCTTCACCAAGGTCTATTCCTGAATCTTCGTCTGCCATTGTTTGCCTCCCGAAATTTTAAATAATAGTATCAGACATTTTACCATTAAAAATGTCCTTCGTCTAGGATGATAATATCGACACGCCTGTTGTAAGCCTGTCCTTCAGGCGTATCATTATCAAACTTTGGACGTGTATCAGCATAACCTGCTACACTGAATTTATTTTCATCTACTCCAAAATCGGCAAGATAATACAAAACGTTTATAGCCCTCTGAGCAGAAAGTTCCCAATTACTGTTAAATTTTTGAGTTCGCTCAACGTTTGTACTGTCTTCTTCATCTTCAGGGAGCACCTGAGTAACAGGAGTATTGTCTGTATGACCTTCTATTCTGAAGCGCCTGTCTTTAAGTTCAGGATAATTAAAAAACTCAGACAGCCGCAGCAGTGTTTCCCTCGTTTCGTCTATGTTAAGTTCTGCACTTCCCTTTCTGAAAAAAGCATCAGAGGCAAGGCTTATTACAACTCCGCGTTCATCGCTCGTAATCGTTATTCTGTTTGACTTTATTTCAGGAGAAAAAAGGCTTACTGCTTTCTTCATTGCAGTACCAAGGGACTTTCCTTTTTCAAGAGAAGGGAGTGAACTTATCGTATTGCCTAATTCTGCAAGACGGCCCGTTGACAGGGACATTCCGCCTGTAGGAGCTTCCGTCTGGTTCATCTGCAGGCTTTCCGTAATCGTTGCAAGCTGGGTAACGTCGATTTCTGACGGATTGTACAGCATTACGAAAAAGCAGAGCATAAGAGTAATCATATCACCGTACGTACCTTGCCAGGCCGTTGACGGTTTGTCAGGTTCTTTCTTTTCTCGTTTTGCCATTAACTAGTCCTTTAATACATCGGCGGCGATTGCCTTTCTTGTCGTAGGATCAAGATACGTAAGAAGTTTCTGCGCAATTACGCGTGAGTTTTCTCCTGCCTGAATGGCAAGGACACCCTCGATTATCATTTCCTTTACGCGCATTTCATCAGTATTATGCTTTAAAAGCTTCTGTCCGAGCGGAACTAAAATCCAGTTTGCAAGCATGGAACCGTACAACGTAGTAATCAACGCAACGGCCATGTTAGGACCGAGCGAAGACTTGTCTTCGAGGTTGTTCAACATACCGATAAGACCAAGAACGGTACCCATCATACCAAAACCCGGTGCGAAACCGGCCCACTGGTTTATGACATTTATCCATTCAAGATGGCGGGCTTCAATCTGGCTCATTTCGTTTTCCATAATCGTCCTTACGACAGCGCCGTCAGTTCCGTCTATTACAAGGCGAAGACCGCTTTTCATAAAAGGGTCTTCGAGGTCTTCAAGTCCGTCTTCAAGGATAAGGATACCTTCGCGCCTGGCTTTTTCTGACAGGGCTACGATATTCTGAACAATCTGCTTTTCACCGAAATCAGGAATCTTAAAACACCGTCCGATGATTTTAAAAATACCTACTGCCTTACTTATAGGCGCCATAATCATAATGGCTGCATAAGAACCGCCGATTGTCATAAATACAGACGGAATGTCGATAATTCCGCCCATCGTACCGCCAGATGTTAAAACTGACATAACAATACAGGCTGCACCACCAATAAAACCGATTATAGTTGCTATATCCATTACTAAACCTCTTGAGACTCTAAGCTGATTTTTTGTCTATATGCTACGATTCTGTTTATAACTTCTTGAGGATTGTTTTTTACAACGATAGTATTTCCAGACATCATTGTAATAGTCAAATCAGGCCGACATTCCATAGATTCTATTAAATGCGGATTTAGATAGAATACAGCTCCGTTAAGCTTATTCAATTCGATCATGATTAAATTTTCCCCTCATAATAAGAATGACATTAAATTGCAGAAAATGCAAGTATTTTATATTTTTTTTCTCATAAAACAGCAGGTATTCATTAGACATTTTTTAAATTCAATGCTATCATAATATAAATGATGATTTGTTCCTAATTGTTCAAATTTATTTTTTTTGTCGTTTAACAGCGTTCCTCCGAAACTGTTAAACGATTTTTTTTTACAGTTCTTCCAGAAATGAATTAAGATACAAAAGTCCTTCCTCCGTAAGCCTGTAATAATCATCATAGTCTGAATGACGGATTTCTGCCAGCCCTTTTTTCTGCCATTCTGCAAAAACGCCGGAATCAGATTTTAATTTTTCTGAAAGAGGCTTTCCGAAACGCCGCTCATATTCTTTTTTTGAAAAGCCTTCGCCAAGCCTGAGGTTCATCATAAAAAATTCAAATTCTTCAGTCTGACTGTCAAGCCTTTCAAATTCAGCAGGAATAATGCCGCTTAAGCCCAGCGGTTTTACGGCGCATTTTTTAAGTTTTTGCACGTTTTCAGCATTATTCCAGAAAGAAATGTAATTTTTGATGTCAGAAGTATTTGCGTAGCGGAAACTCCGTCCGCCTTTGTAATCATAAAACGAAGAAGCCGCCCCGCTTCCGAATCCGAGGTAATTTTCAAGATGCCAGTACGTCATGTTGTGCCGGCTGAACGCTTTTTCATTCCGCGCAAAATTTGATATTTCATATTGAACGAAACCGCTGTTTTTAAGGATTTCCTTTCCGCAAAGCCAGCACTCGTCGGCATAATCCTGACTGTAACTGATTGTTTTTGAAGCAATCATATCAAACAACGGCGTTTTTTCTTCTACGCAAAGTGAATAAAGCGAAATATGTTCAGGTCCGTATCCTAAAAGTTCATAAATGTTGTCAGAAAGCTCTTTTTGAGTTTCGCCGGGAAATCCTGCAATCAAATCTGCGGAAAACCGCTTTGTAAAATTCTTTTTAATTAAATCAAGCGCATTCAGGCACACGTTTCTTGAAGAACGCCTGTTCATTTTTAAAAGCGTTTCAGATTTTAAAGACTGGATTCCGAGCGAAATTCTTGTAAGGATTGAATTTTCAATGAAGGCAGTCAAAGACTCTGACACGTCGTCTGGGTTAAGTTCAATAGTTCCTTCAAAATCATCTGAATCAATTTTAAAATTTTTCGTAATGCAGGAAAGTATTTTATCAAGGTTTGAAAGAGAAAGAAGGCTTGGAGTGCCGCCGCCGATGTAGAAAGTTGAAAGCACGTAATCTGACTGTCCTGCATAAAACGCAATTTCACTGCACAGTGCATTTACGTAACTGTCTGCAAGGTCTGCCAGATCTGCCCTGCTGAAAAAATCGCAGTAACAGCACTTTGACTTGCAGAACGGAATGTGAATGTATGCTGAAATTTTTTCTGACATTAAAATATTTTAAATTTATTGAACGGAAAATACAGGACAAGGCTTTTTGCAAGAAAATCTGATTTTTCTACGATTCCCCAGAGCCTTGAATCCATGCCCGTAAATCGGTTGTCTGCAAGCACAAAATACTGGTTTACGCCGAGCGTAACAGGAGTAAAACCTGCTTTCAGTCCGACAGAATCGTCCCAGTTTGCAGGCAGATTATAAACTTCAATATTATAAGGCCTGTGGGCAACTTCAAATTCCGTAAAAAAATGCTTTTCTCCTGCAGGCTTTACATAGACGATAAAATCTTTCATGTAAATCGTATCGCCGGGAAGTCCTACTACCCTGCGCAGCCCCATTTTCGTACTCAGATTCTCGGAATTATAATAAAGTCCTGCTTTTTGAAAAGTAAAAAACCTGATTATCGAATTCAAAACTTTTTCAAAAACAGTATCAATATCGCATGACTTGTCAACAAGAACGACATCTCCCCTCAAAATATTTTCGCACACAGGCGTGACAAATACAAACGATTTTTTCGGAATGTCAGGGCTCATTGAATTGGAATTTTCGCGCACAGGAAAAATGAGGAAATTCAAAAACAAGATTATGCAAAGGCACAAAAGAAAAATATTAAAAATCCTGCGTGCAATTTTTCTGTGAAGTTCTTTTTTTAATTTGTAAGAAAGGCTGTATAAATCCCTGTTAATGTTTTTTTTCATAAAATTCATTCTACAGCAATTCGCCATTCTTCTCAAGCATTGACGCTCAATAAATCATTTACGGCATTTTTAATTTTTCAATTAGTTCAGGCTCAAGACTTGTTTACTTAACAAAATTTGGTTTATAATGACTTTTATGGCAAACATCAAGAAAATTGCAGAAAACAAAAAAGCGAGATTTAATTACTCAATAGAAGATTCGATAGAATGCGGAATCGTTCTTGAAGGAACTGAAGTCAAATCCGTAAAAGCAGGTAACATTTCATTTTTAGATTCTTTTGCCGAAATTATAAATAACGAAGTCTGGTTAAAAGGCTTTCACATAAGCGAATACTCTTATTCTTCCGTGTTCAATCACAACCCTGACAGGGCAAAAAAACTGCTTTTGCATCAGGACGAAATAAAAAGGCTTCAGCGCAAAGTTGAAGAAAAAGGCTTTACCCTTGTTCCCCTTGATTTTTATTTAAAGGAAGGACGGGTAAAAGTAAACCTCGGATTATGTAAGGGTAAAAAAATGTATGACAAGCGCGCTTCAATAAAAGAAAAGGATCTTGACCGCGACATGCAGAGGAACTTTAAAAAAGATTTGAATTCGTAAGCGTTCGTAATTGATTCGTAGCGAATTCGTAACGGAACAAATATTTTTTTTGTTTTATACATCGGAGTAAAATTTGCATATAAAAAAGAAAACTGCAATTCTTATCATCCTCATTTTTACGTCCCTGTTCTGCGGATTTGCAGAAGAACAGTACAACGTATTTTTTTACGGCGTAATAGCTCCGGTATCGCAGGACAATCAGAAAAACATTACCGAAGACTTATTCTGCGCGCAAATCAGGATAATTTCAAACGTAACGCTCATAGACAGCAGGAACAAAGGACTTGCAGAAAAATTCAATGCGCTGACTGACGATGAAATTGCAAAACTTACAAACGAAGAACTTTTTAATTTAGTTCCGCAGGACGAAGAATTAAAGTCAAAAGAAAATTCAATCATACTTTTTTCAAAAATCGATAAAATCGAAGAAGAAATATGGAAATGCTCTTTTTTTGCAAAAAACCTTGCGACTTCAAAAATCGACATCGTAGAAAATAAATTTGAATCTTACTACAAGCTTCTTGCAGATGCAAAAAATTCAATAGTAAAGATACTTTCTTTTTCAACGCAGACTTCGCTGTCGACAGGACAGGTAAAAAAGCGCACGGTGCCGGAAGTCACGTCAGACATAAAAATGACAGTCGAAGGCGTAAGCGGAACCTGGTCAGGCGAAGAAGGAATTACAAAAATAATACTTATGAGAAGCGGTCGCGGATTCGTCATCTTTAACAACAGTGCTTCGATGAATATTTCGATTTCCGTCCATCAGAATGACGCAGGAAAGCAAATCTTAAAGATAACGCAGAACGGCAACTTTAACGCATCTTTTTACCCGGACATTCCGAGGCAGAAAGCCCTGTCTGCCGCCCAGACTTCAAAACCTATCGAATGGAATTTCATACTGTCAGAAGCAGGAACGCTTACAGGCTACAAAACTTCGCTCGGACTTGACGGAAGCGGAAACGTCATCGAAACAGTCCGCAAAGTTCAATGGTCAAAAATAAGCTGATAAAAAAATCGGTTTTTAACTAGCAGATTTTTACGCTGCCCTGCCTCAAAACTTTTACTTTTCCGTTTTCTATACTGACAATCGTAGAAGAAACGCCGCCGATTCTGTCACCGCCGTCAACAATCAAGTCAACTTCAGAAGAAAACTCTTTTTCAATGTCACTGATTTTTTCAAGCAATGGCGAACCGCTCCTGTTTGCAGAAGTTGAATAGACAGGTTTTCCCGTTTCCTTTAAAAGCGCAGAAAGCCAGCTGTCATCAGGACATCTGTATGCAGTCGTTGAGTCAGAGTTTTTGTCGTGAACGATTATCGTAAGGGGACCGGGCCAGAATTTTAAAAGTTCTGGAGGAATTTCATCATCAGTATATTTTTTTATGTCGTCAGGAGATGCAATCAGCCTGATAAAAGGCTTTTTTTCATCCCTTCCTTTTATTTTCCTGATTTTTTCCTGCGTAAAGTGAACGGAATCGACAATCCCTGAAAAGCCGTAAACAGTATCTGTCGGAATTATTATGATATTTCCGTTTTTTAAGCTTTCAGCACATTTTTTTATGCTGTCAGAATCAGACTTGAGGTACGTCATAAACAGGAATTCCTGAAATCGTTTCGTAATGCTTTTTCTTAAACGAAATGTTGCCGCATGAAATGTCGTACAAAAGAATGAGGACAAATACAAGGATACCGACAAGAAGCCCGGAGGCTTTGCAAACCCATTCAGGAATTGACACGACTCCCCTGCTTTTTAAAACAGTTCCCGTATCATATTTCATATCCTGAATTGCACCGAGGCCTTTTATTTTTACGAGTTTTTCGCCTTCAAAAACATAATCGAGTTTTCTGGCATAAGCTGCAATGACGTCTTTGTCATTCTGTATGGCAGTTTTTTCCAGTTTCAGCTGTTCGTTTATATTCTGAATGTTCTGAGTATTGATGCTTATAATTCTTTTTTGTTCAGAAAGCTGATTGTAAGCCCATATTCCGTTTACGCCGCACGTTACGCATATAAGGACATAAACTGCTACACCTGCCAGAACTGATAACAAATACTTTATGCTTTTCATGATAATTGAATTATCGGTTCATTTTTTTATTTTCTTAAATTATAAAATGTGATATAATAAAATTAATTTAAATAAAATGGTGCAGAATTTTTATGTTTCTGCCGATAAATAATTGAATTAGACTACGATTTTCATATAAAAAGGGGAAGAATTATGAGCAGTCAGAATGATAAAAATGAACTTGACAATTATGGCGTCTGGGTAAAAAAACCGCCGAAAGACATAAAAGCCGATGCAGATTTTACCGATGAATCATTTTCTCTTGATGCTGAACTTCCCGATTTTGATAATCCAGGCGATTCTGACAAAACAGAAGATTCTCTGAGCGATTTTGATTTTTCTGTTGACGAAGTAAAAGAAGAAACAATCGAAGACCCTTTTGCAGACATTGATTTTGAAACAGAAGAAAACGGCACTGCAAAAACTGAGGAAACAGCAACAGAAGAAATCACTGAAAACACAGAAATCGCATCAGATTCTGAACAGGCAGCTGATTCTGACGGAACTGACGATGACTTTAACATTGACGACATTACGTCAGACATATCGTTTGACGACCTTGATGATATAAATATAGAACAGAGTATAGAACAAACCGAAGATAACGAAAATACATCAGATATTGAAGAACCTATTATAGAATCTCCTGCAGGTGATATTATGAGCGAACAGACTTTTGATAATGCTGAAGAATTTACAGAAGACAAACCGGTTTCTGACACAGGCGCTGATTCTTCTGAAACTATTGACATTGACCTTGACAGTATGGAAGACGGAGAAGTTGACTTAGACAGTTTCCTTTCTGATGATTCTTCAAGTTCAGAAACACAGGACGTTTCTGCAAGCTTCGGTCTTGACAGTTCAGAAACAGAGAATTTGAACATCGACGAGTTCATTGACGCAGGAGATTTCGGCGATTTTACTTCGGACAGCAAGCCTAAACAGGAAGAAATCATAGAAGAAGATCCGCTTGACATAAACCTTTCTTTTGATGAAACGGCAGATTCGTTTGAAGTAGAAGAAGATACGGAAAGTCAAACAGAAAATCAGGAAAATGAAAATGCAGCCGTTTCTGACTCTGACGGAACAGGCGAAGAAATTGACACGGAATCAATAGATTTGTCTGAATTCGGAATTGACGAAAGCGGAGACGAACAGCCTTTAAACGGTCCTGAAGACGCAATTAAAGAACATGTAAAAGAAACAGTCGATTATGACTTGAAAGTTTCTGCTGATACTGACGACGACACAACTGTTTCTATAAGCGACGTTGTTGCAGGAAACATTACAAGCGATTCTCAGCCGGATTCTTCTGACGAACAGGAAGAACCGCAGGAAAGCGCAGAACCTGAAGAACAGCCGCAGCCAGAAAGCCGTCCTTCTGAAATTTCACTTAAAGAACAGGAAATTTTGCAGCAGATTGCAGGCGAACTTGCTTCATTAAAAAATGAAATCAAAAACCTCAAGACTGATTTTGAAGATTTAAAAGCAAGGGAAGCAGACGTAAGGATTCCAGAACAGGAAAAAGAAAATTCAGGTTTCTTTGCAGACTCTGATGAAGACGATACGATTGCATTATCAGGCGACGAGCTTGACAACATCTTGAACAGTGCAGAATTCCTTGACGAAACGGAAGACATAAACAATAACATTACCGCAGATTCAATACAGGAAAACGAACTTTCTGACTTCCAGTCTGACGTTCAGCAGGAAGAAAACGCAGGAACTTCTCAATTTGAATCTACAATAGAAGATGACAATGAAGGCGTTTATGACAGCGCAATCGATTCTGAAAATACACTTGAAGCCGAAACTTCTTTTGAACCGGCTCTGGAAAATGACGGAATTATCGAAGAAGACATTTCTTCTGCAATAGATCAGGAACCTGTCATCGAAGAAACTGCCGGCGAAGACGAACTGTCAGATTTTGAAATCAGCGAAGACTTGCCTGAAGAAATTGAAATTCCAAAAGTAGAAGATTTATCAGACAGTCCGTCAGACAGTGACTTTACTGCCGATGATTTTTCTGCCGGCGAAGAAAGCGCAGAATCATCTGTTTCAGAACAAGAATCTGAACAGGACGAATTTACTGCCTCTAACCCTATTGATGACTTCTTTAACGAAGACGATTCAATCGACAGTGCGCTGACTTCTGAAAAATTAGATTACATTGCCGCTGATGCAAAAGAAGAAACAGAAATTCAGGGCGAACAGTCTGATGAAGAAATCAGTGATTTGGACTTGCCTTCTCCGACTGTAGACGACATCGCAGACAATACGCTCGATGAACTTGACGGAAATTCTGCAAGTTCTGAACTGTCGGACAATTCAGAAGAAATCGAAATTACGGAAACGGAAGAACCTGTTTTTGAAGAAACTTCTGTTGACGAACCTGTCATCGAAACAACAGATTTTAACGACGAGATTTCTGCAGGCGATGATTTGCAGGACGAATCTGTTTTTGCAGGACAGTCTGATTCAGAACCGGAAAAAGAAAATGTTTCAAATGAAGAAATCCCTTCTGACTTGAAGCAGGAAATAAAATCAGTTCTTTCTTACATGGACCAGCTGCTTGAAAACCTGCCGGAAGACAAGATTTCTGAATTTGCTCAGTCAGAACATTTTGTAACTTATAAAAAACTCTTTCAGGAGCTTGGTCTTTCATAATGGGATTGCTTTCTCATATTGCCGCTTCCGGCCAGAAAGAACGCAAAGCCGGAGGCTTACTGGCAAAAGCTGAAAACGCAAAAAAAAATGACATACACTCTTTTCAGGAATGGGCTTTCCGCAATGGCTTTGAACATTGCGGAGTCTTTTCACAGATTCACGGAATGATGGTTCTGACAAATGCGTACGGCATTGACAGTCATACCATTGCAAATTCCGTGTCGTCAAAAGATTTCTGGAACGGAACTTTAAATACAGAAAAAAGAGTTTATGACTACAAAAAAACTGATCAGGAATTTTATAATTTCGTTCAGTTTTTTCCTTTTGAAATCAGAAGCAGTATTTCTGCCATTTCATTTATCAAGACAGGCGAAAATAAAAATGCTTCGATTGTAATGATTTTCAGGATTAATTCTGAAAAAGAAATCAGCATTACGGACGAAATGATAAACTCGCTGAATTTGAATTCCGCAGAAAAAAATTCAGACTTTTCAAAATTTGAAAAAGCAATAACAGGCGAAGCAAAGCAAAAACCTTTTCTGCTTTATTCTCTTGACATCGACAAAGCAATAAACAATTCGATAAAATCAATCCAGCTGCCGGAAGCAACGATACGACAGG
Source organism: Treponema sp. (assembly GCA_051883255.1). Lineage (GTDB taxonomy): Bacteria > Spirochaetota > Spirochaetia > Treponematales > Treponemataceae > Treponema_D. Next base: position 10,949 of record JBJETJ010000077.1, read on the forward strand.
CAGTTACAAGCTGTATTTTTAAACAGATTTTTGATTTAGTTTCAAAGGCTTTTCCAGAACCGAATTTTGTTTCTCAAAATGAAAACGGAAAAATAAAGCTTGCAGTTTCTGACAACGGAACTTTTGATGATTTATTACTGCAATCTCACATAAACCTCATGCTGAAAGATTTACTGTGCGATTCAGAAATAAAGCCGGCACTCATCAACTGCGGAACATCAAACGATTCAGAAAAAATAATTTCGTTTTTGAATCATTCCGTTTAAATAAATTTCAGGATTTAAAATTAAATTTTTTGGAGTAAAAAATGTCTTTAGAATATTCTAAAGCAAAAAATCAGAGTTTAACGTGCAGCTTTAACGGAGTTTTTCTTCATTCAAGCTACAATCCCGAAGCCGAAAGCAGGCGCTTTGTCGAAAACATAAAATCTGATTTTATTCCTGAAAACATAATTTTAATCGAGCCTGCCCTTTCCTACTGCAACGATTTTTTAAAAGAAAAATTCCCTGATGCAAAATTATTTGCAATCCGCTTTATAAAAAATATCGAACATTCAAAAACTTTTGAAAAAGAATTTTTTTTTGAAAATGCCGGCAACCTCAAAAACGAACTGTTCAATTATTTTGGTGAGGACAGGCTTTTAAATTCACTGTTCATTTCCTGGCCGCCGTCTGCAAAAGCGTTTTGTCAATCTGACAGTCAGGTGTGGCTTTTGCTTAAAGACTTGCTGAACGAAGCGCGGACGATTTTAGTTACAAGACAGTTTTTTGCAAAACGCTGGATAAAAAATCAGATTAATTTTTTTTCAAACATTCATAAAACGGCAGTTATCGATAAAATCGACATTCCTGTTTTGATATGCGCATCAGGACGAAGCCTTGAGTCAAGCATAAAAAAAATAAAGGCCTATCAAGATTTTCTGTTTATAATCGCATGTTCAAGTTCAATAAAATGTCTTTTAAAAAACGGAATCAAACCTGATTTGTGCATTTCTACAGACGGCGGATTCTGGGCAAAAAAACATCTTGACTGCCTGCTTTCTGAAAACGCCGACATTCCGCTTGCAGTTTCTTCTGAGGCAAACATTCCTTCAAAATTATTTTTAAAAAATACAATCGTTCCGCTTATGTACTGCGATAATTTTGATGACATGACATGCAGGAAATTCGGAATTGATTTTAACATTGCAAAACGAAACGGCACTATAAGCGGAACTGCACTTGAACTTGCTTTTTTGCTGACAGACAGAAAAATATTTTTCTGCGGGCTCGATTTGGAAACGAAAGCCGGCTTTGCTCATGTTCAGCCTAATGAACTTGAACTGCAGAATTCTGCATACGACAATAAATTGAAAACAAAAGAAATGCGCGTTTTCATTCAGTCAACGCAGGACAGCCAGCTTGAACTTTACAGAAACTGGTTTATAAATAATTCGCATAAATTTGAAGGACGTTTTTACAGGCTTTCTGACAATTACGAATTTAAAAACAGTCTTGGAAAAATCAAGGACATTAACTGGGATAACTTTGAAAGTTTTGCAGAATTGAAAAACACGAAAAAAAATTCAGGCCGGTATTTCAGGTATAACGAAATGCAGTTTCCACACAAAAACAGGGAACTTGTCAAAGACATTTTTTCTTCGCTTTTTAAAAACAGTGACTTTATAAAAAATTATTTTCCGGCAGATTGCATTGCAGTTGACAGGGCAGCTGATGAAGCGCAGAAAGATTTTTACAGAAAAAAACTTCAGGAAAAAATTGCCGGTCTTGAAAATTCAACAATATTAAAGCAGGCTTGAAAACTATGATTTATAAAGAAATTATAAAATCAAAAAACAATCTTGACGTCCCGGTTTTGCTTAACGGCAAGTCGCTACACTCAAAATATGCGCCTGAAAAAGAAGCAGAAAATTTTGGAACTGAAATAAATGAAAGTTCTGCATTTACGATTATACTCGGGCTTGGCGGCGGCTGGCACGTAAAAAGTTTTCTTGACAGAAATCCGAATCATTACATTCTTGTAATCGAAAACTCAGAAGAAGACATTTTGTTTCTTTCACAAATTGAATGTGTAAAAGCCCTTTTAAAAAACAAAAACGTAAAAATAATTCCAAAAGAAAAAATCAGCGAAAACATTTTAAAAACTTACCTTCCCTCTTTTTACGGCGGAATAAACATTATCTGCAACCGCAGCTGGTTTGAATATGACGGCGCAGAATCAAAAAAAATAATTGACGAAATAAACAGTGCAATAAAAATCTGTTCAAAAGATTTTTCCGTGCAAAGCCACTTCGGACTTATCTGGCAGAAAAATATTTTAAACAATTTAAAAGTAAGTTCGGAATTAAAAGAAAAAGAATTTAAATTTGACGTCACGAAAACTGCGGCAGTTCTTGCGGCAGGTCCGTCGCTTGACATGACAATCGAAAAAATAATTTCAGAGCGCGACAGGTATTTTGTCATTGCAACGGACACGGCTTTTTCAATATGCGGCAAGCGAAAGATTTTGCCTGACGCGGTAGTTTCGATTGACGGGCAGAACATAAGCTACAAGCATTTTCTCGGAGGAAAGACAGATTTTCCGATTTTTATTTTTGACTTGCAGGCAAACCTCAATGCAGTAAATTTCGTAAAAAACGCGGGAGCAGAAATTTTATTTATAAAATCAGGTCACCCGTTCTCTTCTTACGCAGAACTCTGTACGGCAGAAAAAAACGCTTTTTTGCCTGTAAACTGCGGCGCAGGAACTGTAACGATTGCCGCAGTCGATTTTGCGCGCAAAGCAGGCTTTGAAAAAATTCAGGTATACGGCGCGGACTTTTCGTATATTTTCAATAAGCCGTATGCAAAAGGAACTTACCTTGATGCACTTTACAGGACATGCGAAAACAGGATTCTACCGGCAGAAAATTCATTCGTAAACCTTTTGTACAGGACACCGGTAACAAAATCAAAAATCGCAGTAAGTTCAGTTCAGACTGAACAGATAAAAAACGAAGTTCTTGACTCTTACAGAAAAACTTTTCTTGAATGGCTGAACGAAAACTGCAAAAACATTTCCTATGAAAATTTTGTTTACGTCGCAGACTGCACGAATCAGACGTCAAACGGCAAAAACAATTCAGAACTCTGCAAAGTTTTCAAAAGAAAAAAATTCTCTTATGAAGCGTTTTTAAACAGGCTCAAAAAAGAAAGCGAAAAAATCCTCTCTGACCAAAAGCCACAGAATTCTATCGCAGATTTGACTGAACTTGAAATCAGCGTTCTGCCTTTTATTGCCTTTATACGAAATAAATACAAAAAACTTGACTTTAATAAAAGCCTGAAACTTGCATTGACTAAAATTCTAGAGTATACTAAGTGATTATGAAAAGAAATATTTTTAATGCAATTATTATCCTGATTTGCAGCGTTTTTGCAGTTACAATCGCGGCAACAGGCTGTGTACTTTATTCAGATTACAAGACAGGAATAAAAGCGGCAGAAAAACGGTTTGAAAAACTTTTTAATCAGACAGAAGAAGCGATTTCAAAATATTCTGTTCCCGCAAAAGATTTTATAAGAGATTTTAACAAAGCAATCGGAAGCCCGGAATATTATTATTCGATAAACCTTAAAAACGGAAATCAGGAAATTTACAATTATCCTGCAGAAGAACAGAAAGGCTCAAAGTTTTTTACGATTACAAAATCAAGCAGACTTACGGAAGGAAGCAGTCTTGACCTGACACTGACAGTCTGCATATACACGCTTTCATCTGAAATTATTTTTTCAAGAATAAGAGTTGCATTCATCATAATTCTTGCCGCGACTTTGTTAAGTTCACTCTGCCTCATCTACATTTACCTTTCTGATTCAAAATCACCGCAGAAAGAGAACGGCAAAAAAGCTGAATTTGAACAGGACGAAATTTCCGCTGACGAAAGCGAAGGACTTTCTGACAGTGATTTCAGCATTGACTTTACGGACGAAGAAAATTTTGAACTGAACGACGACTATGGCGAAACAAATGAAATATATGAACCTGAGCAGGACGAAAAATCAGAAGAAAAAGCATACGAAAAATCCGAAAAAACAGATACAGAAGATACAGGACTTTTGCAGGACGACGAAATAACGATGCCCGAAGAAATTGCAGAAAACGCAGAACCGAAGCTCAGCGAAGTTCAAGATGCAGAAGAAATTTCTCAGGACACAAAAGAAAGTCCTGCCGCAGACGAAAGCGACAGTCCTGTATTAAAGAACACAGACGACCTGTTCAGTTCGGGGACAGGATTTTGCGTTGAAAAATATCTTACAACCCGGCTTGACAGCGAACTTGCAAGGGCTTCAAGCGGTGAACTTGATTTGTCGCTCATTCTGCTCCGCATAAAAGGACTTTCTTTGCAGGAGCCGTGCGGTACGGAAATCTGCAGGCAGATTCTTGACATATTCCATTACCGCGACATGCTTTTTGAATACAAGACAGACGGAATTGCAGTGATTTTCAGCAACTCTGACATAGACAAGGCAATGGAAAGCTGCGAATCGATTTATGCAGAAATCTGTGCAACGCTCAATAAATACGAAAAAAGGCTCAAGCCTGTATTCGGCATTGCTTCGCGCTCCCTGCGTTTTATATCGGGAGAACGCCTTATTACGGAAGCAGAACAGGCTTTACTGCACGCCGCAGAAGATGCAGAAAGTCCGATTATTGCATTCCGCGTAAATCCTGAAAAATACAGGCAGTACATGGCATCAAAAGAAAAAGAATGATTTTTGATTTTTAATTAGTTTTTTCTACAGGCAGTTCAGAGTCTGGAGTTTGTCAGGTTCAGGCTCTGAAACTGATTCAAGGTTTTCTTTTAGCGAGGCAATCTGCGTTACGTCAGGAAATTTTTTTTCAAGAAAATCAAGATTGAGTTTTGCAGTTTCGTAATCTTTATGGGCAATGAGAACACTTATATAATTTACGAGCAAGTCAGAATTATCAGGATTTTCCTGAACAAGATTTTTGTAAAGCAGGCATGCCCTTTTTGTATCACCGCTCATTGCCGTAACATACGCAAGCGACGATTGAAGTGCGACATTTGAGTTGTCTTTTTTCAAGAGCTTTTCAAAAACTTCAGCGGCTTTGTCATACTGCTTGTTGAACGCATAACATCTTCCCAATTTATAATAAGCTGCATCGTGCAATGATTTGTCGCCCATTGCCATTTTATAAAAATCTATTGCCTTGCCGTAATTCTTTAATTTTTCATATTCCTGCGCAAGATTAAAATATTCAGCATAAATATTTTCGATTTTTGCCTGTTTTTCACCGGGAACAAAAACCTGATTTGAAGCGCAAGAGAAAAATAAAAAAGCGGCGGCAAGAACAAAAAATCTTTTCATTAAAATAAATTAAGGCAAAAACTCTAGCCTAATACAGTCTTTTCGATTTCAAAAAGCTGGGAACGGTAAAGTCCTGAAACGTTACTTCCGTAATCGGCAATAAGCTGCATGATGTTTCGCGGAGATTCCTTTGTATCACAGCCGTTAAGCCTGTCGCCTGCATCGCCGAGACCCGGGAGAATATACGCAGACTTATTCATTACAGGATCCATCCAGAGCGTATAGCACGTACAGTTTTCAAGCGCACGCGTTACGCGGATACTTCCCTTTAAGGCAGAAATCACGTTAAAGAATTTTATTGACTTTGGATGAACGCCCTGACTTTGCAGATACTTTACGACAGTTACGAGCGAACCGCCTGTTGCATTCATCGGGTCAGCAAAAATCAAGTCTTTGCCGTCAAGCTGTTCAAGATTGAAGAACGATTTTTTCAAGTCAAGGACGTATTCCATATCATTTTCTTTTTTCTGGTCATTCCTGCTGATTTTAAATAAAGCAAACGGCGTTTTGTATCCGTGAGAAGAATATTCTTCAATTTCCTTGGACATAATCATACTCGGCAAGAGCGCTCCGCGAAGCATTACGCACATTACGGAATTTTCGATTTTATAGTCGATGTCAGGAATTTTATGAACTGCGTACATCTGGACAGGATTTGTAACAGGTGTCTTTACGATAATGTGGCTTTTTTTATCTGAATGCTGGTCTGTAAAAGCAACGCGGAAAAGCATTTCATAAGCGCGCTGGACATAATACAAAAATTCTTCGTGCGGAGTGCGTATATCGCGAAGCTTTGCAATTACACGGCTTGCTTCTGCGTGAGAGCCTTCTTCCGTTACGAAAGAAAAAACCTGAATTGCAGGATGCTTTTTGCAGATGTCCTGCATTATGTGACCGAGTTTGTCATACTCGGCAATAATTCTGTCTTTATCAAGAGGATTAAATGCCTGCATAGTCTGATTGTACAAATCTTCAAGATTAGACAGTTCATTCAAATCTTCTTTTGTCAGATAGCCGTCAAGGTCTTCGGCTTTCAAAATGATTTTGTCACTACTCATAGTTCCCTCCAGATTAAATGCCAAGCATATTTATAAGCTGGTTCACATTCAAATGAACGCCGCTAAGAATTACGTGAGTCGGAGAAGTAAGGCGAAGTTCAGAATCTGTAAGCCCGAGTGCTAAAATCAGCAGAGAAGTTGCAGGCTTTACGTATTTTGCATCCTGAAAATCAAGTTCAAGAGTAAGCTCGTATTTTGAATTCGGAAGCTTTGCAAAATTTCCTTTTGCATAGACAAGCTTGAATACTTTATTTGAAATGTCAGTGCCGATGAGGTTAGTCAAAAATGCCTGAGGCCTTACGATATAAAAATGAATCGAAGGAACATCAGAAGAAATCCAGCCGTACAAATCAGAAGTTTTCCAGTCATTCCTGTAAAGTCCGCCGTCACTGTCTTCGCCGTCACTCAAAGCCAGAGCGCCGTTTAAAGACTGTTTTTCGCAGTTATATGTATCAAGAAGCGGCCTTACGTCCTGCGAAAACACCATCTGGCTGTCAGACGGAAGCGCAATCTGCAAATCCCCGTTCTTAAAATACCTGTAAGACGAAAGACCTGCAATTTCTTCTGAAAGCGAAGCGGCTGAATAAGAGTTTTCTTCAAATCCGCTTTTTTTCAAAATTGAACTTACAGTACCCGGAAAATTTCCTTCTACTGCAAGCTGAATTCTTTTTTTGTCTTTTTTTGAACCAAACGAAGCAAAAACATCGTCGATTTTAGAAACAATCAGTCTGGCATCATTTTGGTTCAGCTGTTTGTAAAAGTTCATTACGAACAGTTCAAGAAGTTCCCTATTTTCTTCTGCAGGAATGTGAATGTACATTGCCCCTTCGTCATCGAGTATGTCGACTGTCTTTACGGGAACGGAAGTATCCTGCATGACAGTCTTACAGCCCGTAAAGCATGCAAAACAGAGTGCACAAATTGAACTTAACAAAGCGGTTTTTCTTATATAACGAAAAAAGTTATTTTTTTTCAATTTTTATGCTCCATACTTTATCATCAGCTTCGACTTTTACAGAAGAATCCTCCTGTAAAATTGAGTCATTCCAGTCAGCTTCAACTGCCAGAGTTTCGCCTTTAATGAAATCTTCAAAAGATTCATACGCAGATTTAAGTTCCGGCGCACCGCCGACTTTGAGGATTATGCGGTCAGTTACTTCAAAACCGCTTTCCTTTCTTAAATTCTGAATTCCCCTGACAAGGTCACGGACATAGCCTTCTTCTTTGAGCTGTTCTGTAATCTTTGTATCAAGTCCGACAGTAAGAGTGCCTTCGTTTATGACTTTTACATCTTCTTTTTCAATTCTGTCAACGATGATTTTGTCTGCAACCAGATCTACAGTCTTGTCTGCAACTTCGATTGTAAGTTTTGCACCGTCAAGAATTGACTGAATGAGGTTCTGCTCAAGAGAAGCGATTTTTGCAGCCGCCTCTTTCATCAAAGGTCCGAGTTCTTTTCCGAGCACTTTGAAATTTGCCTTTGCCTTGTATTCTACAAGTTCATCTTCGCGCTCATGGAAAATAACGTCCTTTACGTTAAGTTCTTCTTTAATCGAATCAAGCATTTCTGCAAGGACTTTCTTTTCTTCGTCATTGCGCGTTACAAGGGCAACGCTTGCAAGCGGCTGTCTGTTTTTGATGTTGAACTGATTTCTAAGGCTTCGTCCCATTGAAATTGCTTTCTGAACAGTCGCCATTTTAAATTCAAGATGCTCGTCATGGAATTTTTCGTTATAGACAGGGTAATCTTCAAGGTGGACAGATTCCTTGTCCTCGTCAGTCTTGAGGTTCTGCCACATTTCTTCCGTTATGAACGGAATGAAAGGCGATGCAACTTTTGCAAATGTCTTTAACGCAATATACAAAGATTCATAAGCCTCTGCCTTGTCGCTGTCATTTTCGCTTTTCCAGAAACGCCTGCGTGAACGCCTGATATACCAGTTGTTCAACTGCTCGATGAACGAAACAATCGGATCGATTGCACCTGACAAATCGTAGTCGTCCATTGCTTTCGTAACGTCTTTTACGAGTGTCTGTGTTACTGACAAAATCCATCTGTCAAGCGGATTTTCAGGAAGCTTACTGTCAAACAGGTGACCCGTGCACGACACTTTGTCGATGTTTGCATAAGTAACAAAGAAACAGTAACTGTTCCACAACGGAATTATAATGTTTTTGAGAACTTCCCTTACGCCTTCGTCACTGTAACGCAGGTCATCTGCCTTTACGACAGAAGAATGAATCAAAAACAATCGCAGGGCATCTGCACTGTACTGATTGATTGCATCTACAGGGTCAGTATAGTTGCGAAGGGATTTTGACATTTTGCGTCCGTCATTTGCAAGGACAAGACCGCTTACGATACAGTTCTTAAAGGCAGGCTTGTCAAAAAGATTTGCCGCAAGAACAGTCAGCGTATAGAACCAGCCGCGTGTCTGGTCAAGACCTTCAGAAATGAAGTCGGCAGGATAATGCGCTTCAAAATATTCTTTGTTTTCAAAAGGATAATGGTTCTGGGCATAAGGCATTGAACCTGATTCAAACCAGCAGTCCAATACTTCCGGGATACGTTTCATCGTTCCGCCGCATTTGCATGGAATCGTAATTTTGTCTACAAACTGTTTGTGCAAATCTTCAGGATAAACGCCTGAAAGTTCCTTTAATTCCTGACGGCTTCCTACGCATTTTTTTTCGCCGCAGTCAGGACAAACCCAGATTGGAATAGGATTTCCCCAGTATCGGTTTCTGCTGATTGCCCAGTCACGGCTTCCTGCAAGCCATTTTCCGAAACGGCCTTCCTTAATGTGCGCAGGCTGCCATTTTATCTGACTGTTTGCCCTCAAAAGCCTGTCGTGTTCTTCTTCTACTTTTACAAACCAGGAACCGATACCGCGGTAAATGAGGGGACTTGAACATCTCCAGCAATGCGGATACGAGTGAACAATCTGGTCGCGCTTTACGAGCTTGCCTTCTTTTTTAAGGCGGTCAATGATGTCTTTGTCGCAGTCCTTTACAAACCTTCCCTCGTAATCAGGAACTTCTTTTGTAAATTTACATTCGGCGTCCATAGGTTCAACGCACGGAATTCCAGTTCCCTTAAAAACCTTTGAGTCTTCTTCACCAAAAGACGGCGCAATGTGAACAATACCAGTACCGTCTTCCGTAGAAACGTAATCAGCATTGAACATTCTGAACGCACCATCGGCGCATTTCTGACCTGTAATTTCTGCACAGTTTTCAGCAGATTTTAAATTTTCAAAGTAAGGGAAAAGCGGCTCATATTTTGCACCGATAAAATCCCTTCCCTTGCGTTCGTAAATAATTTTATAGTCAGATTCATTTTTGTAATAAGCGCCGAGCCGTGCTTTTGCAAGAATATAAAAATCGCCTGACTCATTATCCTGAATTTTTACATAATCAACGTCAGGGCCCATACAAAGACCTTCGTTTGACGGCAAAGTCCAGGGAGTTGTCGTCCAGGCAAGGAAATAAGTTTTTCCGTTTGCCATCTCAGAATCGTTTATTGCATCAGATGATTTTGTGACTTTAAAGCGGACAGTTACCGCAGGGTCGTTTCTGTCTTTGTAGCCTTGTGCAAGTTCGTGATTTGAAAGTACAGTCGAACAGCGAGGACAGTAAGGGAGAATGTATTTTCCCTCATAAATCATTCCTTTATCCCACAGAGCTTTTACGACCCACCAGATAGACTCCATATAATCAGGCTGCATTGTCTTGTAGTCATTGTCAAAGTCAACCCAGCGCCCCATTCGCGTAATCGTAGAACGCCATTCTGAAGTATACCGCAGAACGCTTGCCTTGCAGGCATCGTTGAATTTTTCGATTCCGTAATTTTCAATTTCGTGCTTGGAATTAAGCCCGAGTTCTTTTTCGATAAGGTTTTCTACAGGAAGTCCGTGACAGTCCCAGCCGAAACGCCGTTCTACTTTTTTTCCTTTCATCGTCTGATAGCGCGGAACGATGTCTTTTATAGTAGACGGAATAAAATGTCCGAAATGAGGAAGGCCAGTTGCAAACGGAGGACCGTCATACAAAACAAATTCTTCACAGCCTTCACGCTGGCTTACCGATTTTTTAAAAGTGTCATTTTTTTCCCAAAACTTTAATACTTCTTCTTCCTGTTTCGGAAAATCTGCTTTAGAATCTACTGGCTTATACAAAATAAAACCTCTTAACGTTCAAGTTTAAATTTCAAGCGAATTTTTCTCATTATAGCGAAAAAAAATAAAATGTTCTATATATATCCTGCTATATATAGAATTTTTGAAAACTAATGAAACACTGAATAAATCGCTTCAAGTGTTAATCAGCACTTCACTAAAATTTTAAGCCGAGCTGATATTTTTCGTAGAATTCACGCTGGCGGCGGCGGACTGCCTGAATAATCTGGTTATTGATTTCAAGCCGGGTTATGTCGTCCAGATGCCAGTCAAGATTGCTCGGAGGGAATGGCGGATCAGGATAAGGTGCACGACGGGAATTGTCGCGCGTTACGATTTTCATCATATTTTCAAGCGAACAGTTTTTTTCTATGCGCGACAGATAAGGAGTTCCGAAGCCGATTATGTTTTTGTCCCCGTTTACTGCATAATTTTCAAGGGGCAGCGCCTTGCGTTCCACGTTGCGGATAATGGAACTTCGGCCGTTTACACACGTAAAAATTTTTCCGCTTGACTTTATATGCTTTGGAACTTCGTACTTGTTTTTTCCGTCAGAGAAAACTGCAAGTCCGTCAGAAAATTCCATGTCAGTCTGCCAGTACCTTATGTAATAAACGCAGTCATCAGTAACATACATCGAATAAAGCGAATCACTTATGATAGGCTTACTGATTTTTATGCCCGACACTTCAGGAACGGAACTCCAGAAACCGTACAACTCATTATTGTTTTTCCGATTTTCAAAAGTTCCAGGATTTTCATTTTCAGAATATGAACGAAGCGGCCTTATGGCAAAATCAAGATAAAGGCTGTCGCCGATTACCGCAACAGGAACCGAATATTTTTCCTTTACTTTAGGATACGTAATTACGATTTCAAACGCACCGCAGTTTTCAACGTCAAGGAGCGGCACAAATTCTATTTTTATATTCTGAATGTCACGGAAAACAACGTCATTTGAGTCATACGGATAAGAAGAATTTTTGCGCGTCGTCTTTTCTGCGGCGCGGTCAGTATACCAGCCGTAAAACATTTTAAGATAGCACCAGATATAACCCGGCTCGTCAAGCTTAATCTGACTGTCAAGGATTTCGTCAAGTTCAGATTTTTCCTGAAACATAATGTAGCGGTCACTGCCTTCCCAGATGCCGTCGAGGACTTCTGGCAGTTTGCCTGACGGAATGAGGGCATCTGCAGAAGGAATGTCTGCATCGGAAAAAGAGAAGTTTAAAACTGAAAAACTGAACAAAACAAAAATCAGAAACTTTTTCACGTTATGATTATCGGCAAAAAACGTCAGTTTCCGTTATTGTTTTTCGATGCAAAAAGAGAACGGATTTCCCTGGCATAAAGCTTTTCGATTTTATGGCGCATTACAATCTGCTTTGCATTAATTTCCTGTCCGATTTTAAAACTTTCCGAAAGCAAGGCAAAACGGCCAATGCGTTCGCATGTTCTGAAACCGTTTTTTTCATCGATAAAGCTGTCGATTTCTTCGCGGATAAGATTTAAAATTTCACTTGTTTCCAGAAGAGAATCGTAAGAGCCGTACAGAATGTTGTTGTCGTTTGCATACTGCAGAAGGCTTGCTTTTCGCGGAACTATGAGCGCACCGATATATTTTTTGTCCTGCCCTACAACTACGCACGATTCGACATATTTACTTCGGCAGATTGCATTTTCTACAACCTGCGGTTCAATGTTTTCGCCGCTCATCAGGACAATCGTATCTTTTGCACGTCCGATAATCGCAATTTCATTATTAATTGACAGCATGCCGAAATCTCCGGTATTTATCCAGCCGTCGTTGTCGATAATCTGTTTTGTCAAATCAGGCCTTCTGTAATAGCCTTTCATTACCTGACGTCCTCTTGCAAAAACAATGCCTTTTTTTCCGGGCGGAAGCGGATTGCTTGACAGAGGGATTCCGTCTTTTTGAGGAACGACTTTTACCTGTGCAGACGGAAAGATTTTTCCGACACAGCCGGAAATCGGTTTTTTAGGACTGCGCACGGAAATAATAGGCGCAGTTTCAGTCATGCCGTAACAGTCAAGAAGCGGAACTCTCATCGCACGGAAAATCAAATCGTTTTCAGGCTGAAGGCTTCCTCCGCCGCAAATGCACGCCTTGATTTTTCCGCCGAGCTTGTGGCGCAATTTTCTGATTGCAAAAAGATAGCAAAGTCCTGCAGGAATTGCAGTCAAAAGGAACGGAACAATGCCGTATATCCTGTCAAGGATTTTCTGCTTTATTGAAAAACGGCATATCCAGCCGAACACCCTGTCATGCGCCCAGCAGAACGCCTTTTCAGTTCCCATTGCAATGTTAAAGAGAACTAAAGAAAGACCGCCTTTCCTGCGCTGTTCCCTGTAACAGCTTTGAATGAACGAATCCCATAAACGCGGAACGCCGACTATCCATTCAGGCTGAATTTCGTCAATGTCTTCCCTCATTATTTCAATAGAAGGTTTTGAATATGCAATTCCGCTTTTCAATGCGATTACAAAATAATCGTAGGCGCGTTCCATGATGTGCCATACAGGAAGGACAGAAAGCCACATGTCGCCTTCTTTTGCAGTCGTAAGCACGTCTTTGATTACTTCGCACTGTGCCATAAAATTATCATGAGTGAGCATTACTCCTTTTGGAGTTCCTGTCGTGCCGGAAGTAAAAATTATCGTTGCAAGGTCAGAACCTTCTGTTTTTTCGATTTCTTCTTCGATTGCAGCTCTCTGTGCAGGAGAAGATTTTTTTCCTTCGTCTTCAAACTCGATGAATTTATGTACGCGGATTCCCTGCAATGCGGCGCGTTCCATCGTAAGGTCACTCGGAGAATCAAAAAGAATTACGTCTGTCAGTTCAGGGACTTCTTCGATATTTTCAAGAACTTTGTTAAGCTGGCGTTCATTTTCAAAAAAGCAGACTTTGCAGCTCGTAAAATTCAAAATAAAGCGGATTTCAGTTCCCATTGAATCACAGCCACGAGGAACGTCTGCAGCACCAAGACTCAAAAGTGCCAGATCCGTGATGAACCATTCCCTGCGGTTGTCTGAAATTAAACCAACCAGATCGCCCCTTTTTATTCCGAATTCGCGCAATGCACAGGCTAAGTCTAAAATATGGCGGTATACAAGTTTGTAACTCTGGTATTCATAAGTTCCAATCTCATTTTTAGCAGCCTGCAATATTGTATCAGGACATTCTGCAACTCTCTGCTTTAACATTTGAGGCACAGTTTTTCCAATTGTTTTGGGCTGCCGAGATATAAAATGCAATAATTGGTCTAATTTGTACATAACTTTTATGATAACTTATTTCCGTGGGTAATTCAAGGCGGCGCGAGTGAATTTCGACTGGCTTACTATCACGGAAGTAACTCGCGCTACGAGAATTGCAGGGAGAGCAATTCTCTATGGACGTGGGGAGCGACGTAGTGTAAATTTCGATTGGCTTACAAACACGGGTTTAGGTCGCGCTACGAGAATTGCAAAGGGCAAACTCTATGGGCGTGAGGAGAGGCGGAGTTTTAAATTTCGGATTGTGTTTTTCACTTTATGCTAAAAGTTTCCGCCGTTCCAGCCCCAGCTGGCTGTTCCCCAGTACGAAACGTAAACTGCATTGCCCGGGATTCCAAGTTCCTTTTCCAGAATCTCGCAAACTCTGGCAGTCATCTTCTCGCTTGCACTGCCGTCAACGCTTCCAAGAACTTTAACTTCAACGTAAGCGCCCTTGTCAAGTTTCTTTCCTCCAAAATACAAATCCTGATTATCAACCAGATTAATCATCAGATAAGATTCCGGCTTTCCCATTATACTGACAGCCTTTCCAAACTCAGCCCTCAAAACATCTCTTTTTTCTACAGGCAACTGCATAGTCACCTTAGCTTCAATCATTGGCATTTGATTCCCCCTGTTTCTCTATCTTTCCTGTTGTTTTGTCATTTTTTTCCTGATTCCCTGAAATTTCACAGAAATATTATACAGTTCCCGTTTCGCAAAATCAATTTTTTTTTCATTTTGCGATTTGCCTTGCAGGATTATCAAACGCTGAATAATGTACATGAGTTATCGCGCAGGCAAGGGCATCGGCGGCATGGTCGGGGCTTGGAATTTCGCCAAGTCCGAGCAGAAGCTGAACGTATTTCTGGACAAGTTCCTTATCGGCAGTCGTGTTTCCTGAAACGGCCTTTTTTATCTGATTCGGAGTATATTCTGCAAGTTCAATGCAATGCTGTGCAAGGCAAAGCGAAACAACTCCCCTCGCCTCGCTTACGCCCATCGCAGAACTTACGTTCTTTGCAAAGTACAGAGTTTCCATTCCTGCTTCCGTCGGCTTAAATTCGTCAATTACGGCGCACAGTCTGTTATAGATTGTCAAAAGGCGCTGGCTGTGAGGCAATGAAGATTCCGTCGTAATTGCCCCGTAACTGACCATTCTGTATCTGCCGTTGTAAAAATCAATGACACCAAAACCTGTGTTGGCAAGTCCCGGATCAATGCCAAGAATACGGCGGATTTTTTTTGAGGAAATTTTTTTGCCTGTTTCTGCAAGCTTTGACCCCGGAAGAGAATCAAAGCCGTTGTTCTTTTTATTCATAAACCTGTCCGTAAAAAACTTTCAGACAATGCCTTCGTAAACGACGCCCTGTTCGCAATCAAGCGTAACGGAAAGGTCATTTTCAAGTTCTTTCTGCGCATCGGGAACATTGCAAATCCAGACTAAATCAGGGTTTACCAGCACAAGCGATTCAGCCGGAATATCACAGCCGGATTCGGCAACTACACCGTCTACCACACGAAGAGCCGGGATAAGTT
>JBJETJ010000078.1:0-4796 GCA_051883255.1 Treponema sp.
AGTTGCATTGGCAGCAGGCGTTGCATTTGCTGACGTAGGTATCGGAAGCTGGGGACGTGCTATATTTTCTCCAGTAGGAACACTTGATGGCGGTAAAACATTTGTTTCAAATGAAACGACATCTTGGATGGGAGGCGCAGGTACTTCTCGAATGGGATTTTCTGTTCACGGAGAATCAGAAAACGTTGGTTTTAACGTAGACTTAAAGGCTGACGGATACAGCGTACTTGGAATTAACGATACAGCTTACTTCTGGGCAAAACCTTGGTCTTTCCTCGAAGTAAAAATCGGTAAAGTACAGGACGATACAGGTCGTGGTAACCTTTGCTATGGTATGTTCAACTGGTGGCGTATGGGATTCGGTTTCACTGGTGAAGACTTGACTTTCACTCGCTTTGGAAACGGCGGTGGCGGACAGGCTCAGGGTGCAACTGTAAAAATTACTCCTGTTGAAGGTCTCTGGATTATCGGTGCTTTTGACCTGGTACAGCATTTTGGAGATTGGGAACGCCCTGCTTCAACAGACGCTGCAAAAGTATTTGGTAACTATTCACAGTATGGTGTTGGATATGACATCAATGGGGTAGGTTCTGTTCGTGCTCAGTATATCGGTCAGGCTAATGCAACTGACAAAAAGGGAGATACAATCTGGAACGGAAAAGCAGAAGTTGCTTTTGACTTGACTGCAGTTGAAGGTTTGTATGTAACTGTTGGTGCTCAGATTCCATTTGCATTTAACGCTGTAGATGTAACAGGAACATCTGCTACAGTTTCAAATCAGGTAAAAATCGCGGCTGGTGCTGACTTCAAACTTGCAGCAGTAACACTTCATGCAATTGCAGATGTTCGTCTTCCTAACACAGTTGATTTGGAAGGAAATGCTTCTGTAACAAAAGGCGGAAGAGTTGGTGTAGGTGTTGGTGCTGACGTTGATTTCGGAAACAATATCGTTTTAGTTGCTGATGTTCGCTTTAACAGTGCACAGGATAAAGTAGAAAAAGCAGATGATGCTACAGTAACAACAATTGCAGAACAGAGCACACTTTCATTCCTTGTTGGACTCCAGAAAGGTCTTACAAATGGTATGATTGGTGTTGGATTTGAAGGTGAAGTTCAGAAAATCACTACAAGCGATTCTCAGTTCAACTGGGCTATTCCTGTAGTAATCTCAGCTTGGTTCTAATCTTGCAAAAAGTTTAACATAAGTTGAACTTAAAAAAGGCGGTTTTCAGTTTTGCTGAATACCGCCTTTTTTTGTCATAAACTCACTTTTTATGACAGAATTGAACCTCAGGCAGGTTGTCTGTCTGTCGGCTTTGATGCTATTGTCAGGCTGTACTTTAGGCAAACAGCAAATCTGGCATTATTGGTTTTCCAAATAGCTTGTAATACATCTGTTCTTTATTGTTTACTTTTGCAAGTTTTTCAAAATCAATCGAATTCAATAATTCTGTTTTAACAGGTCGTTTTGATTCCCAGGAAATTCTTGCATTTAAATACTGTTCTGCAATATCAGATTTTAGCAAACTCAATATAAACTCTGCTTCTTCATATTTATTGAATGAAATAAAATTACAAGTATCATCCAGCAAAACAGTTTTGCTTTTATAGGGAGATATAAGTTTAAAATTCAAAGATTTGTAAAGTCCGGAGATTGCCACCTTGTATGGCTTAAAAGTATAATCTCCAACAGAAAAGATAGAATACCTGGATTTATTTTTGTATATAATGCTTTTTCGTTTTTCAAAATCTTCAGTATGGTCAATTAAATATTTCCAGGTCTTTGGATAATTGGTTTGTATATAATCAGTCGGCTCGTTTATGAATCTTTGAGTAATGAGGATTCGCTTGTTTTCTGAAAATTTCTCTTTTGCCAAATCAGAACTTTTTAAGAAAGGAAAAATCAAATCGTCTTCTATGTCAAGGATTTCTTTGTAACCGTTCTGTAATTTTTCATTGCTTACAATAAGTTCCATTACTTTTGAACAATCGTGCTTAATTCCGTTCCTCCAAACGAACTGGCTTTTTCCATAAATTTCAAGAGAAGCTTTCTTTGACAAATCTTCAAAATAAATATTATTGTAGAAGCCGCTGGTATATTTTGTTACGGGATTTTCAAGAGAATCAAAAATTGTTAATTCAGAGTTTTGGAGTTTTTCAGAACAATCCAAATAAAACAGGCAGGCATCCACAGCGGCAGAAAAATATTTTTTTGAATCAATCGGATAAATTTCAGCAGCACTGTATTGAAAATTATTTTTCCACAATCTGTTCATAATTTTTTTTGCTACGCTTATCTTGCATAAAAAAGCATATACCGATTTTTTGCAGGAAAAATTATCGATTAACAGTTTAATGATAGATTCAGAAATATCAAAATTACTTTTTCCTGTTATAGCTTCAATTCCGCGAACATTATCAAAATTATTCTTCTGAGGAAGATTTGTGCTTTTAAGCACTGATAATTCAGAATTAGTGACCCAGGGAGGGTTTCCTACAAATAAAATTTGTTCATTATCTGAAATGAAATTTTGAATATCGGGCAGAGAAACAAAGAAATCTTTGTTCAGAATTGTAATGTTTCTTTCAGAATTCTTATTTAAACTGTCTGCGTACTCTTTTTGTATCTCGATACCAAGAGCTTTTTTTGCCTTGAATGTATTATAAGCAGACAAAAGAATCGAACCTTTTCCACAAGTAGGTTCTATGATAATTTCAGGAAATATTTTTTTATTTTTTAAAAGCGATATGAGCAATTCTGATAATTCTTGAGGTGTTTGAAAATCGCCTAATTCTCTTTTTTTCATTACACCAGCCTTGAAATGCCATTCACATTTCCTGCTTCTTCAATAATCCTGCCGTATTGAAGCCTCCATTGAAGGGCGTTTGAAATTGTAAGATAACCGATATTTGGTTTATTAGATAAAATTTCATCTGCCAGAGAATTTGCCAAAATATCATCTACAGGCAAGTTTTTATCATGGAACAAAGCAATTATATCATCTTTATTTGCATTGTTTTCAAGAATTCTATTAAGGCTTGTCGTCAACTGATAATCGGCAGTTCTGTCTTTAGAAACAAAAATAGTATGAAGAATAGAAAGTCTGCTTGTTTTTGTTTTTTGGTTGTCTTCTTTTTTGTAGACGAATACAAGTAAATTATATCCTAAGCCATAGATTTTCTGTCTTGCCGACTCAAAAGGACAGGAAGATTGCGGTTGAATTATGCTTGTTGTTTTTACATCAACTTCTAACTCAGGAAAATCAATCCCACTTGCAGAATTTCCGGCATCAAAATCATATTTCTGTTTTAAAAAATCCTTAAATTTATGTTCTAAATATGTACCGACAGCTTTTCCATCTGTAGAACCATATATAGAACTTTCATCATGTTCAGATTCTGATTCTGAGAATATTCCGGCTTCTTTTTGTAATTTTTCAAGCGTTAATTTGCTTTTCATATTTTCAATATAGCAAATTTCAAAAAAATCGTATAGTAACTAATGACATCGTTCCGACAGCTTGTTCGACTAATGGCGTTTTAAACCGTAAAAAATTAGTATATAAAAAAAGGGCTGTCCATAACGGACAACCCTTTTTAGCTTAAATCAGTATCAAACTAGAATGAAGCTGAGATTACAACCGGGATACACCAGTTAAAGCGTGTGCCGCTGTTGTCTTCGAAGTTATCAGCAATTACAGTGTTGATATCACCCTGGAAACCGATTCCGATAGAACCGTTTGTCAATGCTTTTGAAGCTCCAACTAAGAATACAACTTCTTCACCAGAAGATTTGCGAGTAGAACCAGATGTATAAGAATTAGCAGAAGAGAAACGAACGTCAGCAACAAGTCCGATTCCGTTTCCTAAATCTACATCTGCACCTACACCAAACTGACAGCTGAAATCTTTAGTAACATCGCCACTAATACCGAGGTAAGAAATTGTAACTGTATTAGGGAGATAGCCTACGAAGAAAGCATTGAATGTTACTGCAGCAACTTTATAACTTGCACCAACAGCAAGTTTTACCTGTGGGATACCATTATCCTTGTCTTCCTCTAATGTTAATGGATTCAACTGACCGCGATTCAAGTGCAATGGAACATAAGCACCAACAGTCAGGTAAAGGTTTTCAACAGCTGTCAAGTCAAATGCAGCGTTAATCTGGTCTGCAGGAACTGTACTTCCGTCTGCATCTATTGTATTTTCGCCACCGATATACTGAGCACGGATATGACCGATTCCTTCGATTTCGTAACCAGCACCATACTGTGCGTGATTTCCGAATGTAGAAACAGCTTCTTTGTTATCCTGTACATCAAAAGCACCGATAATCCACAAGCCTTTTACAGGTGTAACTTTTACGATTGCACCCTGTGCCTGTCCGCCGCCACCGTTTCCGAAGCGAGTGAATGTTACGTCTTCACCTGTACAACCTGCACCCATACGTTTCCAGTTGAACATACCGTAAGCGATGTTTCCGCGTCCAGTATCGTCCTGTGTCTTACCGATTTTTACTTCCAGCCAAGACCATGGTTTTGCCCAGAAATGAGCGATATCGTGAACCCCGATACCGATAGTGCTATAGCTATCAGCATTCATATCGAGTGCAAAACCGACATTTTCTGATTCACCATGAACTGTAATACCAACACGAGAAAAGTTTCCGCCCCAAGAAATTCCTTCCCAAGAGTTTACTTTTCCAGTTTCATCATCATAAGCAGCCGGAGTCCATACAGCTCTTCCCCAGCTTCCGATACCTACGTCAGCAAATGCAACGCCTGCTGCCAATG
>JBJETJ010000079.1:0-25478 GCA_051883255.1 Treponema sp.
AACAGCTTGCAGAAACACAGCGCCTGTTCCTTCCTGCAAAAATGCCTGATACAAAGCGCCTTAAAATTGCGGCGTATTTCAGACCGCTCGTAAACGTTTCAGGTGACTATTACACGGCCCTTCCGATTGATGAACATAAAACGCTTTTAATGCTCGGCGACGTTTCTGGAAAAGGGCTTCCTGCCGCATTGATTATGGGTCTTGTAATGAATACGGTAAAGATTATCGAAGACAAAGAAGACCTCATTACGATTGTCCGTTCGATTGACAAGGCAATCAAGGGAATGAAATTACAGGATAAATATACTGTATTGTTCATAAGCATTGTTGATACGCAGAAGATGACAATCCGCTATGTAAATGCTTCGATGTCAGACCCGATTATCGTTACGCGTGCCCCTGACGGCTATACTATTAAGCCTCTTTCTTCAAACTGCGGCGTTGTCGGAATCATTGATATAGACGATATCCGCATTGATGAACAGCGCCTTTTCCGTGATGACTTGATTTTGTTTGCATCTGACGGTGTTTCTGAGGTTATGAATGAAGAAGGCGTTGAACTTGGCGATACACAGTTATATACAGATACTATTAAAAATAGCGCTGCAAAACAGCCTCAGGAATTTATTGATGACATCGTCAACTTGATTTTTGACTATAAAGGCAGCAATAAACTTCATGATGATATTACTATGATGGTTACAAAGGTGGTAAGCTGATGATTTTCGTTATATTAAATGCAGCGCTTGTTGCATATTTTATCTGGACATCAATGAATGTAAATACAAAGAATCAGGGCGTTGAAAGTTCAATCATCAATGTCCTGCTTCTTGATGCGGCTGCTGCTATCGTAATGTTTTTTGCCGTTATCTGTACGTATTCAAATTCCTTAAAAATACTTGATTTTCTCATTCACACGGCGCTGTTTCTTGTAATGGCAGTCTTTATTGAAATTTCAGGAATGTTCGTAAATTTTGCAAGAAAGAAAAAATCAAATGTCGTTCTTATAATTAAAATCATTCTGCTTGTTGCAGGTGCATATATCGTTTTTGCAAAACTTTATACAGGTACTTCTTCTCCGTATCTTGTAAAGCAGGACACAAACGGCGGTGCGTTTTTTCCTTTTACAAGGCATTACATCGATGACAACTCTGTTTTTACAATCAGTTCTGATTTTGTCTTTTCTGGCGAACTTGGAAAAATCCTTCCGTTTACCTGGCTTAATCTTTTTATTGCAGTTTATATGTTTATCTGCCCGACACTTGGCTTTTTAATAATGCTTTTGACGGCAGAAAATTATAATTCCCGACTTTTGCTCCAGAAATCGCTTTTGTGTTTTGCTTCTGTTGTCTTTGCCTGGGTCGGACTTGCGATAATTTATTATATTTCGATGATGCTTCCTATGATGAGGACTTTGTTTATGTACATCATAGGAGTAATGTCTGTTTTAATCCTGCATACAGTTACGCAGGATAAAATTTTTGACAGCGGAATAATTTTTTCTTCGATACTTACTCTTGTAATACGATACCTTATTCCTGCCGTAATCGGTGCTGCCATTTATGTGGCGCTGAGGCCTTTGTATTCTACAAATGCAGGTTTGTACAATATTCTTGTTTTTGCAGGACTGTTCCTTGTGATGATGCTCGGGCGTTTGATAAGTTCAATCTTGATGAAATTTGTCAATTACCGCTCAAGTCAGTATGAAGAGGAATTTGAAAAAGCGCTTGCTTCGATTGATTATGAAAACGAACTTTCAAACATTTCGCAGGAATTTTTCAAAGCCTTTCAGGATAATATGCAGACTACGACAATGACTGCCCTCATTGATACAGGTACGGGTGAATATTCGACGGCGTTCAGCTCAGAGGGCAAGACATACACGATTACAAAATCTGCAAAGGCGCGCGAAACTTTGATGAACAACGATATTTACATTCTGTTCCGCGAAGAAGTTGAAAGCAACTATATTCTCCAGCCTGTAATGGAAGACATCGAAAAAATCTTTTCAGAAACTGAGTCAGAAGCTCTGATAGTTCTCCATGAAGGTCATCATATTCTCGGACTTCTTCTGCTCGGCGAAAAGCGTACTGGAAGCAGTTACGATGAATATGACAAACACGTTCTTGATAAGTTCTATTCATATTTCTTCGTATTCGGTTACTATATGAAGAATATTGCAAATGCGTCTGTAATCGGAACTGTAAACCGTGAAATCAGAATGTCAAGCCAGATTATTACTTCCATTCAGGAAAATATGGATTACATAAAGAATCCTAAAGTTGACGTCGGCTACCTTATGGTTCCGGCTCACAATATCGGCGGTGAATTTGTCGATTTAATCCGCCTGAATGATACAAGTCATATTATGGTAATCGGTTCTTTGAGCGGAAAGGGTATTTCTGCGTCTATGAGTATGGTAATCTTGAAATCGATTATCCGTACTTTCCTTGCAGATACGCACGACTTTAAAAAACTTATTCAGAAAGTCAATGCGTTCATACGATTTAACCTTCCGCCCGGAACTTTCTTTAGCGGCGTGTTCTGCCTGATGGATTTTGCAACTGACACTATGTATTATGTCAACTGCGGAATTCCTACGCTGCTTGAATATTCAAAAACTTATAACAACGTCATTGAAATTCAAGGTAAGGGATATGTTCTGGGATTTGTAAAAGACATTACGCCTTTGATAAAAGTAAAGCAGATAAAGCTTGTTTCGGGCGATATGCTTGCGATTTCGACAAGCGGTCTTATAAATTCACATTCTCTCCGCGGCGAGCAGTTTGGAAAGGAACGCATTAAACAGGCGATTATGGATAATTACACTTATCCTGCAAGCCGAATTACAAAGTTCACTTATGACAATCTCCAGCGCTTTATGTCCAAGGAACTTGAAGATGACATTACGATGCTCATCGTAAAATATCTTGGTAAAGACGGCGTTGCAGTTTCTGAAGCCGAAGATTCTGCGCAGGAACATATCGCAGACCATGCAGACAGTTTTGATGCCGATGCACTGATTAATGCTGCGATTGAAGATTCAGAAAACTTTGAGCCGCCTCAAGATGAAGGCGGGGAAAAAGACTCTGTTTCTGAAACTTCATCTGCATCTGAATTTGAGTCTGTAGTTGACTCAGAAATTCCTTCCGGCGAAGAAACAGGAGCAGATATTGAATCTGCTTTTGACTCTGATGTCGGTGCAGGAGATGACCTTGCTGATTTGAGCAACTTTGCAGATGATATGTTTAATGACGATTTTTCCAATATAAATGAAGTCAGCGATACGGAAATTTTTTCAGAAAAGACTGATTTTTAACGGAGGTATCTAAATGGAACAGCTGGCAGTTACAGAAAAACGCGGTGCAAACTATATTCTTTTTGAACTTACAGGTTCGTGCAATTCGTATACAGTCGGAGATTTGCAGGATAAAATATTTGATGAAATTCAGCGGACAAATGTAGTTCTTGATTTGTCGCAGGTTTTTACGATTGATTCAACTGCCATGGGAATGCTTTTTGCCGCATTTAACGAAGGGCAGGAATATGGTTTTAAACTTTACCTTATGAATATGTCATTTTCTGCAATGAACACTGTAAAGGAAACGGGCTTTTTGGAGGCATTTAACGTAATTCAGTCTGTTACGGAAGTTCAGTAGTTTTTACGTTCTGACGTTTGTATTTGCGTTTATGAAAAGATAAAAAAAACTGCCGCCTGAAACTAATCTTTCAGGGCGGCAGTTTTTTTTTGCGCATTTTAGCGTTCTATTTTACGACGAGGTTTACGAGTTTGTCAGGAACGATGATACATTTTACGATTTCAAGTCCGTCCGTAAATTTCTTTACGCCGTCGCGAGAAAGTGCAGTCTGTTTGAGGACGTCACCATCAGTTCCCGGAGCGGCTTCAAAAGTGTCGCGCTTTTTGCCGTTTACCATTACGACGATTGTCTTTGTGTCGTCTTTGATAAAGTCTTCGTTTGCAAACGGCCACTGTTCGTAAGCGATGGTGTTGCTGTTGCCGAGTTTCTGCCACAGTTCTTCGCACAAGTGAGGAGCGTACGGCGAAAGGATTTTTACAAAGTCCTGCCACATTGCCTTTGGAATTTCAGGCAGTTTTGAAATTTCGTTTACGAAAATCATCATCTGGCTTATTGCAGTGTTGAAATTTAAAGATGCAGTGTCGTCAGTTACTTTTTTGATTGTCTGTGCAAAAGTCTTTCTTGCAGAAAGCAGTGTCTTGTCTTCGATTTTAGAATTAAGGTCTAAGTCTGTCATCGGTTTTTCAGAAAGGCTCCAGACTTTTTCAAGGAATCTGTGTATGCCGATTATTCCCTGCGTTGACCAAGGCTTGCTCATCGTAAGTGGACCCATGAACATTTCGTACATGCGGACACTGTCTGCGCCGTATGATTTTATTTCGTCGTCAGGGTTTACGACGTTTTTGAGCGATTTTGACATTTTTGCGACAATCTGTTCGAGTTCTTCGCCTGTCGCTTTTTCATAGTATTTTCCGTCGTCTTTCTGTTCAACTTCATCAGTCGGAACTAAAGTTTTGTTTTTTCTCTGGAAAGCAAACGACGTAATCATTCCCTGATTTACAAGGCGCTGGAACGGTTCTTTTGTAGAAACAACGCCGATGTCGTATAAAACTTTATGCCAGAATCTTGCGTAGAGCAGGTGCAGGACTGCGTGTTCGGCTCCTCCGATATACAAGTCTACCGGCATCCAGTATTTTTCTGCTTCAGGCGAACAGAACTGACTGTCATTGTGCGCATCAAGATAGCGAAGGTAATACCAGCACGAACCGCCCCATTGAGGCATTGTATTTGTTTCGCGCTTTGCAGGTTTGCCGCACTTAGGACATTTGCAGTTTACCCAGGACTCTATTGCGGCAAGCGGAGATTCTCCCGTACCTGTCGGCTGGTAAGATTTTACTTCCGGCAGTTCAAGCGGAAGCTCGTCGTCAGGAACAGGAACTGTACCGCATTCAGGGCAGTGAATCAAAGGTATCGGTTCGCCCCAGTAGCGCTGTCTGCTGAATACCCAGTCGCGGAGTTTATAGTTGACTGCTTTTCTTCCGATTTTGTTTTCTTCAAGGAAGTCAAGCATTTTTTCGATTGCATCTTTTTTGTTCAGGCCGTCAAGGAATTCTGAGTTTACGTGAATTCCGTCCTGCATCCATGCCTGTTTCTGAACGTCAACGTCAGATTTTAAAACTTCGATTACAGGCAGGTCGAATTTTTTTGCAAACTCCCAGTCGCGTTCATCGTGAGCAGGAACTGCCATAATGGCACCTGTTCCGTAAGAAATCAAAACGTAATCTGCAATCCAGATAGGAATTAATTTTTTGTTTACCGGGTTTATTGCATAACTTCCTGAAAAAACACCTGTCTTGTCTTTTGCAAGGTCTGTTCTTTCAAGGTCAGATTTTTTTGCGGCTTCTTCCTGATATTTTTTTACGGCTTCTGATTGTTCTGCAGTCGTAATGTCAGGAATGATTTTGTGTTCAGGGCTTACTACCATGTAAGTTGCGCCGAAAAGCGTATCGCACCGTGTAGTATAGACCGTAAGGTTTTTGTCAGTCGGGTTTCCGTCTTTGTCTGCAATCGTAAAAGTAACTTCTGCACCTGTTGATTTTCCTATCCAGTTGTGCTGCATTGCCTTTACGCTTTCCGGCCAGTCAAGTCCTTCAAGGTCTTTGTCAAGCCTGTCTGCGTAGTCAGTGATTTTTAAAATCCACTGGCGGATAGTTTTGTGCGTAACCTGCGCACCGCAACGTTCACATTTGCCTTCTTTTACTTCTTCGTTTGCAAGCCCTGTCAGGCACGACGGACACCAGTTAATCGGAGTCTGTGCTTCGTACGCAAGTCCTTTTTTATAAAGCTGAAGGAAAATCCACTGTGTCCATTTGTAATAATCAGGCTCGCAGGTCGAAACGCATCTGTCCCAGTCGTAGCTGAATCCAAGTGACTTTATCTGCTGCGTAAATTTCTGAATGTTTGCATTTGTCGTTGTCTTTGGGTGCGTTCCAGTTTTTATCGCATAGTTTTCTGCCGGAAGTCCGAACGAGTCAAATCCCATCGGATGCAGGACGTTGTAACCGTTCATCCTGAGGTAACGGCAGTAAATATCTGTTGCAGTGTAACCTTCAGGATGTCCCACGTGCAGGCCTGCTGCTGACGGATAAGGGAACATATCAAGAACGTATTTTCTTTTTTCTTTCGGGAATTTTTCGTCCTCAACTGCTTTAAAAGTTTTGTTCGTTTCCCAGTATTTTTGCCATTTAGGCTCAATCGTTTCAAAAGGATATTTAGACATAAAAATCTGCCTCTATTATATAGTAAAATATTTGCATAACATTCTATCGAAAAATCCGTTTATAGTGAAGATATTTTCTAAAGAATATTTAACTAAGGAATGGTAATCCTTCACTTGATTATTCAAATTGTTGCGAAAAAAAGTCAGCAGGGAATAAAACAAATTGCGCCGTTCGTCGTCAAGGCGCGAGCTAATCCCGTGTTAGTTGTGAACTGAAATTTACGAGTTACACCGACTGTCCCAGACATAGAGTTTTGCCTCCGTGCAAAACTCGTGGCGCGAGATACTCCCGTGTTAGTTGTGAACTGAAATTTACGAGTTACGCTGACTGTCCAGACATAGAGTTTTGCCCCCGCGCAAAACTCGTAGCGCGAGATAAATCTGTGTTAGTTGTGAACGGAAAGTCACGAGCGCGGAAATTTACGAGCGCTTGAATAAAATGAAATTTCCAATTAAAATTATACTGACTACAATTAAACTAAGGAAAACTATGTCTGACGAAATAAATAATACATTTAAACGAGTAATAACTCCGATTCGGTTTGGAATTGATGTCGGCTCAACTACCGTAAAAGTTGCGGCCCTTGGTAATAACGATGAACTGCTGTACAGCGCTTATGTCCGCCATCGTGCTGACATAAGAAGTACGATTATAAAAGTTGTAACGGATGCCCTGAATGAACTTGAACAGAAACTTCCTGACGGCAAGGAACAGACATTGTCAGTAAAAGTTACTGGCTCTGGCGGACTTGCCGTTTCGCAGTGGCTTTCAGTTCCGTTTATACAGGAAGTAATTGCCGCAACGACTGCCGTGCGCAGGCTTATTCCGCAGACAGATGTCGTAATTGAACTTGGCGGTGAGGACGCAAAAATCACCTATTTTAAAGGTGGCGTTGAACAGAGAATGAACGGAACTTGTGCCGGCGGTACAGGTGCTTTTATTGACCAGATGGCGGCACTTCTTGAAACTGATGCGGCCGGTCTTAATGAACTTGCAAAAGGCGCAACTACGATTTATCCGATTGCGGCGCGTTGCGGTGTTTTTGCAAAGACAGACGTTCAGCCTTTGATTAACGAAGGCGCGCGCAGGGAAGACATTGCCGCTTCCATTTATCAGGCTGTCGTAAGCCAGACAATTTCAGGGCTTGCATGCGGAAAGCCTATCCGCGGTAACGTAGCCTTTTTGGGCGGCCCGCTTCACTTTATGGACCAGCTCCGCTACCGCTTTATCGAAACATTAAAATTAAAAGACGACGAAATCATAGTGCCGGAAAATTCCCAGCTCTTTGTTGCAACAGGAGCGGCATATTCTGCAGAACGAAAAAATTTCTGTACTTCAGACAACAAGGCAAACGTATTTCCGACAATCGAAGAATTTAAAAACAGCCTTTCAAAATTAGTCGGCGCAGAACTTTCAGAAGTACAGCGCCTTGAACCTTTATTCAAATCAGAAAGCGAACTTGAAGAATTCCGTCAGCGCCACGCAAAAGAAGTTGCCCTGCGCGGAAATCTTGACGAGGCTTCTGGCCCTGTATTCCTCGGACTTGATTCAGGTTCGACGACTACAAAGGCAGTCCTTGTTGATAAAGAAGGAAAGATTCTCTGGAATTATTATACGCACAATGCAGGAAACCCTGTTGACATCGCAGTCAAAATGCTGAAAGAACTGTACGACCGCCTTCCTGATAGCGTTTACATTGCCCGTGCAGTTTCTACAGGTTACGGCGAGGCGCTTTTTCAGGCGGCTTTAGGAGTTGACTCTGGCGAAGTTGAAACTATTACGCATTTCAGGGCGGCAGACTTTTTTGTTCCGGGTGTTGAGTTTTTGCTTGACATCGGCGGACAGGATATGAAATGCCTTAGAATGAAAGACGGCGCTATCGTTTCGATTCAGCTTAACGAAGCATGTTCTTCCGGCTGCGGTTCGTTCCTTGATAACTTTGCGCGTACAATGGGAATGGACATTAAGGAATTTTCCCAGATTGCGCTTATGGCTCAGAAGCCTGTTGACCTCGGAAGCCGATGTACTGTCTTTATGAATTCAAGAGTAAAGCAGGCGCAGAAAGAAGGCGCAACTGTAGCAGACATCAGTGCAGGACTTTCTTATTCAGTAATTAAAAATGCCCTGTTTAAAGTAATAAAACTCCGCAAGGCGTCTGACATCGGTACAAAGGTCGTCGTTCAGGGAGGAACTTTTTTTAACGATGCAGTTCTGCGCGCTTTTGAAAAAATTGCGGGCGTTCAGGTGTTCCGTCCTGACGTTGCAGGACTTATGGGTGCGTATGGCTCGGCATTGATTGCGTATGACCAGTGGGTTGACCTGACTTCTCCAAAGCCGGGCGAGCCTGAGGGAACTT
Organism: Treponema sp.; assembly: GCA_051883255.1. Taxonomy (GTDB): domain Bacteria; phylum Spirochaetota; class Spirochaetia; order Treponematales; family Treponemataceae; genus Treponema_D. The sequence continues at coordinate 8,676 of JBJETJ010000079.1, forward strand.
TCCACGACGTCCGTTCAAATATTGCAACAGTTGAACAGCTTGAAAACTTTCACGTTGACCTTGAACTCCGCCGCTGCGGAAAATGCCAGAATAATTGTCTTTTGACAATAAATACGTTTACTTCAAAAGACAAGGACGAAAAAGAAATTTCGCGTACTTTTGTAACAGGCAACCGTTGCGAGCGCGGGCTTGAATTTGCAGATGACAAAAATGTCATTGATGCAAGCAACAAGGAAAATACAAACATCAAAGTTGACGAAAAAGACGAAATTCCGAATCTGTTTGCCTGGAAATATAAGCGCGTATTTGATTACGTTCCGCTCAGCCCGGAAAACGCTCCGTTCGGTGATGTCGGAATTCCGCGCATTCTGAATATGTACGAAAATTACCCTCTGTGGTTTACCTTCTTTACAAAACTTGGTTTCCGCGTAAGGCTTTCGCCTCGTTCAACAAGGAATGTCTACGAAAAAGGTCTTGAGTCAATTCCTTCTGAATCAGTATGCTATCCGGGAAAAATCTCTCACGGTCATATCGAATCCCTTTTGCAGTGGGGCATAAAATTTATTTTCTATCCGTGCGCTCCTTACGAAAAGCAGGAAGATTCAGGTGCGGGAAATCATTACAACTGTCCTATCGTTACAAGTTATCCTGAAGTATTGCGCAACAATATTGATGCTTTGCGTCAGGACAAAGACATTCTTTATATGGATCCGTTCCTTCCGATTTATGACAAAAAGCGGCTTGGCTACAGGCTCTTTGAGGAACTTCATCCGCACTTTCCGAAAATCTCGTTTGAAATGGTAATGGAAGCTATCGAAGCTGCCTGGCTTGAACAGGAAAAATTCCGCGAGGATGTAAAGCAGGCAGGCGAAGAAGCCCTTGAAAAAATCATTACGAACGGCGCAGGCGGAATCGTACTTGCAGGACGTCCTTATCACCTTGACCCGGAAATCAACCACGGAATCCCGGAGATGATAAACGGTCTCGGGCTTGCAGTATTTACGGAAGATTCCATTGCTCACCTTGGTTCTATTGAACGTCCTTTGCGAATCATTGACCAGTGGGTTTACCATAACAGATTGTACCGCGCGGCAAGTTTTGTTTCGGGTATGCCGAACCTTGAACTTGTACAGCTTACAAGTTTTGGCTGCGGTCTTGATGCAGTTACTGCCGATCAGGTTGACGAAATAATGCGTTCAAAAGGACGTATGTATACCCTCATAAAAATTGACGAGGGAAGCAATCTCGGTGCGGTACGTATCCGTATCAGGAGTTTGATTGCCGCTGTAAAAGAACGCCAGCGCAATCACAAAAAATACGAAATAAAATCAAGTGCATATAACCGTCAGGTATTTACAAAAGAAATGAAGTACAAGCATACGATTATCGGACCGCAGATGTCGCCGATTCACTTCAGGATTTTGCAGAAAGCCTTTGAGTACAGCGGTTACAAATTCGTAATCCTCGACGCGCTTGACCCTAAAGCCGTAGAAACAGGTTTAAAATACGTAAACAACGATGCCTGCTATCCGTCAATTCTTGTTGCAGGACAGATGATAGCGGCACTTGAATCAGGCAAATATGACCTGAACAATACTTCGCTGATTATTACCCAGACAGGCGGCGGCTGCCGTGCGACAAACTATATCGGATTTATCCGCCGTGCATTGAACGATGCAGGCTGGGGTCATATTCCCGTGCTTTCGCTGAGTGCGCAGGGCTTTGAAAAAAATCCTGGCTTTAAAATTACGCTTCCGCTTTTGCACCGCTGTCTTATGGCAGTAATGACAGGCGACGTTTTGATGCGCCTTCTTTACAGGACGCGCCCTTACGAAGCAGTGCCGGGAAGCGCAAATGCCCTTTACGAAAAATGGAACGGCAGGGCGCAGATTGCATTGAAATCCCTGTCTGTCAGAAAGTATCACAAACTTTTAAAAAGCATCATCAAGGATTTTGATGAACTTCCGCTTTTGCCGATTAAAAAACCTCGTGTCGGCGTAGTCGGCGAAATCCTCGTAAAATTCCATCCGACTGCAAACAATAAAATTGTCGAAACAATCGAAGCCGAGGGCGCTGAATGTGTAATGCCTGACCTTGCAGACTTTTTCTTCTATTCATTCAGTACGGGAATTTTCAGGCACGAAGAACTTGCGTTCCCTAAAAAGACTGAACGCAACGCAAAACTTTTTGTCTGGTTCCTTGAGCTTTACCGCAACAAAATGAAAAAGTACCTTAATAAATCCCATCGTTTTGAAGCGCCTAACTCGATTTATAAAATGATGGACTCTGTCGATGACATCGTTCAGCTTGGAAACATTACGGGCGAGGGATGGTTTTTGACTGCCGAGATGGTCGAGCTGATTCACTCTGGAGTGCCGAGCATTGCGTGCGTTCAGCCTTTTGCGTGCCTTCCGAATCACGTTACGGGAAAAGGAATGATAAAGGAACTTCGCCGCCGTTACCCTGAAAGCAACATCAGCGCAATCGATTACGACCCGGGAAGTTCAGAAGTAAACCAGCTTAACCGCCTGAAGCTCCTGCTTTCCAACGCGCCTGCAGGAAAACATCCTGACGAAAACAAAGACGGAATGATTGAAGTGCGCAAAGGCAAAAAAGTTGAACTTGTCAAACCTCAGGTTCATCTTGCAGAAGGCGCAGGCGTTTTTGCAGACCCCGAGCCTGTCGAACCTAATCAGGTTCCGCCGAGCATCTGAGTTTTTTCTGGAGGCAAAACGTGAAAGACTGTAAAAAAACGGCGCTTGCTTTGTCAGCTGTTTTTCTTTGTTTTATTGCATCTGTCTACGCTGAATACAACAGTTTTGGCATTCCTGATTCAAGCGAAATCCGCGCTGAAATTGCTGATTCCTGGTTTTATCAGGATCTTGAAAGCATCAGGATGAATAATGTTCAGGTGCGCAAAAATATCGAAGGCGAGAGTTTTCAGATAAGCCTTGAAGAACAGGACAAGCAGTTTGTCGTTTATGTTTCGCCAAAGTCGGCAATGCAGGTTGACGTGTATGACAGTAAAGGCGTTCACACAGTAACGGAAGATTCGTTTTTGCCGTATTCATTTGGTTCCTGGCTGTATGCACGGAGCAAGGACGACGGTCAGAGCCTTTTTGTAAGGATTTACATTTCCAGAAACAGTGACGTTTACGTTCAGTTTACGCCTTCTAAAAAAATTACGACTGCCGACTTTGTAATATTCAATTCGTTTGCGGCAAAAAGCGTTCCCATCGGAGTTCCGTTTGAAAAAATCCTTACGATGAGCATTGCCCAGATTTATTCGCTGACAAAAAATTCCCTGCCCTGGAAATACGCAGAATGTGTGCCTGAGCAGTATGAACCTGCGCTCGTAATGATTCAGACGATTCGTTCGATGCAGAATAAAATTGCTTATGAAGAAGATGCGATGTATGACGAATTCGGAAAATCGATTTCAATCAGGACTGCACAGCCTCATATATGTGACGAAAAAAATAAAGGCAAGCTTATCCTGTCCTCAAACGGTTTTGTAAAATGGGTCGTTGACGGCCTTGTCGAACCGATTGCAGGAAGTTACTTAAAGCGCGCGCCTTTAGTCGAGCCTACTGTTGAATACAAGGAAACTGGTTTTCAAGGTTCGCTTAATCTTGAATACAGTACGAATTTCAGCCTTGACTGGACGCGGAATATTGCGGCGGCGGCTTTTTCTGTCAGGGCAAATAAAACTTATCTTTACAAAGACAGCGGCGTAGACGTTACTTCAGAACCATTTGCCGCAGTTATCACGGAAAAAGGAATTTTGAATTCTACAGGCTACATAAAAAATACGGGATACAAGCCTGATAATTTAAAGGCGATTCTTTATACGCTTTCGATTAACGAACCTGATTATTTCTATCTTGCGGCAATCCGCCAAACAGACAGGAAAAGTTCGGAAGTCAAGGTGTTTAATGATTCTGCCGTAATTTTTCCTTATTTGGACAGCAGGGGAATTTTCAGGATTTCTGTCTTTATGGACGGAAAAGAAATAAAGTACGGGGATTTTGAAAAATGCCTTTTGAAAACGAATGATTGTTTCGTTCACCTGACCAGAGTTAAAACTTCAAAAATGTTTTATCCTCAGGACAATAAATCTTTATATTAATGCTAAAATGGTGTATAATAAAGCAAGATGTTAAATGACGTAAAAGTAATTGCCTTTGATATTGACGGTACTCTTTATCCGCAGGAAAGATTTTTTGCGAAAATCTTTTTTCATTTCTGGAAGAATGTCGTAGTTTTCTATCACTTTGGAAGAGTACGGAAGGCTTTGCGCCGCTGTGCTCCGCTTCCTGATTTGTACAGATATCAGGCTATCCTTCTGTCAGAGAGAATGAAATGCACGACCCCGGAAGCAGAAAAAATGCTCAATTCAGTCGTTTATGACGTATTCCCCGGATATTTTAAAAACGTAAAGCCTTTTAAAAATGTTCCTGAAACTTTTAAAAAGCTCAAGGAAGCCGGATACAAGATTGCAGTTCTTTCTGATTTTCCGCCGGAACAAAAAGGCGATTTGTGGGGACTGATTTCTTATTGCGACGGAGTTTTCGGCGCAGAAAAAATCGGTGCGCTTAAACCTTCAAAATATACTTTTGGAGTTATGGCAAAGGAACTCGGCGTTCCGATGCAGAATATTCTGTATGTCGGAAACAGCAAAAAATATGACATAGAGGGGGCAAAGGCGGCAGGAATGAAAACTGCGTACCTTTTGCCGTTATGGAGAAAAATCCTTAATCTTCCGCTAAAGCAGGCTGATATATCTTTTAAAAACTATCGCCAATTTATGAAGATTGTGTTAAAATAAATTAATTGTGTTAAAATAAATTATAAACTTTTTGGGTGGGAAAAAGTGAGTATATTAGCAACTATTCTTATATCTGCAACTCTATCTGCAGTGTTCTGCATCATTTTTAAAATGATGGACAAAGACAGCAATTCAATGGAAAAAGTAAAGCGCTATGCTGACAAACGGCAGGCGGAATTTGAAACTTATTTTGCAGAAAAAGTGAAACAGCTCAAACTTCATTCTGCGGAACTTGACGGCGAGCAGCAGCAGGCAGTTGCCGCAGTAAACAGGCTTGACAAACAGATAGCCGCTTTTAAAGAGATGATTGTTTCGCTTCAAAAAGATACTGATGCAGTCCATTCGATTGAAGCAAAAATCAATGCCTACGGAATGAAGATTTCTTCTCTGTCAGAAATGACTGATGCCGTTGAAGAAAATCTTGAGCGGATAAAGCACGAGTCGAATTATGTCGGCAAGGTGAATGACAAGCTTGACGAAAGCCGCCGTGAACTTGAAAAACTGAAAAACCAGATTCCTGCCGTTTCTCAGGAATTTAAAAAATACAATGCCGAGCAGTTAAAGTCTGTCGGAATTGACCTGCTTAAAAAATATACCGAGCGTTCTCTTGAAATTGAAAATTCAACGAAGCAGGCAGTAAAAGAGTACGAAGAACTCGTAAACAAACTTAACAGTGACGTTGCCGGTATCTATTCAAATGCCGCAAAGAAAGTTGAAAATCTTGAGGACAGCGCATTTACCCTGCTCAGCGAAAAATCTGAAAAACGCGCAGAAGTTTACAAGACAAGCATAGAAAAAACGTTTGCTGACTTGCAGGATAAAATCGAAAAAGTCCAGCAGCGCTATGAAGTTCTCTTTAACGATGCAATTCAGTCTGCTGATGAAAAAGAAAAGGCCGCTTATGAAAAATATTCGGCAACGGCAAAATCTCACATCGAAAGTTTTAAATCAAATGTAGAAGAAAAAATCAAGGCAATGCAGGATACGATAAAACAGAATCTTGCAGACTTGAAGGCTCAGACAGTAAATTCTGCAAAAGAAGCAAAGGCGGCAATTACGGAATTGAAGGCAAGCTGTCAGGAAGCTGTCGAACAGGCAAAAGAATCAAACAAAGAAATCGACGTTCACAAAACGGAAGTTCAGTCTGCAATTTCTAAGTTTGAAAAAGATACAGCTTCTCAAATCATCGATGTCAACAGACGCCTTGAAGAAGCCGTTAAAAAAGCTGCCGCCGTTTACGAGGCAAAGCAGACGGAAAACCTCATTCAGCTTGACAAGCAGCTTGAACAGTACAAAAAGGACATGCAGTACAGGTTGCAGCGTATTGAAACGAGCGGAACTGACATTGACAACCTTGAAAAAGTCCTGCGCAAATCTATGGACGAAACGCAGAACCATGTGCTTGCAGATTTCAAGACGTTTACGCAGGCAACAAAAGTTCAGTCTGACAACCTTGCAAATCAGATTGCAGAACTTGAATCCCATCTGGAAGAACTCCGTCAGTCTACGGCAGCCAATGTTTCAAGCCGGCTGACTGATTTTGAAAACGAGTTTACTTCAGATTTGAAAGTCCGCGAAGACAAGATTCAGGAAGATCTTGTTTCCTGGAAAGAAAATATCGATTCCAGAATTTCTGCATTTATGACCGGATATCAGACTGACCGCGAAAAGCTTGAAGAAGATTACAGTGAAAATCTGAAAAGCCGCATTGATGTCCTTCGTTCCGATGCGTTTACAAAAATTGACGAAATATCAGACGAGGTTAAAAATTCAAACAGTGACATTTCTTCGCAGATCGACCAGATGCAGAAAGCCGTACGCGATTTTGTAGACCAGTATAAAGTTGAACTTGACACGGCAGTCAGTACTTCTGAAGAAACGCTGAAACTTGAAACAGAAAAACATGCCGTGAAAATTCAGGAAGCGCTTGAAGCAAAGCAGAATGAACTTCTTGAGCAGCTTGACCGGTTCAGCAGTGAACTTGCCGGAAAGCATGATATTGAAAAATCTTCGATTGATTCTGCAATAGAGGACTTTAAAGAATGGAAGCAGCAGCTTGACAGTCAGTTTGATGATTCGCGCAATTTCTACAACGAAAAACTTGAAACAGTGCGTTCTGCCGCTGATGACAAGGCGCTTGAAGTCAAGAATGAACTTGATGCGATTGTCGAACAGTACCGCAAGGATACGGAAAGCCGTCAGAGTGACATTCAGCTTTCGATTGACAATCTCGATGACAGGACACAGGCATCTCTCGAAGAGTACAGGCAGAAGTCAGATGAAATCATTGCCCAGCTCGGCACGATGTATGACAAAATGCTTGATACGACGGAAGAGCGCATAAAAGTTCAGAACGAAAATTCTGAAAAGAAAATCAAGTCTTTGATTGAACAGATTGCAAAAGCCGAAAATGACAACCGCGTGCGCCATTCAGATATGGTTCTGAAAATTCAGAATGACCAGAATGACCTTGCAGACCGCCTTTCTGATTTGAAGAAAGAAATAAAGGAAGTTGCATCGCAGATGTCTGTATTTGAAAAGGCAGACACTATGCGCCGTCAGCTTAAAGAAGAAATCGATTCTCTGTCGCAGAGTTTTGAGCGCCTTGACGGAATAAAAGTTGCCGCAGAGGCTTTCCAAAATCAGTTTGATGCTTTGTGCAGTATGAACAACGAAGCCGAAGTCCGCCTTGAAAAATTCAATGCCGCAAGAAAGCAGATTGATTCTCTTGAAAAGAGTTTTAACAAGCTGATTGTAATGTCTGGTACTATGGACGACAAAATCCGCGAACTTCAGGCAACAAATGACGATTTGCAGACAATGGAAGTGCGCATAAGGGATTTTAAGGAAGCTCTGGCAAGCATTTCCATAACGTATGAACGGCTTGACAAAAAGACCGAAGTCATTGACAGGATTTCCGTTGACGTTGACAAATCGTTTGAGCAGTTGAAGGAACTTGAACAGCGGCTTTCAAACTGCAATAAACAGGTTCAGATTTTGCCGGCAGAAATTAAGGACGTTCAGTCAAATGTTGATACTTTGATGAAGAATACAAAACATCTTGATGTCGCCGTAGAAAAACTTGATTCACTGAATGAGATGATTCAGGATACGGAAAGCCGGATTGAAAAAATTCAGAATGACAGGGAAGGCATTGCCCGCGCCGAGGCAAGAATTGCAGATATGTCAAAGTCGATTGATTCTAAGTTTGCGGCATTAAAGACTATTGCCGAATCAGATACAAAAAAGACTTCGTTAAGAACGCGAAGTTCAACGCGCAGTACTTCTCCGCAGATAAGGGACAATATCCGTACGTTAAAGCAGCAGGGCTGGACTAATCAGGAAATTGCAAACAGTCTGAACATTACGCTTGGTGAAGTTGAACTTGTACTTGAACTTCCGCAGTAAGAAGTAAGTGTCAGTAAGTAATGATTGCGGTGACGGCAACTTGTAACGAAGCAACGAAAGCAACGAAATCTGCCGGGTAGGGTAAAAGTGATTTACTGTTTACTCAGCAGGCAGGTTGCAAAAACTTCGATACATTTGCCTGTTCCGACATCGCCTGTTTTTTCTCCTGTCTTTGCTTTTATAAAAATTCTGTCTTCCGGCACTTCAAGTATTTTTGCAATCGATGCAATTATCTGATTTCTGTACGGAAGCATTTTCGGCCGTTCAAGCATAATGACGGCATCAAGGTTTTCTAAAGTCCACCCTTGTTTTTTTACGTCGTTCCATATAATCGAAAGCAGTTTTTTTGAGTCCGCGTCTTTATACTGATCGTCCGTATCAGGAAAGTAACTTCCTATATCGCCTGAGTGGCTTGCTCCTAAAAGTGCATCAGCAATCGCGTGCAATGTTGCATCTGCATCAGAGTGTCCGTATTCGCCTTTGTCAGATGGAATTTCAACTCCGCCGATAATCAGTTTTCTGTTTTCTTTAAGAAGATGCTTGTCGTAGCCGATTCCTGTCCGTATCATTTTATTTCCGCCGTTTTTTATGATGTCTTCTTTATAAGTGATTTTTTTATTTTCCGGCTCGCCTGCAAAGACAAAAGTTTTTTTGCCGGAATATCTGTCATAAATTTCAGAATCATCTGTGTATTCTATTGAATCTGACTCTGTTTTTTTGTGGGCATTCAAAATTGACTCAAATAAAAATCCCTGCGGTGTCTGAACGGCACAAAGATTTTTTCTGATTAAATGTTTTGCGATAAAATTATTTTCGTCGATTTCTTTTTGAGTATCAGTCGGAGTTATGCCCGGAACGCACGCTCCGTATTTTTGTGCATGCGAAACTGCATTTAAAATCAGCTGGCGTGATACAAAAGGGCGCGCTCCGTCGTGTATTAAAACATAGTCTGGTTTTTCTTTGCCTGATTTTTCAAGAAAGAGAAGGGCGTTGTAAACGGATTTCTGGCGTGTCGCACCGCCTTCGACAAAATTAATTTCGGTAGTGCTCCGGCATTTTAGCAGATTGTTTATTTCCGGGTCTGCATAAAAGGCGCGCGATGCCTGTTCTTTTCCGTCTTTGGGGATTACGACGGTAACGCTTGTAAAATGCACGGCAGACAAAAATGAACGGGCGGTTTCAGAAAGGACAGTGCCGTTGTTTAACGGAAGGTACTCTTTCTTTGTCGTTCCGCCCATTCTTACAGATGAACCTGCTGCGACAATAATTAATGCAATTTTTGTCTTATCCATTTTACTGCTTTACTGCGGTTGTTTTTCCTGCTGATTTATTCGTCGTAATCGTCATCAAAGTCGTCGTCTTCTGAATCGTCAAGGGAGTCTGTGTCGTCATCTGAGTCATCATCGTCGTCATCATCAACGGCACGGCGCTTTTTGTCGTCTTCGTCATCGTCCATGTCAAATTCATCATCATCGTCGTCGTCCTGCGCAATGATGTGCTTGATTTTTGGAGTTGAACCGAGCGGTTCCAGTTTTTCGTGAATTAAAGATTCGATTTCTTTTGGCGTTTTGCCGAGCGCAAAGCTTATTTCATCTTCGAGCAGTTTTTTTGCAGAATCGTATAATTTTCTTTCCTGAATAGGAAGTTCTTTTACTTTGCTTCTGTTGTAAAGGCAGCGGACAATCTGGGCAATGTCTGCAATGCTTCCTTTTTTGAGAAGTTCAAGATTCATCTGATAGCGGAGTTTCCAGTCTGACGTGATAGGTTCAAAATCTTCTGAAAGCATGTTCAGAGCTTTTTTTGCCTCTGCGGCTTCCACGATTGCCCTGATTCCGAGTTCCTTTGCATTGTTCACAGGAACCATGACAATCATGTCTGACACTTCAAGGTAAATCTTGTAATAAGCGGCAGGTTCGCCGTTGAATTCTTTTTCAAAGATTTCTGTAATCTTTCCAACACCCTGGCTAGGGTAAACAATTTGCTGATTAACTTTAAATTCAGTCTTAACTTTCGATTTAGCCATATTCAGTATTATATCAGAAAAATTAAGCTCTTGCAATGATTGTATTTTTAATTTATTATTCTAGAATATTTATGAACGAATTACTTAACCAAACCTCCCTTGACAATCAAGACAATTTTGATGTTTTAGAAAATCAAGAAGAACAGAATTTTGAAGAACAGGAAACTTCTGATGTAATTACATTTGAAGATTTGGGCTTAGATGAAATTACTTTAAAAGCGATTGAAAAAAAAGGATTTAAAGTTCCTTCTCCAATTCAAGTGCTTGCAATTCCAAGACTGTTAAACGGTGAATCAAACGTCATTGCCCGTGCCCGTACGGGAACTGGAAAAACTGCGGCTTTCGGATTGCCGCTGGTTCAGTCTTTAAGAGAAAAAAAAGATTATGTTCAGGCATTGATTCTTGAACCGACGCGTGAACTTGCCGTGCAGACTGCAAAGGAAATGCAGTCTTTTACAGAGGGAAAAATTCCGCGTACTTGTGTCGTTTACGGCGGTGCAAGCATGGGCGAACAGATCAGGGAAATTCGTCGCGGAACTGATATCGTAACTGGAACGCCGGGCCGTGTGCGTGATTTAATTGAACGCGGAATTCTCGATTTGTCTAAGATTCAGTATTTTATCCTTGATGAAGGCGATGAAATGCTTGACATGGGATTTATTGAAGATATCGAAGACATTTTCAACAAGTCAAATACAGAAAGCCGTGTCCTGCTTTTCAGTGCGACAATGCCTGCTCCGATTTTGAAAATTGCCCAGAAATTTATGGGCGAGTACGAAATTGTAGAAGAAGAAGGAATTTTGGAAGAACCGCTCCTTATCGAACAGAAATACTGGATGGTTCGTGAGGGAGATAAAATTGAAGCTTTAGTCCGCCTGATTGATATGAGCCCTGATTTTTACGGACTTGTTTTTACGCAGACAAAAAACGATGCAGATACAGTTTCAAAACTGCTTGACGAAAAAGGCTACGAAGCTGCGGCATTGCACGGCGACATTCCTCAGGGACAGCGCGAGAAAGTTCTTGCCCGGTTCCGTTCTAAAAAAACGAGAATCCTTGTTGCGACAGATGTTGCGGCGCGCGGAATTGACATTACAGGCTTAAGTCATGTAGTAAACTATTCACTGCCGTTTGATTCTGCAACTTATGTTCACCGTATCGGACGTACCGGACGCGCAGGTTCTACAGGAATGGCAATTACTTTTGTCGCACCGAACGAACGCCGCAAGCTCGGATTTTTAAAATCAGGAATTGCAAAGGCAAGTAAAGGCGATTTGCAGGAAGGAAAAATTCCTGAGATTGAAGCAGTACTTGAAATAAAACGCCAGCGCCTTTTCAATTCATTAAAAGACTCGCTTGCAGAAATAAACGAAACTGATTCTTATTTTACGGAACTTGCAGAAGAGATTGCAAAAGAGCAGAACCCTTCGGAAGTCCTTGCAAAAGTTCTTTCCGTGATGTACGGAAACTCCGTTGACGAATCGCGCTATGAGAAAATCAAGCCTGTTACTGATGACAGGGACCGCGACCGTGGTGGCAAGTTAAAGCCTAATCAGGTTCGCCTGTACGTTCAGTTTGGAAAAAAAGACGGATACAATGCAAGAAAAATCTCTGAATATTTCAGTTCGATTTTAAAAATTCCGAATCATCAGGTTGATAAAATTGACGTTGCTTCGACTTTTACGCTGTTGAATTTGCCGAAGCAGGCTGCGATGAAAGTGCTTGAACTTTCAAAGTCAGACAGAAACTTTGTTCATGTTCACATTGATTCAAAGACTGCAAGTCCTGACCGCAGGGAACGAGGCTTTGACCGCCGTGACGGAAAAAAAGAGCGTGATTCAAAGTCTTACAGTTCAAGGCATACAAAAGAACGCGGCCGTCCTAATCCGCATGTAAGCGTAGAGCGGACAGGAAGTGCAGGGCTTTATAAGAAAAAGAAAAAATAAACTGTCTGTTTTATAATCAGACTACCTGTAACTTGCAATCAGGTCAGGCATAAAAAAAAGCACGGAGGTCAGCGAATGGTTTTCCGTGCTTTTTTTTGTCGTTATGTTTTTTTAGTTCTGCTTGTATTGCGAGTCGTACAGGGCTTCAAGTTTCTGCCTGCATGAGATGAAGATTTTTCCTAAGTTCGGGTCAAAGTGGCTTCCGAGTGAGTCTTGGATAATTGCAAATGCCTTGTCATACGAAAAAGTGTCTTTGTAACATCGCTTGCTTACGAGCGCATCAAACACGTCAGCCAGCGCCATTATTCTTGCTTCGAGCGGAATCTGTTTTTCGCGCAGGTTGTCAGGGTAGCCCTGTCCGTTGTATTTTTCGTGATGGAAGTGCGCAATGTTCATTGCGATTTTTTTAAATTCGATGTCGTCAACTTCTGACAAAACGTTTTCGATTATTCTTGCGCCTTCTGCAGAATGGTGCTTCATTTTTTCGTATTCTTCGTCAGTAAATTTTCCGGGCTTTCTGAGGATTGCATCATCGACGGCGATTTTTCCGAGGTCGTGCATCGGGGCGGCTTTGATTACTGACTGGCAGAATGAGTCTGACAGGTTTCTGTAGTAGTCAGTGTTTCTTAATTCGACGATGAAGATTTTGACACATTCGCTTGTCCGCTTGATGTGCCCTCCCGTACTGTTGTCGCGGCTTTCTACCATTGCCGCCATGCCTGTGATTATCGAATTCTGAATTTTGAAAATGCGCCTTGTTTTTTCGTCGAGGACGGCAGTCATTTCGTTGAAGGTGTCTGCGAGAACTCCGAAAGAATCGTTTGTTACGATGTTCACTCTTTCGCTGTAATTTCCTTTTGCGATAAGTTCAGCATTTTTCTGCAATTTTATGAGCGGCAAATTAAAGTAGTCGGTAAAAATTACGAAAAGCAGTATTCCGAAAAGCAGGATTACGGAAAATACAACGATTGAATTTGTGTCAATCGTGATTGAATTGTTAAAAACCGCAGTCATTATTGCAGACAGAAGATAGAATATCGGAAAGAGAACTGTTGAAATGTACAATACCGTAAACAGGAATTTGAGCGACGGCGTAATTGTTCCTTTTATTTTGTGAAGGTTTCCGTCAGGAAAAAACATCGGAAGGAATTTACGGCGGTGCAAAGTTTCCATTACAAAATATGAAATCGTAAAGCTCAGCAGTGCTTCAAGAATTATGTACATTGATGAGGTCAGGATAATCGGCGCAATCCTGATGCCGTACGCAGTCCGTATGGAAAGCAGGATTGTGATTTCTGCGAGGAAATATGCAAGCCAGCCTGTAATGCCGATGAGCGAGTATGCAATCGGAAGGTTTATGAAACGGCTGTAGAAATCCTTGCCTTTTTTTCTGCGTGCGTAGATAAAACAGAGTATTGACGGAACTATGAAAGTTCCAAGAGTAATCCAGTTTGTAATCGGTTCGTATTTTTCTAAAAATGCAACCCAGCCGTTCATATAAAAACTTTGAAGCGCCGGAGTAGAAAATGTAATCGGAATCAATGCGGCAATCATATTTGAAAGTCCGGTTATGACTCCGTATAAAACAGTAATTTTTATGCGAGTACTCTTTGTAAGTTCCATAGGGAACATTATATAACAACTTATTCATATTTTAAACAAAAAAAACTGCCTTATTTTTTAAGGCAGTTTTTTTATCGATGTCTTATCGATATTTTACCGAAAGATTATCAAGGCTTTTAACCTTGCCGTTTTTTTTGTAATTACGAATTAGATTTTTGCAAGTTCAATTTTTGAAACCGTATAGTTGTAATCGTGTTCGTTAATTACAAAAGAAAGTTCTTCGCCTGCTTTGTGGTCTAAAAGCATATTTCCGAACGGCGACATGTAAGAAATTACGTTGTTGTCAGGGTCAGATTCCCATGGTCCGAAAATCGTATATTTTTCTTCTGCATTAGTATCTTTGTTGAGAAGCGTAACAGTCGTAGCAAAAGAAATGATTGAAGAAGTTGCAGTCGTCGGATCAAATACAACGGCGCGGTTAAGTTCTTCCTGAAGTTTCTGGAGCTGATTGTTAAGGTAGTGCTGGTGTTCTTTTGCAGCTTTGTATTCTGCGTTTTCCTTCAAGTCACCCTGAGCGCGTGCTTCTGCAATTTCTTTTGCAATGGCAGGAAGTTCAACTTTCTGAATCTGCTCAACCATTGCTTTTTTCTCTTCGAGTTTCTTTGCAGTAACGAGCATTCCTCTTGGAGCGGCAGCTTTTTCTTCTGTCGTATGGAATTTATAGTCAGGATATTTGTCAAGGATTTTTGAACGAAGTCCTGCCTTGAGGTTCGGTTCAAGGTCTGGAATGTCATCAACCAGAGTGTACATCTTTGTAACGGTTTCTTCGCTGTTGGCAAACATATAATTTGCAAGGGCTTCGTTTTTGAACAGAAGCTGGGTTGCAGTCTTGTTCAGCTTTTTGTTTTCTGTCGTGTTGACATGGTTGTTTATTTCGCGGAACGTCAGCTCGATGATTGAAAGAAGTGCGATGAGCTGTTTTTCGTATGAAACGCCGCTTTCTTTGTACCAGTCTTTGTCCTGACATTTTTCAAAGAAGAAGAGCACTGCTTCGCGGAAATCCTTTACGTCGTCAAAAGCAAGTTTTACGAGCGCCTGAACTTTGTCAGTGTGTCCTTTTTCGATAAGCGAAGTAAGCAGCTTTTCCTGAAGTACAGTAGGGAAGAGCTTGATGTATTCGTCTGCCCAGTCAGGCAAAAGCTTGATTTTTGCAAGGAAGTCCTCGCGTATGTTTGTGTTCTTTGTGTCTTTAAGTGAATTGTACATTGCGCGCGGATCGTCGATGTCATCATAGATTTGTGCAAAAGTGTATTTGCAGGCATAAGCGTGTTCAGGGAGAATCTTGCCGATTTCGTCTACTACGAGGTACGAAGCAAGAACCTGATCAGTAACTTTCGTGATTTTCTTGATGAATCCGATAAAGTAACTGTACATATCTGCAAAAAGTTCGCTTTCTTTATCAGTTTCGTCATTGATGAATTTCATTATGATGTCAATCTTGTTGAAAAACTGTTTCTGTGCTTTAAACTCGTTTGCATATTTTTCTTCAAGGCTGATTTTGTGGTCGCGTACGATGTACTGGTTGATGTCGTTCTGTGCAACTCCGAATGTAGAATCAGATTCAAGGACTTTTTTTGCCTTTGCATTCCAGCTTGTCCATTCTCCTGCAGAAAGGATTGCAGGCACTAATTCTGCCTTTATGCGCTTGAAGTCGCAGCTGTTGCCGAAACTCTTGATGATGATTTTCAAAGTTTCTGCGACGTTTTCCTTTACGAATTTTACAAGTTCTTCTTTTGACTTTGTAGCTTTTAAAACCCAGATGTGGTCGTTTGAAAGCGGAGTGAGCGCGCTGACTGCCATCTTTAATGAAAGTTCGTGAACTCCGTTTTTCTTTCCGAAGTTAATTGAAAGGTTGTCGTTTTCAACTTTGCGGATAATTCCGACACCCCAGCTTCTGTGGAAAACGAAGTGCTTTGCATCAAATGCAATGTGTTTTTCAAAGTCGTTGATTGCTTCAAAAATGTTGCGGAAATTCTGCGTAAGGTCAGAAGAGCGGATATATTCTTCAAGGTGAGTATGTCCGTTATATTTTCCGCGGTAGCAGTCGATTATTTCGCGGCGTGCCCATGGGTCTTTTGAATCGATTGAAAGAATGAGTTTTAAAATATCGATTGCAGTGTCCCACTGGGAATTGTCTTTGTACCAGTTGTAAAGTTCCTGCATGAGAAGTGCAGATTTTGTTTCGCTGATTGATTTTGCAACTTTACGCTGAACGAGAAGGAAAAAGTCAATTTCCTGCGGAATTGTGGCAACTAATTTTGACCATAATTCTTTTACAGGACCGATGTTTTTCTGTGAAATATAGCGGAGAAGCGCTTTTTTGTAATAGTCAGTTGCTTCTTCCGATCCGATCTGTTCGTAATGTTCTGCGAGGGCTTTTGTAAGTTCAGCTTCTTCAAAATCGAGCTTGACGATTTTTTTGTATAAATCCCATACTTTGTCGTTGTTTTCTTCGCGGTAGAATTTTGCAAGAGTCCGCAATGCAAATTTGTTGTTTTCGTCTTCGTCGAGGACAGTTTCGCAAAGATAAATTACGATAGGTTCTTTGTGTGCTTTTTCAAAGATGTCGACGAGATTTACAAGACTTGAATTGTCAAGTGCGCCGTCACGTACGGAAAGAATACCGGAGATATACAGGGCAATGATGCTGTCTTTTGAATGAGTAAGATGCTCATCACATAAAGCCTTGATTTCTGCTGTACAATTTTCTTCGCGTGCCTTTTCGATAAGTGTCGTCAATTCGGACAGATTGTTTTTTGTGTAATTGCTTATTGTCGCACGAGTCCATGTTTCTTCTTTAAGCATTTCCTGAACAGTTGTTTCAAGTTCTTTAGACATAAAAGTATATCTCCTTAAAATATGTAGTGATAATTCACTTGTCCCTTTTATTTAACATATAACTGATAAATTACAGGGTCTAAAATTTTTATCCTCATCAGTATTTCGCTGATTCTGTAATTTCTTTGTTTTTTATT
>JBJETJ010000080.1:0-4679 GCA_051883255.1 Treponema sp.
CCACCTTATTAGCTTTTATAAAAAAGTCCAAATTCACTTTGGGCAGAACAATTTTAACGGAAGCCGCTTTTTCAATTTCAGAATTCCTGGTTATTTCATAAACGGCTTCTTTATAAGATTTTTTTCTGGAAGAATCAAACAGAACTTCAGTATACAGTGCAGAAAGCAGTTCTTCCCCTGCGGCTTTTACTTTTAAAAGATACTGGAATTTAGTTACAGGCTGTTCTGCCGATGACGCAAGATCCAGAAAAGATTCGTATTTTGTCTTAAGACGTACCGCTTCTGCCTCAATATTCTGTATTCCAATTTCCCTGTTAATATATGCAGTAATATAGTAAGTTTCTTTTTTTTATCATAAAAAGGCTGTGTGTATTCTACAGCCGTAAGAAAGTCAACTACAACAGGATTTTTATTTGTAATGATAGAATCCTTAAGTTTTGTAGTAAGAACTTCCTTAAGGAATTTTGTCTGGTCATCATTATCCGGAACATCATCCATTGCCGCACTTACCTGACGTTCAAAATTCGTTTTGCTGATGCTGAACACAACATAATAGGTGTATTCAATATCATAGTCAGAAAGTTTTTCCGGAGTCTTTACGTCAGTTTTAGGAGTACGCGTTTTTATCCAGTAATCAGCCTCTTTCATAAGACCGTTAAGCGTAAGGTTTGTCATGCTTGCAGAATAAATCTTTGCAGTCCTCTCCTTTTTCTGTGTATCTGCCTGAACAGCCTTTAATTCAGATTCAACAGTCTGCGCAACAGTCTGTTCGATTGCAGAAGCAACTTATGCGCGGGCATCAACCTGATCTGTCCATGTCTTTAGAAAATCAAGATCGTTTCCTGTATTATAAAGAACAAAAATTTTATCCTCATTCATATCAAGTTCAAGCGATTTATAAACCTTTCGTACAGCTCCGTCACTAACAGCCTTTACCCATGCAGGAATTTCAGAACCAAGAGCCTTTTCCCTTGTAGTCAATAACTTCGCGTGCCGGTATTCATTACCTGATCTTTACCCTTAAGCGACTGGCAGAAAGCACCGGAACAAAGAGCTGCAGCAAGAATCAAAACAGATTTTTTTAAAGTTTTCATATAGACCTCCAACAAAATAATACTTTTAAGTAATGAATTTTACTATTCAACTACAAATATTGCATAATAGTTTTCAACAGTGTTTTTTGACTCTATAGAACCTAATTGAATATAATATTCACGATTATTTACAGAAAATACTGATTATTTCACAGAAAATGAACCATCAATATTCATCAGAGCACCACCAATATCAATAAGAGCACCAATTAAATATTTCTAAAATAAACACCTTAAGTAAGATTTTTATGAACTTGATAAAAGTTCAAATCTTATTTTAAGGAGGCTTATGGCCAAAATCAATCCGAAGCTCATTCTTGAGCTAATTGAAAGTGGCATGTCACGAAGGCAAATCTGTTCCAGTCGACATGTCAGCCCCCACACTGTCAGCGAAGTAAAACAAATCGCTAAGAAAAATGTTTCTAAAATTTATCTTTTCTAATGTTTCTACAGGTGGCTTTAATTTTTTTCCTGTATAAATTAAAAGATATGAAATTGTTTGCATTGTATTGATATCTACAATCTTAGCTTCAAAACGATATTCTCCGCCATTCATATCCAAATAATTAAACTTATCTAAAAATAAAAGAACATTAGCAGAAAACATCGATGCCATTGCCGCAGCCCTGGATGTTCATGCTGTTGACATTATCGCTGAATGTACGGGACTGTTCTATTGAACAGGTAAACGCGCTGTAGGAATTTTTCCAAACGGCTGTTTCCCGGAACAGAAAAACACATTTTCTGCATAAAAAAAGACGTATCTCCAAAAAGATACGTCTTTTTCTTTTTAATCGTCGGGCAAACAGGATTTGAACCTGCGACCTCAACGTCCCGAACGTCGCGCGCTACCAACTGCGCTATTGCCCGATTAAAAACAAAGCCTTCCACTTGCAGGAAGGCTTAGCGCGAGTGACGGGGCTCGAACCCGTGATCTCCGGCGTGACAGGCCAGCGCGATAACCAGCTTCGCTACACCCGCGTGATGTTTAGTAATATATACTAACGAAAAAAAAAGGTCAATATCATTTTTTGAAAAATTCATAAAAAAATCATCTTTTTAAAAAAATTTTCTATTATAAGGCGATGCATTATGTCCTTTCATACGGCTTAAAAACAGTCCTTTCCTGAATAATTGACAGTATATAATCCGCGTGTTAAAATAATTTACTATTCTATCATTATAAAAAAAGGATTCAAAATGAAACGAGGTTTTTATACTATTGGATCGCTCATCATTCTTTTGATTGCAGCTTTTATTTTTGTTCTTGTACCGATTTTCTCAGGCGGAAGAACCGGCACACGACTGCCGCCGTTCGGCTCGTATGACGGAACGGAAATCAGATATGAACAGGGCAGCGATTTTGCAAATTACGTTGCAAATTATGCAGACTATTTCAAAAATCAGAACATTGAAATCGATAATTCTAATTACTATTACATTTTTAACTATGCATTCAACGCAACTGTAACGCAGCTTGCTTACAAAAAAGCCGTAAACAAAAGCGGCTGGAAAGTTCCACAGACAGCAGTAAACCGCGCAATGATGCCGTATTTTACTGACGAAACAGGCAAGTATTCTTCAAAAATGTACAAACTTGCAGATCCGCAGGCTGTTGCAGACCTGAGAAAGAATTTTGAATCAAGCCTTACAACGGCACGCTTTGCAGAAGATTCATTCGGCGGAGCTGCATCTTTCGGAAAAGAAACTTTGTACGGTCTGAAAACCTCAGAAACTGAAACATCGTTTATGCAGAACTTAAACAGCAGCAAACGTTCATTCAACCTTGCAGTATTCAATATGAACGAATATCCGGATTCTGAAAAAGCAGCATATGGAAAAGAAAATTCTCAGAAATTCGTAAAATACGATTTCTCAGTCATCACCTGTGCTGACAAATCAAAAGCACAGAGCGTTGCGAACAGCATTACTTCAGAAAAAATCACGTTTGCAGATGCAGTAAATGAATATTCACAGAAATCATATTCAAATTCCAATGGCAAGATGACAAGCCAGTATCATTACCAGCTTGAAAGCATCGTAAAAAATCCTGATGATTTGAAAACTATCGCCGCACTTGCAAAAGACGAAATCAGTGCACCGGTACAGACAAGTATCGGCTACACAATTTTCAGGGCAGACTCTGCTGCTGCAGAACCGGATTTCAATGACGAATCAACATTGAGGACCGTATACAACTACATTACGACTAACGAATTCAGCAGGATTGAGGAATATTACACATCCCAGGCAGAAAAATTTGCCGCTGATGCAAAAACAGCAAATTTTGATGCTACTTGCAAAAAGTACAACGCAAAGAAGGCATTTGTTCCTGCATTCCCGTTGAATTACGGCAGCGTTTCCGTTGCAGACAAACTTGATACAAGCATTGAAGGTCTTTCCGGAGCAAACACGAACGAAACGTTCTTTAAGACAGCGTTCTCTCTTGCAAAAGGCGAAATCTCAAAACCGGTTGTAAACGGAAGAAACATTCTTGTCCTTCAGCTTGCAAATGAAACAGCCGCAGACACAGAACCGACAGATTCTGATGTTATTGCAGACGAAATCAGAAATTATGATTCATCAGCAGCTCAGACAGCGCTTCTTTCAAGTCCTAAACTGAAGAACAACCTTAGCGAAGTTTTCTTCAAATATATTATGACCAATAACTAATCTCCGCATAGTACGAGGAATTATTTGTCAGAAAATGATAATGACAAGCCCTGTCTGGTAGAAACCGGCCGGGGCTTTTCTGTTAAATACAAAGACAGGCTTCTCTATTCAAAATATGATCCGCAGAAAAACATTCTGCAGACAGTTCAGTCCCTAAAAATTCTTCCGGGAACGCTCATTCTGGCGCTGTCACCGTGTCTTGGTTATGGACTTGGCGAACTTTCAGAAAAACTGCCAGAAGACTGCTTTATCTTTGCCGTTGAGCGTGACGAAAAACTTTTCTACCTTACAGAAATAAATTGCGCAGAAAAATACAATAAAGAAAAAAAATGCATTCTTTTTTCCCCTGAGCAGCTTGACGAACTTCCGGCATTATTGAACGGACTGACTTCGCCTTTTCGGGGAAAATTCAAGCGCGTACTGCGAATTGCCTTCAGTGCCGGTGCTTTTCTGAACGAAAAGTTCTACACGTTTTTTTACAGCGCAATGCAAAAATCAATAGCGCAGTTCTGGAAAAACCGCATTACGCTTGTAAAGTTTGGAAAACGCTATTCCCGTAATTTTTTCAGGAACATCAGCGCTTTAAAAGAGAACTATAAAATTGACGGATTATTTAAAAGCGTTTCAAAACCCATTCTTGTCTGCGGAGCAGGAGAAAGCCTTGAAATCATACTTTCGGCGGAAAAAAATGTTTCCGGCAAATTCTATATTATAGCGGTAGATGCAGCACTTCGTGCTTTCAAGGCAAAAAACATACACGTTGATGCGGTTGTCTGCGAAGAATCACAGATTGCAATTTCAAAAGCATTCATAGGATGCAGGCAATATGCAGACCGGGCGTTCGCAAGCCTTTCTTCCTGCCCTGAAGCCGCATCTACCGCCGGAAAATCAACAGCCTTCTACACTACTGTT
>JBJETJ010000081.1:0-4598 GCA_051883255.1 Treponema sp.
GTAAGCAAAAGCTTAAGAAAATCGTCTTTACCAAGCTCGTGACTAACCTGCCTGCCTTCAATCGTATTCTGCTTGTTATATCTGTCAACTTCCAGTTGAGTCTCAAGAACTTCATGAGCACTCATTTTTCCCATAACTTCCATCATTCACCTCTTGTCATGCAACAATATTTATCGAATAATCTCGAACATCGTTTATAATATCGGAATTATTTTCATCAACTGAAATATTTTCTACAACAAAATTATCGTAAGCCGCCTGAACATACCGCGCATTATGATTTTCGCTCTGTCCGCCGCTTGCAAAATTCTGATTCTGTCCTGCAAACGAAACGTCAAAACTTGCACCGTCAAAACCGCTTTCGATAAATGCAGATTTTAAATTTTCAGAAGTCGCATTAAATGCCTTGTATGCTTCCTGACTTGAAACGATGATTTTTCCGGTAATGACTTTATCGGACAGTTCAAGGCTTATCTTGACATTGCCAAGATTTTCAGGATGCAAAATCAAATTGATTTTTCCGGCATTGTTGTCTTTGAGAACGATGTTTCCTGCCTTTACAAAGTCAGACGCATTTTCGGAAATCTGTTTTTCAAGCATAGCCTGAAAAGCCGAGCCCTGCGCACCTGCACTCTGGGAATCAAGCGATAAAATATTTTTTTCTGCATGCGCCGACAAGTCCATCGTAACCTGCACTGAATTACTGTCAGTCTGTTTTATCGACGTAACAAAGTCAGTCTTTTTTTCCGATTGAACCTGCGCATTTTTCTGCGTCCTTAAATCTGTAACTGTAAAAACATCAGAAAAAGATTTTTTCTCTTTTACAGGCTTTGCCGAATTTTCAAAGCCCTCTTTTTCGTCTGACCTTTTCAGCTGCCTTTCAAGATTTTGCAGAAACAATCCCGGATTTTCAGAACTTGAAAGCTGGGCTGCCATAAGTTCTTCATCAGCATTTTCTGTTTTTGAAATTTCGATTTTCGTATTTTCATCAAGCTGAATTTTTATTCTTGTGCCGTCAGGAATTTCGCTTAATGATTCAATGTCGCTCTGGCTTACAGAAAATTTTTCGTCTGCAACAATTTTTCCGTCAGATTCAAGTGAACTTTCCGCAGACGTTTTTCTTTTTTTATTCACAAGCACTGAAAGATTTTCTTCTTCACTTTCTGAATTTTCTTTTGCAAGAACAGTCTGATTTTCTTTTAAATCATTTTCAGAAGAAACTTTTTCTGATGCCGCCTCTTCTGCAGAAGAATTTTCATCGTCCGCCGTTTTTGCAATTTTTTCCTGACGTTCAGAATCAGAAGAAGATGCCTTTACTTGCTGAGATTTTTCGCTTTCAGCAGACTCAGACGCGGCAGGCTTTTCAACTTTTTCTTCGGGAACATTTTTAGAGCCGGAACTGTCACTGACTTTCATTTCGTTTTTGAGCATTTCTAAAAACGAAACAGAGTCTTTTGTAAGTTCCATATTTTGAGGACTTTTGTTTTCTTGAATTGAATTTTGAATATAGGCCGAATCAAAATTTAAATTCAATCCCTGCATGGTAACCTCCATTTTTGTTTAAGACTGCACGTAATAAAATTACATGAAATCTTTGTAAACAACCGTAAGTTACCGGCAAGACTGAACTTTTATTTATTCATCATCATCGATTGAAACAGGCTTTACTGCCATTTTTCGCTGTATAACGGCCGCTCTCTGCGGTTCCATCAGCGAAAGCCAGTATGCAACCATAGAACTCGTGCCATTGGCAGCAGCCCGTTCTTCAACCTTGCGGAGCACGTCAATTATAAGCTGGTCATCCATATTCTGTAAGATGTCAACTGCATTTCTTGGCTGCATGCCTTCAAGGTTTGCCGCAATCTGTACGATGTTTACTTCTTTATCATCGTACTTTTTTTTCTCATTGTTAAATGTTTTTTCGCGTTCTTCGAGCGATTTTTCGCGGTTTTCGATTTCCTGCGCAATCTGTTCATTCTTTTTTTCAACAGTCTGAACGTCAACTTCGCGTTTTTCGAGTTCCTGCTTGAAAATCTCAAGTGCTTCGCGCTGCTTGTCAAGCCTGTCCTGATCCAAATCTGCAAAAAGCGGTCTTGAACTTGTAGAAGTTACCGAAGTCTGCGGCTGCAGTCCGAACAGTTTGTAGACAGGCGAAAAAAGCGTCTTTACGTGAATTACTCCGAGAAAGTCAAACCACAAAAGTCCGCCGATTGCAAGAATCAAAACTAAAAAAATGAGAACGATAGTTTTTCCAACTGCACCAGATTTAGCCACCAGAGTTCCCCTTAGCGTTCAATTAATCCGCCGATTGCAGCACCCAGCGTAATATCATTTTCTACGGCAACGATTTCCCAGTAAAGACCGCGCTCTTGTGTCAAAATCTGTTCAAGATATCCTTTTACGCGCTCAAATACTTTGTAAGTCTTGTGATATGTCGAACCGTTGCAGAGAATGCAGACAGGCTCTGAAGGATTTTTTCCTGCCCCGCTCTGAATTACGCATGCAGTCAAAATTACTGCCGCATATCTTGCAGAGCGTTCTACAACTGCGTCCAAAAGACCAAATACAAAATCGTAATCGTCAGCAGTTCCGCTTTCGGCAAGAATTGAACCAAGCGTAGTCGAACTGTCATAAGGCGAATGTAAGAAACTGTCAGCTTCAATTAAAGTAAGGCCACTCAAAGCCAGAATTCTCTGCGCAACTTTTTCAGACAGATAACCTTCTTTTGCCGCCGTCTGCAATGCTGAATAAGAAACAGGGCCAAGATAAGCTCCCGAACAGCCTTTTTCCATCAGGAAAGTTCCCGGCCGCGTAGTCTTTGAATCGACTTCTTTATCAAAATCAGACTGAATTACGCCGCAGAATTTACCTGATTCGCAGACTACAATCTGAGGTTTTTCAAAATCCTTTAATTCCTTTACGGCAGGCTGAATATATGCCGCATTCATTCCCGTTCCAAGAATAAAGCCGATATAAGATGAATATTTTACGCCCGGCTTTTTAGATGCAGCGCCTGCAAGCAGAGCCGCAACAGTATCATTTAAAATTGCAATGCTTTTCGGACGGTTCCAGCCGTGAGCTTCAAGCGCATCGCACAAAGATTTTCCGACAGGCTTGCCGACAACTTCCGGCGCTTTTACTTCTTTTGAAAAGCCCAGAAGAATTCCGTCGCCGTCTTTTGTAATTTCCGTAGGATAAGAAAAGCAGAATCCGATTGAATCTGCCTGATTTTTCAAGTGTTCAAGATTTTCTGCAAATTTGTCAAAGAATTCTTTGAATGAAAGTTCTTTTTCAATTCCGGGCATTGAAGTTTTTTCAAGATTGCTGATTGCAGGAGTTCCCTTTTCGTCAAAAGTAACGAGGCATGACCTGAAATTCGTTCCGCCGGCATCAATTACGATTACTTTTTTTCCGCATACGCTCTGAGCAGGAGGAGTTGCCCAAGTCCTGATCATATCTTCATCAGATTTTCTGCCGTTGATTCCGTTGTTCATATCACAAAGCAAGGCATCTGCAAAAGAATTAAGGTCAATATGCTGTACAAAATTATGTCTTGAAAGAAAAGCACTTACATTCCGATTCATTCTGAAAACTCCGTTTTATATTTAATAATTAACTATTATAACACAAAAACTCAAAGTAATAAAGTAGCACTTATAAATTTTATCAGGCGCATGATTTACTGAAATTCAATGACAAGTGCCTTTTCGTTTTTTAACTCTGCGATGTCGCAAAGATTTGAACAGTCCGCAGGCTGAACTATAAGTTCCTGCTCCGTAATCTCAACACGGACTTCTTTCTGAAAAACAGTGCAATAATAAATTCCGCACGGAGGGAGCGCCTGATTTATTCCCGATTTTAAAAATGAAACTGCGCCTTTTTTATTTTCAGCCCCGCTTTCAAATTCAAGCTGAACTGAATAAGGCCGCTCAAGAAGTTCCTGCGCCGTAGAAAGAAAGCGTTTTAAAACCATTGACCTTATGTACGAAGAGCTGATTCTTTCGTCTTCGCCTGCTGCGTTGTGATAGTAGACAGGCTCGACAAAGTCGTATTTTACGCCGTTGCTTTCTGCAAAATATTTTATGGAACTGACGTCAGTAGAACCTTTGTATCCGCACCTGAAATCTACGCCCTCTGCAATGTATTTCATATTGCACGAATCAACGAGCATCTGCAAAAATTCTATTCCGCGGATACCGGCAAATTCCTGCGTAAAGTCAACGATAATTGCAAAATCAATTCCAAGCGATTCAAAAATTTTCAGGCGCTGGTCAAGGGTTGTCAGGTCGCCCTGATAATCGTCAGAATGTTTTAAACTTGGAAGCGGTCGCGAAAAAGAAACGACGCCTGAAAGCAAATGCAACGCCCTGCATTTTTCCGTAAGGGTTGTCAAAAGAAGCCTGTGTCCTTTATGGATTCCGTCAAAACTTCCGATTGAAATCCCTGAGCCGTTTTTAAAATACGGATGAGAATAATCTGAGTCTAAAATTTTTTCAATTTCATTCCAGGAAAATATTTTCATATTTTTATTATATCATATCTTTTAGGTCAAATTTCGAGTTTTAGATAAATTTACAAAAAAAGGCATTCCCTGTAAA
>JBJETJ010000082.1:0-24541 GCA_051883255.1 Treponema sp.
TTCCATTCTGTTTTCTTTGTGAGTAGGAAAGTATTTACTTTTCATTTTCAAAGCCTCCATCTGATCTGGTGAATATGAAAAACTTTTGCCCTAAAAAATTAAGGCATGTGCTGATTGCTGTTGCTACAAGATATGCAAAAATCAGGTTGTTTGTTTTTTCAAACACGAACTTGTTTGCATTTGTATTTATAAATGCCGTAATTGCATACAACGCAAAATACAAAAACGCTTCTTTCCAGATTTTCTTTTCGCTTTTAAATGTCCAGAACTTATTCAGAAAAAATCCTGTTATGGTACCAGTAATATATGCGACGGCTTTTGCAATAACAATCGAAGTCTTTATAAAAAGCAATCTATACACAAGAAAATCCACGCAAACAATAAATACTCCGCTTACTAGAAATCTAAGACATTCTCTTAAGTTGATTTTATTCTCCATAAATCTCCATCTCCAAACACTTCATATCTGTAAACAAAACGCTTTTCATTCCAAACGCCCTCGGCGCATCCACATCTTTTTTCTGGCTGTCGCCTGTAAAAAGGCAATCGCTTTTTGCAATCGTGGAAACAAGAGCCTGCAATTTTTCAAACACAAGTGAATACATCTTTTCGCCAGGCTTTTCTTCTCCCGCCTCCTCGCTCGTAACAAGCACATCAATGTATGGGGCAAGCCCGAGTGTTTTGATTTTTCTCTGCTGAATGTGCGCAGTCAAATCCGTGCAGAGTGCGATTTTTATGCCGTCAGAAATCAAACGATTCAAAAGCATGATCGTACCGTTACGCAATTTCATATTCCCAAGCATACAGTTCCAATAGCAGTCGTACATTTCAAGGGCGTTTTCAACAGGATTTTTCCCCATGATTTCCAATGCTTTCTGAAAGTAGAGCATTCTATTGTGGCTTGCAGCGGTGTTCCCTACGAGTTTTTTCGTTTCGTCTTTTGCTTTGGAAAACACTTCGTAGAATTCCACTTCGCTCACGCCGATTTTTTTGCAAGTGAGCACGCAAAGTTTTTCCATTGCAATTTTGTGAATCGACTCATAATCGTAGAGCGTATCATCTAGGTCAAAAATCACTGCCTTGAACATAAAATTTTCTCCTATACAAAATTGTTTCAAATGCCTTACTCATTTTTACCTTTAGTTTTCGTTACAAAACTTTTCGCTATTCTCACTGCACAAAACCTTAATATTTATTCCGTAATCACAGGATAATCCAAATCATTTGTTTCATCAAAAATTGCGTCTATATCAACTTCTACAGAAATAAACATAGATTGAGTAATTTTCTCTCACAATTGATTTGACAAGTGGAAGTTCATCGTATCGGAACAAGTCTGCCACATTACAAAGAGTTTTGAATGGATTCGGAACAACATAGACAAGATATTTTGTTGACTCCTTGAATGTCCAATAATTTATGAAACCTGGATTATCGAAATTTTCCATATTTCTGATTATTTTCCAGTCATAAGAATTTTCAGAATCAAGTGGGCTTTTGTAAGAAATTTCATCAAAAATTATGTATGGTTGCCTTATACCCATTTTTCGTATTTTAATTCCACTAGTCACAATTGGCTTATATCGTTTGACAGGCTCATCAATGTAAAAAGTCTGACCATTAAAATCATTTACAAGAGCTTCGACATCGTTCAAGATGGAAGAATTTTCTTTTTCAAGAACATATATTGATTTTTGCGTTGCGTTGTGCCATCTAATTTGAGTCGGAACATAAAATCCGAACGTGACGCAAATTTGAATCGTCACGGCAACAACTGACAAAATTTTTGAGGCTTTTGAAAATGATTCCCTTTCTGAAAAGACAAACAGAAGTAATACAAGCAGAAAACTGCCAAAAGTAAGTCCGTGCCATGCGTATCCTGGTGAAAAATGTTTGATAAAAATCCTTAAAAAAATAAACATTGTGACAAAAATAGCCGCATATCTTTTCCGATTTGAAATCAGCGGAACAATGACAAACAAAAGAATCATGACCGTTATGGAAAAAATTGAAATACAGAATGGAAGATCATTCACATGATCCCAGATAATCCTGTGTTTAGAATACAAGAATTCTCTGAATGAAAAACTAGCCTTGTAAGCCATTATTCCCTTTAGAGTTACTCTTGGCGAAACTAAAAGGTTGAAATTTCCTGCAATATATCCGAAGATGAATAAAACGGAAGCATACAAGATTTTTTTGACATGGGATAATTGTAAAAGAACAATCTTCCTTGTTTCATCTTTCGCAAAAGCACAGCCTAAAATTCCCGCAAGCATAAAAATGTTGTACGGTTTCCATGAAAGAGTGAAACCTGAAAGCGCAAAAAATGCCAGCCAGTTTTTGAAATATTCTTTTCCATTTCTGCTTTTGATAATTATCTCTGAAATCTGCCAAAGACATAAACTGAAAGAGAACACAGAAAACGGAAAATCATAAAAAATCTTTCCGTAAAAATAATACCAGCATCCACAAGAAAGTGTTAATGCTAGGACGAATAAAAATCGCTTTAAGCTCACAAAGAAACATCGTATATAAAACAGAAGCAAATTAAAAATACTTGCAGTCAAAAGAAAAAGACAAGAAATCGTTATGAATTTGGGCATTATCCTTGAAATACCTGCAATCCAAATAAAAAGAGATGAGAATCCGTCTTTTGCCTTTAAATTCTGCTCTGCAAAACTGCCATACAATCTGAAATCAGGCACGTTGTAATCGATAATGTAAAAACGGAGCATGAAAAAAAAATATGCTATGCAAAAAACTGCCGTCAATGTAATAGAAATCTTCTTTTCGTCGTTTGTAATGTTTGCTATTAACTTATTCATGGTCTTTCATTTTCTCCTTCATATTTTCATAAGTACCAAGTGAACCTGTCAGTTTTCCCAATGGCAAAAGAGTCATGGTCATAAACTCTGCTTTTGGTGACGGAGAAAAACTTCCGTCACCATTGTCTTTCAAAAAGCCAGTTTCTATGGCATCGTGTATCCTTTTTTCAAAAATTTCCGAAGAAAATTCCTCCCGAATGTCGTCTATATATATTCTTTTTTGCTCACTTGCGTAAAAGGCAAGGTGATAAGAAATACTCCTGTCTATGAACACTGGTCCGAATGTTATGAAAACAACAAGCGCAAAAAAACATGTCAAGCTGCTCAAAAATGCTTCAAATCCTGTAAACAAATTCTTCTTCTTTCCATTGAAAAAAAGAAGAACACCTGCTGTAACAGAAATAACAGCAGCAAACCCGATTGAAACAAAAAATATAATTGGGTCATCTGAAATTCTTGTATAAACAGAAAGCAAAACAAGATAAATAGTTATACCCCCCCCCTATATATAGTATAAAGCATAATAGTTTATTTAAATTTTTATTCATTTGCTATGCCCTTCCTCTCCATTTTTTCATTTATCATCATCAAAATAACGAGTGCGATAATTGACCACATATCATTTTTGGCGACAATCGGCTTCATCAAAATAAAATCCAGTCCAGAAACGACTGAATATGCAATGTCCATAACAGGTAGCGTGTTTTCTTCAAAGTTTGCACCTTCAAAAACGAGTGACTGATACATCATGTTCTCATCAAACTCATAGACAGCATAGACACCGTGCTTTGAAAGTTCCTGTATCAGTGGCTCAAAATTCACCTCGTTCGTGGCGGTGATTTTAAATGACAGATTCGGAACATAATCAGAATTCGTGCAGTCAAACAAATTTTTGTCAAAGTAGCGGATAATCAAATCGGCGTATTGCCTTTGTGGCTCTATATATTTATGAAAATCCGGCATCCTATCTTCGATTTGAGAAAGAACATCGTCCAAAGAGTGACCGCGTTTGTGCACGTCACGCTGGATTTTCCAGAGACGGCGCAGGTTTTCATCAATATCCATGTAGATTTTCAATTCTTCAAGTGCACGAAGCTTCGGAAGATACAAGGCATGAAGCCCCGTCACAAGAATGTACGGCTTTGGAAGAACCTTGTGCGGTGCATCAAAAAGCCCTGTAGAGTGGTTGTATTCGGTGCGAAAAATGGATTTCCCAGCACGAAGCTGTTCGATGTCGTTTGCCTGGCGATAGAGGTAATTTGCCACGGGATTCAAATGTGTATATTGATTCCAGTTTTCGTCGGCACGGTTCCATTTGTGATCGCCGTCACATTCAAGAGCGAGAATTTTATTTTCACCCAACAGTGCCTTAAAAATTCCCACGAGAGTGGACTTTCCGCTACCAGAATCCCCACTGATTCCAATCACAAACGAAGCGTTCTGCCTTTTGTACAGGCTGTTTCCTTTGAGTGCCGTAAAATAAATATAATAGATGATGTATGCATGTACTGCAAACATCATCGTAAAGCAAATGTTTTTTATCATGGGATTTTGAGTTTTTATGAAGTCAAGACTTTTCCCAAGCAGAGAAAGATCTGTTATCGGCGTGTCATGGGCAAAAACAAAATAGAAAAGATACATCAGGTTCAGAAGAGAAAAAATAAGAAAATTGATTTTTCTGTTCGAGCGGATGTCAATATAAAAAACAACGAGGAACGGCAGAATCCACATATACCAGCCCGGCATTGGAGGAAGGAGAATCAAAAAGACCGAAAAAAGAATCGCCGAAAATCCAAAGAAAAGCTCCCTGTTCATTCGGGCAATCACAATCAGCCTGAGGTAAATGAGCAGGACGGCAAGAATCGGAATATAAATCTTTAGCGAAGCGAAGTTAAGCGAAACTTGCGTAAGGACGGACTGCTCCTGATTAAAAAGAACGTTTTTCACAAATCCATCGCTTAAAAACGGAAAAACAAAAAGCGACGTAACAAAAAACGGAATCAAAAGTTCATACAAAACCGCATTTTTAAGACAGCTCTGCTTTGCCTTAAAGATAAAAAACAGAGGAAGAATCGCAAGCAGATGAAGTTTTGTACAGAGAGCGGCTGAAATCAAAAGCGAAGAAAACAATGCTCCGTTTTTGTTCTGAAAGAGAAAAAAGTAAATTGAAACCGTCAAAAGTGCAGTCGGAATTATGTCCAGCTGACCGTGCATATAGGTGGAATAAAGCAAAATCGGGGAACAGAAATAAATCACCGTAATCTGCAATTTCTTCTTCGGAAACATTTTGTACAAAAAGTAAAAGCAAAGAATGTCAAAAAAGAAAAGCGGCAACTTAAAAAGTGCCCTTGCCAAAAACAGATTGCTTCCCGCCAAAAGTGAAAGAAGTCCGCCCACAGATTCAACAAAAAGCATAAGCGGTGGATATGGAAACATCTGTTTTTGCTCAAAATGCTGGTACGGATTTCCACCGTTTTTAATGAAATCTTCCACGAACGGCATAAAAAGCGAATCTTGATAATCAGATGAAAAAAGACCTGCAAGCACAAATTTAACACACAGAATAAAAACGAATGCGAGGACGAATTTGTGCTGTTTTACAAAACTAAGCGTTTTCACAAGCCTTGTGCTCCCAAAAATCTGCTATCTGACACAAAACGTGCCCAGTATTTCATCGTCGCCTGATAATCTTCGTAATCTTTCGGCGTTCCCCAACAGATGTAGCGGTCGATTTCAAACACGCGGGCTTTCAATCCTAAATCCAAAATGTACTTTACAACCTGGTCTGCATAAAATTCACCGTTTATTTTGTCGTTTTTAGCTATCATTTTTTCTGCCGCCTGCACAAAATCCGATCCACGCTTGAACCAGAATGTCGCAACTACGGCGTGGTCTTCGGTCGGATTTTCTGAAATTGCTTTTTTTATCGAAGTGTCCGTAATGTTGTTTTCAGAATCAACTTTCATCCAGCCATAAGCATTCGGATTTTCAAGCACGGTCTCATTGTGACGATAAGTGAACACAAGGCAATCTGACTTTCGCCTTTCTTTCGCAAATTTTTCCGCGTCAAACACCATACCGTTGTCGCAACCCGCAATCAAAAGTTCCTCTGCGTTGTTGATTTTCTCTTTTGCCAGAAGACACGTGCAAGCTTGTCCTTCAGTCAACTTTTCTGCAGTTATAAATGAGACAAGTGGAAAATGTTTTTTTATATCATCTTCTACACCGTCCGCCTTGTGAAAAGTGCGGTCAATAAAAGTTACGTTTGAACCGTCTTTTTCAACTCCCAGCAAATCGTTCACGGCACAAACGACCATAGGAAGCTCTTTTCCAGTACGGCGGTCAATCGTCAAAATCGCAGGCTTTGAAACTGTGTAACCAGCATCGGAGAAGCGCTTACCCGCTCCTGCCATCGGAATTATGATGTTCATTTTTTTCCTCCGTTGCCATCTTCCTTTTTCCAAGAACGTGCGCACTCAGTCCAGAAAAGATATTCCTCCATATCCTCGGGCGTCCCCCACTGACAGAACTGCTCCACATTCGCAGGCACCCAGACCTTCAAGCCGTCCTTCACCATAAAGTTATATGGAAGGCTTGCGTAATATTCACCGTTTAACGTTTCACCTGAATCAACAAGGCATCTGCAATATTTTTTGAGCAACGCACCCGTCTTAAAATAATAGACCCCGGGAGAATGAAGCGTTTTTGTCTTGTCAGGATTTTGAGAAAATTTCTCTCGAATTTCAGTCAGATTTTCATTTTCATCAACCTTGCATGAGGCATACAGATTTTTTTTCGGGAGCAAATGTGGATGGAAGCCCGTGTAGCAGGGAATAGAGCCATCACAATCACGCTCTTTTACATCACGCTTGAACTTTTCAAAATTCCACGTCATATAAAAATCGCAATAATTTATAATTACCTCTTCTTCATCGTCAATCTCGCTTTCTGCCCGAAGAACATCGAACACAGGTCCTTTTTTTACCCAAGCATCAATTGCAAAAATCCGTGCCGACGGAGCAATTTTTTTAAGGCGGCTTTCCATATCAGGAATCAAAGTCAAATGCTCCTTTCGGCACACAAAGAGAATGTTTTTCTCATTCGGGTACATTCCGTCCACAATCCACTGAATGATTGGCTTTCCCTGCACGTTTATGAACGGCTTTAGTTCCTTGTAGCCCGCAGCCACAAAACGCGAGCCGTATCCTGTCATCGGAATTACAATCTGCATTTTCGAACTCCCTTTATTTCATCTGCTGGCGGTATTTTTCAGAATCCCAGTCCAAAAGAAAATTTTGCTCTGTATCGGGTAAAAGATTGATTTTATTATTCTGATTTGCGAGAGCAACCTGTGCACTGAAAGAAAGCACGCTCTCAATTTCTTTTGCCTTTTTCACACTGCGAGCAAGAATATAGACATTTCCCTTAAAACTTACGATTACAGGAAGTGAGAATTTTTCGATATGATTTTCAAAATCACTTTCAGAAAAAGCTCCGTCTAAGAAAAGTGCCTTTTTCCCAAGGTAAACAATGCAGTCAGGACAGAACTGCCAATCCCAAAGTTTTGAGCCAAATTTTTCTATTCCTTTTATGACATCTACGTTTTGAGAAAGATAAACGATTTCGTCTTTCAGCCCTGAAATTTTCCTCGTCACATCATAGATTTTTGTTGCATTGCGATAGCGACTCATATCGAGGTACAAAAAATCTTCTATTTTGGAAAGTACAGCCTCTGTTTTCTGAATAACCGAATCGACGGAATCTGAACTTACAACAAGCCCATGATTTTTCAAAAAAATGATATCAGGATTTTCTCCGGACGACTTGAATACTTCAAAATATCTTTTCGCTAATTTAATTCCTGGCGTTTCGTATTCCACAAAAAGCGAGTTTGGGAAAAGCGACTTTAATGACTGCCAGCCGTTTTCAGTTAAAGCAAGAATATTTACCGCAGTCGGATGTGTGTGGAGCGTGTATTTTTGAGTGATTGAATGAAGAAAAGTTTCTATCGAAGGGCGGAAAGGTGTTTTTTGTAAATCATCATACAATTGTACAGGGGGGGCAGAGCGAATCACTGAGAAGCGACTTTTCTGCCTCTTGTGAAATTATGCCGTTGTTTCCAAAATAAGCATTGATTATCTGCGGGTTCACCGTACAGAAACCCGTATTTTCAGCTATATCCGCAAGCTGAAAGCCAGAGGCTTTTATGAGCATTTTTTCGGGAGAAAACTTTACGGAACTGTTTCCGCCACCTGCTTGAACCAAATCTTCTCTCATTCCTGCGTATTTTGACATATAAATAAAAGCACATAATTTATTATCCATATTTTAAGCCTCATTCTTAAGCCAAGTCAAATTTTTTGGTGTAAATTTGTTTTGCCATGCTTAATCTATTGTATCACTAATCTAGTTTTTATTCACCCCTTTTTTCTTTCAATAAAGAATATCAAATCGTATCATCAAAAATACCTGCCAGCATAAAAAGTTCAATATAGTGGGACACACCCTGTTCATAATATTGCAAAACTTAATCTGTGTATTGAGTGTCTTTAGTACCGAGTTTTAAGCCGAGATTATACATTTTCTTTTACCATCTTATATTTCATTTCTGCCATGCGCCAGTCATCAAGAGTGTCTATATCCTGCACTTTTTCTTCTTCAATAATATAAGGACACGCATTCTCGCCAAAACCTGCTATTTTTTCTTCAAAATACTTTTTACTGTACCAGTAAAAAAGTCCTGCATCGTGAAAGGCCTCTGGTAAATCCTGCGAACGCTTAGGATAGTTTTCCGGCCAGTTCATTACAAGTTTTCCTTTTTCAATTTTTAGCGAGCGAAAAATAGTATATGAATATTTTACCACAGGTACAACAGAAACGCAGTTTTCTTTTTCCAAAATGTCATGTGATTTTGCAATGTCATCTGATTCTATAAGCGGAGCAGTTGGAAGAATACAGCACACTTCATCAAAAGTCTTTTCAAGTTTTTGATATTGATCAAGCACTTCATTCAACACATCTTTTAAAATTGCAAAATCATTTGCAGTTTCAGAAGAACGTAAGAAAGGCACAGATGCACCATATTTTTTTGCTATTTCAGCAATTTCATTGTCATCTGTAGAAACCATTATTTCATCAAACAATTTTGTTTTTAAAGCGGCTTCTATCGAATAAGCAAGAATAGGTTTCCCACAAAAATCTTTTATGTTTTTACGAGGAATACGCTTGCTTCCGCCACGAGCAGGAATTATTGCTATACGAGTCATGCAACCACCTCCTTTACAGCCCTAATCACGCTGTTTACATCTTCATCACTCAATCCCGGATAAAGCGGCAATGAAAGCTCCTGTTCATAATATTTCTCAGCTACAGGATAGTCACCATCTTTATAGCCGTAAGTTTCTTTGTAGAATGGTTGTGTTGGAACAGGAATATAATGTACCTGAGTTCCAATACCTCTATCACGAAGCTCCTGCATTACCTGCGAACGCGTCTTGCCTAATGATGAAAAATCGATTTGAACCGCATATAAATGAAAGCAAGAAGAAATATCCTTAGGCTCTGTTGGTGTTTTCAAATACTGCATTTCAGAAAAAGCATTATTATATGCTGTAACAATTTCACGACGGCGTTTTTTGAACCATTCTAGTTTTGCAAGTTGAGAACAGCCAAGAGCTGCCTGCATATCGGTCATTCGGTAATTAAAACCAAGTGACTGCATTTCGTAATACCAAGTGCCTGGATTTTTAGTCAGACGTTTTTCATCTTTCGTGGTTCCGTGACTACGGAGCATACAAAGTTTCTGATACAGTTTTTCGTCATTGGTTGTGATAGCACCCCCTTCTCCTGTTGTAATAGTTTTTACAGGGTGAAAACTGAATACAGTCATATCAGAATATTTACAGTTACCAACAAACGAACCGTCCGCATACTGAGAGCCGATTGCATGGGCCGCATCTTCAATTACATGAAACTTATGTTTTTTTGCAATAGCACTTATTCTATCCATTTCACATGGAAGGCCTGCAAAGTGAACAGGAATCAAAACTCTCGTTTTGTCAGTAATGCGCTTTTCAATTTCAACTGGATCAATATTGTAAGAAACAGGATTTATATCTGCAAAAATAGGTTTTACATTATTGTAAACCATACAGTTGCTTGATGCTAAGAAAGTATTTGGAGTTGTAATTCCTTCTGAACCTTCTTCAAGTTCAAGTGCTGCAACAGCAATATGTAAGCCGGCCGTAGCATTGCTTACAGAAACACAATATTTTGCGCCCGTTATCTCACAGATTTTCTTTTCGAACTGTGCAACAGAAGGCCCCTGAGTTAGATAATCAGACTTTAAAACTTTTACAACAGCTTCAATGTCAGAGTCGTCTATGTACTGATGACCGTATCCTATCATTTTTTAATCATCCTCCTTATTTGTTATCAGTTTTTTTACACCTGAAAGCAACATTTGAAAACTTACTGAAGTATTTATTTGAGGTTCGAAATACTCTGCAATTTTTTCTGCTCCTAAAATTTGTTGATGTTCTGGCAAATATTTTAGTAATTCATTTTTTGGATTTACAATTTTATCTGGAATTTTATATTGAGATTTCTGAGCAATTTTTGTTAAATCCTTGTTGTAAGCTTTTGATACAGCCTGTAAATCTCCAAAATACCAACTTTCAAGTTCATGGCAAGCAATCCTTACAAGAAAAGTCTTATTTGCTTCTTTACATAAACCTACTAGTTTATGTTTTAATTCAACACAATTCCAAGAATCTTGGTCTTGAATAATAATAAATTTAACATCAGGTTCATTCCACGCTTTTAATTTTCGAGGAATGGATATTTCTAAATCCCTTTTCCCTTCATGTGGAATTGTTTGAAATAATATTTCTTTTGGAAGTATTTTTGGAAGAATAATATCAAGAAAGCGTTTCATTGATTTTTCTTCCAATAAAAAAACAAGTTTCATTATTTATTCTCCACTCAGAATACCTTGCTTCCAGAGAGAACCTGGCAAATCACCTTGTTCAATGCAATTCATAAATAATTCATTTTCAGATGCTTTTTTAATTTGAGTAAACCCGTTTTTCTTCTCAAAATAAAAAATTTCGTTTGCTTTTATTGCATTTAGAAAGTCAGGTGAATGTGTTGAAACGAAAACTTGTCCTCCATTTAAAGCATAAAGCCTAAATTCTTCTGCTAATTCTTCAAGTAATTCTGGATAAAGTTGATTTTCTGGTTCTTCAATACAAAGTAAAGCATGTTTCTTTGGACTATTTAGCAAAACTAAATATGTGAACATTTTTATTGTACCATCTGAAACAAATTTCGCAGAAAATGGATTTTTGAATTCCCCATTTTGAAATTTTAAAACTATATATCCGTCATCAGTTTCTTTTGCTTCAATGTTATCAATACCAGGTATTCTTTCTTTCATACTTTTTATGATTTTTTTGAAATTTTCTGAATAATTATCATAAATGTATTTTGTTACTATAGAAAGATTATCTCCGGTTCTTGTTAAATCATCACCATAAACAGATTCATTTCGTTCCCGAGCTGCATCAACCTTAAAATCTGCAACATACCAATCTTCAATAAGTCTTCTAAATGTCGCTACCGCTTCAAATTCCTTAAATTGTCCCAATCCTTTAATTGCAAGAATATCTGGAGAATCAAGTTTTTGGGATTTTCTTACAGCTTTAGTAACATCTTCATTTGTATTTAATACTCCCTCTATTGCAATACCTTCTCCAAATTTAAAATCAATAACTTTCCAAGGTTGTCCTTTTGAACCTCTTCTAAATTTTAAAATTTCTGATGAAACAACTGGAAATTTTTTTTCGTCTATTCCAATTGAAAGTTGATATGTAATTAAAGGTTCTGTTTCACTTGCACGAAATTTTATTTCAAAATCAATTGTTCCTTCTTGGTTTCTTGAAATAACTTCGTTAAATCCACCTCTTCTAGCTAACGCAGTTTTTACATTTCCAATTAAACAATCGTGTAAAAATCCAAATACATCAAAAAAAGTCGTTTTTCCTACTCCATTTTTTCCAAGAAAAACTGCCATATTTGAGATTTCTTTAACTTCAACATCTTTTAAAACTTTGTAATTATGAATTTTTATAGATTCAATCTGCATTTTTTTTCCAAGTGAAATTTAAGATAAAAACTTAATCCACTAAATATTACCTACTTTTTCTCTATTCTTTTCAATCCATTCCTGCAACTGTGGAATAGTCATCCATTCTTTATTATTATCAGATGTGTAACTGAATCCTTCTGGTACTCTTTTACCATCTTTAATCATTTTTTCAATAGTACCCCATTCACAAATCTGTGGAAGAATCTTAAAGTGTTCTGGGTATTCGTAAGTATAGAAAGCATCTTCTGGACTAATCATTGCTTCATGCAATTTTTCTCCAGGTCGAATTCCAATTTCAACCTGTTCGGCTTGGTCATCAACAGCTTTCGCGATGTCACAGATATTCATAGAAGGAATCTTTTTTACATAGATTTCTCCACCCTCCATATCATCAAAAGCATGCCATACAAGTTCAACCCCCTGTTCCAAGGAAATCATAAAACGTGTCATTCGTTTATCTGTAATAGTAAGCTTTCCTGTTTTTGCAGTTTCCATAAAAAAAGGAATTACAGAACCTCGGCTTCCCATTACGTTTCCATAACGAACTACAGCAAATTTTGTTGATTTTCCGCCAGAGTATGAATTACCAGCGACGAAAATCTTATCTGAACAAAGTTTTGTAGCACCATAAAGGTTTACAGGCTTACAAGCCTTATCTGTAGAAAGTGCAACAAGTTTTTTTATGCCCTTATCAAGGCAGGCATCAATAAGATTCATTGCTCCATGAACATTTGTCTTGATACATTCAAATGGATTATATTCTGCAGTAGGAACAATCTTTGTAGCAGCAGCGTGTACAACGTAATCCACACCATCAAGTGCGCGGTATAAGCGGTCTTTATCACGGACATCACCAATAAAGAAACGAACACGTGGATCATTTTGAAATTTCTTTGCCATGTTCCACTGCTTCATTTCATCACGTGAATAGATAATGATTTTTTTTGGATTATATTTTTCCAAAGTCATTGGTACAAACGTATTACCGAATGAGCCTGTACCGCCAGTTATTAAAATTGTTGAATTTGTTAACATATTATTTCCTCAATAAGTGTATATTATAAACTATTTATAATAACTTCAATCATTCTAGCAATCATCACATCCGTCATACCCGGATACACACCAACCCAGAAAGTATCTTTCATAATTCTGTCTGTTACAGACAAATCTCCAACTACGCGATATAAGTCCGTACCGCGAATCTGGTCAAAGCATGGATGACGTGTCAGGTTTCCGGCAAACAATGCACGTGTCTGTATATTTGCGCTTTCAATCTTTTTTACAAGTTCCGTGCGGTCTACCCCATCACGACATGTAATGAGAAAACCGAACCAGCTCGGATTACTGTCTGGAGCAGCTTCGGGAAGAATCAGTTTATCCTGCAGACACTCAAGTCCTGCCCTAAGCCGTTTGAAATTTTCTTTTCTTTTTTCAACAAATGAAGGGAATTTTTCAAGTTGTGCACAACCGATTGCCGCCTGCATATCCGTTGCCTTAAGGTTATAACCAAAATGGCTGTAAGTATATTTATGGTCGTAACCAAGCGGAAGCGTTCCGAACTGCCTGTCAAAACGATGACCGCAAAGGTTATCCTTTCCGCTCGGACAGATGCAGTCACGCCCCCAGTCACGCATTGAGCGTATGATTTTATGCAGCAGAGGATTACGGGTATAGACTGCACCGCCCTCGCCCATCGTCATGTGATGAGGCGGATAAAAACTTGACGTTCCGATGTCACCAACAGTACCTGTTTTATAAGTCTTGCCGTCAAGAGTATATTCAGAACCAAGCGCATCACAGTTGTCTTCTACAAGCCACAGATTATGTTCCGTACAAAAATCTTTTACAGTTTTCAAATCAAAAGGATTACCGAGCGTATGGGCAATCATTACGGCTTTTGTCTTTGGACTTAATGCTGCTTCAAGTTGAGTTACATCAATATTGTACTGAGGAATTGTTACGTCAACAAAAACAGGAACTGCACCGTATTGCAAAATCGGGGTTACAGTTGTAGGAAATCCGCAGGCAACAGTAATTACTTCGTCCCCGCGCTTAATCTGGCGTTCTTTCAATAACGGACTTGTAAGTGCCATAAATGCACAGAGGTTTGCAGAAGAGCCTGAGTTTACGAGCGAAACAAAAGGTGTGCCGAGATATTCACCAAGTTGTTTTTCAAACTGGTCAGTATAACGTCCGCTTGTAAGCCAGAATTCCAGTGCAGAGTCAACAAGATTCATCATTTCCTTTTCATCAAATACACGGCTTGCATAACTGATGCGATCTCCGTCCTTGTAAGCAGGCTTCTGCATGAATTTTACGTAATATTCCTTTACGCTTTCCAAGATTTCTTTTGTTGCCTCTGCTTTTGATTTATTCTCAAACATTACTCATCCACCTCGCTATTTTATATTCAGAACCGTTTTTAATGAGGCTGAGACTGACTCATTATCCGTATTTTTATAAATTAATACATTTGAATAATTTGATTTTATACCTGTAATAAATTCATCAGCCCAGGAAGGAGTTAGAACTTTTACATTAGAAAAATCAAGTGTAATTTCTTCATCGCCGGAAATTGAGTTAAAAATATACGCCTTTGCCATAAGGAAAGCTTCTTTACCTGCAGGACGAGACATTAATACATCACCAAACTTACTGATTGTCACATTCATACTTCTTCCTCAACAAAATGCAATATGGCCAAACACCCTTGAAAAACAAAGTTAATCGTACAAAATGAAATACTACTATTTTCTATTATACAACAACCATCGCCAGATTGAAAATACAAAGACCATTTTTTATTTTTTACAGAATCAGCAACAAATTTTAAGCCATTTCCACGCTGTTCAGGAGCACGACCAGACAATTGCTTTGTAAATGCAATTTCTACAGCTTCTTGATGTGACCTGGCATCGAAAACTCTTGAAAGAGAAGCCTTTATTCCTCTTCCAAAATCAGCAAGAACAACGATATTATCATATAACTCTGTATTAAAATATGTTCCCCTTACATGATTTGGTAAATAATCCCAGTTATGATCAAAAGTATTATTGCCAATTTCTCCAATGACAGCTGATTCAAGATACTTATTAGTTTTTAAAACAAACGAATCAACACGTGCCTGAAAAATATCTCGAGACAAACAAAAATACTCAAGATTATTATTCTTAGAATCTTGCTCAATTATCGAGATAATATTTTTTATATACTCTTCTGCAAACATCATAGACTAAAATATTCTCTTATCTGTTTATCAGTAATTTCAGCAGCAGATGTTCCAGATTGAACAGCTTTCTCCCATTCTACGATTTTCTCAACCGCAGTCCTGATATTCCACTGAGGTTTCCAGCCTAAAACAGTTTTTGACTTAGAGCAGTCGAGTTTCAAAAAGTTTGCTTCATGCGGTGCATTAACCTCACTCACATTCTTCCATGAAACATCATTGCCCCAGAAATCGCAGAACAAAGTTGCAAGTTCACCTGTCGTAACACAGCTTTCATCATCCGGACCGAAGTTGTAACTTCCGGCAAAAGATTTATCTTCATACTGTTTCCGTGCAAGGAGCAAATATCCTGAAAGACATTCCAGAACATGCTGATACGGGCGGGTCGAATTTGGATTTCTTAAAACGATTTCTTTTACGCTTTCTGCTGCACGAATGCAGTCAGGAATGATTCTGTCTGCAGCGTAATCACCGCCGCCGATTACGTTTCCGCTTCGTGCAGTTGAAATTGCAGGTGTATTTTTATCAGCAAAGAAAGAATTGCGGTAACTGTAGGTAACCAGTTCCGAACATGACTTTGAATTTGAATAAGGGTCAAATCCGCAGAGTTCTTCGTTCTCACGATAACCCCACGCCCATTCTTTGTTAAGGTATACTTTATCTGTCGTAACATTGACAAAAGATTTGACGGAAGGACAATCCCGCACCGCTTCAAGAATATTAACAGTTCCCATTACGTTCGTTTCGTAAGTCCCGGCAGGGTCTTTGTAGCTAGTGCGGACAATTGGCTGTGCTGCAAGATGAAGGACAATATCAGGCTGAACTTCGCAAACTGCTTTTTTCAATTTTTCACCGTCACGGATATCGCCGATTACCGACTTCATCTGACTTTCAGTTTCTGACTGTTCAAAAAGGCTAGGATTCGTTGGTGCTTCAAGTGAATAGCCAGTTACCTCTGCACCTGCGATAATTAAAATACGAGAAAGCCAAGTTCCTTTAAAACCTGTATGACCCGTGAGAAAAACTTTTTTGTCTTTATAAAAATTCAAATCCATTTATTTTTTCCACACAGCCCAGGAAGCTTTATTATTCACCCAAAGATTTGTTAAGTCTTCTTTATCTTTT
The DNA here is from genome assembly GCA_051883255.1 of Treponema sp. GTDB lineage: Bacteria > Spirochaetota > Spirochaetia > Treponematales > Treponemataceae > Treponema_D. Next base: position 16,331 of record JBJETJ010000082.1, read on the forward strand.
AACATATCCATTGGATGCCAGAAACCATTATGTTTATAGGCATGAAGTTGCCCGTTTTTTGCAAGATTTTGAAGTGGAGCTCTCTCCCACATCATCTGAACGGCAGAATTTGGTTCTATATAATCAAAAGTTTTATTCTCGCAAACAAAAAAACCACCATTTATCCAGGAATCACTTGGCTTTTCCCGAAACTGACTTATTGTTCCATCAGATTGAATATCGAGAGCACCAAAACGTCCATCCGGCTGAACCGCTGTAAGAGTTACCAGTTTTCCAGATTTTGCATGAGAATCAACAAGTTCTTCAATATTGACATCTGCAACACCATCACCGTACGTAAGCATAAAAGGCTCATTGCCGACATATTCCTTTGCCCTAAGTATACGCCCTGCAGTCATTGTATTCTGCCCTGTATAAAGCATTGTAACTCTCCAAGGCTCGCTGCGCATCTTATGAATCTGAACGTCGTTGTTTGACATGTCGATTGTCATATCGCTGTATCGGTTGTAGTAATTCAGGAAATAATCCTTGATGACATGCCCTTTATAACCGGTAAGAATTATAAAATCATTGTATCCGTAATGGCTGTAAATCTTCATGATATGCCAGAGAATCGGATAGCCGCCGATTTCTACCATAGGTTTTGGAATGAGCTTGGTTTCTTCTCCAAGCCGAGTCCCCATACCACCTGCAAGAATTAATGTTTGCATAGTTTATACCTTATCTGACAAACGCACGACCTCTCCTGTAAAAAGAGCCGAATATTTTTCACCCCTCTCTATTTCAAATAGAGCAACTACTTCATTATAATCACCATTAAATATCCACTCTGTTTCCCATACACTGGCAGATAAAATAAGTCTGTAAGAATTTAGCGGTAACAGAGCAGGATTTATCGTAAACCAAACTTCATACTCACCAGAATCATATGATTCCAAAGGTCTGGAAAAAGTCGTTACATACGTTAATCCAGACATTACCTTTAAACCATAACAAAGGGGTTTTACACTTTTTTGTTTTACAGAAAACCGATATTTTATATAATACTGCTCGTCAGATGATAAAGCACCTGTAACAAGTTTTTTTTCAGAATCCAATATCTCTATACTTAATGGTGTCATATAAACATTCTTTTTAGAACCATCGTTGTACCAGGAAACCGTCTTAATATCATCAGGTATGTCAGTTTTGCCGTTATTTAAATAATAATTTATCGACTTATCAATATCATCATCCTGTCTGACTATACGGCCTTTTTCCAGCACAATACCCTTATTACAAAGATTCTTTACCTGTGCCATATTATGACTTACAAACAGGACTGTCCTTCCCTCACCGGCAGAAAGTTCGTTCATCTTACCCAAAGCTTTTTTCTGGAACGTGGCATCTCCGACTGCAAGAACTTCGTCTGCAATTAAAATTTCACTATCAAGATGTGCTGCAACGGCAAATGCAAGGCGAACATACATACCGCTTGAATAGCGTTTTACAGGAGTGTCAATATATTTTTCTATTTCACTAAAGGCAATAATCTCATCAATTTTACGATCGACTTCACGACGTTTCATACCTAAGATTGCACCATTAAGATATATGTTCTCGCGGCCGGTAAGTTCCCCGTGGAATCCCGTACCAACTTCCAAAAGTGATGAAACACGTCCCTTTATCTTAACCTTACCTTCTGTAGGAGCTGTAATACGGCTTAAAATCTTTAATAAAGTAGATTTGCCAGCTCCATTATGACCTATAATTCCAACTCTATCGCCCTGTTTAATTTCAAAATTTACGTCATCCAGAGCCCAAAAACCTTCTTTATCATTATCAAATCTGTGCGAGCCAATCTGTCCGTGCGGATCTGCTTTGCCACGTTTTAAAGCCCACCAGGTCTGTATATCACGGAACAGAGTTCCGTTGTTGATTACACCAAGTTTATAATATTTTGATAAATGTTCTGTCTTTATTACTGTATTACTCATATCTCTATACATTATATAAAAAATGACATAATTGGTATAGTATATAAAATCGCATCAAGTCTATCCCAACATCTTTAAATTACCGCGAGATTCCCCTCCCCTTCGGAATCGTCATCTCCGGCTCAAGTGCACTAAACAAATTCACAAGGAATTCCCTGTCATCGACATTCTCAACAAGAAGCATATCTTTTGCTCCGTCATACGGCGGTTCAACCGGTGCGTCGGGGAGCATTTTCTGTGCCGTCGGAGTAATTTTTACAAGCAGCCTGTCATCGCAAACGTACGCGGCAATTTTTTCATTAAGGTAAATAATGTATTCGCCCATCATCTTGCGGAACGTAATTCCTTCAAGCGATGAAAGCTGGTCAAGGATAAAGTCAATGTATTCTTTTGAAGACGGCATAAAAAAAATATACCGCATTTCCGCCGTTTGTTCTATCTTTCCAGCTTTTCAACTTTTCTGGTTTTCGAGTTTTCAGCATTGAATACAGCGGAAATGCGGTTTGCGTTTAGGGAAGTGCTGATTAACACTTGAAGCGATTACTCAGCACTTCCCGTCAAATTGCCGTAAGTCATTGACTTACGGACAATTAGCAACATTCAAGGTTAACACTGAAAAAACCTCAGGTAGGATTTATTCAGTGTTTCCTTAGTTCCCTTTATCCGAATTATTTTCCACCCAGATAAAGCGTCTTTAAAATCTGAACGCATTTTTCGATGCCGAAAGCGCTTGAGTCAAGGGTGATGTGGAAGTTCTTTGTGTCGCCCCATTTTATGTCTGTGTAGAACTGGTAATAGGCGGCGCGGCGCTTGTCTTTTTGGTGCAGGAGTTTTTCGGGGTCATCGCCGGTGATTTTGTAGACTTCCGTAATGCGTTTTATCCGTTCTTCCATATCGGCGTGAATGAATACGCGCAGAACGTCCGGACGGTTACGCAGAATGTAGTCGGCACAGCGCCCGATGATTACGCACGGTTCTTTTTCGGCGTGTTCGGTGATGAACTTTGTCTGGAAATTCCAGATTGTATCTTCGTTCGAGGCGGAAGTGTAGCAGCTTCTGTTGATGAACATTCCGGCAGCTTTGTCAGACGAACCGTATTCGCCTTTTTCTTCGACGTACGATTCTGCAAAGCCGCTTTCCTTTGCAACCTGCGAAATTATTTCCCGGTCATAGCAGGGAATGTCAAGCTGTTCGGAAAGAAGTTTTCCGATAGTTCGCCCGCCGCTTCCGAACTGCCGGCTGATTGCGATTATCCTGTATTTGTTTTCTGTTTTCATAACTATTCCAGCTCCTTATATGTTTTTCTTATGATGAATGCGGCAATGATGAATGTCAGCGTGTCTGAAATCGGGAACGAAACGAGAAGTCCGTTCAATCCCCAGAATGTCGGAAGAAGAATTGCAAATCCAACGCCGAAGATAAGTTCTCGCGTAAGCGAAATGAGCGTTGATGCGGCGGCTTTTCCGAGTGCCTGAAGATAGATGAACGTTCCCTTGTTGACAGTTGCAAAAATCATCATACACAAATAGACGCGGAAACTCTTTACTGCAAAATCCGTGTAGTATGCGCTTTCGTTTGCCGCACCGAAAATTCCGATGAGTGCATGAGGGAAAACTTCTACGATGATGAGGGCAACTGCGCCGACTGCCGCTTCCGTCAAAAGCAGATAGGTGAACAGTTTTTTTGCCCTGTCCTTCCGGCCTGCTCCGATATTGTAGCCTGCAACAGGGATACATCCTGCCGCACAGCCGACTGCGATTGAAATTACGATTTGAAAGAATTTCATTACGATTCCGAGAACAGCAAGCGGAATCTGCGCATACTGAGGCTGAGAAAATATTTCATCGCGCGCGCCGTATTTTGTGCACATATTCTGAATTGCCGCCATTGCCGCAACGAGCGAAATCTGTGAAAGAAAACTCGTAATTCCGAGCGCAAGAAATTTTCTGATTATGCTGAACTTAGGGCAAAAACTTTTCCTGCAAAGGCGGACAGTTCTCATCCGGCATAAGTACCACACGGCAAGAACGGCTGTCAGAACCTGACCAAGAACAGTTGCAATGGCAGCTCCCATCATTCCCCAGCGGAAAACAAAAATAAAAATCGGATCAAGGATAATGTTCACGACTGCGCCTGAAACCGTGCTGAACATCGCAAACTTAGGACTTCCGTCCGAACGGATAATCGGGTTCACTGCCTGCCCGAACATATAGAACGGAAGCCCGACCGTAATCCAGAAAAAATATTCCTTTGAATGGTGGAATGTTTCTGCGTTTACCCTTCCGCCAAAAAACGTAATTATTCCGTCCTGAAAAATAAGATAGACTGCCGTGAGGACAAGGCTTGCTACGATGCAGAGTGCGACTGCGTTTCCTACGGCGCGGTGTGCTTTTTCGCTTTCGTTTGCGCCAAGACTTATGCTCACGAATGCGCACGTTCCGTCACCAATCATTACGGCAACTGCAAGCGCCACGACTGTGAGCGGAAAGACAACTGTATTTGCGGCGTTTCCGTACGAGCCGAGATAGCTTGCGTTTGCGATGAAAATCTGGTCAACGATGTTGTAAAGCGCGGCAACAAGAAGCGAGATAATGCAGGGAAGCGCGTACTTGCGCATAAGCGTTCCGACGCTTTGTGTTACAAGAAAATTGTTTTGATTTTGTGATTCTACAGACTGTTCCATAAAAGAGTGCAGCTCCTGAAAAAGTTTTTGAAAACTCCGGCACGCGCACTTTTTGCGGTCGACAGATTGGCACGGCGGCGGAACTTTCTTTTCGGTTCGATGTTAAAGCTCACAACCACACGCTTATATTTGTAATATAGAGAAATTTTGTCAAAAATGCGGAAAAAAATCAAGTAAGGGGAATTTAATTATCAATTCATTTATAGTATAATAGATAAGATGAAATTTATATGGTGGCATAATGAATAAAAAGAATTCTTTTGAAATAGAATTTGATGAATATATCCGCGAAGTAGAGCCTTCAAAAAAAGAAAAGGCTGATAACTGGGCATGTGCTATCGGTTTACAGCAGGTTGACGGACTGACGCCTTCAAAATATCTTTTTGAAACTGCGCGCCGTAATATTGAAGGTGAAATTTCGATTCAAGAAGTAAAAAAACTCATTCATTCTTATTATGAATCAAAAACTGTAAGAACAGATCAAGATGAAGAAACTCGGGAAGCGGATATTGTATCTGCACGAATTACGGAACTGCTGAATGAAAAAGCTTTCAGTTTTACGCCGGGACAACTGCTTTCCATTCACAAAAGGCTTTTTGAAGGCGTATTCGATAAAGTAAAAGCCGGTCAGTTCAGGACATACAACATTACGAAAAAGGAATGGGTTTTAGACGGCGACACGGTTTTATATTCGGGAGCAGAATTAATCAAACAGACTTTGGAATATGATTTTAATACAGAAAAGAATTTTGATTATTCAACACTTTCAAAAGATGAACAGATAAAGCACCTGACAAGATTCATTGCAAACATCTGGCAGATTCACCCTTTTGGAGAAGGAAACACAAGAACTACATCAGTTTTTACAGTCAAATATCTGCGTTCTCTGGGATTTGAAGCAGATAACGCCGCATTCCACGAAAACAGCTGGTATTTCAGGAACGCCCTTGTCCGTGCAAATTACACTAACATTAACAAAGGCATTTTTATGAATACGGAATATCTGGAAAAGTTCTTCAGAAATCTTCTGCTTGGCGAACACAACGAACTGAAAAACAGATATTGCCACATTCGATATAATGAATATGTCAGCGCAAATTTAGGGAATGTCGGTGTAAACGAGGACGATGTCGGTGCAAATGTCGGTGTAAACGAGGATGATGTCGGTGTAAATGTCGGTGTAAACGAGGACGATGTCGGTGTAAAATCAGAAATAAATGAAAATAAACTTCTGGAACTAATAAAGGCAGACAGTTCGATTTCTGCAGCAAAAGCCGCAGGAATTTTACAGATAAGTCAGCGCCAGACAGAAAGGCTCTTCGCTTCGCTTAAGAAAAAAGGACTGATTAAACATTCCGGTGCAGATAAAAACGGCAAGTGGGAACTTATTTAGAATGAACGCAGAAAACAAGTGCCGGAAAGTTCTGTAGGGAAGATGGTTTTATAACAGATTTCCGTGTTAGGGATTGTAGGGGCGGCGGAGCCGTTGCGGAGCAATGAAGCGAAAGCGGAACCCCGAAAAGCCCGACCCGAACGAAGTGAGGGGAACACCCGATATTCCGGGCAGAGAGCAGTGGGAAGAAAGCCGGATTTGAGTTTGTTGTTTTTCTTTCGATGATACGAAGGGGTGGGAGTTTCGGAAAGTTGCAGTCTGTATATAATTCTGCAAAATGCAATTTTTGAGTTGTGCCGTTATAGTCTTTTAAATTATTTTTATGATATAAATAAAAGTGTAATATAACTTAGTAGTTGATTTTATTGCGAATACAAAAATGGCAGAACTTAACGATGAAATAATCATTTACAACACGGACGACGGAAAGGCTGACGTAAAGCTTTACTCAAAAGACGGCGTAATCTGGATGAACCAGCAGCAGATGGCGTTACTTTTTGACACCTCCAGGCCGAATATCAGTATGCACGTTGCTAATGTGTTGCAGGATAAGGAATTAGATGAAAAATCAGTTGTTAAGGATTACTTAACAACTGCCTCTGACGGTAAAAATTACAATGTAACATATTATGCGCTTCCGATGGTTCTGGCGGTGGGATTTCGGGTGCGGAGCGTTCGGGGAACTCAGTTCAGAAAATGGGCGAATAAAAATCTTACGGAATTTTTGCAGAAGGGTTTTGTAATGGACGATGAACGCCTGAAAAATCCTGACGGGCGTCCTGACTATTTTGACGAACTTCTTGAGCGAATCCGCGACATTCGTGCAAGCGAAAAACGATTTTATCAGAAAGTCCGCGATTTGTTCGCTCTTTCTTCTGATTATGATTCTACGGACAAAGCAACGCAGATGTTTTTTGCCGCAACCCAGAACAAACTGATTTATGCCGTAACGCATCAGACCGCCGCTGAACTTATCTTGAACCGTGCCGACAGTTCCAAGCCGAATATGAACCTTACAAGCTGGAAAGGAAAAATCGTCCGCAAGCAGGATATTTACATAAGCAAGAACTATCTTACGCAAGACGAACTTGATTCATTAAATCGGATTGTGACAATCTTTTTGGAAAGTGCTGAACTTCGTGCCAAAATGAAAAAAGACTTGACGATGAGCTACTGGGCAGAAAATGTCGATAAACTTCTCACCGACCACGACCTGCCGCTGCTGGAAGACAAAGGGCACTGTTCCACCAGGCAGATGGAATCAAAAGTAGAAGAAATCTATCTTGAATTCGACAGCCGCAGAAAAGCCTGTGAAGCCGCCCAGGCAGACCGCGAAGATGAAGCAGAAATGCGTATGCTTGAAGAGGCAGAAAAAATGGTGAAAGGACGGCAGGAAATTCCGTAATCGTAAAAACTGATAAAAACGGACGAAAACTCTGTTTCATAGAAAAAATCTTCTTCTGCAATAAAGTATCTCTATGAAACTTTTAATTGTAATAGATATGCAGAACGATTTTATTTCCTTACATCTCTCCTTGCGGAGAATAATCTGCTAATCTCCGCAAAAAATGGGTAAAATATGCGGAGAATAACTTGATAATCTCCGCAAGGAATGTTATTCTTCTGGTATGGCTTATTTATGGCAAAATGCAGGCTGGCCGGATTTTTTCTGGGATAATTCAAAGCTCTTGAATCCGCTTCTGGAACTTCATTCCAATCAGGGAATTCTGGAAGGGCAGATGCGGCTTATGGGATTTTCCGTTCAGTCTGAGTCGGCTATAAACAGGTTTACTCAGGAAATCAAGAATTCGTTTGAAATCGAAGGCGTAAATCTTGATGAGTCAAGCCTGCGTTCTTCTGTTGCACGAACTCTGGGTCTGGAAAACATTATTCTTGCAAACGGCGGTCAGCTTGACAAAAACCGGCCGCATATAAATTCGATTGTCGAAGTAATAACGGATGCCGTTCATAATTGCAATGAGCCGCTCACTCAGGAGAGGCTTTTCAGCTGGCATAAAAAGCTGTTCGGAAATCCGTCGGGAAACGAAAGTTTTAACGGGCTTTACAAAATTCACGTGGGGGAATATCGGACTGACTGCGACGGACCTATGCGCGTCATAAGCGGTTTTGGCAGGAACGAGCAGGTTCACTTTGAAGCG
>JBJETJ010000083.1:0-203300 GCA_051883255.1 Treponema sp.
GTGCGCTCGTAAATTTCAGATGTCTTACCACCACTGAACTACCTCGCGCCACGAGTTTTGACGGGGCAAAACTCTGTGTGGGGAGTAAGTGGGGCAGTGCGCTCGTAAATTTCAGATGTCTTACCACCACTGAACTACCTCGCGCCACGAGAATTGCGTGGGAGCAATTCTCTGTGTGGGGAGTATGGGGTCGGTGTACTCGTAAATTTCAGATGTCTTACCAACAGGCAGTTACCTCGCGCCACGAGAATTGCGCGGTTTTTAAAGAGGGTATTTCAGCAATTTATGATAGCAGGCTTTTTGAACTTTACGCAGGGAAAATTCTTCCTTAATTCAGGTTATGGATATTTCTTAATTTGTATGGTTAAGTTATTATAATTTAAAGTAATTTTTATGAATAAAAACCGCTTGCAGATATTACGCTGATTTTGCAGGAATATTTGAATTGGTTGAAGCATACTTTAAGGAATTTTGATATGAAAAAAAGAATTTATCCGGTTCTTTACTTTGTTTGTATTTTCTTTATTGGTTGCAATCAGAATAAATTTGATGACGTCAGATTTTTTATAGATTCCAATAATATTGAGAAAGCAGAATTGATATTAGATAATATGAACAAAAGTGAAAAGAAGTCATTTGATTATAATTATTTGAAAGGAATTGTTCTTGTAAAAAAAAGTATTGCGGGATACAAACGGGAGGCTTTAAATTACTTTTTGAAAGCAAATGAATTTGATTCAAATAAATACTTAAATAATCTGATGATTTCAAAGATGTTCATCGAAGTAAATGATTTGTCTAATGCAGAAATCTTTGCTGAAAATGCAAAAAAGCTTTTTGCAGGAGAATATATAGACACCTGCGAAGAAGATGTATACTATTTGCTTGCAAAAATCCTTTTTATGAAAAAAAATTATAAAAAGGCATTGGAAAATCTGGAACTGTCTGTATTTCAGGATGACGGGAATGTTGTTTTTCTGAAAACTGAAATTTCCGATTTTTTGAACGGACAGACACTGTTAGATACTTTAGTAGAAAAGTATAAAAAGAATGATTTGATGTCTGATAAACTGCATCTCAGTTATTTGAATTACTTATTCTTAAATAACAGGATTAAAGATGCTGAAGTTCTTGCTGATGAACTGTTAAAGAACGAATCCGTTTTTCTAAAATATTATGGATGTCTGACAAAAGCATTTTGCAATATGCTGGATAAAAATTTTGAATCAGCGTATGATTATATTGAAAAATCTTATGATTACAATATAGATGATTCTTTATTTCTCAGATATAAGATGAAATTTTTTTATTCCTATCTTACGGAAGATGATTTGATAAAAGTATTTAATTCATTTTTAATTTATAAATTTTTCTATGAGAAAAATGAACGGGAAGAAATAACTGCAAAAAAAGATTTGTCTGAAATTTTTGAGTATTTTGAGGACGATGTTTATTTTGCTCTTTTAAAAGACAGGCATCAGTAATTAATGATGGTTTTTCGGTTAGCGATTGTAGTGGCTCGCCGTAAGGCGAGTTGCGAAGCAATGGAGCGCGCAAGACGCGGAACCACGAAAAGCGCGACCGCTTGCGAATGCAAGCGGGAACCGCCAGAGCATAATGTCAAAAATGAATGTAATTAAAGATGATATATTTATCCGAATGCCTCTTTTGTATTTATGTATAATTTATTCAGTAAATTTTGTATTGTTATGCTGGAAATTATATTCGCATTGAAATAGATAAGCTGGACTTGATTGTTTGCCTCGCGTTCTGAATTTTCTGCATATTGAATTTCCTGTGTTTCAAATTCCGCTCGTTGTAAAAAAAGTAGATTTTCTATATAATTCAAGGCTATGAACATAAATTCTGTTGACGGGGAAAAAATCGTTATACGTGGTGCGCGGGAGCACAATTTAAAGAATATTGACATTGATATTCCGCGGAATAAACTTGTTGTAGTTTCGGGATTGTCCGGTTCGGGAAAGTCGAGCTTTGCATTTGACACGCTTTTTGCAGAAGGCCAGCGCCGTTATGTCGAAAGCCTTTCTTCTTACGCACGGCAGTTTCTCGGAACGATGGACAAGCCTGACGTTGATTTAATCGAAGGTCTGTCGCCTGCAATTTCAATCGAACAGAAAACGACGCACAAAAATCCGCGTTCAACCGTAGGAACTGTAACGGAAATTTATGACTATTACCGCCTGCTTTTTGCGCGCATCGGAACGGCGCACTGTCCTAACTGCGGAAGGGAAATTCACGAGCAGTCTGTTGATCAGATTATCGATGCAATCAGTCTGTGGCAGTCAGGCACGAGGATTCAGATTCTCTCTCCTGTAATACGCGGAAAAAAAGGCGAACATCAGAAAGTAATCGAAGATGCAATAAAGTCAGGTTTTGCGCGCGCCCGGATTGACGGAATCATGACGGAACTTGACGGCTCCATAAAACTTGACAAGCAGAAAAAACATACGATAGAACTTGTCATTGACAGGATTGTCTTAAAAGACGACATCAGAAACCGCCTTGCAGATTCCGTTGAAACTGCGTTAAAAAGTTCAAACGGAATCATTACTGTCGTCAGGCGCATTAATAAAGGCGAAGAAGGCTTTGAAGAAGTCGTAGGTGAAATTGCAAGAAAGGGAGGAACTGTAGATACTTCAAAAGATTACATTGAACAGGAAATTATGTTCAGTCAGAAAAATGCCTGCCCTGAATGCGGTATTTCAATCCCGGAACTCCAGCCGCGCCTTTTTTCGTTCAACAATCCTTTCGGGGCATGTCCTGAGTGTACGGGGCTTGGCGAAAAAATGGAATTTGACTTAGACCTGATGATTCCTGACAAATCAAAGTCTTACAACGAGCACGGAATACTTCCGTATAATCCGACGTCTGCCTGGAATACGTCGCGCTTTACGGCGGTCGCAGAGGCGTACGGGTTCAGCCTTGATACTCCGTTTGAAAAGCTTACGAAAAAACAGCAGGACGTGATTTTATACGGAAGCGACAGACCTCTGCACTGGGTTTACTACAAGCAGAACGGAACGGGAATGTCTGAGTACAATGAAAAGTGGCCCGGAATATTCCATGATATGAACCGCCGCTACATCGAAGCCTGGGGCGACAATATGAAGCAGTCGCTTGAAAAATATATGTCGCATAAGGAATGTTCATGCTGTCACGGAAAAAAACTCCGCCCTGAAGCTCTCGGCGTTACTGTCGGCAAAAAAAACATAATGGAACTTTGCGAACTCAGCGTTCTTGAGTCAATCGATTTTTTTGAAAAAATAAAGTTTACTAAAACGCAGAAAGAAATTGCTTCTCAGGTTTTAAAAGAAATAAAATCCCGGCTCAACTTTTTAAAGAATGTCGGTCTTGATTACCTTACGCTTGAACGTTCTGCAGGTACTCTTTCTGGCGGTGAGGCGCAGAGAATCAGGCTTGCAACTCAAATCGGTTCTGCATTGACAGGCGTAATGTACATTCTTGACGAACCTTCAATCGGACTTCATCAGCGCGACAACCAGCGCCTTATTGATACGCTCACTTATCTTCGTAATCTCGGAAATTCCGTAATCGTCGTAGAGCATGATGAACAGACTCTGCGCACTGCCGACTGGATTGTCGACATCGGGCCGGGCGCCGGCGTTCATGGCGGAAAGGTTGTGGCTTCGGGTACTCCTGAGCAGGTTATGAAAGTTGAAGAAAGCATTACGGGAAAATATCTTGCAGGAAAAATCAAGATGGAAATTCCAAAGGAGCGCCGTAAGGGCAACGGAAATTTCCTCAGGCTTTACGGCGTAAAAGAGCATAACCTTCAGAACGTCAGCATTCAGATTCCGCTTGGAGCAATGACGTGCATTACGGGAGTTTCCGGTTCGGGAAAATCTACTTTGCTAAGCGATGTTCTTTATCCTGCCGTAAGCAACAAGCTGATGAGGACGAATTACGAGACGGGAAGTTTTGACAGGCTTGAAGGTCTTGAAAATCTTGACAAAGTAATCAACATTGACCAGAGCCCTATCGGCCGTACTCCGCGCAGTAATCCTGCAACTTATGTCGGCGTTTTTGACGAAATCCGCGATTTGTTTGCATCACTGCCGGAAGCAAAGGCAAAAGGATATTTGAAAGGCAGGTTCAGTTTTAACGTAAAGGGCGGACGGTGTGAAAACTGTCAGGGCGCAGGTACTATTACAATCGAAATGAATTTTCTGCCTGACGTTTTCATTCAGTGTGATGTCTGCGGAGGAAAGCGTTTTAATCAGGAAACTCTGAGCGTTTTATACAAGGGCAAAAGCATTACTGATGTCCTTGATATGACTATAGAAGAGGCGTGTGAATTTTTTGCACATATTCCGCATCTGTCGCGCAAGCTTGAAATGCTCAAGTCTGTCGGGCTTGGATATATTCAGCTCGGGCAGTCTGCCCTTACTCTGTCAGGTGGCGAGGCTCAGCGCGTAAAGCTTGCAAACGAACTTGCAAGGGTTTCTACCGGCAAGACTCTGTACATTCTTGACGAGCCGACTACGGGGCTTCACTTTGCTGACGTAAAGCAGCTGATGAGCGTTTTGCAGCGCCTTGTTGAACAGGGAAATACTGTCGTCATGATTGAACATAACCTTGACGTTATATGTCAGGCAGATTATCTGATTGACCTTGGACCTGAAGGCGGTTTCAGGGGCGGTACTGTCGTTGCAACAGGAACTCCTGAACAGGTTTCACAAATCCCTGAATCGTTTACAGGCCAGTTTTTAAAAGATATGCTGAAAAAATAAAAATCAGGATGTCTGTCCTGACGTGCCGTGGTCAGAAAGCAGAGAATAAAAGGCAAAAAACAAAAAGGTATTTTTTTATAAATGTTTTGTGCAGGTAAAAGTTGTGACAGTAAATTTTCTCGTACTTTTTTTAGAAAAGTTCTGGCTTTTTTCTGCATACTGCTTTTTAAAAGTTCATTTTTTTTTGCGCAGACTAAAAAAGCAAATTCAGATTTGTCAAAAGATGTTACGGAAGAAAAAACTGTCATAACGATTTTAAACGCTTTAAAATCTTCCAACGTCAAGGATAAAGAAAAAGACGAAGATTTGATTTTGTTTGAAGGCTCCGTAAAAATCTCCGTTGAAAAAGGGCAGACAAAAACTGTCATCAGCGCAGATCAGGTAAGCTACAGCCGCAAGCACGAAATGCTTTATGCAGAAGGCAACGTACAGATTGAACAGACAGAAAAGTCAGGTTCAGTTTCAAACATTAATGCGACAAGCGTGCTCTTTAATACGTCGACACTTGAAGGAATTTTTGACGACGGAAGGATAGTGCAGGCTGACAACAATTCAATCAATCTTCCGTCAGGTTCAACTTTGGTCGTAGGCTCTGATGTCTTTGCAAGAAACCACTCTGGCACTGTAGCGTTCAAGCACGGCGAACTGACTTTCTGCAATGACGAGCATCCGCACTGGAAAATCAAGGCATCAAGAATCTGGCTTTTGCCCGGAAATGAATTTGCGTTTTTTAATGCAGTTCTTTTTATGGACAACATTCCTGTTTTGTATCTGCCTGCATTTTACTATCCTAAAGATGAACTTATTTTTAATCCTGTTTTCGGTTACAAAAACAGGCAGGGATTTTTTACCCAGACTACGACTTATCTTTTCGGCCGGAAGCCTCTTGAAACGGAAACGAAAACTTCTTCTGACAACGACGTTTCAAAATATTTTAACTTTGTAAAACCGACAAAATTAATGGATCAGGAATTGCAGGGAATTGTCCTGCATAACCTTGATACAGTCTACAAAGGTCAGACTACGAATTATTTAAAGTTTACTGCGGACTGGTATTCCAATCTTGGAGTTTCCGTCGGGCTTGACGGCGTTTACAAACCTAAAAAAATATTCAGCACGCTCGAAGGAAATTTTATGCTCGGATTCGGAAATACGATTTTTCAGAATTCTGCAAATTATTTTCCGTTTGACAGTTCAGGTGTCAGGCATTATGAAAGTTCAAATTTTATGGGAATTGAAATTCCGTTCCGCTATCGTGCGTTTTTTAAAGTTGCAGTCAACGAGCCGTTTTCGCTGACACTGACGATGCCGGTTTATTCTGATCCGTTTTTTAATTACGACTATGGCGAACGAAAAGAAACGATGGACTGGTTTTCGTATCTTCTGAACAATCCGCTCACTGACAATACTGAAACTACCGAACAGCAGAAACTCGAAGCGTCAGAAATTTCGTCGTTTACCTGGGATTTGACAGGCAGCTATTCAATGAAGCTGAACGACAGCATAAAGCCTTACATCAATTCAGTTTCAGTTTCGTCTTTTAATTCTTCGATAAACTTTGCAAGCAAGTCAGTCGATACGACAAAAGACTATCTTTCAAAAACAGACAACTATCATCTGTATACGCCGCAAAGAAAATTTTTCTATCCGTCACAGATAACGCCTGTAAAAGTGAACGCAAAAATTTCAGGAACGCTTTTTTCGTTCGGGACGGAGTCTGCAAAAAGCAAAAATCAGTCTGCCTCTTTTCCTATTGACTTGATTCCGACGGAAGAGCTTATGCTGCAGAAGAGTGAAGAAGAAAAAAAAGCCGAAGAAAAAAAAGGCTTTGATTTTGAACGCGACGGACTTGCAGACATTTCTTTTTCTTCTTCGTCGTCATCGTCGTCTGCAAAAGATTTTACGTTTAATCTGAATTATTCTTTTGCGCCTGATTTTGTTTCGCAGTTTACGTATTCTGCAGTTGGAATAAATACAGGTTCTGAGTTCAAGTGGGACAGGATTCAGTCGTCGTATATTTATTTAAAAATGCCTGTGAGCATTGATGACAGCATTACAGTAAAAAATAATTTTCTTTCGATGAAAAACACTTTTACGTTTACGCCTGTCTATCAGACGCATCCGTATCTTTCGACTGATACGGCATACGGAGGCTATACGCAGACGAACATAAACTCAATAAAAAAATCTGACTATTCTGCAACTTCAATGGAACTTGTAAATTCGAATTCGATATCGCTCAAGCCGTTTGTATATTATCCGACATTCAAAGATACAGGGCTTTCTTACAATACGGCAATAAAATTTCTGCGGACAAAATTTATAGGAGATGCAGAAAATCCTGAATGGGATACACTCACAGTTGACCCTGAAGATTCCGATTCAATTACGACTCATTCCGTTGACCTTACTCTTGCCGCAAATGAACTGAACGGAGATTTCAGCCAGAGCTTGATTTTAAGTTCGACACTTTCTCCGCAGATTCCAAAATATTACGGAACGCTCAAACTTGTTTTTCCGTTTGTAACGCTGACGACAGAAACAGGCATAAAGCAGAAAAGCAAGACTGACAAGGACTGGACAAAAGAGCCTTTTAAGGAAGCGCTGTCTGTTTCTCTGTTCGACAAAAAATTGAGCTTTACGCAGTCGTATAATTATGATATGGAAAACTCGCGCTCTGATGCACTCAAGCTTGCACTTTCGTATTCCGGCTTTCAGCTTGCATACACGATGAAATACACAAACCCTTATGACTTTGATTCTGCAAAAGGCTGGGTAAAAAAAGACGATTCGGAGTTTATTCCTTACAATGCAAGTTTTGCATATACAAGCACGGCAAAGACTTTTAAATTCCTTAATGACAAAATTTCTTTTGCGCCGACACTTTCGACAAGCGTAGTCGTTGATTTCGTGCGGCCGACAAACAGTTATTTTGTTTTCTCACCGGGAATTACTTTTAAGATAAATAATTTCATTGACATTTCGTTCAGTGCAACTTCAAGAAATGACGTGCTTTACCGTTACGTTCAGGGTGCATTGGGAACGCCGCAAAGAATTCCGGGCGAAGAAAATATTTTTGTCGATTTATTCAATTCGTTCCGCTTTGACGATGAATCATTGCGAAAGGCGAGCGGCTTTAAATTAAAGTCATTGAATTTTAAAATCACGCACGATTTGCATGACTGGGATTTAAAATGCGAATTTAAAATCGAGCCGAGGTTGATTACTCCGACTACAGGCAGCAAGTATTATGACTTTAGTCCGTATTTTTCTATATCGGTTGTATGGCGGCCGATGGAAAGCATGAAGACAGAAATCCTAGACGACTACGGAACATGGAAACTCAAATAAAATTTAAAAAATTGAAAATAGAATTTTTTTATTTTAAGATGTATACTCTTGAATTACCAGGTTAACACTGAATAAATCCTATTGAGGATTTTTCTGTGTTAACATGGAATTACAAATTTTTAAGGATTGATGTATGAATAAAAAAATTGTCACAGTTTCCACAGTTTTAGTTTTGTTTTTTTCAGTTCTGTCTGTATCCTGTGTTTCAACTCTTCAGGATATTGCAGGCGACTTTCTGAACGCAGGTTCGTCTTCTTCAAAAACCTACACTAATGCGGAAGCCGTCACTGCCGTAAAAGATGCCCTTGAAGAAGGAATAAAAGCCGCCTCAAGTGCTCTGTCAAAAGAAGATGCGTATTATAAAAACGCAGCAATAAAAATCCTTCTTCCGTCAGAAGCCGAACCGATTTTAAAAGTCCTTTCTTCAATTCCCGGCGGAAGTTCTCTTGCCGAGGACGTAATTTTAAGGCTTAACCGCACTGCAGAAGAAGCGGCAAAAGATACTGTTTCTATTTTCGTGACGGCAATTAAGTCAATGACTGTTTCTGACGGAATAAAAATCGTAACCGGAAACAAAGATGCCGCAACAGAATATCTAAAAGAAAAATGTTATGACAGCCTTGTAAATTTATACAAGCCAAAAGTCAGTTCTGTTTTGAACAAACCTTTGATTCTCAATATTTCTGCAAACACTGCCTGGACAAATCTCGTAACTTCATACAACAAATATGCCGCACTGCCTAATTCCGTTGCACGCCTCGCAGGAAAAACAGAGCCTTTCCCTGTCGTAGAAGTTGACCTTGCAAAATACGCAACAGAGAAGGCTCTTGACGGACTTTTCGTAAAGATTGCAGAAGAAGAAGGAAAAATCAGGGAAAATCCGCTTGACTATGCTTCTGCAATGATTCAAAAAGTTTTCTCTTACGTAAAAAAGGGAATGAACCCGATTATTTAATTTTTATTTAATTTCCGTAATTTTGAATTCTTTTAACGTAAGGCCGCTCTGCGCAAAGAACAGGTTTACGACAGTGTATCTGTTGAGCGGCCATTTTGTCGTCAGTCCCTGCGAAACGTACTCGCCGTGAGTTCCGTTCCAGCAGAGGGTTGCAACGTTTACGCCGTTAAACGATACGCTTACGTTTACCTGTGCAAGCTCGTTGTCGCCTGTTTTTCCTGTCAGTTCAAGCCGGTACATCTTGCGTTCCTTTGCCACAAGCCCGAACCCGAAAGAATTTCCCCTTGCAGTTACTGTATTTTCAAGCGGAACTGTAAGTCCGTCTTCTACGTCGTAGTAAATAATTTCATCTGCGTAACTGTCCATCGGAGTTTCTTTTCTGTTCTTGATTTTTACAGTGACATCTTTGTTTTCCATTCTGAGCCGGGCGTGGCTTTTTTTGAGGAATTCAATTATGTTATAGGCACACCGCAAAAGTTCATCTCTTGAAAGTCCGCCTTTTGAAAGGCTTTCGAGAATGTTGTCGCCGTGTGCATTTTCTGCCGCATCAGGAACGACCATAAAAATATCGTTTTGTGCGCGGACGTTCTGGGCGATGTTGTAGTCTTCCGGTTTTTCGCCTTCGTTATTCGTGCTTGCCCACCAGTCTGTCATGACGATTCCATTAAAGCCCCAGTCCTTTCGCAAAACAAGAGTATTCAAATCGTAGCTTCCCGATGTCCACATACCGTTTACTGCACCGTAAGAAGTCATGATGACATCAGCGCCGTTTTTTACCGCCATTTCAAATCCCGGAAGGTAAATCTCGCGCAGTGCCCTTGCACTTACGACTGAATTGCTTGACCTTCTGCCTTTTTCCTGATTGTTGCAGCAGAAATGTTTAAGTGAACCTGTAACGCCTGCTTCCTTTAATCCGAGAATGTTTGCAGAAGCAAAAACGCCTGTTACGAGCGGGTCTTCCGAAAAATATTCAAAGTTACGTCCGTTTAAAGGATGCCTGTGAATGTTTATTCCCGGTCCTAAAATTATGTCGATTTTGTTGTATACAAGTTCAAGGGCGAGGAATGAATAAAGTTTTTTTACAAGTTCAGGGTTGAACGTACACGCCTGCAAAGTTCCGTTCGGAAGGCTGAATGCCTGCGCGCCCGAATCAAGCCTCAAACCGCTCGGTCCGTCAGTACAGCAGCCGCAAGGGATTCCTTTGTCAGTCAGCGATTTTGAAATTCCGCCGAATGCCGCCGCAGTACCCGGGGTTACTTTAGGACTTCCCATTCCTTCACCGCGGACAATACATGACAAATCCTCGTCAGAAAGCGTTTTTAAAATTTCTACGGTTTCCTGATTTAAATCTTCGCGTGTTAAAAAATTTTCAACCTGCTTTAAGTTTTCGTTTCTGTGCATGTTCTGATACGGAGAGGCAGGGGAGATGATTTCTTTTTCAAGTTTGATTCTGCCTGTTTCGCCGTCAATTCCTGCTGCCTTTAATCGTTCAAGATTTTCTACAGGACGGAGCGCGTCGCAAACCTGTTCAAGCACGATTGTCTTTTCTATAAAAAATTCTCCTGCTTTAAAAACATCGCGGACACTGCTTCCTGCGTAAATTTCATAAATCCCGGCTTCAATTACAAAGCAGTTGTTGTGTCCCGTAATTCCCGTGTCGTCAAACGAGCGGAATCTTGAAACGTCAAAACTGAACGACAGCTTCTGCGATTTTCCGCTTTTTAAAAGCTTTGTCTTTAAAAAGTCTGCAAGTACAAGAGCCGGTTTTCCGAGTTTTCCCTGCGGCTGTTTTACATAAACCTGCACCGTTTCTTTGCCTGAAAAATCGCCCGTGTTTTTTACAGTGACGTCAAGTTTTATTTGAGGAATTTTTTTGCCTGCGTCAAATTCAAAAGAATTTCTTGTAATGCTAAAATCAGTATACGAAAGTCCGAAGCCGAAAGGGTAGAGAACCCTGTCTTTTGCAAAACTTTCAAAATACCTGTAGCCGACAAAAATGTCTTCTTCATATTTATTTGTTTCAAGACTTCCGAAATTATTTGCAGACGGATAGTCCTCTATATTGTAAGCGATTGTATCAGTCAGTTTTCCTGACGGCGAAACTTCTCCTGTCAGAACGTCGCTTATTCCAAGCCCGCCTGTCATTCCGCCCTGCCAGGCATACAAAACGGATTTTATGCCGTAATCATTTACGAAGTTCATATCTATTATATTGCCTGTATTTAAAATTACGGCAGTGTTTTTAAATGCAGAACTTACAGTCTGAATCATTGATTTTTCTTCCGCAGTCAAAAACCAGGAACCTTCCGTTTTAAGGTTGTCCTTGTCCTCGCCTGCCGTCCTTCCTATTATAACCAGCGCAGTATCATTCCTTTCTGCCGCCGCCTGTGCAAGTTCTTTTGAAACTGGCATTTCTTTCTGCGACCAGGGTTCCTGTCCCCAGCCAAGTCCTGCTTCAAACGGATTTTCCTTTTCCCATTCCAGATAGGCATTTTCAACTTCACCGTCAATGCTGACTTTTCCAGAAATTTTCAGGCCGTCAAGGATTCCCGTGACTTCCGTTGCATTGACCATTCCGCCCGAGCCAGTTCCGCTTTTATAGTAGTTATGCTGAATCCGTCCGAAAACTGCAACGTTCTGTCCTTTTTTTAACGGAAGAATGCCGTCCTCGTTTTTAAGCAGTACGCAGCCTTCCCGTACGACTTCGCGCGCTGCCTGAATATATTTTTTCCAGTCAAGAATTTTTTTCATAGTTTCAACTCCCGTAAAAATTCAAGAAGATTGTTTTGCCAATCGATAATAAAAGCCTGCAACGCAAACTTCAGCGGTTTTTACCTTACACTCCTGTATTACTGAAAGTATTTTCTTCAAATCGCAGTATAATTAAGCCAAAAAATGCAAATAGTCAAGGGATTTTTTTTAAATTTTTCCGATTTTTTGTAAACTTGTAATTTAACTTCAGGTGAACTTAACAAAGCCGCCTTTCAAATTCAAAGTTCAAAAAAAACTGATTTAAGCCCCAAATTCCGTAAAATCCGTTAAAAAAAACTGCCTGAAAAAGTTAAAAAAATTTGACTTCCGGCGCAATCTGTCATAAAATAACAGTAATAATATAAACTGATTCAATCATATTGAATCAAACAGGGAGGCCATAATGGCTAAAGTAGAACTCAAAGGTATTGGAAAAATCTACGACGGAAACGTTCGCGCCGTAACTAATTCTAATATCACAATCGAAGACAAAGAATTCTGTGTTTTCGTAGGACCTTCTGGATGCGGTAAATCAACAACTCTCCGTATGATTGCCGGACTTGAAGACATTTCTGAAGGAAAACTCTTCATCGACGGAAAAGAGATGAACGATGTTCCGCCAAAAGACCGCGATATCGCAATGGTATTCCAGAATTATGCTTTGTACCCTCACATGTCAGTTTATGACAACATGGCATTCGGTCTTAAAATCCGCAAAATGGACAAGAGCGAAATCGACCGCCGCGTAAAAGCTGCTGCAAAACAGCTTGACCTCGAGCAGTACCTTACTCGTAAGCCAAAGGCTCTCTCTGGCGGTCAGAGACAGCGTGTTGCCGTAGGCCGTGCAATCGTTCGTAATCCAAAAGTATTCTTGTTTGACGAACCTCTTTCTAACCTTGATGCAAAACTTCGTGTAACAATGCGTTCTGAAATCGCTGCATTGCACAATCGTTTGCAGGCTACAATGATTTATGTAACACATGACCAGATTGAAGCCATGACACTCGGTGACAAAATCGTTGTAATGAAAGACGGTATTATCCAGCAGATTGGTGCTCCGTTGTATCTGTACAACAATCCTATCAACAAATTCGTTGCAGGATTCATCGGAACTCCTCCAATGAACTTCCTCAAAGTAAAAGTTCTTGAAAAAGGCGGAAAGATTGTATGTGAAGAAGGTGCATTCGACGTAACTCCTTGCGCAGAACATCAGAAACGCCTCAAGGAATATGTAGGAAAAGAAGTATGGTTCGGTATTCGTCCTGAAGACGTTGAATACACAGAAAAACCTTCTGCCGGCGCAATGCAGATGAAGATTGCAAACAAAGAACCGCTCGGTGCAGAAACTCACCTTTACCTTACAACTAACAAAGGTCAGAACCTCATTGCAAAGACAAATGCAAACGTTCAGTTCAGACTTGGTGAAACTGTAAGCCTCGTTCCTAATATGGAAAGAGCTAAATTCTTCTCTTGCGAAGACGGCGAAAACAACATCGTTGAAGACATCAAGAAAGAATGGTAATTCACCTGTAATTCAGGCTGAATACGCCGTGAATTAAGTCTTTAATATGAAAGGCGGATTTTTCTAAAACGGAAAGTCCGCCTTTTTTTTCTTCCCTTTAAAACTTTGAAGCCTTAAAACTTTAAATCTTTGAAAATTTACGCCTACTCTTTGTTATATACTTCCGGCTGAAAATATGTTATATTCTTTTTATGATTAAAAAAAATTCGATTGTACTTTACAAAAACCAGCCTGCCGTTGTCGCTGATATTGAACAGGACAAATTCATAATTTCCTTTTTTGCTTTTCCGCTTACAAAAGAAAACATCGAAAAAATCGGGACAAAAGGTTTTGGCGTTCAGGAGCAGAAAGTCCGCGAAAAAGACATAATCCTGCTTTCAAAAAGCGAAACGCCTGAAAAATATACTCTTGAAGAAATCGTAAAATATTCTGATTCAAATATAGAAGAAAAAATAAAGGAAGCCTGGCAGCTTTTGTCAGCTGATGAAGAAAGCGCATCTTCGCCTGCTGATTTTTTTGATCTGGCTGAACTTATTGAAACTGATTTTTCAGATAAAAAACTCTGGCATATATATCATTCACTTTCTTCCTCTCTGGAATTCCAGATTGTCCAGTCTAAAGATTCAAAAGACAAAATTCAGTTTGCCTTAAGAAAGCCTGAAGAAGTGCAGGAACTTTTAAAAAAGCAGAATGAAAAAATTTCTGAACAGGAAAGCCGCGATGCTTTCATTCAGCGTTTAAAGCAGAAAAAGCTTTTGAGCGAAGATTCGATTTATATGGGCGATGTTGAGGCTTTTGCGCTCGGCAAGACTGACAAGTCAAAAACGCTTGCCGCCGCAGGATTTTCGCAGGATATGGAAAAGGCGCACAGGCTTTTGATTGACACAGGCATCTGGGACATTACGAGAAATCCTTTTCCGTCGCGCTGGGGACTTGCCGTTCAGTCTGCAAAAGAAGGGCTTACTTCTCCTCCTGATGAAGAACGGCTGACTGTTCCCGGCGTTGCGTATGCGATTGACAATTTGTGGTCAAAAGACCCTGATGATGCGATTGCCTTTGACGGAACTTATTTATGGGTTCATATCGCAGACCCTGCAAGCACAGTAATGCCTGACAGTTCAATCGATAAAAGTGCAAGGGCGCGCGGTGCAACGCTTTATATTCCTGAGGGAGCAAGCCGTATGCTTGCAGAAGAATCTTTGAGTGACTATGCGCTCGGCTTAAAACGAAACAGTTTTGCGCTTTCTTTCAGGCTTTTGCTTGATGATAACTGCGCAATAAAAGAATGTAAGGTTTTTAAAACGTGCGTTGAAGTTGAGTGTATTACTTACGAGCAGGCAGATTTAAGAAAAGACAGTCCTGAACTAAAGCCTCTTTTTGACATTGCAAAAAGAAATCTTGAGCGAAGGACTTTGCAGGGAGCCGTAAGCGTAAATCTTCCTGAAGTTCACATAACTGTTGAACCGGGGACGAAAAAAGTTTCAGTTCAGCCTGTAACTGAGTACGAATCTTCAGGCGTTGTCAGGGAGATGATGCTTCTTGCAGGCGAGGGTGCGGCTCATTTTGCGTTTGAAAATCAGATTCCTTTTCCGTATATAAGTCAGGAAGCGCCTGACATTCCGCAGAACATTCCAGACGGACTTGCAGGAGAACTCAAGCTTGTAAAGTCAATGCACAAGCGCAGTGTAGGAGTTACGCCGTCAGTTCACTCGGGGATTGGAATCGGAATGTACAGTCAGGTAACGAGCCCTTTGCGAAGGTATTCAGACTTGATTGCACATCAGCAGCTCAGGGCTTTTCTTGACGGCCGCGAACTTATCGACAAAAACACGATGCTTGAGCGCATTTGTGCAGGTGACGAGGCTGCCATAGCCTGTAAAAAAGTTGAACGGAAAAGCAGCCTTCACTGGACTTTGGTGTATCTCCTGCAGAATCCTGATTGGACAGGAGAGGCAGTCTTTGTTGAACAGAAAGGCAGTCAGTCGCTTTTTTTGATTCCGTCAATTGCACAGCAGACTCTTCTTATTCCGTCAAGAAAGCTTGAACTTAACGATACGATTACTGTCAGGGCTTCAAAAATCGACATTCCGTCGCAGACAGTTCTATTTACGGAAGTAAATTAATGAATTTAGTGTATACTATTTTATACAGAACTCTTTTTAGATATAGTGTATAAAATAGTATACAAAACTTTGCCATAGTATATAAAAATTTACTCTTTCAGCAAGAAATAAAAAAGAATTTGCCTTTATCCCGTTTATAAAATGTACTGAAAATTTATTTTGCAATATTTTTTTTATAATTTTAAAATATAGCGTAAAGTTGGCACGAAAATTGCTATATATTTAATGTCGTTTATAAAAAAAACAGAGAGAGGGGAATCGGAGAGAGTTATATACGGCATTATGGACATAAAGAGGGTAAAACAATAAAATAAGAGATGAAAGTTATCTTTCATCTCTTATTTTTTTTGTACGGAGAGTTTGCTTTGAATTCAAAAAAAAGCAATTCAAGAAACAGTAATTCAAAAAAAACGAACGGAATCAAATCAAAGCGTCCTTCAAAAAAACGGCGCGGAATTTTTAAGGCAAAAGCAATAAAACCAAAAGTCAGGCTTGATTCCTCAAAAGTAATCGGACTGTGCGCCGCCATCGCAATTTTCTGTACGATTCTTCTGCTTGCGGCAGTTTTTATTCCGTCTGACAGTGCAGGAAAAAATGACGTCGCCGTAAAAGAAATCCAGAAAACAGAAAAAACTCGGCAGCCTGCAAAAAAAGTTCCTCCGAAAACGACTCCTAAAAACGACAAAAAGCAGCCGGAAATCAAACCGCAGAAAACTGATGACACAAAACTTCAGGAAGAGCAGAAAAAACTTGAACGGCAGAAAAAAGAACTCGAGCAAAAGCAGCAGGAAGAATTAAAAAAACAGCAGCTTGAAGCCCAGAAAAAACAGGAAGAAGAAAAATTAAGGCAGCAGAAAATGCAGGAAGAAGCACAGAATAAACTGTATGCCGATTTTCCTTCTGCAGTGAATAATGCAAAACTTGTTTTTATTTTTGATGACGGCGGATATAACGTAAGCCAGCTTAAAAAAGTTCTCTCACTTCCTTTCCCGATAACTGTTGCAGTCCTGCCAAAACTTGCATATTCAAAGCAATGCGGAACTCTTGTAAGGAACAGCGGAAACGAAGTTATCCTTCATCAGCCGATGCAGTCCGTAAATCTGTCTGTAAATCCCGGACCGGGCGCAATCCTTCCTGAAATGACAGTCGAAGAAATCCGTTCAATTTTGCAGGAAAATGTAAGGGAAGTCGGCCCTGTCAGCGGGCTTAACAATCACGAAGGCTCTCTCATTACAGAAGATGAAACGCGCATAGGGGCGGTTTTGCAGGCGGCAGATGAACTTGGAATTTATTTTCTTGATTCAAGGACTACAAGCCAGACAAGGGTCATGCAGGCGGCGATGAGCATGGGGTACGGCTATTATCAGCGCGATGTTTTTCTTGATAACGAAAAGACAAAAGAAAATATTGTTTCGGAAGTCAAAAAAGGTCTTGGAATTGCAAATAAAAAAGGCTGTGCAATTATGATAGGGCATGTCTGGTCTGCTGATATTCTGCCTGACGTGCTTGCAGAAATGTATCCTGTCCTTGTAAAAAAAGGATATAAATTCTGCACTGTTTCAAAATCAGGTGCATTGATAAGACCGTAATAATCAGTATAATTTTTGGCAGGATATAAATTATGAAAATTTTAGGTATTGAATCAAGCTGTGATGAAACGGCCTGTGCAATCGTTGAGGACGGAAAAAATATTTTAAGCAATGTCGTTGCAACTCAAATTCCTTTTCACAGAGTTTACGAGGGCGTAGTTCCTGAAATTGCAAGCCGTAAGCACGTAGAGTGGATTCTGCCTGTCGTAAAGCAGGCATTAAAAGAAGCCTGCCTTACTTTAGATGACATTGATGCGGTTGCTTCTACGAACAGACCGGGACTTATGGGTTCGCTTTTAGTCGGGCTGACATTCGGAAAAACTCTTGCATGGTCAATAGGCAAGCCTTTTATAGCAGTAAACCACATGCTCGGTCATTTGTATGCCGCACATCTTGTAAATGAAATTTCGTATCCTTATATCGGACTTCTTGTTTCGGGCGGACACAGCATTATATGCAGGGTTTCCGGGTTTGACGACATTGAAGTTATGGGCACTACAGTCGACGATTCTGTCGGAGAAGCATTTGACAAAGTTGCAAAGTTCTACGGGCTGGGTTATCCCGGCGGCGTAATAATTGACAGGCTTGCAAAAGAGGGAAATAAAAACGCCGCTTCTTTTCCGCTTCCAAAACTTGATAATGCTGAACATCGGTATGACGTTTCGTTCAGCGGATTAAAGACTGCCGTCATTCACCAGCGTGATATGTTCTGGAACAGCGAATACGAAAAGACGAACGAAAATATGTGCGCGGCTTTTCAGGAAACTGCATGCAGGACTATTACTTCAAGGCTTTTCAGGGCAGTCGACGATACGGGGTTAAAGACCGTAGTTGCAGGCGGCGGGGTTGCGGCAAACTCAAGGCTTCGCGAACTTCTTGCAGAACGCAGTGACGTTAACTGCATTTTTCCGCCTTTAAAACTGTGCGGTGATAACGGAGCAATGATTGCAGGCGTTGCATATCATTTTTTGCAGCGCGGTGACAGGAGCGGAATTGACACTACTGCATGTGCGCGGATTGAGCAATTTAAAAGAGGGTTACAATTACATCGAAGGTAAGCGTATGTTAGAATTAAAAGATATGACTTTTGGTTTTGTCGGGCTCGGACTTATGGGCGGTTCCATTGCTAAAGGAATAAAAGACAGGGTTTTCGGCGGAACTTTTTCGACCGGCAAATTCGGTTTTGAAAACGATTCAACAGGAAAAATTTTTGCACTTGATAAAAATCAGGAGTCGATAAAAAAAGCTGTTGAGGACAGAATAATCGACAAAGGCTTTTCTTCTGACAATGCAGAAGAAATGATTTCCCAATGTGATTTTGTATTCATCTGCCTCTATCCTGAACTTACGCTTGAGTTCCTTAAAAAATACAGAAATTCATTTAAACCAAATTCAATCGTAACTGATATAAGCGGCGTAAAAACGAAGATTGCGCAAACATTTTTTGAAAACGGAAATACAGGTATCCGCGATGACGTTGATTTTGTCCTCGGTCATCCGATGGCAGGAAACGAAAAAGAAGGCTACAGTTTTTCAAACGAGTGCATTTTTGAAGGCAGGAATTATATCCTTATGCCGCAAAAATCTAACAAGCCGGAAACGCTTTCGATTATAAAACAGCTTGTTACGAAACTCGGTATAAAACGAATCATCGAAACTGACTATAAAACTCACGACCATAAAATTGCATTTACTTCCCAGCTTTGCCATGTAATTGCCTCTGCTTTGGTTGACAGTGCGGAGGACAATAAAATTACTGCTTTCGGCGGCGGAAGCTATGAAGACTTGACGAGGATTGCGCTTATAAATGCACCCCTCTGGACAGAGCTTTTCCTGTCGAACAGGGAAGAACTTCTGTCAATGATTACGGGTTTTGAAAATTCTCTTGGAAAAATAAAGTCCTGCATAGAAAAAAATGATTCGGACAGCCTCAAAGAAATTTTGCAGTCTGTGCGCGTAAAACGTTCGGAAATGAGTAAAATTTAATAAATATTGTTTTCAAAATAAATGAATTAGGGTAAGATTAGAATACTAGGAGTTTTTATGACAGATTTAGAAATGCTTGACGGTGCCGTTCGTCGTGTTCATGATTTTCCAAAACCGGGAATTCTTTTTTATGATATTACAGGTGTCTTTGTAAATCCAAAAGCCTTTGATTTTTGTATAAAAAAAATGATTGAACTTTATAAAGATACAAAAATTGATGCAGTTGCCGGCGTCGAGTCGCGCGGTTTTCTGTTTGCAGCTCCCTTTGCACAGAAACTCGGAATTCCGCTTGTATTAATCCGCAAAAAAGGAAAGCTTCCGGGCGAAACTTATTCCTGCAAATACGCACTTGAATACGGAATGGCAGAAATCGAAGTTCATAAATCTGACGTTCAGAAAGGAAAAAACTACCTTGTCGTTGATGACCTTATCGCAACAGGCGGAACTTTAGTTGCTGCCCGCAATTTAATTGAACAGGGTGGCGGCAACGTTACTGACTTTTTCGGTGTAATAGGACTTCCTGAATTGAATTACGAAAAAGTCCTTGCGCCTGCAAAAATTACGACAATCATAAATTATACGGGAAAATAAACTTCCTGCAATTTCTGTTAAAGTCTGCGGACTTAAAGTTCGCGGACTTTTTCTGCTTCCTGCGTAATTAACGTCCACTGTTTGTTTTTTATTTTTTCTTCGTCTGCAAGCCAGGAACCTCCTGCTGCAATCACGTTTGAAAGCGCAAGATATTCTTTTGCGTTTTCAAACGTGATTCCTCCTGTCGGAATAAAGCTCACATCATAAAAAGGACCTTTCAGTGCCTTTAATAGTTTTATTCCGCCTGAGGCTTCTACAGGAAAAAGTTTTAAAACTTTTATTCCGTTTCCTGCGGCTTTCATAATTTCTGACGGCGTTGCAACTCCGGGAACTACGGGAATCTTTTTTCTGATGCACCAGCTGACTGTTTTTTCATCGTAGCCCGGCATTACGATAAATTTTGCTCCGTTTGAAACTGCATCTTTTGCTTTTTTTACGTTCGTTATTGTTCCTGCTCCGACTAGAAGCTCCGGGAATTCTCTGGAAATCAGTTTTATACATTCGCCTGCTTTTTCTGTCCTGTAAGTGATCTCTGCAATTTGAATTCCGCCTGCACGCAATGCGTTTATCGTGTTGAGCGCATCTTCCGTATTTTCAAATTTTAAAACAGGAATGATTTTTGCGTTTTTCAGTTTTTTTATAAATTCTAAATCCGTGATTTTTCTTTCTGCCATAAAAAGTCCTTATAAAGAGTTCTGCCTGTCAGGCTGTGTGTCAGACTGTTCTGAAATGTCTTTTTCAGGTTCATCTCTTTTCCAGTCAGAAAGGAAAAACTGACTTTCAAGTTCAGCTTCAAGCGTGTCGTCAAGCCTGTAAAAAAAATCAATGCCTGTCCGTTTTTCTATTTCATCAACAGGAACTGCGTAATTCCAGAAAGAATCTGTGCATTTTTGATTCGGCAGTATAAAACCGATTGCATGATATTTTCCGTCTTTTACGGCAAGGATTGCTTTGTAAAAAAACTCCGGCACTGCAACTGAGTTTACGCCTGTCGTTTCGTAATCTTTTTTTTCAAGGACAGGGCCTGTCACGATGTAAAGAACGTCAAAATTTTCCGTCTGCGTTCTTAATTCGGATTCAAGGTCTTTCCATATTCCGCGGTTAAAGTCCGCACGCTGTGGGCTCATATTGCTTAAGAAAAACGAATCGCTCATAGTTTCCTTGCTGTAAGTCAAATCGGCGGCAGGTGCAAGATGTCCTCTGTCAAAGCCTGATTTTTTGTAATCGTCCAGAGAGGCTGAACCTGTTGCAACCTGCGGATCGCTTCTAAATTTGTCGTTCCGCTTTACGTTTTTCTGCGTTTTGTTTTTGTCAAGCGTGTAGCAGACCCATTCAGGCTGTTCGTAAAATTCGCGGTAACACAAAATAAAGCCGTTATGAGAAATTATCTGATGCGAATCTTCTTTTTCTGGAGTTGAAAGAATTTCGTCTATATTTGATTCTGAAATAAAAAGACTGCCTGACGGACATGCAGGAATTTCAAGGTTTTCAATCTGAATTATGGACGGCGGATTGGAAGGCGGATTTTCTTCCTGTGCATAAAGGCTGTACGTGGCAAAAGAGATTGCGAAAGCCAGAACGAGTGTTTTAATGATATAAAATGAACTTCGTTTTTTTGTCGTTTTCATAAAAGAGAGTATACAGAAAATTTGTTTTTTTTACTAGATTTCAAAAAAGGCACGGTGCTCAAGGGAAATTTTCCAGCCGGTAATTTTCATTTTAAATTAAGTTTAAAAACGAAAGGAGTTTGAAGAAAATTTACTTGTAGAAAAGTATTTGTGGTGATAGAATATTCAGCAAATTAACAGAGGTTTTTTATGGTACAAGCTAAGTTTCAAAAAAAATATAAGCCTGTTCTGGGTGAAAAAGAAACAGAACATGCAATCGTTTTAATCAAAGATTTTTTTCAACTTGCACTTTCAACGGAGTTGAATCTGACCCGCGTAACTGCACCGCTTTTTGTACGTTCCGGGACTGGCGTCAACGATGATTTGAACGGAATCGAGCGGCCTGTTTCTTTTCCTGTAAAAGCGATGAACGAAGAACGACTTGAAATCGTACAGTCGCTTGCAAAATGGAAAAGATTAAAAGTTACTGACATGAACCTTCCGCAGGGGTTTGGAATTTATACTGATATGAACGCAATCCGTCCTGATGAAGATTTAGATGCAGTTCATTCTTTGTATGTTGACCAGTGGGACTGGGAAATGGCGATTGACGAAAAGGACAGGACGATTTTTTACCTGCATGAAATCGTAGAAAAAATTTACCGCTGCATCAAGCGCACGGAATTCTTTATATATGACAAATATGAAAAAATAAAACCGATTCTCCCTGAAAAAATTACTTTTGTCTACACGGACGACCTTCAGCGTGAATATCCGGATTTGACGCCGAAACAGCGCGAAGCAAAGGCTGCAAAAAAATACGGCGCTGTCTTTATTTCCGGCATCGGCGGAAAGCTTCCTGACGGAACGATTCATGACGGACGTGCGCCTGACTATGACGACTGGATTACGGAAACAGGCGACGGACACCGCGGTCTTAACGGCGATATTATCGTATGGAACGATGTTTTAAAAGAGCCGTTTGAACTTTCTTCAATGGGAATCCGCGTAAACGAAAGTTCCCTCAAAGCCCAGCTTGCAGAGCGCAAAATGGAAGAACGTGCAAAACTTATGTTCCATTCAAAGCTTTTAAAAGGTGAACTTACGCAGACCCTTGGCGGCGGAATAGGACAGTCACGCCTTTGCATGTTCCTTTTGAGAAAAGCTCATATCGGCGAAACTCAAGTCAGCATCTGGCCTGATAAAATTTACGCTGACTGTAAAAAGAAAGGAATCAAGCTTTTGCAGTTGAAATAGTATGGACAAAACCGAATTTAATTTCAGCGGCGAAAATCTTGAAAAAGAGATGCAGTCTTTTTCTCAAAGAAAAATCACGGAACTTTACGTTCACGACAAAAAGATTGCATCTGACAAAAAGGCATTGATTCATTTTTTAAATTCCGCAATAAAAGAAATACCTGACGTTTTTATAAATTTAAAAGTCAATGCCTCTCTTCTTGATAATGAAATAATTTCCCTTTTATCAAAGTTATTCTGTTCCCTTGAAATTCCGATGACGGACAGCAGTCGCGGTTTGAGTAATTCAAAAGAAAAAAATGCTTATCTTCTTGATAAAAAATTATTTTCAAAAAAAGCTGCCCTGTTAAATGACGGCGGTTTTGTTTTCGGGTTTGACCTTGATTTTGCCTTGTCATCAGGCGACTGCTTTAAGATGTTCAGGGACAGGCTTGATTTTGCGATGACGCTTTATCCGAATCACATTGATTTTCCGCAGCTTGAAAAAGGCTTCCCTTTTAAAGAAATTTGTACGGGAACTTATTCAAGTCAGGAAATTGATTATTCAAGAAAACTTGCAGTCAGTGCAAAAATTTTTTACACGAAGGGCAGGGCAGTTCCCTGGTTCAACGTTGTTTTGAGTGCATTGAAATTTTCGCCTTCAAAATTCTTTTCTGATTTTTCTGAATGGCTTTCATGCAATAATGTTCCGCTGAATGACGCTGGCAAAACGGAAGCCTTGACCCAGAAAGAAATTGAAAAAATGCAGCTTCTCTTTCTTGAAATGAAATTTGAAGAAAAGCAGAAAGAGCATCTGTATGTAATCGTAAAAGATGTCGTAAGCCTTTACGGAGCGTTCAGCCGGGTTGATTTTGAAAACGAAGAAACAGTGCTTTCGCTTTCTTTTAACCCTGATGATTTGCTCAGTCCTGCGGTTTTAAATCTTTCTAATTTTGCAGATTCTGTCTGCATGCAGGAATGTAAGGTAAAAGTTTTTGCAGGCGAAGATTCTCCTGATTACAAAATAATTGAATAGAACGGACTTTATGCAGGATTTTTTTATAACGCCGGACAAAGATTTTCGCCTTGATTTTCTCCTCAGGGAAAAACTGCCTTCAGAACTTAAAACAGAAATTTCAAACGGCAAGATAAGGCGGCTTATAATGGCAGGCTGTGTAAGAGTGAACGGACTTCAAATCCGCAATCCTTCGTTTGCCGTAAAAAAGAATTCAAAAGTAAATGTTCTGATTGACAAAGAAAAACTTTTGGCAGAAAAACAGACTGACGACGTAAAATTTGAAGTAACGGAAAAATCTGTTTTGTATGAAGACGATTATCTGATTATCGTAAACAAGCCTTCAAAGTTCCCTACGGAAAAAACTATAGTTCAGGACAGGGATAATCTTCATGATGCAATCGTCCGTTATCTATGGAAAAAAAATCCTGATTTACGCAATCCGCCTTATGCCGGAATCATGCACCGCCTTGACAGGGACACAAGCGGCGTAATTTTATTTACAAAAAAGCGGGAAGTAAACAAAGCCGTTTTTGATATGTTTGATTCTTCAAAACTCAATCTTGATTTGAAGGATTTTTCGGCAGGAGAAAAACGCCCTGTAACTAAAACTTATGTTGCCGCCGTAAAAGATTCAGATAAGATTGCGGAAAGTTTTACGGTAAAAAAATCAATGGCAAGAATTACGTCTAAAAGTGCAGGCTGTAAATGGGGGATTGTGCCGGAAGAAAAAGGCTTGATTTCCGTAACCGAGTTTAAAGTTTTAAAACGCGAAAACGGAAAATGCTATCTTGAATGTCACCCTGTTACGGGAAGAACTCATCAGATACGAGTTCATCTTGCAAGCCTTGGATTTCCTGTAATAGGAGATGTGCTTTACGGCGGTTTAAAAAATGAGAGGCTTTGCCTTCATTCAAAGTCTCTCGAATTTATGCACCCTGTCAGCAAAGAAAGAATTTTTGTCTGCGCCGACTTTGATTTTTAGTTGACCGGATTAATCAAAAGTTAGCGTGCAGTAAGCAAGTTTTCTTTTTCCGTCAGCAGGATTCTGCTGGTAAGAAAAATAAAGCCTGACTTCTTTTCCGCCTGTCAGATCGCCTTCTGAACTTATCAGGTTTGGATACCAGATCGGGTCGTCGTTTGAGCCGATGACTTTTGAAGGATAGCTCCAGCTTATTCCGTCTTTGCTGAACGAAATGAAAACCGCTTTCGGATCCCATGCCTGATAAACCATTACCCATTTGTTAATGTAATGATTCCACATGACGCTTGGATTTGCACCCGGCACGTAATGTAAATTCCTTATGGCAGCATTTTCTCCGCCTTTACCTGTATCTGCGTTATACGCTTCTGTCTGAAAACTTACGCCGTTCCATTTTTTCCAGCTGCCGCTTTTTCCTTCAGGGTCTGTCGACATTGCAAGACAGATTGAATTTGCAGAACCCGGAACTTCTCCCTGATAGTAGCAGAGGTATCTTTTGTTTTTTTCGTCATAGACAACACAGCCGTCCCCGAGCCCTGACCAGCCTGAACTTTCTGCCTTAGTTTTAGAACCTGTAATAATCGGCTTTGAACCTGACCAGTTTTCTCCGTAATGAGTGCTGTATGCAACGCCGATTGACTTATGCGCAATGCCTGTCGTTCCTTCATAGCCCGGTTCGTTATCACGATGAGATTCTGCATGGTAAAATCCGACGTAGTTACCCGAATCGTCCAGCGGAAATACGCCGATAAACCAGGAGCCGTTTTCATTAAAACCGGCAGTTTTGTCAACGGTTCCGCCTTTTTTTATGCCGTATACTTCACTGTCTAAAGTTAACTTACCGCAATGATCTTCTGGCCACGGGCTTGAAGCTTCTGTTCTGAGGCTTACTTTTTCTGCCCAGAACATAATCCAGCTATCGCCTTCTTTTATGGAAATCAATTTTCCGTCTGGAAGCCAGTCTTTTATGTAATGCGTTGCAGAACCAGGATATGTGATTACGTTGACAGGCCCGAGCGTAAAATTATGTTCCGGCGTGACTGAATTATTTGAACAGCCGGAAACCAGAATCATGATAATGACAGAAGAAATTAAAAAATGTTTTTTCATATTCAAAGCCTCTTAAAAAAGTATATCACAATGTACAGATACGTGCAAAAAAAAAGCAGCCCGAAACCGAACTGCTTTTTGAGATAAAGTCTTTATTTTCCTGCGCTGAACTTATTTATTGATGCGTTCAACGTATTCGTTTGTTTCTGTGTTTACGACGATTTTTTCGTCCTGCTTAATGAAAAGCGGAACGCGGACTGTAAGACCTGTTTCTGTTGTAATAGGTTTTGTAGCACCGCTTACTGTATCGCCTTTGATGTAGTTTTCACTTTCAGCAACTGTAAAGACCATTTTCTGCGGAATCTTTACGTCGATAGGATTTCCGTTCCAGATTACAATCTGATAGTCAATGTCATCACGCAGATAATATTTCAAATCAGGATTCAAATCAGCAGGAACTGAAATCTGGTCAAATGTTTCTGCATTCTGGAAAATATGAGCATCTGATTCTGAATAAATATACTGTGCATTGATAGTATCAACAGTTGCATCTTCAAAAGTATCAGGAGTTTTAAAAACCTGCTGGCTTAAAACTGAACCGTCTTTCAAATTCTTAAGCTTGCAGCGAGCAAATGCAGTTCCTTTTCCGGGATTTACAAATTCTCTTTCTACAACAAGGTATGGCGCATTCTTAATAATAAGAACTGTACCCTTGTTAATTTCGCCGCCTCTAATCATAAAAAAAACCTCACAATTTAAAAAAGCTAATTAAAATATCGTGTTCATTATAATTTTTTATATTAAAAATGGCAATACACTTTCTATTGTTTTGTGTCCGCTTAAAAGTGCAATGAGCCTGTCAACTCCGATTGCGTTTCCTGAACAGTCAGGAAAGCCGTCAAAGTTCTTCCAGTAATTTTCGTCTATGTTGTGAATTACTTTTGCAGTTTCGCATTTCTTTTTTCCTTCGAGTTCAAAATATTCCTTTATTTTTTCCTTGTCAGTTTCTTCCGAGTAGCAGTTTGAAAGTTCGATTCCGTTGCAGTACAGTTCCCAGCGCTCTTTCCAGTACATTCCGTCTTCAAAAAATTCTTTTGCAAGGCACGGAACTTTTGCAGGATAGTCAGTCAGCATTACAGGCACGTTTTTCGGAAGGGCGGGCTCGATGCAGTGAACTAAAATCAGTTCGTACAAATCGTCCCAGTTCCATTTTTCAAACGGAGAATCCGGACTTTCTTCAAGTCCGAGTTTTTTTGCCTTTTCTGCAAGGTCAGAACTTTCAGGACAGTCAGAAAGTCTAAAGCCTGCAAATTTATAAAATGCGTCGTTCATTTTAAGCCTTAAAAACGGCGGGCGCAAAAAATCAAATTCATCGTCCGTGTCTTTTTTGGGCGGCAAAAGATACGAAAAAAGTTCTTCCGTAAGTTCAGCTGTTTCTTTGTACGAAGCATTCATCTTGTAATATTCAAGCATCGTAAATTCCGGGCTGTGAATGTTTCCGACTGATTCAATGTTGCGGAAGCATTTTGAAATCTGGAATACGTCTTTTTTGTGATGCGAAATTATTTTTTTCATGTAAATCTCTGGCGAAGGAATGAGGTACAGCGGGACTTTTTCTTCGTTCCAGGGTTTTATGTATTCAGTTTTAAAAACTTCAAGACAAGTTTCTGGAATCAAAGTCCGGCTCAATGCAGGAGTGTCAAGTTCCAGAAATCCTTTTTCAATAAAAAAATTCCGTATCTTCCATAAAACGTTCGCACGGAACTGCAGCATTTCTAAATCCATATTCTGAATTATACAGAAAATTTTGAATCTTGTCATAACCGGAAAATTCTTTTACAATCGGAACAATCGGAGCAAAACAATCGGAACGGAACTAGAAAAAAATGAGTCAGCCGTTTTTATTCAGTTTAATAGACAAGGCAGTTTATGATTACAATTTAATCTGCGACAATGACAGGCTTTTGATTGCAGCCTCTGGCGGAAAGGATTCTACTGCTTTAGTTGAATACTTTGCAAACCGCGCACGTCGTCCTGACTGCAATTTTACATTTAAAGCCGTCCACATCGAAACGGAAATTACAAAGCCGCTTAATGAAAATATGCAGAAACTTTTTTCCCTCTGGAATGTCGAAGTTGAAAACATAAAAGTCGATGTCCTCTCGCGCTTAAAGCCGGGCCGCAAAATGAACTGTTTCTGGTGCTCGACCCAGCGGAGAACTGAACTGATAAATTATGCGCTCGGCAATAATTTTAATAAAATAGTTTTAGGTCATCATCTTGACGACATTCTTGAAACGCTTTTGATGAATATGCTTGAAAAAGCACAGCTTTCGACAATGCCTCCGTTCTTGCAGTATGAAAAATATCCTGTTGCAATCATAAGGCCGCTTTGTTACGTTCAGGAAAAAATCATAATCGAACATGCAGAAAAAGCAGGCTACATTTCAGAAACGTGCACGTGCGGTTTTCAGGAAAACTCAATGCGCAAAAAAGCGCGCTCAAAACTTGAAGAACTTACCGAAGGCTCTTCAATTAAAAAAACGCATTTATTTAATTCGCTCAAAAATATTTTTCCTGATTACCTTCCGTAAAACATTCCGTAAAAAAATCGCAAAACCGTCAAATCCTGTGTAAAACATTCGCAAAAAAAATTTAAAAATTTGAAGGCCGCTTGTTGTATTTATAAGTCCAGCGCGCACCGAAAAACCGTCCGATAAACCGGCTCAAAAATGCCGTGATTTTCCATTTTGGCGCCCACAATGCAATGTGCTTTTTGCGCGAAGCACTTTTCAATGCGTGGACTGCTGTTTTTTTTGCGGACTTTCCGTGCAGGACTTCTTTTCGCGCGCCGTTTGAAGCGACGTCTGCAAATTCCGTAGAAACAGAACCCGGACACACTGCCGTTACTGCAATTTTTCTGTCTTTTAATTCGGCTGCAAGCGCAACGGAAAATGACAGTACATAACTTTTTGTAGCGGCGTAAACTGCAAAGTTTCCGAGCGGTAAAAAAGCTGCAAGGCTTGCGACATTTATAATAGTAGAATTTTCGCTCATAAAAGGAACTGCAAGGCCCGTAATTCCTGTAAGCGCCGTACAGTTCAATTCTATCATTTCAAGTTCTTTGTCAAGCGGAGTAGTGCAGAACTCGCCGTAAGTCCCGAAGCCTGCGTTGTTTACTAAAAGCGCGATTTCAAAGCCTGAGCTTTTTTCAAGCCGTTTTTCTGTCTTTAAAAGCGCATTGAAAGTCGAAACGCCTGTCCTTCCGCAAAGGTCGATTTCAACAGGATTGATTTTAATGTAATCGTGAATGTTTTTTTCTTCCTGCGCTTTTTCAAGTGAATATTTAAGTTCTTCAAGCCGCTCGGCACGCCGTGCAAGAATCCAGAGTTCGTCGATTTTTCCGAAGCTGTAATTTTCAGAATTGAAAAAAATTTCTTTTGCAAATTCCCTGCCCATCCCGGAACTTGCACCCGTAACAATAGCGATTCGTTTCATAAATGATATTATAGCTGGAAACAAAAAGAAATTCTATTCGTGAAAGGCTTATGAACCGCCATCATAAAACTGACAGTCAGCTTTCGGATAAATTCAGCATGATGTATAAACTTTACACAGGTGCTTTCTTTTATATGAAATCATTTTGTTGACGTTTTTTCTGTTTATCAATATATTTATACTTATGAAATTTTTTAATCGTATACCCGCTCTTTTTTTCAGTTCTATATTAATAATCAGCGTTACATCTTGTAAAACAATGGTTTTAGATACTGTTTCAGGAGCATTAAGCAGCGCAGACAAAAAAGGCGTTCCTGCAAAAGTAAAGCCGGACGACCCTAATCCGATGATGGCTTTTATGGGCGAAAAAGACCCCGTCATCGTTCAGGAAGTGCTTCCTACCATCGTAAAACTTTATGAAATCATGCACATTACTAATCCTGAGCATCAGGGAAATACGATAATGCTCGGTTCACTTAACATTATGTATGCAAATCTTTGTGTAGAAAGCAAGGCTGAACGAATGTCAGACCCTAGGCTCCTTGACGAACAGGTTGCAGAATTTGAACGTGCGCGGCTTCATTATATGAGGGGTCACGATTTGATTTTCAGTGCATTTGAAACACGCTGGCCGGGATTTTCTGCGGCAATAAACGGAAATGATGCAGACAAAATCAAGGAATTTTCGGAAAAACTTACAAAAGATGACGTGAATGCCGCATACTGGGCTTGTGCAGGCTATTTCGCTTCTTTTGCATTGAATCCTCTTGATTCAAATATAATAGGTTCTATAAAAGGACACATTGCAGTTCTGGAAAAAGCCGCAGCGCTTAATCCTGATTATTCTATGGGTGCAATCTGGGACGTCCTTACGCAGATTTACGTTGCCGCTCCTGCTGACTTCGGCGGAAATTACGAACGCGGCGTTTACTGTCATGAACAGGCATTGAAAGTTTCCAAAGGAAAGATTGCAGGAATTTACGTAACGAAGGCAAAGACTTTCTGCATACCTGACGGAAATAAAGACGGTTTTATCGAAGCTTGTAATGCGGCATTAAGCATTGATGTTGATGAAGATCCTTCCCAGACATTGATGAATGTGCTGAATCAAAATAAAGCAAAATATTTGCTTGATCATATCGATGATTATTTTATCGAATGGTAATTATAGGAGAATTTTATGAATTTAATTAAAAAAATTTTTACTTTGACTGCATCTATGTGCCTTACGGCAGGAGTTTTTGCTTCTCCTGTTACGATTAAGATTGCTTCTGTTGCGCCTGCAAGGTCTTCCTGGGACGTTCAGCAGCGCCAGATTGCAAAAGAATGGGCTACGATTACAAACGGCGAGGTCATTCTGCAGTTTATGACTTCTGATGCAATGGGCGGCGAAAGCGGCGTAGTAAAAAAGCTGAATGCCGTAAGGCCGGGACAGAAAGCTCCTATCGGCGGTGCAATTTTTACTTCTATGGGACTTTCTGATTTTGCTCCTAACTGCAATGTAATGACACTTTGTGCGCCGTGCCTTTTCCGCAGTCAGGACGAAGTTAATGCCGTTCTTGAAAAGTTTACGCCTACAATGCAGAAGGCGCTTGATGACAAAGGTTACGTAGTTCTTGGCTGGTTCAACATCGGTTGGGCTTATTTCTTTACTTCAAAACCTGCACACGTTCCGAATGAACTAAAAAAACTCCGCCTTGCAGTAGGAGGACTTACTTCTCCTTCTTTGAGCAATGCTTTTAAATCTGCAGGATACCTGACGCAGGACGTTCCGGCTGACAAGCTTATGCAGAGCATTTCTTCAGGCGATGTCGAAGGTCTTTTTACGATTCCGATGTATGCGTATGCCGCTCAGTATTACAAATCACTTGTTCATGCAGTAAACGTTCCGCTTGCACCTGTAATGGTCGGCTTTATTATGAACAAAAAAGACTGGGAGTCAATTCCTGAAAAATATAAACCTGCACTGATTGAAAGCATTAAAAGGGCAGAAAACCAGTTTATTGCAGACCAGAAAAAAATGGACGCTGAATATTTAAAACGATGCAGTGACGGCGGATGTACGATTTACAATCCTACTCCTGCAGAAGAAAAAATCTGGGAAAACTCGTTCAAGTCAGACCTGCACTTTATGTGCGAAGGAACTAACCCTGTAGTTAATAAGGAGTTCTATGACAAAATTGCAGCTTTCTTAAAAGAATACAGAGGTGAATAATTGGGCAAGCTATTAAAAATCAGAAATGAAGACGGCAGGCTTTTGCCCAAAAATGCAAGCATCTTGAATTTTATTGAAGATGCTTTTGCATTTGCTTTGATTCTTATTCTTACTGTATCTGCAATTACGATAAAAATCATGCAGGATAACCTCCACATGCAGGTTTTGAATGCAGATGCAATTCTTGTAAATTTTGGTTTTGTCTTTGCGTGTGTTGCAGGCATTATCACCTGGCGCGAAAACAGGCATTTAAGCCTTGCTTCTGTTACTGATAAATTTCCGCCTAAAGTAAAGCGGATTTTTGACGTAACGGCTGACATCATAACTCCGATGGTTTTAATTCAGCTGTTTCTGTCAAGTTTATGCCAGATTCTTAACCGCGACCAGTTTGTAAATCAGGTAATCGGAATCTTTTCTGAACGCGTATTTTTCTTTTTTATGCCGTTGTGCTACCTTGCAATGATTATGATGGTCATTGCACAGAAGAAAAACAAAATACCGGGCATAATCGGTTTGGTTCTCGGACTTCTTACGTCAATGGGTTCTGTAACAGGAATTTTCTGGTATGTTGCAGGGCTTGATAATTTTCCGACACTGTTCAAGATGTTTGACTTCTGGAATCTTTTGTGCGACAAGGCAGTCTGGCCGTTCATCATAATTCTGATAGTCCTTGCATTTACAGGAGTTCCTCTTTTTGTCGTAATCAGCGGAATTACTTACGTTCTGTTCTCCAAATCAGGCGGATACGTAGACATGATAATTCTTGAATCTTACAGTAAACTGAGCGACAAAAGCGTAACTGCCATTCCTCTTTTTACGATAGCAGGCTACGTCCTTGCGCAGGGAAGTGCAGGCAAAAGGTTTGTAAATCTTTTTAATGCGCTTTTCGGCTGGTTCAGGGGCGGTACTGTCGTTGCGGCAGTTCTTGTCCTGACATTCTTTTCTACGTTTACAGGCGTAAGCGGCGTAGCGATTCTTGCATTGGGCTCGCTTCTGTCAATTATTCTCGTCGGCTCAGGCTACGAAAAAGACAAGGCAGAAAGCCTCATTATTTCAAGCGGTGTGCTTGGACTTTTATTCCCGCCGAGCGTTGCAATCATTATGTATGCAACTTCAAACTATACTGTAATCACGCAGTTTGAACCGGGCTTTGACGTAACGAATCTTTTTATTGCCGCATTGATTCCCGGAACAATAATGGCACTTGCAATGATAGTAATGGGAATCGTTTATGACAAGAACAAAGAACGCCCTAAATTTTCAGGCAAGGCAATTTTAAACGGATTTAAAGACTGTATTTTTGAACTTCTGCTTCCTTTGATAATCTGCATTACGTATTTTACGGGTTTTTTCAATCTTTTTCAGGTTGCATCTTTTGCAGTAATTTATACGTTCTGTCTTTCTACTTTTATACGAAAAGACTTTACAATCAGAAAAGCAGGGCGCGTAATTGCAGATTCTGTTCCTGTTTCAGGCGGCGTTCTGTTTATAATCGGAGCTGCTGCAGGTCTGTCATATTTTATGCAGGATGCAAACGTTACTGAAATCGTTACTGAATTTATTACTACATTCGTAAAAAATAAATATGTATTCCTCATTTTGATGAATGTCGTACTGCTCATAGTCGGCTGTTTAATGGATTTGTATTCTGCAATTCTCATTATTTCTCCGCTTTTGCTGTACGCTTCAACTGCCTACGGAATTCCTGTCGTACAGGCCGGCGTAATTTTCCTTATGAACCTTTCAATCGGATTTTTGACACCGCCTGTCGGAATGGACTTGTTTATTTCTTCCTATGCGTTTAAGAAACCTGTTTCGGAAGTAATAAAAGGTGTCCTGCCGTTCCTTGCGGTTCAGCTGATTGTTCTTTTGCTCGTAACGTATGTTCCTGCATTTACGACTTGTCTGCTTCCGAAATAACAAGGGTGAATAAATTTATAAAGGTTACGGTTTTTGCCGTAACCGTTTTTTCGTTACAGTCCTGTTCCTCAAATTTAAAAAACCTGGATGAAAAAGAAATTCGTATTCACGAAGAAGCGTTTAAAACTTATTCACTTTTAAAACAGGACGCCGCAAAAAAAGAGAACGCCATCAGGGAATATATTTCTTCCCTGTCGACTGAAGAAAAAATCTCGCAGCTTTTTCTTATAAATCTTGAAAGCAATAAAGAATTTAT
This sequence comes from Treponema sp., assembly GCA_051883255.1. Classification (GTDB taxonomy): domain Bacteria; phylum Spirochaetota; class Spirochaetia; order Treponematales; family Treponemataceae; genus Treponema_D. The sequence continues at coordinate 33,420 of JBJETJ010000083.1, forward strand.
CCCTGTCGAATGGTACAAAAAAAAAGTTTTTTATCCAGACGGAAACGTAAAAACCGAAAAGAAAACTTTGATTCCTTCAGGCTATATTTTTTTTGGCTACAACATTGCGGACAACCCTGAACAGATAATCAATTTTACGTCGTCAGTTCTGGAATACGCTTATAAAGAAAATACGATTCCGCCGTTTTTGTCTGTCGATGTTGAAGGCGGTTTTGTAAACAGGCTTCGGAACGTAGCAGGGCCTCTGCCAGAAAACGAAAGGGTTTCAGAAGTTCTGTTGCCATCTCAGGCATATTCACTTTATTCGCTTTATGCAGGTCAGCTTGCAGTCTTGGGCTTTAACTTAAATCTTGCGCCCGTCATCGAAATCTGTTCAGATAAAAACAGGGAGTTTCTTTCAGGCAGGAGCTACGGAACTGAAAATCAGGTAATTGAATATTCTTCAAAAAACATAAATGCCTGCAAAAATAACAGTGTCGGCACTGTCGTAAAGCATTTTCCCGGCAACACTAATATTGACCCGCATATCGGACTTCCAAAACTCAATATGACGGAAGCAGAGTTTGAACAGACAGTACGCTGTTTTTCTGCCGTCTTAAAAGAAAATCCTGAGGGAATTCTTATGAGCCATGTAATTGTTCCTGAGTATGACAGTCATCCTTCGTGCCTTTCAAAATTCTGGGTTACTGACATTGTCCGAAACAAAATGAACTATGACGGAATTATTTTTTCTGACGATATTTTTATGGCGGCTCTTATCGACAACGGCTATTCTCCGAAAGTCGCAAGCAGAATGGCAGTTGATGCCGGAATTGATTGCATTATGGTCAGCGAAAAAAAATTCGGAAGGTGGCTTGAGATTCTTTATGAAATCTGCCTGAATGATGAAAACTTTGCAACAAAAATCGAAGAATCTGTTTTCAGGATTTTAAAATTTAAAATGAAGAACAATCTGATTTTATGCGAGTATGACAAAGAAAGCGGTTCTTATTCAGTACGGCTTCCTGTTCTGGAAAAGGATTCGCTTTCTGAGTGCGAAAAGAAAATGCACGTAAATGCGTTTTATGACAACAAAAAAATGATTACGGAAATTTATAATTCGCATTTTCTTTCTTCTGCTTCTGATGAAGAAAAAAAGGCTTTTGGAGTTGATGTAAAATAATGGGTAAAAAAAAGAATGATTGTCCTGACAGGGGCGCTGCCGGTTTTGAATCTTATTACAACGGAATTTTTGGCGCGCGGTGGAATTCATTAAAGGCGGCTCTTCAAAAAGAAACTTCTCCCGTTCCGTATAGAATTTCAGAAAACTCAAAGACTTATTTTCTTGACAGCGCAAGCATTTTTGCCGCAAGTTCCCTTCCGTTAAAAAATGCAGAAGAAATCCTTGACTTGTGTGCAGCGCCCGGCGGAAAAACGCTTGTCTTGTCGTCACTTATGGAAAAAAATGCCTCTTTAACATGCAACGAGCGCTCGTTTGACCGCAAAATGCGCCTTGTAAAAGTCTGCGATGAATGTATGCCCGAACAAATACGAAGCCGCGTAAAAATTACGTGCAGTGACGGCGCTTTGTGGTGCAGGACAAAGACAGAATGTTTTGACAGAATCCTGCTTGACGTGCCGTGTTCGTCTGAGCGCCATGTTTTGAATGACGAAAAATATCTTGCCCAGTGGTCGCCTGCAAGGATAAAGACCCTTGCGATTGAACAGTGGGCGTTGCTTTCAAGTGCATACAGAATGTTAAAAAAAGACGGAATTCTGCTTTACTCGACTTGTGCACTTTCGCACAAAGAAAACGATGATGTCATTGAGCGCCTGCTGAAAAAATTTGACGATGCCGAAATCATTTTTTCTGACAGTGAATTTTATATTCAGAATAAAAACGATGTTGAAAGGGTAAAGGAGTTCTCTCCGCAGTTCAGTTTAATTCAGCCTGAAAAAACAAAATTCGGCTGTCACATTTTGCCTGACGTACAGAACGGTGCAGGTCCTATATATTTTTCGATTGTACGCAAAAAAAACGGATTGCAGGCGTAAAGAAGGGACGTCTTATTATTTATAAGTTATCACAGTTTTCACGTACCCCTCATCCTTAGCCGGCAGATTGTTTTTGAAGTATTCAAAACTCCAGTCATGGTAGATTTCATTTCCATTTGAATCATAAATAAAATTGCAGGCAACATCCCGTGAAATTTCTTTATATGCGCTGTCTTTTTTATCATATTTAGTCGTTATTATCTTACTGAGTATTTTATCAGTGTATGTATATTCATTTTTTACGACATTATGGAATTTTCCGTTGCTTTTCGTTTTTGCAGTCATTTCTTCTGAATCTAACATACCGCCGGAATACGAATAATTTATATGAATTTCAACCTCAAGGCTTCCGAAAAAATAATCACATTCTGTGACTTTTAAAAGTTTTCCGTCCTGTATTTCGAATGTCATATTTGTAAAAGTTATATCTTCTGAAGGTTCTTTGTTACGAATTATCTGTGAATAATTGTCAACTTTATAACCGTTTTTAATTTTGTTTATGTAAAATACGCTCCAGATTTCATTTTTGTTAAATTCAAAAATAAACAGGGTTTTAGAGTAATAATCAAAAACATACCGGTATTGTCTGGAAAAACTTTCATTTATTTCATCAAAGTAATAATACAGTTCTTTATAACCTGCAAGACGATTATATGTATCATATTCATATTCATAAAAAGTTTCTGTACCTTTAACAGGCGTTCTGTCATACAGTTTGTGACACAAGCCGTCTTTATATTCCAGTTCCCATTTGGGAGTAAGTTCCCCGCCTTTTTCCAGTGAAAAAATTTTTTTGTTTACGACAGATTTATCCGGTATGCTGAGGGTTCGCTGATTACTTAAATCCCTTGATATGAACCAGTTTGAAAATTTTTTATATCTAGGACAAAACTCAGCGTTAAAATTTTTTTCTGTATTAAAATCAAGAAGCAAGATTTTTCTATTGGGCTTTAAATATTGATAAATCAAATTATTGTACTTATCTTTCAAAGCCTCCTTTGTATAAGCCTGATACTTTTTTACAAGTGAAAAAGCAATTCCCGTTAGAATCAGCAGAAAAATCGTTGTCAGAGAAATAACTGTAATAATAACTTTCTTTTTATTCATAAAAGCAGGCTCTCCCAGATTTTTTATTCTACCGTATGCACGGCATTAATTGCCTTTTTCATTAATCGTTAGCGTTTCCAAGAACAAATCCTTTGCTTCTCTTAAAAGCTGAAACTCTTTTGGGAGTTTCTTATAATTGTCTGATTCAAGTATCTCAAAAAATTCTTTTCGTTTTTGATCAGAAACCCAATAATATGGCAGTATGCTTTCCGCCTCATTTTTTGCAAAAAAATCTTTGCACTTTTCAAATGCTCTAAAATCAGGTCTGTGAAATTCAATTGTTGTTTTTATTAAATGATATTTCGTGAAGTATATAAACTTATATGCTAAATAATGTGGAGAACCATTATTAAACTTATATTCACCAATAATTATACCATCTTTTATAAGCGGAAAGTCATTATGCACTTTTATGTCACTTATAACAGAATTGGAATCTCTGTTATTAAACAACACGAAATAATCTTCGTCAAATTTTGCAGAACTTAAATAATCTAAAATTTTATCATACATTTCGATAGACAGGGTATTGTAAATTATATCCATCAAAGGTCTGCTGAATGATTCATCTTCAAATGACTTTAATTGCCCAAATGTAAATGCAACAGTATTAATATTAATTTTATTGTCTGCAAATAAGGTGTTCGGTACAAAAAAATCATCGTCAAACATCTCATAAGTTGCAATGTGTTTTACATGAACAGTTTTTGTCTTTAATTTCGCTTTTCCGCATGAAATGTTTAAAAAACTTAGTGCCAGCGTAATGATAATTAATTTTTTCATTTTGTTAACCTCTCTTTCCGTAACTTTTTTATTGTGCACGGCATGGTATTTTCCAAGTCCATTTCATTGCTTTTATAATACTAAAGCCATATTTCCTTGTCTAGTTTTCAGGCGGTAACTTACGAAAAGAATATAAAAAAGCAGTTAAATACGGCTTTAAAATATAGACAAATTGGAGATTAACAGATAAAATGGCAGAAAAAGGTTTAAAAATGAAAAACATAACGCAGGAACAAAAATTACAGCAGATTATTGAATCAGAAAAGATGTTGAGCGAAATTCAAGATGTTGATGTCCTTTTGGAGAGAATTCTGACAGAAGCCCGCTCTATTGTTCATGCTGATGCAGGTTCAATTTATGTCGTAGACGGTTCAAATTTAAAAATAAAATATGCCCAGAATGATACTCATTTAAAGGCACTTTCTCCCAGCGAAAAACTGCCTTATACGTTTTTCTCTTTTCCCATAAACGAAGCATCGATTGCAGGCTACGTTGCATATTCAGGCGATCCGCTCAATATCATAGATGCTTACGAAATCCCTGATGACAAGCCGTATAAATTCAACAAGACGACAGATGAAACTACTGAATACAGAACCAAGTCTATTTATACGATTCCGTTGAAATCTCATCTTGGCAAAATCCTCGGAATCCTTCAGATAATAAATGCGCAGAATGACGACGGCGAAGTCATCGCATTTGATGCTGATGCCGAACTTTTTATAACGCATTTTGCCCAGAGCGCAATCAAGGCACTTGAAAACGCATATCTGACAAGCAATATGGTTCGCCGTATGCTGAAGATGGCAGAATTCCGTGACCCGAAAGAAACGTATCCGCATGTTGAACGCGTATCAAGCTTTTCAATCGAAATTTATGACAGATGGGCATATAACCACAATGTCCCGGAATTTCAAATTCACAAATTCAGGGATACTTTGAAAATTGCCGCAAAATTCCACGACGTCGGCAAGGTCGGAATTTCTGACGTTATTTTAAAGAAAAAATATCCGCGCTTTACTGACGAGGAACGCTCGATTATGCAGGGACATACCTGCATAGGTGCAAATCTATTTGAACCGACAGAAAGCTTCCTTGACGAAATGTGCCGTGACATAGCTTTGTTCCATCATGAACGCTGGGACGGTGGTGCGACGGCTTATCCGGGCGCATTTGACTATAAAAACTTTGTCATAGGTTCGCCCGTAACTGCAGAACGCCATCTCTCCGGCGAGGAAATTCCTTTGAGCGCGCGGATTGTTGCTGTTGCAGATGTTTTTGACGCGTTAAGCCATAAGCGCTGTTACAAAGAGGCGTGGAAATTTGACGATGCTTTCGGTGAAATTCAGGCTGAATCTGGAAAACATTTTGACCCGGAAGTAGTGCTTGCCTTCATGCAGGTAAAAGACAGGATTTCTGCAATTCAGCTTGCGTTCCCTGACGAAGATATTGAATAAGTCCTCAAACCTGTGAATTTGTCAATTTGTCAGCCTGTCACTTTTTGAACCTGTCAAAACCCTAGTGTCAGGACTGTAATTTTTCTTTTTTCATTAACCGGTGAATTTCTTTGTCAAAGCAGTTTGCAAACTTTGCAAATTCCTCTTTGCCGTAACTGTTTGCAGTGCTGCCTCCAAGCCCGATGAGTGCAAGCTGAAGGTTAAAGTCGCGTTCTGATTTTCTTTCTTTTATGTTTTCGCCTGTCCACATATTTCCGCGGTCGTTCAATACTGCAATCCCTTTGTCTACGAGCCGTTCTGCAAGAAGAATGTCACGCGTTATTACGATGTCGTATTGGGAAACGTTGTCAAAAATATAATTGTCGGCAGCCTGACTCTGGCTGTCTGTAATTATCATCGAAAAAAAACTGTGTTCGTTATGGCACGGAATTTTCTTGTTTGCGACAAAATTAATTTTAATCTGTAATTTAAAAGAATAGTCAATTAAATATGTCCTTACTGATTTTGGACATGAATCTGCATCAACCCAAACCGTTATCATCAGAGGACCTTTTCTATTTGCGAAATCAAGTCATCTGCAATCCGGCTTATTTCGGTGTCGCTTTTGTTCATTCTGGAAGCAAGCTGATTTTCAAGAACTGCACTTTTTTCTTTTTCCCGATAGAGTTCATCGCAAAGCAAAATTCCTGCGAGAATTGCAGTCTGCTTGGGATCTTTAAGATGGTCTGTTTTTTCGATTTCAGAAATTATTTTTTTGTAGTAGTCAAGGAGTTTTTGCAGATATTCGTCTTTTTCGTTGGCGTGAATGGCAAAAGACGCGCCCAAGACATTTATTTGAAGAAGTCCCATATTTTAAAAAATATCAAATTTTTCTTCCTGACTGTCAGAATCAGGGTTATCCTCAAATTTCGGAGATTCAGATGAATCTGCTGAATCAAACAGGGTAGAAGAACCGGACTGTGTATCTTGTGTATCTTCAGAAACAGAATCCGGCTCTTTTTGACCGCCCTGACTTACAACTGAGTTTTCAATTGAATTAAGGCGGTCTAAGGCATTCATGATACTGCTTTCAATCTTTTTTTCGTCTGCATAAAAGTTTTCAAGCAACTCCGTTTTTTCTGAAAGCGCATTTGTGAGCTCTGAACATTTACTGCGCAGAGCATCGTTTTCAGATTTAAGCTCTACAATTTTTTGTACAGCACTTTCAACTTTTTTCTGCAAAAGAAGGACTTGATCGAAAGAAATCATAAGCTATGCCTTTAAAGCGTTTTTTGCAGCTTCTACAACTGCTTTGAAAGCTGCAGGATCTTCGATAGCCATATTAGACAGTGCCTTACGGTTTAATGTAATGCCTGCTTTGTTACAGCCGTCAATAAAACGAGAGTAAGAAAGTCCCTGATCACGAACTGCTGCGTTAATACGTGCAATCCACAGTGAGCGGAAGTTGCCTTTTTTGTCGCGGCGGTCAACATAAGCATGATCCAAAGCCTTTGTTACAGCATCTTTTGCTGCTTTAAAGTTAGTTCCACGTCGGCCCCTAAAACCTTTTGCAAGTTTAAGAATCTTTATACGACGGTTCTTTCTTTTTGTTCCATCTATTGCTCTTGACATTTTCTATACCTCATTAACCGTAAGGAAGCATTTGCTTTCTGACTTTTCTTGCATCAGCTTCATCAAGAATTCCACTTGCACGGAGCTGTCTTTTTCTTTTTGGTGAACGCTTTGTCAAAATATGACGAAGGTTCATTTTCTTGTACTTTACTTTTTTAGTACCTGTTAATGAAAAACGCTTTGCGGCGCTTTTCTTTGTCTTCATTTTAGACATTTCTTTAAACCTCTTAGTTTTTGGCTTTTGCTGATAAAGTCATCGACATAAACTTGCCTTCCATTGCGGCAGGTTTTTCAATGACATACGCCGAAGTAAGCCTATTGGTAACTTCTTTCAGGACATCATAGCCGAGTTCGGTGTGTGCAAGTTCACGTCCGCGGAAACGAACGGTAACTTTTACTTTTGCACCTTCGTCCAGAAATTCCTGTACATGCTTAGCTTTCGTATCAAGATCACCAGAACCGATTTTAGGCTGCATCCTGATTTCCTTTAATTTCAATACCTTCTGGTTCTTTTTAGAGTCACGGAGTTTTTTCTCTTGTTCGAACCGATATTTACCGAAATCGAGTATTTTACAAACAGGCGGGTTCGCCGTCGGTGCTATTTCAACAAGGTCGAGTTCCCTTTCTTTAGCCATTTTGAGTGCTTCCATGACAGGTACAATACCTTTCTGGTTGCCCTCGTCGTCTATAAGTCTTACTTCCCGAACGCGAATTTGTTCATTAATTCGTGTACCCTTATTGTCTGCCAACAGTCCTCCTAGTGTTTATAAAAAACACGCATGTAAATTAAACGTATTCTTTATTATATATAAAATCAGAATGTGTGTCTATAGAATTTTCAATCAGAATGTAATCAGAATGTGCGTTGGGTTTTTCCGCAGTATAAAACGCAGTTTTGAAAAAAGCCTGAAAGATAATTTATAATGTTTCTGCCTGATTCTGCCGATATTGAAAAAGTATGTTTGACTTTTTGAAGAAAATATTTTTGAGCTTTTTTATCATAATTTCCGGCACTGCTGTTTTTGCAGAGAGCGTTCACCTTGTAAAAAAAGGGGAAACGCTTTATTCAATCGGCAGAAAATATCAGATAACTGTTTCTGAATTAAGGGCGGCAAACAACCTGTCAGAATCTGATGTTTTAAAAGCCGGTCAGAAACTTATAATTCCTACAGCTGATATTGAAAACGCCGCAACGCTTTCAAGCAATTCAACTAAAACAGTAACATCAGAAAAAACAGAATCGTATGTAGTTCAGAAAGGCGATACGCTTTATGGAATTGCAAAAAAATATGACATAAAGGTCGCAGAATTGTATTCACTTAACGGCCTTAATTCAAATGATGTTTTAAAAGTCGGACAGAAACTTAAAGTTCCTGTTTCTTCCGGTGCGGAAAGCCTGCCTGATTTGACTGGTCTTGATCCGCGCAAATATACTTCAAAAAGTACTGACCCTAATTTAGCCTGGCCTGTAAAAAATCCTTCCGTAACTTACGTAAAAGGAAAGGTCAGCGGCGTTCAGCTTACTTCTGCAAGCAAGGAGAATGTCGTAAACATTCATTCCGGCACGGTTATGTTTACGGGCTCTTACCGCGGATTTGGCGAAGTCGTATTCGTTCAGTCTAAAACGGGGCTTGTCTATGCTTACACCGGTTTAAGTTCCGTAAAGGTAAAAAAAGGCGCTTACGTCGTTTATGGCGATGTGCTCGGCAAGGCAGGCGTTGATGCGATGACGAAAAAAAGCGGAATAATGCTTATGGTCATTCAAAACGGCGAATACATCGATCCTGCGAAGGCGCCTAGAGGGTAGCGCGAGTAAATTTCTATTCCTTACTAGCACTGGATTAGCTCGCGCTACGAGTTTGTGAAACGCAAACTCTATGGGCGTGTAAGAGTTGCGCGAGTAAATTCCAATTCTTCACAAACACTGATGTATCTCGCGCTACGAGTTTGCTGGGCGCAAACTCTATGGGCGTGGAAATTCTTGTACGAGTAAATTTCAAATCCTTACTGACATTGGATTAGCTCGCGCTACGAGTTTTGCAGGGACAAAACTCTATGGGCGTGTAAAAGTAGTGCGAGTAAATTCCAATTCCTTACAAACATTGGATTAGCTCGCGCTATGAGTTTGTGAAACGCAAACTCTATGGGTGTGGGAATTTTGACTGGGGAACTGGCGGGTGGTTTATTTTGTAATCTGGATTGAGCTGGTGTCGGACAGGGTTTTTGTGAATACTTCCATGCAGACGCGGGCGTCGTCGTAGGCGCGGTGGGCTTCGGTTACTTCTATGTTCATCAGTTTTGCCATAAGCTGTAAATTGTATTTCCCGAGAAGGGGATATGCCCAGCGGACAAAATTTAGGGTGTCAATCGTTTTGTTTTTCAGTTCGGGGAGTTTTGCCCTTTCGAGTTCAGCATTGATGAAATTCAAGTCAAAGTTTGCGTTGTGGGCAACGAGGATTCCGTCTTTTATGAAGTCAACGAACAGGACAAGCGCGTCTTTTGCAAGAGGTGCGTCTTTTATCATTTCGTTCGTGATGTGGTTTATCTGCGTACATTCTGCGGAAATCGGTTTTTGAGGATTTATGAGTGTTTCAAATTTATCTTTGATTCCGTCTTTGTTGAATTTTACAGCCCCGATTTCGATTACCCGGTCTTTTGAAGAACTCAAACCGGTAGTTTCCGTATCAAAGGCTATAAAATTCTCTCCAGAATCTAAAAGACTCTGGAGTTTTCTGAAATCTTCTATCAGCTTATTTTGCGGCATCGAGAACTGCTTTTATTTCTGATGTAATTGAATCACAAAGTGCGCCTGCTTTTTCTTTTGCAGAAGCAAGGCATTTGTCGCAGCTGCCTTCAAGCGGCATCGTGCTGTTGATGTAGAACTTGATTTTTGGTTCTGTTCCTGACGGACGTGCACTTACGATTGTTCCGCCGTCAAGGAAGAACTGCAGTACGTTGCTCTTTGGCAGGTCAAGCGGTTTTTTGTCTGACGGATTTTCAGGATTGAATACGATGCTGTTCTGTACGTCGCGGATTGAAATGACTTTTTTACCGCCGAGTGTCTTTAAGCCTTCCGTACGGAGTTTTGTCATTATGTTTGCCATGACTTCTTTTCCTGATGAACCCGGGAAATTCTGGCTTATTGCGCGGTCCTCAAAATAGCCGTATTCCTTGTACATATCGTTGAGGTGTTCAAGAAGGCTCTTGCCTTTTGAGCGCCAGTACAAAGTCATTTCTGCACACAATGCAGCAGCAGAAACGCCGTCTTTGTCCATTACTTCTTTTTCAACTTTGTAGCCGTAGCTTTCTTCAAGACCGAATACATAGTCGCCTGTTCCGTCTGCTTCCATCTGAGCTTCGACAGCGGCAATCCATTTAAATCCTGTAAGACATTCAACCATGCGGACGCCGAATTTTTTGCAGATTGCATCGCCGAACGGACTTGTTACGATTGAACGGATTACGACAGGGTCTTTTGGCATTGTGCCGAATTCTTTGCGGCTCATAAGGACGTATTCCATAAGCATTGCGCCCATCTGGTTTCCTGAAAGCAAAACCCATTCGCCGTTTTCATCAGGGAATGCAGTTCCGAAGCGGTCTGCATCAGGGTCAGTTGCCATTACGCAGTCTGCGTTTTCTTTTTTACCGAGTTCAACTGCGAGCTTTAATGCAGGAGCTTCTTCCGGGTTTGGTTTTTCAACTGTAGGGAATTTTCCGTCAGGTTCACGCTGTTCAGGAACTGTGATTACGTTAAGTCCGAGGTCGCCGAGTACTTTTTCTACGTGCATTGCTCCTGTTCCGTGGAGAGGAGTGTAAACGACTTTTACTTCGCCTGCTTTTTCTTTGATTAATTCAGGGCGGAAAAGCTGAGCCTTGCACATTGCCCAGAATTTTTCGTCGATTTCTTTGTCAATGATTTTAAGAGTTCCGTTTTTAAGTGCTTCGTCTTTTGAAATTGTCTTTACTTCCGTAACGGCATTTACTTCCTTGATGATTCCCGTGTCGTGCGGTTCAATTACCTGTGCGCCGTCATTCCAGTATGCTTTATATCCGTTGTACATTCTCGGATTGTGGGAAGCAGTTACTACGACACCTGTGTCTGCTTTAAGTTCGCGGATTGCAAAGGAAAGTTCAGGGGTAGGGCGAAGGCTTGAAAAAAGGTATGCCTTGATTCCGTTTGCGGCAAAAATCAATGCGGCAGCTTCTGCAAATACGTCAGAGTTGAGGCGGCTGTCATAAGCAACGACTGCACTTAAAGTTCCGTTTTTTGCTTTTTCAGGGAATGCCTTGATTACGTAATTTGCAAGACCTTGTGTTGCCTGATTGATTTCAAGAGTATTCATGCGGTTTGTTCCGCCGCCCATAATGCCTCTAAGTCCGCCTGTTCCGAATTCGAGAGTCTGGTAAAATCTATCTTCGAGTTCAGTCCAGTCCTCTTTTGCGATAAGTTCCTCGACTTCTTTGCTGAACCGGGCATCTTTTTCTGCCTTGATATAATCTTGTGCTCTTTTCAAGATTTCGTCTTTATCCATAAGTACGCTCCTTATATTTTGTCCTGCATTTTCAGGTAATTATTAACTCATTTTGTCGGCTTCAAGCAGAAGTTTTGTTTCCCATGCAAGAAGGTCTTTTTCTTTTTCGGGATTATCTCCCTTTACGTCGCACAGTATTCTGAAAACGCTTTCTGTCCCGGATCCGCGCATCCATATAAAAGACGACGGCGTTTGTGAATCGTTTTCGTAAAACTGAATTTTCAGGCCGCCTTTTCCGCTCTGCGAAAAATCCTTTACGTCAGTTTTCTGTACGGTTCCGTTTGTCAATATACATTTATACGATGAAACGGCATATTTTTTCAATATCCCGTCAGCTCCGTTTCTCCAGGAATTTTCAAAAAGTTTCTGGAAATTTGCCTTCAGGACTGAATGGTCTTTTGCATTGATTTTAAGCAGTGCACGCTTTTCAGAAACGCCTGTCGTAGTGTACACGGGCAGAGTATCGATTATGTCCTGCAAGGTAAAATCGGCTTTGTATCTGTTCATCTGGTTTGAACGTTCGCACCAGATATGAAAAAGTCCCGGTTTTAGTTTTCCGTTTTCGTCTGTCCTGTCGCGGATTGAAAGAAGTTTTATGAATGCAAAAACAGTGTTGATCGGGTCACGTACGTTTGACGGGAACGTTATAGTTCCGCCGTTAGAGCCTTCGCCCAATATCCTTACTGTGTAGCCTTCTTTTCTTGCAAGCCGGGCTGTGTTTACGACATTTGCTTCGCCGACTTCACCGCGGAAAACTTTTGCAGAAAAACAGCCTGCGATTTCGTCAATGCGCATTGATGTCGGACAGTTTACTGCAACTGCCGGTCTGTAATTCCTGTCATTTTCGTTGAGCCAGCATGAAAAGGCAAGTTCCGATAAAACAGACAGGCTGAACACTTCCTGCGCCTTCAATACTTTTGCTTTCTGCTGAACTGAATCCCAGTATACGATGTTTCCGCGGTCACCGTCGCAGTCAGGCATATAACCTAAAACGGCATCTTTGAAGCCCTGTTTTTGCAGTTCTTCCATTTTTTTTGCGCAGTAAACGAGGTTTTCCGGCTCGGGGATTATTTCGTGCGCGATTTTTCCGGGAATGTCGTTGAACGGATAAAAGTTTATGTTGTTCTCTTTGAAGAATGCCTTGTCGATTGATAGAGTTCTTGCGCTTCCGTTCATATCGCAGACAATACCGATTGGGTTTTCTTTTGTCTGTGTCTTTAAGAATTCAAAGAATTCGTCCTGTTCCCTGATGTTTGAAAGCGACGAAATTACTTTTCTTGAAAAATCGCCGTAGACATCAAGCGCATTTGCCTTTACGGAAATTGATTCTGAATATACCCATTCAATATCCTGCGTAATGCCTGAGTCAGATTCTGCAATGCGGATTACTTTTTGCAGTGCATTTTCGTCATTGCACCGCTGTAAAAAATCTTCCGTTAAGGCGGCATTGTCTTTTGCATCCAGAACGCCACCGTCATTAAGTCCGAATTTGATTCCGTTATGACCTACAGGGTTGTGGCTTGCAGAAATATAGATAAAACCGTCGAATAATTTTGCATAAGCCATTATTTCAGGTGCGGCAGTTATTCCGACGTATTTTACTACGGCTTTTTCTTTTAAAAGCGTACGTATGACTGCGTTTGCAATCTGAGGACCTGTAGGGCGCGTGTCCATTCCTATTGCGATTGCAGGATTTCGTTTTGACGTACGTTTTTTTATGTAGTCAGAAAAAACAAGCGATGCAAGAATGCTTATATATGTATTTTCTTTTCCGATTTCTGATGTAAAATCATTTTCATCTTTGGAAACGGCAAAAACTTTTCGCCAGCCGGAAGCAGAAAGAATCATCTCTGGATTTAAATTTTTCATATTCATATTTTAGCAGTTTATAAAAACTCATTCAATAATGTATAAAATTTAATATACCGTAATTGAAAATGCCCTCGATTTTTCGTTGCCTGAAAAATCTGTCAGAATCAAAGTAATCGTGTTTTTTCCGTGCGGAAGGTAAAGTTCGCCCATGAGCATAAGTTCGTCGTCAGGATAAATGTCTTTTGCCGTGTAAAAATTCCTTCCTTCGACTGCGAGGTCTGTTTCGACCTGATTTATAGTGTCGTAAGTAATCCTTTCTGATTCTGCGCCGTTTACGATTATTGACGTTTTGTAAGGAACTGAAAGCTTCTGCCTGTTCCTGTAGATTTTATAGACGCCGGCAGGAATGTTTTTCTGCGTTTCAAGCGAATAGATTTTGCCGAGTTTGTTTTTTAGCGCAATTCCTGTCAAAGTCAGCGGTTCTTTTTTGTCAATGCGCGGCATGAGGATCAGCGGATTTATGTAGTTGTGGCTTTTCGTGTCGATAATCTGGAATTCGAGGAACGAGTCGTTTTCCTGCCAGGCGGAATTTCCTGTCGTTGAAAATTCAGTTCCTGTTTTTACTGTATGTTCTGAAAAAAGGCTTTCGTTAAGTTCATCTGTATCAAGGTTTCCGTAGACTGTAAGGAGCGAGTCTTCGTGAGAAACGATGACTGAAGTTCCGAGCGTTGACTCAAACCAGTTAAAGCCGTCTTCGTGCTCCGTAAGGATGATTGAAATCTGTCCTTCGTCAGTAGAACATGCCGTTTCAGATTCTGCAAAAATGAGGGAATTTGAAATTATCCCGGCGCGCTTCTGTCCGAAAAACGAAAAAAAACTTTCCGAATCGATGTTTGCCTGCGGCCATTCAAATGCAATCACAGGAATAATGACTGCAAGCGCACATATAAAAATTACTGCAATTTTCTTAAAAAAAGACATTTTCATCTCCCGTTGGTTTTATTCTTTTGAAATCGTAAGTTTTGAAATCTTCGTATCTTTTCCGATGAACAGTGAGTTTTCGTCAGTCAGGATAAAGGCTGACTGTGCTTCAAAAGAAAAACTGCCTGTTTTATGCGTTTTGTCTTCTATAATCGTTATCGTATAAAGGTTTCTGCCGTTCTGTGTTTCTTTTGAAATTACGAACAGGCTGTCTGCTACAGGCGATTCCTGAATGTTTAGAATTATTCCGGGAATGTCGATGTGGCTGTATTTAAAGTTCTTGCAGTTTACGATTCCAAGTCCGTCTGCATCGTTGTAGTAAACGTAAGATTCGTCATTGCTGAAATATACGAAAGTCTGGTGGACGATGTTCTGCTCAAGGAATTTATGAAAAATGATTTTTGCGTGGTTTTCTTCCGTTTTGTACAGTGCAAAGCGCTGTCTGTTCTGCCCTGAAACGCCTGCAAAGTAGTTTCCGTTTTTGCTGACATTTGCGCCGAGTATTACTTCAATATCGCTTCCGCCCGGTGCAAGTTTGTGCTTAAGGTTAAAATCCCTGTCAAATATGCACAGCGTTCCGTCTGCAAAGCCTGCAATCGTGAGCGCATCGCTTGAATTTAACGCAGTAATCGGGCTTGTGTGCTGGTAGCGCATGATGGTTTTTCCGTAGCGTTCTTTTGCTTCAAATCCTGCACCGCCCGGCAGAAGAAGGAAAATCCTGCTTCCCGTAATATACGGAAAACCGCCGCCTGCAACTTTTCCGACGGATTCGCCTTTTGGATTGTAAATTTCAAATTCTCTGGAATCCTGCTGGTACATTGCAAAATATTCTGAAGAAATCGTTGCCTTGTAATCAAAATTCCGCAGCAGGGAAATGTGTCCGTCATGCGTAAAGTAACCTGCATTCTGTCCGAGTTTAAAAGGCAGGACTTTAAGCGAAGTGCCGTTGTCCTGAATCGTATCTGTAAGTTCTGCCGTCCAGGCAGGGGTGAGCTGGAGTTCTGTTTTTAACGGTCTGAAACAAAAAAGTATATATGCAAGGAAAATAAATACGGAAACAATAAAAGCAAAAATTTTCTTATTTTTCATAAAAATATGATATAATTATAGAAAATAACTGTCAATAAAGATTATCCAACTTTGTGCCGATAAATGAATTCGGGTTTTTATAAATTTTTATAAAGTCCTGACATTCAGCTTATCTTGAACGGTTTTGAGGAATTTATGAGCAAAAAAACAGTGAAAAACAGAATACAGTTTTATTCAGTTTTGTTTATGTCAGTCGTAGTTCTTGCGGCAGTTTTTATATGCCTTTTCGTAAGCAAAATTTCAAATAAGAAAAAAATTCAGGCTGAACTTATCCAGACCGCAAGTCAGAAAAATCTTGAGTTTCAGGCTGACTTGAACAGCCAGATTATCCTTGCGCTTCAGATGGCAAAATCTCCGTCAGTAATCGAATACTGCCTTGACCCGGACGATGACGATTTGTTTGACAATGCCGTTAAGGAATTCAGTGCGTATCAGGATTCTTTTTTAGGAAAGACTACGTTTTTCGTAAGTTCCCGGGACTTGAAATTTTACTCGGATTTAAAATATTCGTATACAATCGATCCTTCAAATCCGGACGATTACTGGTATTCGATGACGATAAATGATACGCCGCTTTACAATTTCAATATCAATTATAACAAAGAACTTGACAAGACTATGCTCTGGCTTAACGTCGTCGTAAAAGATTCAAAGTCAAATGCAATAGGAATCGCAGGAACTGGAATTCCGATTTCTGATTTTATAAACGATATGTACGACAGGATTCCGCCTTATATTGAAATGTATCTTTACAACGACAGGCTTGAAATTACAGGTGCGCGGGATTTTAAAATTCTTTCTGACAAAGTTTCGATTCTTACTTATTTTGAAAACCTTGACGAAGAAAACGCGCTCTGCAAGAAAGTTACGAACATAAGCGTGCCGGAAGGGGAATTTGTACTTGCCCCGATTGAGGTAATCGGCTGGAACCTTCTTCTTTTTATTCCTTCGCATTTCAGCGATTACTTTACTAAAGACGGAATCGTACCTGCAATCGTAATGATTTTGATTTCTGCCGTAATTATTGCAGTCTATCTTTTCCTGTTCCAGAACGTGCTTTTAAAAACGACGTCGCACTTGGACAAGACAAAGCTCAAGGCATCTGAGCAGGTTGAACTTATGGATCAGGTAAATTCAACTATTGCAGAAAACATTGATTACTTGAGGCAGTTTGAGCAGCTCATAAAAAATCAGATTAATCAGATAGAAACTTCCGTAGAAAATACTTCCGAGCTGAGCAGCAGTCTTGAAAGCATAAACACTTTGCGCAAAGATTCTATTGCAAGTACGAATGATCTGACGGAAAGTTCCGAAAGGGGAAACTCGCACATTGCAAACATTACGATAAAAATCGAAGAACTAAGCGAATGTACGAAACGCCTTAGTTCTGCAAACAATTTGATTGCAAGCATTACGTCAAAGACAAACCTTCTTGCGATGAATGCTTCGATTGAAGCAAGTCATGCAGGCGAGCACGGAAAGGGTTTTGCCGTCGTTGCAAAAGAAATCCGCTCGCTTGCAGAAAAGAGCAGGGCGCAGCAGCAGGACGTAAGGTGCGCCATTGACAATATAAATTCAATGGTTGCAGAGATGGTTCAGTATTCGCAGGTTGCGATGGAATCGTTTAAGGAAATTGTTTCAAATACGCAGAAAGTTCAGGATAATTTTCATAATATGTCTGACAAGCTTGAAACGGAGGCGACAGTCGTTCAGACTATTTCTGCAAACCTTCAGAGCGTTTCAAGTACGAGCCAGAAAATAAATATGAGTTTTTCTGAAATGAAATCGTCAAACGAACAGATTGAAAAAGAAATTTCAAGCGCGCTTGACAGTTCAAACGAACTTCTTGTAATTACAGATGATTTATTGAATTCTATTGATAAAAACAATCAGTGAGGAAAATTATGGATGATTCAACAATTTTAACTGACAGTCCTGTAGGAAAGCACATTGACGCGATTTCAAATCCGAGTGCAATGTCTTATCTTCTGTTCAACAAGCAGAAAATTCAGCTTGTGGCAAAAATTACGATCGGGCGCGAATCTGACAATGACGTTGTAATTGACAACAAGCTTGCAAGCCGTCATCATGCCTTGATTCAGAAAATCCGCGATGACTATTTTTTAAAAGACGAAGAGTCTACAAACGGAACTTATTTAAACGGAACGAAAATTCCTGCCGGAAAATATGTAAAATTAAACCGCGGTGATAAAATCACGATTGGCAGTGCTAATTTAGTATTCTCGTGAAAAAAAGAAGTTCTAATTGAATTTACAGACTGACTTACAAAAAAACAATGTTCTCTCAGAAATAAAAAAACTTTCAAAGGCAAAAAAAACTGTTTCCAAGGACAGGCTTTTGTCGTTCTGTTCAGAGGCAGTTTCTGTCCTGAAAAACGAAGTGACAGATTACCGCAGTGCGATTGCAGGAACTGACGACATTCCCGGCGGACTTCTTGATTTTACGGGGCGGAATGACTGTGACGTAATTGTCGTTCCTGACCTTCATGCAAGAAAAGAACTGATTTACAGGCTTCTTTCGTGTTCAGCTTTTGAAGAAACTCCTCAGACAGTTTTTGACCTGCTTTGCGGGCAAAAATTGAAAATCATTTTTCTGGGCGACATTCTTCACTCCGAAGGGCTTTGCAAGGAACGATGGCAGAAGGCTTTTCTGGAATATGACAGCGGAAATGCAGTGTCAGATGCGATGAACGAAGAAATGGCTGACGGGCTTTCTGTCTTGATGCAGGTAATGCTTTTAAAGTCGTCTTTTCCAGAAAGCGTCCACTGTTTAAAAGGAAATCACGAAAACATAAAAAACGAAAATGCAAACGGCAATCATTCTTTTTATAAATTCGTCCTTGAAGGAAGCATGGTTTTTGATTTTATGTTTGAAAAATACGGGATTGAAACGATAGAAAAAATTTCTGAATTTGAATACCTTTTGCCTCTTGCGTGTTTTTTTGACAATTTCATCGTTTCGCATGCAGAGCCTCTGGAATGTTACTCGCGGGAAAAAATCATAAACTCTGCATTGTATCCCGATGTCATCGAAGGGCTTACCTGGACGCGAAACGGGCAGGTAAAAATTATGTCGGCGCTTGAGATGATTAACGAAAACTGTGCAAAAAATGATATGGAAAAAAAGTATATAACAGGTCATCGTCCTGTCCGCGAAAAATACGCATTGAGGCAGGACGGCGTTTTAGTGCAGATTCACAATCCGTACAGAATGCAGTTTGCCTTCATAAAAAACAAAACTGCTTTTAATCCCGAAAAGGATATTATAGAATTAATTTAAGGAAACACTGAATAATTGCTTCAAGTGTTAATCAGCACTTCCTTAACTTTCAGTATTTTTTTTGCAGGAGGAAAAAATGTCAGAAGAAATTCCTGAATTAATCGGAAAATACAAGGTTTCAGGTAAAATTGCACAGGGCGGAATGGGTGTCGTTTACAAAGCCGTTCATCCGTCTTTAAAGCGCGACGTCGTAATAAAAAAAATGACGATGCGCACAAACGCGATGGCGAAAGAGCGCTTTAAAAAAGAAGCCCAGATTCTGCTTGACATGCAGAGCCCTTACATCGTTCACCTTTTTGATTATTTTACGGAAGGTCCGTACCGCTACATGGTCGAAGAATTTGTTGACGGACTTGCGCTCGACAAGTTAATAAAAAAGCAGACAGTAATTGAACCGACTGTAGCGCTTCTCATTCTTCTTGATTCCTGCTATGCCTTGAAGTTTGCACATTCAAAAGGCATTGTTCATCGTGACATAAAGCCCGGCAACATATTGATAAGCCGCCGTGCAGAAGTAAAGCTTGCAGATTTCGGCATCGCTTCCGATGAAAACGAAGAGTCTTCTGACAAAACTCAGACAGGCGTTACTCTCGGCACTCCTGCCTATATGCCGCCCGAGCAGTTTGAAAACAGTTCTGCAGTAGACAACAGGGCAGACATTTATGCACTCGGCGTAATGCTTTACGAAATGGTTACGGGCACAAAACCGTATCCGTCAGAGTTTACGCAGGAAAATATTGCGCGCATAAAACGCGGAAAATACATTCCGCCCCGGAAAATCGACAAAACGATTCCTCCTGTAATCTGCCGGCTCATAAAAAAAATGCTTAAGACAAAAGCAAAAAACAGGTTTCAGTCTGTCAATCCGATTATAAAAATCGTAAAAAAATACCTTAAAAATTATGATACGCATGCAATCCGTGTTGAACTTGCAAAAATGGTCATCAGTGCAAAACCGCACAATGTTCCTGTATTCCAGAAAAAAAAGAATGTCTGGAAAACGCTTTCAATTTCAATCGTAATTGCAGGAGTTTGTGCCGCCGCAGGATTTTACCTGTGGAATCAGGGTTTTGTGCACAGATATATTTTACGGAAATTCTACACGCCTGTCGTACTTACTATGAAAATTCCTGAAGTCGCAAGTCCTGCAAGCAAGATTTCGGCGCAGGCTGTGTTCTTTAAGTACGGAACAAAAATTGAACAGGTAAAAGACTCCGAGCGTGTTTTTATAGAAGGCAGTGTTTCTAAAAACGGCGTAACTTCTTCGCGGCTTGGTTCTAAAAACAAGAATTACATCATAAAGCCTGTTTTTCTTTCTCCGGGAATCTACCGTGCAAAAATCGTAATCGGTTCCTGCGTATGGTGGAAAACGTTTACTGTCGGCAGTAAAGAAGAAATTATCGAAGTTGACAATTTTACAAAACTTACAAGACCGATTAATTCCGTAATGAAAGCTTTTGACGGCACAACAGGAAAGGACATTTCTTCGCAGACAAATTTCACCGTTCTTTACAAAGATAAATGGGTAGCACTTGAATCTGTCCCGGCGGAAAAGTTCAACTCAAATAATGTATGGAAATTCAAGGCTGAATGTGACGGATACGAAGAAGAAATCTTTTCGCTTCTGATTGACTGGTATCAGGATACTGTTTACTGCAATTTTAACTTGCAGAAAAAATCTGATACAAAATTAAAAAAGTAATTGCGGTAAAACTTTTTTGTATGGTACAATAGAAAGTCAAATTTTTTTATATGGAGAAAATTTTTTATGACATTTGATTCGATTTTGGAAAAGATTGATAACATTGTATGGGGACTCCCTACTATCATTCTTATTCTGGCAACTGGCATTTTGCTTACTGTCCGCTTGAGAGGCGTGCAGTTTTCAAAACTTGGACGTGGCTTTAAAACACTTTTCAGCAAGCCTGAAGGCGGCAAGGGTGAAGTATCTCCTTTTGCGGCTCTCTGTACGGCTCTTTCTGCGACAATCGGTACGGGAAACATTGTCGGCGTTGCAACTGCCATAGCTTCTGGCGGTCCGGGCGCACTTTTCTGGATGTGGCTTGCAGCTCTTTTGGGAACGGCAACAAAATATACTGAATGTATGCTTGCCGTAAAATACCGCGAACACGCAGATGACGGTCACGTTCTCGGCGGTCCTTTCTATACAATAGAAAAAGGTATGGGCAAAAACTGGAAGTGGCTTGCAGTTCTGTTTGCAATTTTCGGCGTATGCGTAGGTCTTTTCGGAATCGGAACGTTCACTCAGATAAACGGAATTACGTCTGCCGTAAACAATGCGGTTGACCCTGCAAATTCTCATATTGCATTTACTCTTTTCGGCAACAGCTATACCTGGGCAACTGTAATTTCTGGAATCGTAATTACTTTTGCAGTGGCACTCGTAATTATCGGCGGCTTGAAGAGAATTTCAAAAGTTGCAGAAAAAATCGTTCCTGCAATGGCAGTAATTTATGTTTTCCTCGGGCTGACTGTAATCATAATGAACGCAACAAAAATTCCTGCCGCATTTGCAGTTATTTTCAGGAACGCATTTGGCTGGCAGGCTGCTGTCGGCGGTGCGGCCGGCTGGGCTTTCAAGCAGATTACTGATTCAATGCAGAAAGGTGTTGCAAGAGGTATTTTCTCTAACGAAGCAGGTCTTGGTTCTGCTCCGATTGCCGCTTCTGCCGCTCAGGTTGACGAACCTGTACAGCAGGGCATTGTTTCAATGCTCGGAACTTTCATCGATACAATCATCATCTGTACGATGACAGGTCTTTCGATTGTAATTGCTTTCTACACTGGTGCAGATGCAGCCGGCGCCG
Source organism: Treponema sp. (assembly GCA_051883255.1). Lineage (GTDB taxonomy): Bacteria > Spirochaetota > Spirochaetia > Treponematales > Treponemataceae > Treponema_D. Next base: position 54,954 of record JBJETJ010000083.1, read on the forward strand.
GCGAATTGAAAGGAATCGCGCTGACTTCTGCTGCATTCAGCAAAGTTTTGGGTGGTGACGGACGTTCAGTTCAGTTCCTTTTAATGCTTTGTCTTGTTTTCTTTGCATTTACGACGATTCTCGGCTGGGATTACTACTCGGAACGCTGTCTTGAATACCTTTCAAAAGGAAATATGACTGTAGTAAAGGTTTTCCGCTGGATTTACATCATCGCAGTATTCATCGGACCGTATTTTACAATCAGTCAGGTATGGACAATCGCCGACATTACGAACGGCTTGATGGCAATTCCTAACTGCGTTTCGTTAATCGTACTGTCAGGCGTTGCGGCAAAAGAAACGAAAGATTATTTTGAAAGATATCCTAAACTAAAGGCATAAATTTCATAAAAAGCAAGAAATTTGCAAAAATTCTTGAAAAATGCACCCCGAAAATCAGGATAATTTAAATCCTGCGTGAATGGCGGTGCATTTTTTTTGTTCGTGCTCAAATTTCAGTTCAATTTTTGAATGAAAAAAACGGAAAAACTGTCAGGACTTTTGAAAAAACTTTATTCTTGAAATTTCGGTATTATATTCGTATATTATAACGTATGAGCGATAAAGAAAATCAAAATCCAGATATTGAAGTTGTTATTACAGAACCTGACGGCAAGGAAAGCCGTGCAAAAGTTGATTCAAATTCAATTTTGCCGGTAGATCAGGTTTTACCAAATAAACTGCCGGTCATTCCGATTCAGGGACGGCCGATTTTTCCGGGTGTTTTTACTCCTTTGATGGTTTCTTCAAGCGAGGACGTGCGTGTCGTTGAATCTGCATACGAAGGCGACGGCTTTCTGGGCATCATCATGACAAAAAATGATTCTGAAAATACCACGATTTCTGATTTGTACGAAGTCGGAACTGCCGCAAGAATCATTAAAAAGATAAATCTGCCTGACGGCGGAATAAATATTTTTATTTCTACGATAAAGCGTTTTAAAATCAGGAAGCCTTTGTGCAAATCTCATCCGATGCTTGCACTTGTCGAGTATCTTGACGACGAGGAAGATTCGACTTTTGAAGTGAAGGCGCTGACACGTGCACTCATCAGCGAAATGAAGGAAATTTCTGACAATAATCCGATGTTTTCTGAAGAAATGCGGCTTAACATGGTGAACATCGACCACCCGGGAAAGATTGCAGATTTCATCGCTTCGATTTTAAATGTTGAAAAAGAGGACCAGCAGCGCATTCTTGAAACAGTAAACGTCCGTCAGCGAATGGAGCAGGTTCTCGTATTCATAAAAAAAGAACAGGAACTTCTGCGTATTCAAAAGAAAATTCAGCATGAACTGAATGAACGCGTCGAAAAAAGCCAGCGCGAATATTTTTTGCGTGAAGAATTAAAGTCAATTCAGGAAGAACTCGGCACTGATTCAGAAGGCAACATAAACGATTATAAAAAGTTTAAAGATAAAATCGAAAAACTTAATTTTGAAGACGAAATAAAAGAAGCCGTTGACAGCGAGCTTCAAAAGTTCAACCTGATTGATCCGAATTCCGGCGAATATATCGGAACGCGCAATTTTCTTGAGCTTGTTACGACTCTTCCCTGGAACGACGAAACTGTCGAAGATTACGATTTGAAGAATGCCGAAAAAATCCTTGAAAAAGACCATTACGGACTTGATGACGTAAAAAAACGCATTATGGAATATCTTGCAGTCCGTAAATTAAAGAAAGACAACAAAGGCTCGATTTTGCTCTTGGTCGGTCCTCCCGGCGTCGGCAAGACAAGCGTCGGAAAATCAATCGCCAGCGCGATGAACAAGCCGTTCTATCGTTTTTCTGTCGGCGGAATGAGGGATGAAGCAGAGATTAAAGGCCACAGAAGGACTTATATTGGTGCAATGCCGGGAAAAATTATACAGGGGCTTAAGATTACAAAATCAAAGTCGCCTGTTTTTATGATAGACGAAATTGACAAAATGGGTTCAAGCCATCAGGGTGACCCTGCATCTGCACTGCTTGAAGTTCTTGACCCCGAGCAGAATGTTTCGTTCCGTGATAATTATCTTGATTTGCCGTTTGACATTTCAAATGTTTTTTTTATTCTTACTGCAAATACGCTTGACTCGATTCCGGGACCGCTTCTTGACAGGGCGGAGGTCATTCAGCTTTCGGGATATATCGATCAGGAAAAAATTGAAATTGCAAAAAAATATCTGATTCCGAAAAATCTTGCAAAAAACGGATTGAAGAAAAATCAGGTGAAATTTACTAAAGGCGCACTGCTTAAAATTGCCGAGGAATATGCAAGGGAAGCAGGCGTGCGTAATTTTGAAAAGAGCCTTGACAAAATCAACAGAAAGCTTGTAACGAAAATGCTTACGTCAGGTGAAGCCGATACGTCGCAGAACTTTACGATTGATTCTCCTGATTTAAAAGAATATCTCGGAAAGCCTGTCTTTGATGAGTCAGAAATTAAAAAGGCTTCAAAACCGGGAACTGCAATCGGGCTTGCCTGGACAAGCATGGGCGGAGATACACTTCTTCTTGAGTCGATTTCTTTTCCGGGCAAAGAGCCTTTACAGCTTACAGGTCAAATGGGCGACGTAATGAAAGAATCTGCGCAGATTGCCTTTAACTGGGTAAAAAAATATGCAGAAGAAAATAAAATAAAAGAACCTGAGTGGTTTGAAAAAAATACGATTCACCTGCATATTCCTGAAGGCGCAACTCCAAAAGACGGTCCGTCTGCCGGCATTACGATGGCGACGACTTTTTTGTCTTTGCTGAAAGGAAAAACAATAAAAAGCAATCTTGCAATGACAGGCGAACTTTCGCTTACAGGTCAGGTTCTTCCAATCGGCGGTTTGAGGGAAAAAACTGTTGCCGCACGCCGTAACGGAATAAAGACGATTTTGATTCCGAAAGCAAATGTCCGCGATTTAGATGAAATTCCGTCACACGTAAAGGCAGGAATAAAATTCATTCCTGTCGGATATGTTAATGAAGTAATAGATTATGTCTTTTAGCGCGAGTAAATTTCTTGTGTTCACTAACACGGATTTAGCTCGCGCCACGAGTTTTGCATGAGCAAAACTCTGTGTGCGGTTAAAGGAAAATCTTGTGATAACTAACACTAGATTAGCTCGCGCCACGAGTTTTGCAGAGCAAAACTCTGTGTGCGTGGTAGGGTTGCGCGAGTAAATTTCGTATGCCGACTAGCACGGATTTAGCTCGCGCCACGAGTTTGCAGGGTGCAAACTCTGTGTGCGGTTAAGGAAAAGTCTTGTGCCGGCTGACACGGGATTAGCTCGCGCCACGAGTTTGCAGGGTGCAAATTCTGTGTGCGGTTAAGGAAAAATCTTGTGATGACTGACACGGAGTTAATTTGCGTCGATAAGGCTAGCCTGTTTTAATATTTGGAAAAGGGGAAAATGGTGGAAAGTGTTGAGGGTGTGATTTTTGATATGGACGGGGTGCTGATTGATTCGGAGTCGATTTGTGACAGGATTTGGGTTCGGCTGGCGGAGGAGATGAAGCTTTCGGATATAGAAGATGCGATTGTCGAAAACCGCGGATGCAATACGGACTTGATGGCAAAAAATCTGACTGCACGCTATGGCGCTGATTTTAACTGCAAAAAGTTTTTTGATGATTTTTCAGTGTATTTTCACGAGATAGAATTTTCGTCAGGAATTCCTCTTTTGCCTGATGTTGCAGAAACTCTTGAATATTTAAAAGAAAAAGGCTATAAACTTGCCCTTTCTACAAGCACTGCGCGCGAGACTGCTGTAAGGCAGCTTACAGCATGCGGAATATATGATTATTTTTCGGCAGCGGCGTTTGGCGACGAAATTGCCCGCTCAAAGCCTGCGCCTGACATTTATTTAAAAGCTGCCGAAGCTTTGGGCGTTAAGCCTGAATTATGTGTCGGAGTAGAAGACAGTCCGAACGGAATAAAAAGCTGTTTTTCTGCAGGGCTTAAACCTGTGATGGTTCCTGACAGAATTCAGCCTTCTGAGGAAATTAAAAAACTTTGCTGGAAAATCGGAAAACCGGTTTCTATTTTAAAAGAAATCTTATAAAATTAAAGAAAGTTGAAAACTGGAGATTTTAGAATGAAAAATATAGTTAAAAAGATTTTTGCGGCCGTAGTATTCTGTATGGGCGCGCTTTCGTTTGCAGACGGAACTGCCGCAAAAAAAATTAAAATCTGGAAAAATGCAAAAATAAAGGGAAGTAACATAAGCTGGGTTCAGCCTTATTTTGCAGATGAAAAAATCAATTCAAAAGCCGCAGTCATTGTCTGCCCGGGCGGAAGCTATCATCATCTCGGAATGGGACACGAAGGTCATAAAGTTGCAAGGTGGTTTCAGAGCCGCGGTATAAATGCGTTTGTCCTCCGCTACAGAGTGTCAGGCGACGGATTTTCTCATCCTGCAATGCTTGAGGACATTCAGCGGACGATTCAGATTATACGCGAAAATTCTGATGAGTGGAACATCGATAAAAATCAGGTCGGTGCAATCGGTTTTTCTGCTGGAGGACATCTTGTTCTTATGGCAGGCGCTTTCGGTGATAAAGTCAATGAACTTGAAAAACTAGGCATTAAAACTGAAGAAAGCTTAAAGCCCGATTTTGTAATTCCGATTTATCCTGTCGTTTCAATGCAGGACGATATCGGTCATGCCTGGTCACGCAAAAGCCTGATAGGAAAAAATCCGTCCCAGGAATTGAAAGACGAATTTTCTATGGAACTTCAGATGACTGAAAAAATGTGCCCTGTTTTTCTTTTGACAAATAAAGATGACAGGACTGTAATGTACGAAAATTCCGTACGGCTTGACGAAGCCCTCTGCAAGGCAAATGTTCCGCATACGTTCATTTTGAATGAAACAGGCGACCACGGTTTTGGAATGGGTAACGGAAAATTTGTAAGGGAAACACGCTGGAACGATCAGTGGCTTTTGCCCTGGCTTAAAGAACTCGGAATAAAAGTTTTTGAACAGGCAGATACCGGCGCCTTGCAAAATTCTGCAAATGACGCCGGAATTTCTCAATAATGCGGATAATCTGAGATGACTGAAAAATCAAACCTGATGTGCGGATAAATTATGAATGTCTTTTCGATGAGAACTGCCGTAAAGTCTGACATTGACTTTGTCATGCAGATTGAAGAAAAATCTTTTTCAAGTTCAATTAAGGAAGAGCGGAAAATTTTTTTAAAGCGGATTAATCTTTTTGCAAACGGCTTTTTGATTTTTGAACACAATTTCAAACCTGCCGGATATCTTTCTTCTGAATTATGGCAGGCGCTCCCTCAAAACGAAAAAGAGTTCAGTTTGTCGTGCGGTTTGAATCACGGCATAGAGTCTGTTTTTGCTTTGGACGGAAAAATTCTTTATATTTCGTCTTTTGCAATCCTGCCTGAGTTCCGCGGAAAAGGAAGCGGCTTTTCGATGTTCAGCGATGCGCTAAACTATTTTGAACGTACTTTTGATTTGACTGATTTTGTCCTGACTGTAAACGAAGAATGGAACGGAGCCAGACGGATTTATGACAAGTGCGGTTTCAGGGAAGTTTTTAAAGTCCGTAAAATGTTTGAAAATTCTGCAGGCTGTTTTTCTGACGGAATTTTCATGAGGAAAAGCATTGCAAAATAAAATCAATATTGCATAATCACGGCACATTTTGATATAATCTATTTTAAATTTTATTTTGAGGTTTATTAATATGGCAGATGAAGTTAGAGTACGGTATGCGCCGTCACCTACAGGCTTACAGCACATTGGCGGTGTCAGGACTGCTCTTTTTAATTATTTATATGCACGTTCGCGCGGAGGAAAATTCATTCTTCGTCTGGAAGATACTGACCGGACACGTTACGATGAAAAATATGTAAAAAATCTTTATGATACGATGGCATGGCTCGGAATTGACTGGGACGAAGGCGGTGACAAGGGCGGAGAATACGGACCTTACGTTCAGTCTGAGCGCTTTGAACTTTACAAGGAATATGCGATGAAACTCGTTGAAAAAGGCGAGGCATATTACTGTTTTTGTGATGCAGAACGTCTTGACCGCATAAGAAAAATTCAGACGGAAAACAAAATGGCACCGGGCTACGACAGAAACTGCCGTCATTTGACTCCAGAAGAAGTTAAGGCAAACCTTGATGCCGGAAAATCTTATGTAATCCGTTTAAAAGTTCCGATGGAAGGCGAGACTGAATTCAATGACCATATTTTAGGCGATATTGTCTGGAAGAACGAAGACATTTCTCCAGATCCTGTATTATTGAAGTCTGACGGTTTTCCGACTTACCATCTTGCAAATATTGTTGACGACCACATGATGAAAATTTCTCATGTAATGCGCGCGCAGGAATGGATACCTTCAACGCCGCTTCACGTACAGATGTACAAGGCGTTCGGCTGGGAACATCCTGAGTTCTGCCACCTGCCTATGGTAAACGGAAGCGACGGCAAAAAACTTTCAAAGCGCCACGGCTCGACTTCGCTGAATGAATTTCGTGCACGCGGTTATCTTCCGCAGGCAATCGTAAATTATGTTGCAATGCTCGGTTGCAGTTACGAAGAAGGAAAAGAGTTCTATACTTTAGATGAACTGGCTTCGCTGTTCAGACTGGAACATTTGAATAAAGCGCCTGCTGTTTTTGATTATAAAAAACTTGAGTATTACAACGGAAATTACATAAGGCAGCTTTCTGCAGAAGAACTTTACAAATGGACACTGCCTTTCATAACAGGCACGGGAGATGCAACTCTTGAAATCAATCCTGAAAATCCTCAGCCAAAACCGAATGTAGGCCCTGAGTTTTCAGGCGTTGCACTTGGTGAGGACGGACGGCCGTATTGTGTCGACAAGTCAATGAATATGACTACGGAAGATGTAGAAAGAACTTTGCTCGGCCTTATGCCTTTGATTCAGGAGCGGTTGAAATTCCTGACGGAAGCTGCCGAGATGGTTCACTTTATGTTTACTGAACCTGCCGTTCCGCCTGTAGATCAGATTGTGCCTAAAAAACTTGATCAGGCAAAGACTGTTGAAGTTCTCGAAGAAGCAAAGGATTTTGTTTCTCAAGTGTTCAGCCTTGACCATGACGGCGCAGAAACGCTGGCAAAAGAAAAAGCCGAAAAACTCGGAATAAAGCTCGGCGACTTTATGATGCCGATAAGAATGGCTGTTACGGGAAGCCGGGTTTCGCCGCCTCTTATAGGTTCAATTCTGGTTCTTGGAAAAGAAAAATCGCTTTCAAGAATTGAAAAGACTTTGCAGTCAATGAAATGATTTTTTACGACATCTTGGGAACTGTTCTCAAGGTGTCTTTTTTTATAGTCAGTTTACAAGCCGTGCGGTATTGCGGTATGGCTTGCCGTATTTTATCGTATGGCAGAAAAAAAATAAAAACGTGGAATTAAAAATGCAGGATAAAAAATTTACAAAATGGGTTGCGGCTTGGGGAAATGCAACTTCGATTTCTGACAGGGAAATTTCAACTTATGCAAAAGATTTGACTTTGCGGTATCCTGTCCAGATTTTTTTTTCAGGAAGCAAACTGAGGTTTCATTTTTCAAATCTGACAGGAACGGAAGCCGTAAAACTTACGAGCGTATTTGTCGCAAAAAAAACTGATGGCGAAAGATACGATGCTGTTCCCGTTTTGTTTGGCAGTTCAGAGTCAGCTTTAATTCCGCCCGGAAAAGAAATCTTAAGCGATGAAGTTGAAATGTCCGTTAATTCAGGCGACGTAATTGAAGTGAGCATTTATCTTGCAGATTTTACGCAGATGAATTCAGGAACGCTTGTGACAGGACCGTTGTCAAAGGGAAAATTTGCGTACGGTAATTATTCAGCGCAAAAAGAATTTCCTGCCGAAAAATCGCGCAATACGTCCTGGTTTTATTTTCTAAATACAATCGATATTTTTACGGAAGAAAAAAATCATGCACTGATTTGTTTTGGTGACTCAATAACGGCGCAAAGCTGGCCTGACTGGCTTGCACTTCGCGCATATCAAAACGGCTCCGGCAATGTTTCTGTAATACGGAGGGCTGTCTGCGGAACGCGGATTTTGCGCCAGTATGACTGCATTACGTATGCCGCCTACGGCTTGAAAGGCGAAACAAGATTTCCGATTGAAACGCAGGTTGCAGGCGCTGACAAAGTCATAGTCCAGCACGGAATAAACGACATAATTCATCCTGTCGGAAAAGACGTAAATCAGTTCCGTCCCTGGTCAGATATGCCGTCGTCAGCTGATTTGATTGAAGGCTTTAAAAAATTCTATATTGAACATGCACGGAAAAACGGCCTTAAAATTTACGGCGGAACTCTGCTTCCGATTTCTGGCTGGCGGACGTACGAAGATTTCAGGGAAAAAATCAGGTGCGAATTTAATGACTGGATTCGGACGACGGATCTTCTTGACGGTTTTGTAGATTTTGACAGGGTCGTAAGGGATTCTGCCTGCAACGAAAAATTTGCAGAAGGATTTGATTCTGGGGATCATCTTCATCCGAGTGAAGAAGCATATAAAGCGATGGCAGACTGTGTTGACGAATCTTTTTTTAGGTGAACGTCGGAGAGCGCAAAATCGGAGGGAGAAAAACAGGCGGTTTTCCTGTTTAAAAAAGGCGGTGGTTTTATGAATTGTGACGGAATTATTCTTGATATAGACGGAACTATCTGGGATACGACTTTTATAGTTGCTGATGCCTGGAATCGTGCGATTGAAAAAAGTTTTCCGTCTGTTCCGCATGTTAATGCAGGACTTTTAAAAACGCAGTTCGGGAAGCCGATGAACGTGATTGCTGACAGTCTTTTTGTCGGGCTTGACGAAGTTCAAAAAGAAAAACTTATGAAACTTTGCTGTATCGAAGAAGAAAAGGCAATTCTTGAAAATCAGAAAAACATCACTTACGACGGCGCGACTGAAACTATAAAAAAGCTTTCGCAAAAATATCCTGTCTTTATCGTAAGCAACTGTCATGACGGATACATTCAGCTTGTAATGAAAAAAAACGGACTTGAAAAATACATAACTGATTTTGAGTGCTTCGGGCATACGGGAAAACAGAAGGGTGAAAATATCGCTCTTGTCGTGAAACGAAATAAACTTTTAAATCCTGTTTATGTCGGAGATACTCAGGGCGATTTTGATGAATGTCAGAAAGCCGGCGTTAATTTTGTCTGGGCAAAATACGGTTTCGGAACGCTTGATTCAGAGTCGCAGAAAAAATCTTCCGGCATAATAAACAGCTTTTCTGAAATTGCAAAATTATTACATTTGTGAGAGAATACATTAAATCCGATTTTATGGAGCTTTTATGAAATTACATCAAATAATTACAAGTCTGCTTGAAACTGACCTTTACAAATTTTCCATGGGTCAGGCGATTTATCATCAGTTCGCTTCGTACAAAACAAAGTGGACTTTTAAATGCAGAAATGAAGATATAAAATTTACGCCGGAAATGGTGCAGGAAATCAGGGAACAGATAAAAAGCTATTGTTCAGTTCGATTTACCGAAGAAGAAATCCAGTACATTGCCGGAATTGAATGGCTGCACGAAGATTACGTTGACTACCTCAGGCTCTGGAAACCGCGTTACGAAGATTTTGAAATTTCTGAAAACGCTCCTTGCGGATTATCTCTTGAAGCTGTCGGAACCTGGCTTAATACTTCGATGTATGAAATTCCGGTTCTTGCAATCATAAACGAAGTTTATTTCAGAATGAAATATGAATACGAAGACTTGATGGCTCAGTACAGGCGGAAACTTGACGAAAAGAAAAACCGGCTTATTGACGGAACTTATAATATCGGAACGTTCTCTGAGTTCGGACTTAGAAGGCGCTTGAGTGCGGAGGCGCAGGATCTTGCCGTAAAGACTTTGTGTGAGAACAACGGCAAATACAAGGATTCGTATTGCTTTGGAACTTCAAATGTTTACCTTGCAAAAAAATACAATATAAAGCCTGTCGGAACTATGGCTCACGAATTTATAATTTGCGTAGGGCAGGGAGATCCGATGTACAATCCTGCATATTCAAACAAGCTTGCAATGGAAGCCTGGACAAAAGAATACGGCGTTTTAAATGGAACTTACCTTACCGACACTATCGGCGATGAAGCAGCTCACATCGACATGGGCTATACTTTTTCAATCTTTTTCAGCGGAGTGCGGCATGACTCTGGCGACCCTTATGAGTGGGGCGATGCCTGGATAAAGCACTACGAAAAATATTATACAAAATATCAGGACGAGCGCGTAAACCCTAAAAACAAGACGCTGCTTTTTAGTGACAGCCTTGATTTTGAGCGGGCTACAAAACTGTACGCATATTTTAAAGACAGGATAAAAGTTGTATTCGGCATCGGAACTTACATTGCAAACGACACTGACGTCGAACCGCTGAATATCGTAATGAAAGTTACGGAATGTAACGAGCGCCCTGTCGCAAAACTTTCAAATTCCATGGGAAAGACTATGTGTCAGGACGATGATTATGTCGAATATTTGAAAAAGACAATAGACTGGCGGCTTGCCCATCAGTAAATCATAAAATCAGAAAGTCAGCAGAAACTGATTTTAAACTGAATTTAAACTGAATTTTTATTTTAGATTTTTTATCGGGAGGAAACAGATGGTAGATTATACGGAAGGGTCAGGAAAACAGTATCATACGGGTGTAGGCCCTGATGACATCGGAAAATATGTCATAATGCCGGGCGATCCCAAGCGCTGTCAGAAAATCGCTTCTCATTTTGAAAACGCACGGCTTGTTGCAGATGTCCGCGAATTCGTGACTTATACAGGAACTCTGAACGGCGAAAAAGTCAGCGTCACTTCAACAGGAATCGGCGGTCCTTCTGCTTCCATTGCACTTGAAGAACTTTCAAAATGCGGCGCTCATACTTTTATCCGTGTCGGCACTTGCGGCGGAATGCAGGAGAACGTTCTGGGCGGTGACATTGTCATTGCAACAGGCGCTGTCCGTATGGAAGGAACGAGCCGTGAGTTTGCCCCGATTGAATATCCTGCCGTCAGCAGTTTTGACTGCGTAAATGCGCTTGCCGGTTCTGCACGAAAGCTTAACGTCCCTCATCACATCGGCGTCGTTCAGTGCAAGGATTCTTTTTTTGGTCAGCATGAACCTGAAGTAATGCCTGTAAATTATGAACTTGAAAACAAATGGCAGGCATGGCTTAAAATGGGCTGTCTTGCGTCAGAAATGGAAAGCGCCGCTTTGTTTATCGCAGGGCAGTTTTTAAGGGTGCGCGTCGGTTCATGTTTTTTAGTCGTTGCAAATCAGGAACGCGCAAAAAAAGGACTTGAAAACAAGCAGGCTCACGATACGGAACTTGCAATAAAAGTTGCAGTAGAAGCATTGAAAGAACTTATCGAAAAAGACAGGTCAGAAAAAAAATAGGAGATTTTATGCACATCGGATATCATGAATCGACTTCAAACGGACTTGAAGGTCTTGCGCTTGAAGCATTAAGTGTCGGCGCTGATACGTTCGCTTTTTTTACGCGTAATCCCCGCGGAGGAAAATCAAAGCCCGTAGAAAAAGACGATGCAGAAAAACTTGTTCAGCTTATGAAAGAAAATAATTTTGCTCCTCCTGTTGCTCATGCGCCGTATACTATGAACCCGTGTTCTGCTGACGAAGGCTTGAGAAAATACGCGCTTGACACGATGATAGATGATTTTCTCCGTCTGGAATATACGCCGGGTACGCTTTATAATTTTCATCCGGGAAGTCATACAGGTCAGGGCGCTGCCGCAGGAATCGAATTTACGTCGTCAATGATTTGCAATGCCGTAAAATCTGTTCAGGAAAAACTTGGTAAAAATCCGTCTACTGTTTTATTGATTGAAACGATGGCAGGCAAAGGTTCTGAAATCGGCAGGACTTTTGACGAAATCAAACAGATTATTGACAAAGCAGAAGAAAAATACGGTTCTTCTTTGAAAGATTTTCTCGGTGTCTGCCTTGACACGTGTCATATCTGGGACGGCGGTTACGATATCGTAAATAATCTTGACGGCGTCATAACTGAATTTGACAGGACAATCGGATTGAGCCGTTTAAAAGCAGTTCACATAAATGACAGTATGAACGACTGCGGAACTCATAAAGACAGGCATGAAAAAATCGGTCAGGGACACATCGGACTTGAAGCCTTAAAACGGGTTGCAAAACACAGCGCGTTTTCCGCCCTTCCGTTCATTCTTGAAACTCCAAATGACCACGACGGCTATAAAAATGAAATCGAAATGTTACGGTCTTAAAAGTAAATTAAAAAAAAATTTTTAAGCAGTAAAAAAGCACCCCGTAAATCAGGTAAAAAAAATCTGATTTTGAGGTGCTTTTTTTATGATTTATGACGTGATTTTAAACTTTTTCGTTATGCCTGCAAAGCAGTTACTGCAACTGTTGCGATAATGTCGTCAACGTTACAGCCGCGGCTTAAATCGTTCAATGGTTTTGCAAAGCCCTGACATACAGGTCCGATTGCCATCCAGCCGCCCATTCTCTGACAGATTTTGTAGCCGATGTTTCCGGCATTGATGTTAGGGAATACAAATACGTTTGCCTTTCCTGCAACATCGCTTCCCGGTGCTTTTAATTTTGCAACTTCTTCAGAAACTGCGGCATCAAACTGGAATTCTCCGTCAAGCGCCAGATCAGGTGCTTTTTCTTTTGCAAGTTTTACGGCTTCCTGCATTTTTGGAACTGACTTTAAGAATTTGTCATCGTTTCCGGAACCTTTTGTAGAGAACGAAAGCATTGCAACTCTCGGTTCGATTCCTGCGATTGTCTTTGCGGTATTTGCAGAAGCGATTGCAATTTCTGCAAGTTCCTCTGAATTCGGTTCAATGTTAATTGCGCAGTCAGCAAACAAAGCAACGCCTTCCTTGATGTATGGATTTCCGTTTTCAGGCGCTACCATGATAAAGGCAGAAGAAACTGTCTTTATGCCCGGTGCTGTCTTTATTACCTGAAGTCCCGGCCGCAAAGTGTTTGCAGTTGAGTGGCACGCACCTGAAACAAAACCGTCTGCATCGCCTGCTTTTAAAATCAAAGCTCCAAACATAGTCCTGTCTTTGAGGATATAGTTTTTAGCTTCTTCTATGCTTGCATATTCAGGGTTGCCTGTTTTTTTGTTGATTTTTCCTTCACGGGCTTTGTACAGAATTTCTGCATATCTGTCTGTGTCAGGGCAGGTTGCCGGGTCAATGATTTTTACTCCTGTCAAATCAACGCCGGGAGCGGCATTTTTTGATTCTTCTTCATTGCCGATTAAAATGATTCTGGCAATTCCTTCTTTTACTATGCGGCTTGCGGCTTCAACGACACGCTTGTCTTCGCCTTCACATAGAACTATAGTTTTGCCCAGAGTTTTTGCTTTTTTCAGCAGTTCATCTACAAAAGCCATATTTAAACCTTCCTTAAAAATAAGAATTACATTATGTTGAATTTAATTTTGCCCAAGATTATATCAGTTCATTGCGATTTTTACAACTTCTAAAGCGCCGTCATAAATGTGAATTTTGTCGTTATTTAAAATAAAGTCTATGCTGTATTTTAAAATGTCGTCCTCTTCTATGAGGGCAGTCAGAACTCTGTGCAGAATGTCTGACGTCGTAACTTCTTTAGTTCCGTCCCCGATTTCTGAACCTCTGATTGCGCCCCATGCTTCGTGCCGTCCGACACGCTGAATGAATAATTTTGGAATAGGGTAAAAAGACAGTTCGCTTGGCTTTGTAATCATTACGTCACACTGGCGCATTAAAAGGTTTGTCGTATAGACTGCCGCATAAAAGTCTGAATGTAAGAAAACGTGAATTTCCGTAACTTCTTTTGAATTCATTTCGCTGATGAATTTCTGCGTTTTTTTCCAGTCGTCATGGAACGTATATTTTATTTTGTTTTTGTCGAGAATGTCTTTTAAAATCTGCCATCTGCCTTGATGGTCGCCCATATTTATGAGAAGGGAAGCCTGTTTGTTTTTTATGTATTTGTAGCAGTAAACTGCAATGTCTGCAAATTTTTTTGCCTGAGCACCGGCGCCACCCATCGTCAGAAGGAAACGCCTCGGTTCTTTGTTTTTAATCCTTTCAAGCCGCGCCTTGCAGTCTGATTTTATGTTTGCTTTAAGTTCATAATCTACGTAATGACCGGCAAAAATTATGTCCTCGTTTTTTAGGCAATGCTGAACTGGTTTGCCTTTTTCCATATTTATCAACGTCCTGTAACCCATATAGCTTGACGGCGACTGAACTGTATGAACTGAACCTTCTACAAGCCAGAATGCAAGCGGAAGGTTGTCAGGAATCATTGAAATTACTCGTTTCGTTCCGTTGAGGACTGCCGCATGAGCTATCCAGGGGTGTGCCGCAACGACAGGAATGTTTTTGGGCAGTTTTTCAAATGCGGGAACAAAAAATTCTGACAGAAGCCGCTGCTGCATTGATGAATCAAGCGTAAGGCTTGTTTTTGACGTGACTTTTTCCCAGATGTGATCGTTAAACCACTTCCATTTCTGCGACAGCCGTGAAAAGCCGTTGTAATTGTTCTCAAGGAATTTTATTGACTTTGCAATGGAAGTGTCAGAAAAAGACATCAGGTCAAGAAGATACGATTTTATGCCGAGTTTGTGGGCGGCTGAGGCGAGGGCAATGGCAATCCGCCAGTGTCCGAATCCCATTCTGATTGTTCCGATAATCAATGACTTTTTCGGATTTATTTCTTCATATTTTAGTTTTTTGCCTGTTTCAGAATCTGTCAGTGCTTTTTCATCATCTCGCCTGACAAGTGTCCATACGTTAAAATCTTTGTAAACTTGTCCTTTGGGAATTGCAACAAGGTCAAAGGCTTCTTCTCTTTTGCCGAAGAACAGCCTGCAAAAACTTACTGATAATTTTGTAAAAAATACCGCTGCTTTTGAGATTTCATTGCCAAATGGTTTAGTGTATTCAATTCTCATGCAAATAATTTTACAACTCATTTTTTTTCTTGTCTAGCAGCGCTCGTGAATTTCGATGGCTTACAAGCACTGGATTATCTCGCGCCACGAGAATTGCACAGAGGGCAATTCTCTGTGTGGATTAAGAGCGTTGTAGTTGTAAATTTCGCTGGCTCACAAGCACGGGTTTAGCTCGCGCCACGAGAATTGCGCAGAGGCAATTCTCTGTGTGGGGAGTAGGTCTGTTGTAGTTGTGAATTTCGCTTGAGTGACAAACATTGGTTTACCTCGCGCGGTGAGTTTGGCGGGAATTGTTTGGCAGAGGATGATTTTACTTGACAAAATAGTGCAATAGATGCAAAATATTCATAAGAATTACAAATAGTTTTATAAAGGAGTATGAGCGATTATGGAAGATGATATTCTTACTATAGAGGAAGTTGCAAAATATTTGCGCGTTTCGGAGCGGACTGTTTATGACTGGGCGCAGAAAGGCGAAATTCCTTCGGGAAAAATCGGAACTGTATGGCGGTTCAAGAAGTCTGAAATTGAAAAATGGGTAAATGACAGGCTTTCTTCGGGAACAAAGACTAATTCCGTTAATCAGGTTATTCAAATCAGAAACATTCTTTCGCCTGACCGCATCGTTTATATCAATCAGTCTACAAAACACGATGCTTTAGTCGAACTTGCAGCTAATTTAAGTACTGCTCCTCAGGTAAAATTTGCCAAGGAACTTGAAACTGAAATCCTGAAGCGTGAAGAACTTATGTCAACTGCCATCGGACGCGGAATTGCAATTCCTCATGTCCGCCTGTCATCTGTAACTGACCTTGTAATGTCTGTCGGAATCTGCAAAAATCCGATAATTGACTTCCAGTCAATCGATGACATTCCTGTTCAGCTTTTAATCATGATAGCAGCCGCTTATAACCAGCATTCATATTACCTGCAGACTTTGAGCTTCTTAAGTGCAAAACTCAAAAAGACAGAACTTCGCGATGCCCTGTTAAATTCTACAAGTTCAGAAACTGCATACGAACTGCTTATAAAAGAATAAACTGTACAGACAGTTTTTTTTCAGGCTTTATTCCGCACCATTTTTCTTTGTTTTAAGGCTCTGGTGCGGATTTTTTTTTGCCTTTGCCGGAATTTCTGCCGGCAAAGTTGTAAACATTTTTGTAAACACGCTCCCTGTTTTTTAAAATAAAAAAAGACGTAAATCCTTACAATGTAAGAAATTACGTCTTTATGAAAAAGTAGCGACCATAGGGATTGAACCTATGACCATACGGATATGAGCCGTGCGCTCTACCAACTGAGCTAGGTCGCCATAACGGTTTTATATTATCAAAATAACATTTTTATGTCAACAGATAAAATGCGTATTTTTCTAAAAAAATCGTCCTAATCTTCGTGTTCAGCTTTCCAGGGCATAAGAAGCGATTTTATTGATTTTTTGCCTAAAGTCGTTTCGTCTTCCTTTATGAGTTCTGCCCAGGGAATGTTCTGACGTTCTTTTTCTGCCTTTTGAGCCGGATGACATTCAAGCCAGTCGTATTTATAAAGCCTGAGCCTGAGCGCATTTACATATCCTAAAAGAATTCCGTTAAAACCCGGCAAAAAGAAAAACAGAATGACAGAGCAGGCAAGCAGAATCAAAGAATAAAAAGCCATAAAAACAGAAAAGCCGAAATTGTCAAACAGAATTATAAAGCATTTTTTAAGGCACTTTTTAAAGTCGTTTTTCAGCAGAACCTTAATCGGAAGATACCATTGAAAAGCCAGAAGCATAAGAACTGAAAACGAAAAGAGAATCATTCCGAGCGCAACGCCGTAAAAACTGTCCATTCCGATATAAAGCGGAACGCCGACAACGCAGCTTACGACAATAAAAGCAACGAGAAAGGCAAATTTTGCGTTCTCCTTAAAAGCCTTGCCGATTTTGCTAAAATATCCGCCGAGAGTTGCGCTTCCGAAGTTCGCTATGGATTCGGCATTTTCCGCAAAGGCAGAAACAAAAATTATGATGAGTGCAATCGCCAGAAGGCAGATGACATAAATAATCAGAATTGAAATCGGATTCGGCGAAAAGAAAAAATAAAACCCGAGCCCTGTCAGCGCAAAAATTGCGACAGTAATGATGTTGGGAACTAAAATATTTATTATGTTTTCCCAGCCTTCAAAAAAATTTTTTTTAATAAAAAACCATATCATGCTTTTATTTTACCCCTTTTTCATAGTATAATCAATTGTGAATTTTCTGGATTCAAACATAATTTCCCGCATATCTCACATACATTCTGACTGCGCAGAATTCCTGCGTGCTGAACTTAACAAGAAAGGGCTTCCCAATCTTGCTTCCAGCCACGGTTACATTCTCTTTTTACTTTCAAAAGAAAAAAATCTTTCGATGCAGCAGATTTCAAAAAAAATAAACAGGGATAAATCAACGACGACAGTCCTGATAAAAAAACTCGAAAAGCTCAATCTCGTAAAATCAACTTCATCTCCGCAGGACAGCCGCATAAAGCTAATAGAACTTACTTCGCAGGGAAAAACTTACAACGAACAGACCCAGCAGATTTCAAATGAACTCAAAGAAAAATTTTTCAAAAACCTTACCGCAGAAGAAATTTCAACCCTTGAAGACACGCTTTCTAAAATCTCCTCTAATTTTGACTGAAAACCTTTACCTTAAACTTGCTCCGGGAATGAAAGTGCGGGCATATTCTGTAAGTTCTCTGAGTTTGCCGTCTGTGTACGGAGTTATTTTATTGAATTCTGGATCAAGGCAGTTTTCGTTTCTGAATTGGGCAAATTGCCAGGACGCATCGTGCGGAATAAGTCCTGCAATGTTTTTTATGTCGTCTTTTTCTACAAGGGAAGGAACTAAAACTGTCCTTACTTCGTAATTTTTTTGACCTAATGTCTTTATTAATTTTACTGACTGTTCAAGAAGTGATTTTATGTCTGCGTTTTCAAACTGCGTTATGACAGGAATTCTTGCCTTGTATTTTTCAGGCGATGTCTTTATGTCAAGTGCAATAAAATCAGGGCGCGTATCGCTGTTTGAAATCAAAGATTCAAGCATCAAAGGAAGCGTTCCGTTAGTGTCAAGCTTGATTTTATATCCCATTTTTTTTGCTTCTTTGATTAAAAGCGGTGCGGCAGGATTTAAAAGAGGTTCTCCGCCTGAAATTACGAAACCTTCAAGGACGTTTTTCCGTTTGTAAAGGTGCTCGAGGACTTCGACGGGGGATTTAAAATCAGGATTTTTTTGTATTGAATGATTTTCTGGATTTAACTCTGACTTTATTAATTCTGTGTTGTAGCAGTAAGGACAGCGAAGGTTGCAGCCCCTTAAAAAATAAGAAGATGCAACCTTCCCCGGAAAATCTACGAGCGTCGTTTTTATAAGGACGCCGGCAGGTTTTGATAGTATTTCATCCTGCGTCATTATGCCAGTACTACAGCAGGTTCAAAAATTGACGTAAGTTCTTCAACATTATGCGCACGTGCAATTTCCTTGTGGTCTTCGTTGTAAACGATTACAGTAGGTGCTGCAAAAACGCCTTTTAAAGCTGCTTCTGAAAGTCCTTCAGGAGTGTCTACGTCAATCATGTTTCCTGCAAGCTTTACGTTTGCCATATATGATTTTACAGGCGGACAGTTAGGACATGTTTTTCTTACGAAAAGGTCATAAGACGAAATCTGATTTGAAACGACTTTCGTTTCTTCTGCAGTCTGGATTTTCTGAACTTTTGAACATGCGCATGGTTTGTCTGCGTCTGTCAAATCGTAGCGGTTTGAATCTTCAAGCGTAAACATCTTGCGGTGCTTGAACTCGTCTGCCTTGCCTTTGTTCCAGTTGCGTACTGCCCTGTAATAGCCGACGATGCGTGCATAAACTTCTGTCTGAGTTCCGTGCACGTTTTCAAGTTCACTCTGAATCTGTGCGATTTCCGATTCAACCTGACTTAATGTTCGTTCTGTGTTGTTTACCATATTGTTTCCTCCCAAAAACTGAACTAAATATAGCGTTTATAATGATAAAAATCAAGTATTTAACGCTATATTTAGTATCGGATATATGCTTTTTTTCTTTAGTTCAGGCGTACGTTCTTTTACGCTTTTTTTGCCTGAAGAATGCGTTTTTCTTCTTCAAGTTCTGCAAGGCGTTTTTTAAGTTCAAGTTCGCGTTCTGCCTTGCATTTAGGACATTCAAACTGCTGTCCGCTCAGATAACCGTGGATATGGCAGATTGAATATGTCGGCGAAATCGTGAAGAACGGAATTCTGTAATTGTGCGAAATGTTTTTGATAAGTTCTCCGCATGATTTCCAGTCCTTGATTGATTCGCCCATAAATACATGGAACATCGTACCGCCCGTGTATTTAGTCTGCAGTGATTCCTGATGGTCAAGCGCTTCAAAAACGTCTGCCGTATAATCGACAGGAAGCTGGCTTGAGTTTGTATAATAAGGGTCTTCTTCGCCGCTTGTAATGATGTCAGGGAACTGTTCCTTGTCGTGACGTGCAAGGCGGTAAGAAGTACTTTCTGCAGGAGTTGCCTCAAGGTTGAAAAGGTCGCCTGTTTCTTCCTGATAATCCTGCATTTTTTCCCTCATGTGCTGGAGGACTTTTTCTGCAAATGCTTTTCCCTTAGGGTCTGCAATGTTCACGCCTAAAAAGTTAAGGCAGCATTCGTTCATTCCGCATAAACCGATTGTATTGAAATGGTTTGTCAGCGTTTTAAGATAGCGCTTCGTATACGGGAAAAGTCCGCCGTCATAAAGGCGCTGGATTACTTTTCGCTTTGCGCAGAGGCTTTCTTTTGCAAGGTCCATAAGATAGTCAAGGCGCGTAAAGAATTCGCTTTCTGAATTTGCAAGGTAGCCGATTTGCGGAAGGTTTATCGTAACGACGCCGATAGAACCCGTAAACTCGTCAGCTCCGAAAAGTCCTCCGCCACGTCGGCGAAGTTCCCTTTTGTCAAGCTGCAGACGGCAGCACATCGAGCGTACGTCACTCGGATTAAGGTCTGAATTTACGAAATTCTGGAAATTCGGCGTACCGTACTGGGCAGTCATCGTAAAAAGCAGTTTTGCGTTTTCAGAATCCCAGTCAAAGTCTTTTGTAATGTTGTATGTCGGAATAGGGTATGCAAAGCCCCTTCCGTCTGCATCGCCTTCAATCATAAGTTCGATGAAAACTTTGTTTATCAAGTCCATTTCTTTCTGGCAGTCGCCGTATGTAAAATCCTGTTCCTTTCCGCCTACGATTGCCTTTTTGTTCTTGAGGTCGTCAGGGCATACCCAGTCAAGCGTGATGTTTGTAAACGGCGCCTGCGAACCCCAGCGGCTCGGTGTGTTTACGCCGTAAATGTAGCTCTGTATGCACTGTCGTACCTGTTTTTCGTTCAGCTTGTCTGCGCGGATAAAAGGTGCAAGGTAAGTATCGAATGAAGAGAAAGCCTGCGCTCCTGCCCATTCGTTCTGCATTATTCCGAGGAAATTTACAATCTGGTTTACGAGTGTCGAAAGGTGAGTTGCAGGGCTCGACGTAATTTTGTCAGGAACTCCGCCCAATCCTTCGACTATAAGCTGCCTTAAAGACCAGCCTGCACAGTAGCCTGAGAACATTGAAAGGTCGTGGATATGGAAGGCTGCCGTTTTATGAGCCTCTTTTACTTCTTTTGAATAGATATTGTTAAGCCAGTAGTTTGCCGTAATCGTTCCCGAATTGTGCAGGATAAGTCCACCGAGCGAAAAATTTACGTTTGCATTTTCGTTTACGCGCCAGTCGCTCTGACCTAGGTAGCCGTCCATCGTCTTGTTGATGTCTACCATGAGGTTTTTTGCATCGCGTACGGCTTCGTGGCGTGCACGGTACAGGATGTATGCTTTTGCAATTTCAACTTCCTGATTTTCGATGAGTGCGTTTTCTACAAGGTCCTGTATTTCTTCAATGGCAGGAATTGAATGAGCGCGGCGGCCTGCAAGCAAAAGCCTTATTTTTTCTTCTACCGCGTCCGTAAGTCTTGATGCTTTTTCCGGGTCCGGAAATTTCTCGACGGCTTCGATTGCCTTGCCGATTGCCTTTTCTATTTTCGTCCTGTCATACGGAACGACTGCCCCGGAACGCTTTACTACCGATTTTATAAAGCTTTGCGTTTCTTTGTCCTGAGATGTCCCAAGAAAACTTTTCCATTCAGGAAAAACTGACTGATCACTCATTGTTGTCTCCTCCCAACTTTTTAACTTCTTTTATGAATTCATCTAAGTTTTCAAAATGCTTGTAGACTGAAGCAAACCTGATGTACGCAACCTTGTCTACCGTATTCAGCCTTGTCAAAACAAGCTCGCCGAGTTCTGCCGTCGTAATTTCCCTTGAAATCCGTCCCTGCATGAATGCCTGGTCTTCGATTTCGCTTACGATGATTTCTATCATTGAAGTTGCGACAGGGCGTTTTTCTAAGGCGCGCTGGATTCCTTTTTCAAGTTTTTCCCTGTCAAAAGGCTGCCTTCTGCCGTCGCGCTTTACGACCATAAACGGCTTTTCTTCTATTTTTTCGTGGCTTGTAAACCGGTATCCGCACTGGAGGCATTCCCTCCTGCGCCGGATTATTTCTCCTTCGCCGAGTGAACGTGATTCGATTACTTTGTCGTCATTATTGCCGCAATTTGGACACCGCATTTATGTTTTTACCCTTGTTTGTATATAGTGTTAAAAATGAATTAGTCCAATTATACACCACTAGATATATTAATACAAGAGAATTTTAAGGGTATGTGAAAATTCTGCTTTTTTTGCAGGAAATTCATCTATTCAAAAAAAAACGTAATTTTTATGAGGACGAACAGGATGAACGCCGCAAAAAGAAGCGAAAGCCATTCTCCGAAAAGCATGTAAGACGTCGAAATGTTTTTGTATACGGGAACGCCTTGCGAAAGATATGTCTTTTCAAACAAAGGCAGGTCGGCAATGATTTTTCCTTTAGGGTCTACGATTACCGTATAGCCTGAATTTGTCGAGCGGACGAGCGTCGTCCTGAATTCGATTGCGCGGAAATATGAAGTGACAAAGTGCTGGTATTCGGCAGATTTTGTAAGCGACCAGGAATCGTCCGTAATGTTTACGAATACTTCAGTTCCGCTTTTTTTCAGTTTTGCACAGACATCTCCGAACGCATCTTCAAAGCAGATCGGAATGCTTATGAATGCGCTTTCGCCTTCGTCCGCTTTTTCTGCGTTTACGGAAGAATGAAGCGGAATCGGAAAGACTTTGTATTCAGTTCCCTGTGTCCAGCCGTTTGAAAATCCAATGAGTTTTTTAAGGAGTTTTCTGACTGCTTCGTATTCCGTAAACGGAATGAGCTCTGCAAACGGCACGAGATGCGTTTTTGCGTGGAATCCCTGTAATTTTCCGTCTTTGTCGATTAAAACTGCCGCGTTGTAGAATTTGCCTTCGCCTGCATCAAGCGTATACGGCGCGCCGATTATTACGGGAACGTCGTTTTTGCTGATGAACGGAATCAAAGGCTCTGATTCGGGATAAAATTTGTAGTGAATCATTCCCTCGGGGAAAGGATAGTTCAGTATGCCTTCGCTCCATACGACTAAATCGGGGCGCTTTTTCTGTTTTTTAAAGTCTGCTATTCCCTGCAAGGTCAGTTCCTGCGATTCCTTTATTGCAACTTCATCTGAGCGTACAAGCCATGGGTCGTAGTTCTGCTGGACAAAGACCGTGTTCATTATTTTGACAGGTTCTGACGGCATTGCGTACTGGAAAATGCCGTATATTCCTGCGAGGGCAAAAATGCCGGCTGCGGCAAAAATCAGTTTTCTGTTAAGCAAAAGCGATTTTTTTAGTGAAAATTTAATGCTGTCAGAAAGAATTACTGCAATCAATGCAGACGCAAAGCTGAACAAAAAGGTGAGCCCCCTTACGCCCGTAATGTCCGTAATCTGTGCAAGGATTTTAAGACTGTATGCGGTCATCGGAAGCGTTCCCCAGGGGTATGCAAGAAAGCCTTTGGATTTTGCACATTCATAGACTGTATAGACTGCGGCAAACCAGAAGATTTTAAAGCTTCGTGAGTCAAGCCTTTGTGCCCATACAGGCTTTATGATTGAATTTTGAATTCTGAATTTCGGAAGGAAGAAAAAAAGTCCGAAAAAAGCATGAATTGCGCCTGTTCCGAGTGCAGACGCGCCCAGAGTAAAGACTGCAAAATCCTTGAAAAACGCAAGCCAGAAACTTGAAAGGACGTGCGTAAGGCAGCTTTGAAGAAAGCAGAGAAAGCACGCCCTTTTTAATGAAGTACAGTTTTCAAGCGCCGTAAAGTGCGGAACGAGCGACGCAAAGCCTAAAAGCGCAGAACCGAATTTTAAAAATTCATTCGGAATTGCAAGGGCGAGCATGATTGAAGATGAAATTTCTGCCAGAATCTGTGCATAAAACCGCATTGGAAAAGTATAAATCATCGTCATTAAATTTTCAATTCAATTTGATTTTATAATAAAATTGGTTTATAATAGTAGAATGTAACTTATTAATGCTTCTTTGTTTTTCAAAGCAGTAAAAATATGAAAAAGTAAAAAATTAAAAGTGGAGTGTGGGAGTAATGAAAGAGATTTATGAAATTCATAAGGAAATATACGGGGAACTGCCGAAGCTGGTAATAGAAACACCCGGCAGGTTTCATCTTTTGGGAGAACATTCCTGGTTTTGTAAAGACAAGACTCTTTCTATGGCGGTAAATCTTTCTGTGTATATTGCCGTTTCTCCAAGGGAAGATGCCGCGGCTCATTTCTATTTTCATCAGCTTGCAGAATCTAAAAAAACTAATCTTTCGACTTTAAAAGTAAAAAAAGAGGACAGATGGGCAAACAGCATAAAGGCAATGATATACGGCTTTACCTCAGGCGGTTTTGACGTAAAGGGATTTAACCTGACTGTCTATACTGACATACTTCCGTCTGCCGGTTTTGGAATAACTACTGCAATCAAAGTCGGTTCTGCCTATGCAATACGCCAGATGCAGAAAATTCCGTGTTCCGACGACCAGCTTCTGCAGGTAATTGAACGCGGAAACAAGCTTTTCCTTCATACGGGAAACTACATCGCAGACAACTTTGCGGCTCTTTATTCAAAACCCGGAAACCTTATACTGACTGACCATGCAACGGGAAAATACGACTACATTCCGTTTGACTTTAAAGACAAGAAAATTTTTTTGACAGATGCCAAAGTTCCGCGCATTTTGATATGGGACGAAGACGTTGTCCGCGCTCCTGAAAACGTCCTTCTTTTAGGCGACCTGCGCGACAGGAAGAACAATGTATACGGCGGCTGGATATACGAGCAGAGCGCAACTGAAATAAACGAAACGCTTTCGGTAATTCCTGAGGACATCAAGAAAAAGCTTTTGTATATCATAAAAGAACATCAGTTTGTTCTCGATGCAAGGGAAGCCATATTGAGCGGCAACTTCGGAAAATTTGCATACTGCATAAACCAGAGCCATGAACTTCTCGGTGATTTATATAATCTGTCATGTCCTGAAATTGATTGGATTTTAAAGCGCGTAACTGAACTTGAACCGAAGCTTGAGTTTATCAGGGAACCTGTTACGTGCGGCCGCATTACGGGCAAGGGCTTCGGTCGGTGCCTTTATGCGATTATCAGAAAAGAAGATGTTGAA
Organism: Treponema sp.; assembly: GCA_051883255.1. Classification (GTDB taxonomy): domain Bacteria; phylum Spirochaetota; class Spirochaetia; order Treponematales; family Treponemataceae; genus Treponema_D. Next base: position 79,654 of record JBJETJ010000083.1, read on the forward strand.
CCTTATATGAAAAAACTTTCGGAATATGAGCGCATTTTCGGTTTTACGCCTTCAACTTATGAAGTAAAGCCTGCACGAGGCGTTCATGCAGTAAGGAATTGATTTTAATGAATGTTCTTGTTACGAATGATGACGGATTCGGCGCCTGGGGAATTGACTCGCTTGTAAAATGCCTTTCAGAAAGGCACAATGTTTTTGTCCTTGCGCCGTGTTCAAACCGTTCCGGGAACTCCGTCCACATCAATCTGTTTACTCCGCTTGAGATGAACAGAATAGACGACACTGCCTGGACTTGCGGAGGAACTCCTGCTGACTGCGTAAACATCGGTTTGAAAGGAGATTTGTTCAAGGTAAAGATTGATGCCGTCGTTTCAGGAATAAACAAAGGCGAAAACCTCGGAACTGACATCGTTTACAGCGGAACGTGCGGGGCGGCAAAACAGGCTGTCCTGTGCGGCGTTCCGGGAATTGCAGTGAGCATGCAGCTGCCTGACGTTCACAAAGACTGGGACGACAAGGATGCCTGGCATTTTGACAGTCTCGGAAAATTCGTATCAGACAATCTTGAAAAACTCTGTTCACTCTGCGACGTTTCTGACAAAGGATTTATGGCTGACAAAAAATGCGTTTTCGTGAATGTCAACGCCTACTCATTTTTGAGTTTTAAAGGCGTAAAATTTACGGAACTGTGTTTTAAAGAATATGTAAATGACAGCGTAGAATTTGAAAATTCCTGCGGTGATAAAATGAACGTTAATTTTTTAGGCGGATCGTCTTTATTTAAAAGCCGCAGTTACAGTGATATGGAAGCGTGCCGTGAAGGGTATGTTTCCGTTTCGAGGGTTTTTGCAGAGCCGTGCTGTCCGCCGGCAATCGATAATCTTGATAGTATTCAGTTTTCGTTATAGAATAAGGTCGGGTGGAACATGGCAAAAAACAGTGCATTGCAGGAAGGAATAAACCTTTACAATCAGAAAAAATATACGGAATCCCTTGCTTTTTTTTTAGGACTGCCGGAAGATTCTTCTATCGATAATATCGAACTTGCGTATTTTATCGGGCTTTGTTATGCAAAAATGGAACGCTACGATGATGCGCTTTTATATCTTGAACAGGTCGTAACTTCGGGTACTGACATTAACAGAACTTTGCAGTGCCGTTTTCTTCTTGCAGTAATTTATGCACTTTCAGGCAGAAAGCGCCTTGCAGATTTTGAACTGAACAAGCTTCTTGAAACAGGCTATAAAACTGCAAGCGTTTATGCCGCCATTGCGTACGTAAGCTGGGAACAGCAGGATACGGAAAAATGCCTTGATTATTACAGAAAATCGCTTGCCGCCGATTCTGAAAATGCAACGGCACTTAACGGTCTTGGATATGTTCTTGCAACGCAGGACAAAGATTTGACGCAGGCTCTTGGTTTTTGCAAAAAGGCAGTAGACTATAATCCTGAGTCCGGGGCTTGCCTTGATTCACTCGGCTGGGTTTACTACAAACTCGGACTTTACAAAGAGGCTCGCAAATATTTGAAAAAGGCAGAAAAAAAACTGCCTGACAATCCTGAAATAATAGAACATTTAAAACTCTTGGACGAGGCTGAGCATATACGATGAAATTTTATAAAAATATTTTTTTACTTTCTTTCTGTATTTTTGTTTTTTCCGGCGTGAACAATGCCTTTTCTGCAGATTTGTTTGAAGATGCAAACAACAAGTCGGCTTACAAGCGTTCTGCGGAGGCCGGTTTTGCAGAAGAAGAATTCAGGCGCGGAGTTCAGTCTTATTACAGGGGAATGTTTAACGATGCCATAATGCAGTTTGAAAAAGCGCTTTCCTATCTTCCAGAAGAAAACCTGATTATTGACTGGCTTGGAAAATCGTATTACAGGGCAGGAATGGAAGGCGCGGCAATCCGTCAGTGGCAGTTTGCAAAAGATGCAGGTTACGGCGGTCTTGTGCTTGACAACAGGCTTGAAATCGTCCGCGAGCGCCGTGTTACTGACATCAAGCCTTCTTATGAAGAGCGCTATACCGAAACTGGCAGTTTTTCAGGAATTTCAAGTGAAAATAAATATCTGTTTACTCAGCCGATTTCTGTCCTTCCGAATCCTGACGGAACAGTCTGGGTTCTTGCCTACGGCTCAAACGAACTTCTGCTTTTTGACGTAAACGGAATGATAATACGGCGCATTACAGGTTCTGTTACAGGCTTTGACAGGCCGGTAGACATTATAAGGCTTCATGACGGAAACCTTCTTGTTACCGAAAGTGCAGGAAACAGGCTTTCCGTTCTGTCGCCTGACGGGTTCTTTAAAAAATACATCGGCAAGACAGGCCGCGGAATAGGTGAAGTCGTAGGTCCGCAGTATGTATGTCAGGACGAAAACGGAAACATTTACGTTTCTGATTTCGGAAATGCGCGCATTGCAGTTTTTGACAAAGACGGAAACGGACTTTTTAATTTTGGAACGAAAAACGGAAGCTTTGAAGGACTTAAAGGCCCTACGGGAATTGCAATCTGCGGTGACAGCGTTTTTGTCTGTGACAGCGTTACAGGCGGAATTTATGAATTTGATTTGAGCGGAAATTTTAAAGACATCCTTGTAGAAGAAAAAACTTTTGACTTCCCTGAAAGCTTAAAATACAGTGACGGCTATCTGATTGTTTCTGACAGAAAGCACGTCAGCACTGTAGAAACAGGAAGCGGAATCGTTTTTGAAAACGCGTATCTTGGCAATGCGCCCTCAAGAATTACATGCGCAGTTCCTGATAAAAACGGAAACATCGTCGTCAGCGATTTTCTGACTAACGAAGTCTACATAATGGCAAAAATGTCTGAACTTCTCGGCGGACTTTTTGTTCAGATTGAACGCGTAAATGCCGAGCATTTTCCGAACGTTACAGTTGACGTAAGGATTCAGAACAGAAGCAGGCAGGATATTGTCGGGCTGAAAAGCGAAAACTTTTATCTGACTGAAAACAAGCGTCCGTGTGCAAACGTCCGTTTTGAAGGTTCTGCATCAGAAAATAACGAACAGGATTTAGTCATTCTTATTGACCGCTCGCTTTATATGGCAGACTACGGTGAATCACTTGATTTTGCAGTAAGGGAAATTGCAAAAAATATGGTCGGAGTCGGAAACATTACAGTCATAAGTTCTTCAAAAATTCCTACTGTTGAATATAAGGGAAGCCCGGACGGTCTTTTAAAATTTTCTTCAAAAGCTTTGAAGTCCAGACTGTCAAAAAATTATTCTTTTGATCTGTCGATGAGGCTTGCAGTAAATGAACTTATAAATGCAAAGGCCAAGCGCGGAATAGTTTACATAACGCAGGGACGGCTTGACGATTCTTCTTTTGAACAGTACGGGATTTCTGACTTGACGTCTTATATGAACAATAACGGAATAAGTTTTTCTGTAGTTCAGCTTACGCAGAATGTTGCCGTTGAAGAAGAACTTGATTACATTGTAAAAAAGGCAAACGGAAAATTCTATTACGTTTACAGGCAGCAGGGACTTTCAAGTGTCGTTACTGATATGCTTGAAATTCCGAACGGACTTTATTCCCTGTCATATACGTCGTCGCTTCCGACAGATTTGGGCAGGGCATACCTTCCTGTCGAAATCGAAACTTACGTTTTAAACAGAAGCGGAAGGGATGAAACAGGATATTTTTCTCCGTTAAAATAAAACGAAAAAAAACGCAGAAAAAAAACTGAACGTTTAGAACCGGAGTTTAGAACTGCAATTTTCCGCCAAGTCCGAGCGTGCATGAAACCGAGCAGACTTCATCTTTCGTATGCGTAAAGATTCCTGAAATGCTTGCATTGATTGAAAACTGTTTTAAAATCTGGAATTCGATTAAATGCGAAAGTTCAACTGACTGATACTCTTTTGGTTTTGAATTCGTAGAACTTGCCTGAGAAGACGAAATAGTAAAGTTCAGTGAATTTGTCCTTGAAATGTTTACGTTTGAATAATCAAAATTCCTGTTGAAAAGTTTTACGATTTCCAGAACCGGAGTAAAGTGCGTCTGCCTTTTGTAAAGCAGCGTTGCCTTTCCGTTCCAGTTTGCAGTGTCCTGAAACGAAAACTGCAATGCAGTGCGCAGGACGTCTTCCTGCGTTCTGTAGAAATTTGCCTGCAAGTATACCGAATAAAGCTGCTTTATGCTTTCGGGGTCGTTGCGCGGAATTTTCAGCGTTGACTGAAAGCTGAAGTTGTATTCATCTGATGAACACCATTTTAAAACCGGAAAGCTTCCGTTTGCAGAAAAAATGTTGATTGAAGTGTAGCCTACAGTTCCTTTTAACTGATAAGTGTCTGCGATGTTTTCGGCAGTAGAAATGTCGCGAGCAAAAGAAAGCGTTGCGATTGCAGGAACAAACAGGTCGTATTTGGAAGCAAAAAGCGGGCGCTTCCAGGAAAAATTATACGAGCCGTTGTAGCCGGCGCTCTGTGCGATTGTTCCGCCTGTAAGTTCGCTCTGCTTTTCAACTTCGGGCAATGTATTTAAAACTTTGTCTGCAAGTTCTCCGCTGATTAAATCGTAAACAGGAAAGGCAAGAAAATACCAGTCGCGTTTTGACATCGAAGTACACATTGTTTCGATGTCAGTGCAGTACGAACCGCCTTTTTCAACGTTCTGTATTAATGAACTTGACTTTGAATAGGAAAAAGAAAAATTCTGGCTTCCGAGCTTAAAAGGGAAGGCGGTCGTAAAATTTGTCGTGTCAGAATATGTCGTCTGTGAACTTGAAGTATAAGTTCCGTTTTCGCTGAAAGTTATCTGCGGTGCAAATGATGCAAACGGAAAAGAAAAAGTATTGCTGACACTGCCGTTTATTATTCTTTTTGATGCGAGGCTGTCACCTGTCGAAAACTGAAATTTTGAAGATTCAAGCCAGGTGTCAAAATAATTTGAAGTTGAAATTTTTTCAACTCCCTGATTGCCCGGAAGTTTTTTCTGATTCGCTTTTACTGACGCAAGAAAAGTATATTTAAATTTGTTTCCGGCAGAAAACTGAAGTGAATTGTTTATGTCCTGCGTTACTGCCCAGGAGTCGGAAGAAACTTTTGCAGTTCCTTTTAAAATCAGCGGAAGATGAAAATTGTTGAAATTGAACGTCGCAGAATTTTCTTTTGTTACTGATTTGTCATCTTTGTTTGTTAAGAACGATTCTTCAAGCGAGGCGAATTTTAAAACAGGCTGTGTCGTTTTTATCGTATGTCCTGCTGACGTGATGTTGTTTTTTGACTCAGAACTTTTGCCGATTTCGTTTGTAATTTTTACTGTCGCAATCGTAATGCCTGCATTTGCATTTCCAGAAAGCGTAAACTTGTCAGTAAACGAATTGTCTGTATGAAGTGTTCCCGTAAAATTTCCTGTCGCACTTAAATTTGCATCTTTGAGAAGCGGAAAATTTTTTATCTGAATGATGTCGCCGTCGTGCTTAAAATTTGCCTTGAGCTGATCCTGCAGAATGACTTTTGGAGAATTGTCTGACAGGTAAAGTTCGTCAATCGAAAAACGGCCTTTCTGATAAATGTGCGGACTGTCACCATATTTACTGGAATCGTTGTGTTCAGTAATCGAATCGACTTTTATTTTTACCCTTGTCGGAATTACGTTTGGATTTACGTAAAGTGAAACGCCGTCAATTTTTTTTCCGTCAATGAAAACTTCTTTTGAAATCTGATTGATTTCAAGTTTATGTATTTTTGAACATGCACCCAAAATATTTGCTTCATAATCGATGAACTCTTTTAAACTCGCCGAGTGAATTTTTAATTCAACTGCTTTAGAGCCGTCTTCCGTTGCACTCGGAGCATCCCTGTCAAAAATCACTGTCAGCGGAAAATCGTCATATTGCAGTCCGGGAACAGAAGTCGGGTCAATCGGCTCTTGTCCTAATACGGAAGAAACGGAATATGAAAAATACAGGTTGACGTTTTTGTAAGACGAAAAATCAACTTCGTCAAAATATTTGTAAAGAGTGATTTTTGAATCGCTTATTGAACTTGAAATTTCTGCGGCAGTAAAAGAATCGATTGTCCAGTTTACGTTTTGAGTATAATTTGACTCTTTGTTGAATTTTGACGCGCCGGGATTTGTCTGTTTTACCTGTTCAGTCGAAACTGAAAAACCTTTGTCAGCGGCAGTGTATATTCCCTGCGTAACGGCTTCATACGGCCCTATAAAAACAGTGCCTGAATACAGGCCTGCATTTTCAGGCTTTTTTGAAGTCGTAATGATTATGCGCGCATTGTAGTTTTCAGAAAAAAACGCGCGGTCAATGTCAGTTACCGTAACGGAAACTGTCTGCCATTTGTCTGCTGATAAACTGACAGGACTTTCAACGTCAAAGCAGACTGCATTAGAATCTGAATCAAAAATTTTCCAGGTTGGAATGTTGCCTTTGTTTTCAATCGTAAAATCTTCTTCCGATGAAACTCCGAGCTGTAAATAAATTTTTGTGTCAGATGAACTCTGGGCAAGCTGACAGAATTCTTGCGAGAGTTTTACTGCAAGAGAAAATTTTGAAGCGCTCGACAAAATTCCTTTTGCAGAATTCAGCGCAACTGTATTTGACGCCCATAGCACTTCATCTGGCCCAAGCGTGTCATTTGCATTTGCAAAATTATAGCTTACAGGAATTTTGTATCCTGAAATTTCTGAATCCAACGACCCTTGCTGTTTTTCAACGGAACAGTTGTTTGCACTTGTCAGTTCAGGCGCTTTTGCAGACGGGCTTTCGTTTTGCCGCAGGTTGATGAACGGCGTAAAATTTGAAGGCAGGTTTTTTGCGGCACTTTGAGTAAGATATGCAGTCGACGGCTTTGAACTGTCAAGGCTTGAGATTTTGTAGTTCCCGGTTATGTTGTCAATCTGGAGCGTTGCACCGATTGTATTTGAAATTGAAAGTTTTTCTTCCTGCCAGTTTATTCTTGAAGAAATTGTTGTGTACGCATTTGCCGGCCTGTTGTATTCAGCATACTGCAAGTCAGGACTTAGCGACCATCTTGTCGCAGCTGCAATGTCACCTGAGAGGTTTTCAAGAAAATCATATTTAAAACCGATTGCGCCTGCGAGCATTCCTGATTTTGAGTCAGAAGATTCTTCGCACCAGGTAATGTAAATTTTGTCTGAATCAGAAATTCCTGAAAGCAGCGTAACTTCTCCTGTCTGCGAATTGTATTTTGCAGAACTGTCGAGTATTCCGTTTTTATAAACGTAAACAGTTCCTGCGACGGCTTTTGTTCCGATGTCAATTCGTGATGACTGCGTAAACGATTTGAGCATGATACATTCATCGTTTGAAGAGTCAAATCCAAGGTAAGTTCCCGGGCTTACGTCTGCAAACGGAAAGTTTATTTCAGGCGATGAGTATGTAATTTTTTTTCCCGAGGCGGCGGTAGACGAAAGCGTGTAGTCCTGATTGTAGACGTCAACGTACACTCTTTTTGTATAAAAAAAATCAGACTTCATCGTGTCGATTGTATCGGCAATTACTGCTGAATAAGTCTTGCTCTGCGTTTCTGTCGAAGCTGATGCAACCTGAACGTCCTGAATCTGACTTGTTCCGCCGTCATATCTGAACGCTGCCGCAAAAGGAGAAAAGCCCGATGAGTTCTGGAGCAAAAGCATTTCCTTTGAATCGAGCAGAACAAAAAATCCGTCAGTCTTATCTCCCGTTTTGTCTGGCACGCTTAAACTTCCTTTTTTTGCTCCGTAAGAAAAGGACGCAACATCAGGAATTTTGAATTTTGATTTTTGCAATCTGCTTCCAAAAAAATTCTGTATTTCGCCAAGATAGCCTGAGCCTGCAGAAGTTGCAGTTCCGTATTTTCCCAAGTCAGACGAAAGTATCATCGATGCGGCAGAGTCAAATTCAACGAGAATGCAGGGGAGGACGCCGTTTGTTTTTCCTGCTCCTGCATCTTTTGACAGTATGAGCTGGTTTCGTGACGGAAGGATTAAAAAATCATTTGACGAAATTTTTTTATATTTTCTTCCTGCCTCGTCAGTAAAAGTTCCCTGCGAAGATTCTACGTAAACGGAAATTATGTGCCTGACGTTTTCAGAATTCGGAAGTACATAAATTGAACCTGTCAAAAAATTTTCTTTTGAAATTTTAAGATTGTTTACGGCGTTCTTTCCGTAATAAGTTTTGTCGAAAGTCGAAAGCATATCGTAGCGGAACGCCGTGTCAACCGTCCATTTTTTGTCAGAAAATTTTGCACTGATTCCGGGCGCCTGATTGTCACCGCCTCCGATTGAACGCGAAATGTCTGACAGCGAATAAGTGTCAGGGAAAACGATGTTCCTGTTTGAAATCTTTACGTCCTTTACGATTCCGTCGCCGTAATAGCCGAGTGCAATCGTATTTTTGTTGAACTTGTCAGCAAACGCTCCCTGTATATACCAGTGATTGTTCAGCAGAAACCACAGCGACAAATCGACGTTCTGCTCAAAAACAGGAAGCGAAACCGAAGTTGAAAAATCCTTTCCGTAACCGAATGTCGCAGTCGTCGTCTGAGAAAGTTTTAAATTCCAGAAACCGTCTGCAATAAATTCTATGTTAAACGCCTCGTTTCCGTAATTAAAAAGCGAAGTTCCGTTTTGCCTTGCCTTCGGTTCAAGCAGAAAATCGTCATTGATTGTTCCTGCGTTCTGTGCATTTACTGTAGTCTGCTCCGGGCGTACGGAGTTGCCGCTTTGTGACTGGGATTCTGCATTTTTTGCATTGCAGAACAAAAGCAGAAGAAAAGCAAGAATTATTTTTGTTTTATGCAGAAGCCGTGCCTTGTGAATTTTTACGTCGGGGTGTTTTGATTCTATGTCTAAAATCGTTTTTTCGATTATCTGCTTTTTTTTGTTCTCACTTTCAAATAATTCAGGCTGGACGATTTGCGAAGAACTTACTGCATTCTGAACTCCGACTCCTAAAAGCCGTATTCCGCGCGGTGAATCATATTTTTTGTCAAAGAGAGCGCATGCCCTTGCAAAAAAATCATCAGTGCATAAAACAGGTGTTTCAAAAGTTGACTGAATGTTTACTGTCGAAAAATCTTCGTAGCGGATTTTAAGGTGAACCGTAAAGCTTGTAAGATTGTTTTTTAAAAGCCGTTCCATCACTTCCGAGCACAATTCAAGAAGGCTCGTTTCGATTGCATTGCGCTCTGTCAAATCAAATTCAAAAGTCGTTTCTGCGCTAAGCGAATGTGATTTCGGCTCTGAACGGAAATTTTCAGGTTCAAGTCCGCGCGAAACGTTGTATAAAAACGAAGCCGTCGCCTCACCGAAAATTCCTTTTAAAAAATTCTTTGAATGTTTTTTTATGTCACTGACGGTTTTAAATCCTGATGAGTTCAGCCTTGCAAGAGTTTTTTCTCCGACTCCCCAGATTTTTTTTAACGGAAGATTTTCCATAAAGTTCTCTTCTTCTCCCGGGAGAATTTGAAAAAGTCCGTCAGGCTTTTTTATGTCAGAGCAGATTTTTGCAAGATAGGCATTTGTTGCAATTCCTATTGAAATCGTAAGCCCGATTTTTTCTTTTACTGTTTCCTTGATTTTTTTTGCCGCTTCTTCTGGTTTGCCAAAAAGGCGCGAAGTACCTGTCATGTCAAGGCATGCTTCGTCAATCGAAAGCTGAAGTATGTCAGGCGAAAAATCTTTTAAAATTGCCATTACTTTTTCTGAATATTCAAAGTAAAGCTTCATGTTCGGTTCTACAAAAATTCCCTGAGGACAAAGTTCAAAAGCCTTGATTGCAGGCATCGCAGAATGAACTCCGAATTTTCTTGCTTCGTAAGATGCAGTAGAAACGACGTTGCGCCTCTGGTGAGGATTGCCTGAAATTATTACGGGCTTGTTCCTGTATTCGGGGTGAACGAGCTGTTCGACAGAAGCGTAAAAGGCATCTAAATCAACATGAAAAAAACACTTTGTAAAATCTTCCTGCATTTTATATTTGTCCTGCCGGTCTGCTGATGTTTATTGAAAGCGAAACTCTTTCTCTTATAAAAGTTTTGTGCCTTGGGTCTGCGCTGTCTTCGTTCTCCTGCGAATTTTCTTTCGGATAGTCTTTTTTGTCGTAGTAGGCAAGAATATCGACTGTGCTTAAAAGTGAATTGTCAGGCGTATACGAAATCTCAAATTTTTCAGGCGGGTAGTCGGGAAGGTCAAACTGAACCTGATTTGAATTTTCTGTCTGCGAATAAGTGTATGCCGTATAAAAAACAGGATTGTCTGTCTGACCTGACACAAAGACTTCGATGCGCAGAGGTTTTTTTTCTGCATCGATAAAAATTTTCCGTATCGTTCCGCCGTAATAATTTGAATCAGAATAAGAAGCCTTCAAGAGATTTGCTTTGTACGATTCTTCGATGATTCCGTTCTGTCTGCGGAATTCGACGTTCTGGGAAAACTGTTTGCGAAGTTCCCCGCTTGCAAGAATTATAATCAGTCCGAAAAACAAAACTGTCAGAATCTGAATGAACGCATAGCTTTTCTGAAATCGTTTTTTTAATTTGCGGTTGATTTTGTCCAGTTCCGAAATTGCATTGTCCTGCGGTTTTTGAATTTTCTTTGCGGAATCTTTTGCAATGAGAATGTAAATCCTTAAAAGCATAAGGCAGAACGGCGTACTTGCGCAGCTTAAAATCAGGTTTGAAACTGCATCTCCGAAAAGCAGCGGATAAATCTGCTGAGGCGAAGAATAAACTATGACCTGCGTAATCAGCAGAAAATACGGAATGAAACTCAACATCAGGAAAAAATAAATTGCCGCCGTATTCTTGAAAAACCGCGAAATAAAAATGATGAGGTAAATCAGCGTAAAAAGATAGAACAGCGAAACGTCAATGGCTGAAAAAATAAAGATGTTCAGCAGGCTTGAAATCATCAGCATATATTCATATACAAAAGCAAATTTTCTTTTGTGAAGTTTAAGTTCAAATAAATATGCAAACGAAATGAGCACGAGCGAAATGATGAATTTTATTCCGAGGATAATCAGCGGATTTCTGAAAACTGTCCTGTAAAAAAGCGAAGCGACAAACTGCCCGAAAAGGAGGCAGAGCGTAAGGACAATAATCGTTACGGGAATGATGTAAAAAGAGCGGACAGTCCGTTTTGTATTGAGCGTTTTAAAACTGTGCCTTTTTCTGAAAATAAAACCGAGGTCGCAGAAAACTGCAAGGCTGACTGTCGTTAAAATCAAAAGAAAAATTATCGTGATATGTTCGCCAATCCAGTAATATGAATTTGAAATTTTTACCGGAATGTAATGCACGTCACTCTGGAATTTTGCAAGGCATGCAAACTGTTCAAGAAAAGTTTTAAAAAGAGAATTAAGCTCATCGTCAGAAAGTCTGCTTCCCGTAAGGTTCAGTTCTGCGGCAGGAAAGTTCCTGCTCAAATAAGAAGAAAGCCTCTGGCTTGACTGGAAAATTCCTGAGGAATAAAGCGACATAAAAATATTGCCTTTTATGCTTACGGGAATTTCATTCTGTTCAAAACATTCTGCAGTTGTCTTTACGAGCCACAACGGGCAGACTTTCTTTGCAGAGCCGGGCGTAATCGAATTTGTTTTTTCCGAGTCAAGGTTAATGCAGAGTGCACAAAGTCCTTCTGTTCCTTCGATTAATTTGCAGTAGGCATTTGAACCTGTCATCGACTCGTTGCCCGAAAGTTCCTGCTTGTCGCATGCCGTAAGCAGAATACGTACGTTAAAATTAAAATCAGTATTTAAATTGTATTCGATTAGGTTAAACAGAAAATCCATTCTTTTAACGATGTCTTCCTGCGTAAAAGACAGAAGTACTGTATCAAATTCTTTGAAAGCAGAATTTACGTCAGTTTCCGTTTTTTGAATCGTAATCAAAATATTGTAAGGGAATTTTTCTTCCGTAGTTCTTGAAAGCTGGATTTTCTGCGCCCTGTATTTTTTTGCAGAAACTGAACTGTAAATTGCGTCTGACAGTTCATAGCCTTTTAAGTTTTCTTCTTCAGAAAATGCGGCGCTGAGGAAAAGAAAAAATGAAATGAAAAAAATGAAGATTTTTTTAATTTTCATTTGTATAGAATAAAATAATTATTGATTCTCATCAAGGCATTTGATTTTCATTCATTCTGCAGGGCAAATGCAATGCTGAACTTAAAAAAAGCGCAATGTCTGCGGGAAAATTCCTGTTGTCATTTGTTGCCATTCATTTTGCATTTCTTCATTCCATTTTATGTATATTGCATAAATATTCAAAAATCGGTATGTTTTTGTTTATGGTAGTAATGAAGTTCGGCGGTTCTTCTGTTGCAGATGCAGAAAGAATCCGTCATGTCGCATCAATAATTAAAGCATACAAAGATGAAAGACCGGTTGTCGTTCTTTCTGCAATGGGTGATACAACTGATCATTTGCTGGAAGCAGCAAATACTGCTGTTGAGGGTAAGGTTGACATTTCACGAGTTGAAAAACTCCACCGCGAAACTGCTGAAAAACTCGGCATAAAAATCGAGGCGATTGAGAGCCTTCTTAAAGAACTGACACAGCTTCTGACAGGGCTTTCGATGCTCAAGGAACTTACGAAACGCACGAGAGACTACCTTGTTTCTTTTGGTGAACGCATGTCAGTCAGAATGATGGCTGCCTATCTTGAAAATCAGGGAATCCCTGCAAAGTTTTACGATGCCTGGGATATCGGAATGACAAGCGATTCAAATTTTATGGCTGCCGAACTGCTTGATGAAGTATGGCAGGCAATTCCTGAACATTTAAACGATTACAAAGACGGAAAGTCAAAAGAAATTCCTATCGTAACAGGATTCATTGCAAAAGACAAAAAAGGAAACATAACGACACTTGGTCGCGGCGGTTCTGACTTGACTGCCACTATGATTGGTTCTGCGATGAAAGCAAAAGAAATCCAGACCTGGAAAGATGTCGACGGAATCCTTACTGCTGACCCTCGTGTCGTAAAAGACGCGCGTCCTGTTCCAGAAGTAACTTACGAAGAAGCCGCAGAACTTGCATATTTTGGCGCTCAGGTTCTGCATCCGCGCTCGATGATGCCGTGCTTAAAAAGCGGAGTTCCTGTCCGCGTAAAAAATTCGTATAACATCGAAAGTCCCGGTTCAATCATCGTAGAAAATCATTCCGGTGAAGTTCCTAAGGTAACTGCAATTACTTCCGTAAAGAACGTAACTTTGATAGACATAAATTCTACAAGAATGCTTGGAAGCGCAGGTTTTCTGGCTCATGTATTCAACAACTTTTTAAAGTGGGGAATAAGCGTTGACGTAATTGCAACGAGTGAAGTTTCAGTTTCGCTTACAGTAAACGGAAAAATTGACCTGACGGGACTTTTGCAGGATCTTGACCATGTTGCAGACGTTGAAATTCAGCGGAACAAATCGATTGTTACCATTATTTGTGATGCGGATCATTCAAGTTCAATTCTTGCGAGCGGATTCGGTGCTCTGGCAGATGTCGGAATAAATGTCCAGATGATAAGTCAGGGTGCTTCAAAAGTAAACATAACCGTGATTTGTGATGACGAAGAAACTAATCAGGTTGTAAATACATTGCATTCAGCTTTTTTTGCTTAGGATTTTTTTTCAGGTGGGGTGAACTTATGAAAATTGCGATTGTCGGTTATGGAAAAATGGGGCACATGATAGAAAATTCTGCGAGGTCTTTCGGTCATGAAATTGCCGTAACTGTTGATGTAATGGCAAAAGATGCCGCTTGTATCGTTCCTCAGGGCGATTATGATGCAGTTGCAAAAGCCGTAAAAGAAAGCGGTGCAGAAGGAATAATCGAATTCAGTCATCCGGCTTCCGTGATGGGAAACATAACTGCTCTTTTGCCGCTCGGTATTCCGCTTGTTGTCGGAACTACAGGCTGGAACGATAAAAAAGAACAGGTAAATGAACTTGCTCAAAAATGCGGCGGTGTCGTAATGACAAGTGCAAATTTCAGCATCGGCGTAAATATGCTTTACAAAATCATCGAAGAAGCAGCAAGGCTTGTAAGCCAGTTTGACGAATATGATGCAAGCATTTTTGAAGCCCATCATAACCAGAAAGCAGACAGCCCGAGCGGTACTGCACTTGACATTGCAAAGCACCTTTTGAAAAATTATCCTAAAAAAGATACGATTGTAACAGAATCATTCCATGAAAAACCGAAGGCAAACGAACTTCACGTTGCAAGCATGCGCGTAGGAAGCGTTCCGGGAACTCATACTGTATTTTTTGACAGTAATGCAGATACGATAGAAATTACGCACAGGGCAAGAAGCCGCGAAGGTTTTGCAAACGGTGCAGTTCATGCGCTTGAGCGGCTTTATGACGGCGTAAAATCCGGGAAACTTGCAAAAGGCCGTTTATATTCAATGGACGACTTGTTCTAAATTAAAATTCAAGGTAAAGTAAAGTTATGTACGATAATAAAGGTTGTGATTTACTGGATTTTGAAGAATCTGATTTTAATACAGTTATGGCTTCTGACATTTCTTTCTCAGGAAAAATCCGCTTTACAAAGCCGCTCATGATTAAGGGGAACATTTCAGGGCAGATTAATTCTGAATGTGACCTTGTCATAGCTTCTGATGCTGTCGTAAAGGCTGACATTTATGCAGACAGGATTTTAATCCGCGGTTCAGTTGAAGGAAATGTAGTAGGAAATTCAATGGTGTTTGTAACATCAAACGGTTCTGTGACAGGCGATATAACTTCAAAGCAGGTTGTACTTGAGCCCGGAAGCAGTTTTTCAGGACGATGCACGATGGTAAAGGAAAATGAAGCGTAGTATTATTTTATTTTGTTTGACATTACTCTGTACGAATGTTTTTGCACAGAAAGCAAAGGATGCACTTCTGCTTTATTACAACAAGAACTATAAAGAAGCAATTTCTGTATGCGAAGATGAAATTAAAGCTGACCCGAACCGCATTGACTCTTACGTAGTATTGTGCTGGAGTTTAATCGGTAACCGTGAATATGCCCGTGCCGAACAGCGCGCTTATGACGGATTAAAGCTCAGCCGTTATGACATTCGCCTTATCGAAGTTCTCGGTGAAGCAAAATATTATCTTGGAAAAAATGAAGAAGCGCTGAAACAGTTTCAGGAATATATTTCCATTGCCCCTGACAGAACGGGAAGCCGTGTAGGGCTTGCTTATTATTTTATGGGCGAAATTTACATAAGGCAGACTAAATTTCAGCATGCAGACATCGCCCTGTCAGCCGCAATAAGAAAAGACCCTCTGTCTGATGCCTGGTGGACGCGGCTTGGCTATGCGCGCGAAATGGCAGGAAATTACGCCGAAAGTCTTGCAGCTTACGAAGAAGCATTAAAACTCAATCCATCAAAAACTGACGCTTCACGCGGAAAAGAACGTGTTTCAGAATACATCAGATAATGCACTAAAAAATTCAAAAAAAACTGTTCATATAGAAACATTAGGCTGCCGGCTGAATCAGATTGAAAGTGAATCAGCCGCAAGTTTTTTTTACAATAACGGTTTTTCTGTCGTGATGAAGTCCGTTACTGCACGTGACAGGGAAAATCCCGACGTCGTTCTTGCAATCGTAAATACGTGTACTGTCACTGCAAAAGCCGAACAGAAAGCACGCAGGATTATCCGTCTGCTTTTAAAAAAATTTCCGAATGCCGTTTTGATAGTGACAGGCTGTTATGCACAGGTCAACAGGCTTGAAATTTCAAAAATAAGCAGCCGGATTGCAGTTCTTCCCGGACGACTGAAAAGCCGCCTTTCTGAAGTTCCCGAAAAAATAAATTTAATCTTGCAGGAAAACGAAAAATCGCCTGAGTCAGTCCCGGAGAAAATCATTGAATGTCTTAACGGAAAAATCTGTTCAGGGATTGTTCCTGAGGTAAGCGAAAATCCTTTTAAACTGTCGACAGATACTTTTCTTGCTCATTCGCGGTCTTCGATAAAAGTTCAGGACGGATGCAACAGCAGGTGCACTTACTGCGAAATCTGCATTGCACGCGGAAAGTCAGTTTCGCTTGACGTTCAGGAAGTCCTTGACAGGGTAGAAAAAATCAGGCAGACAGGGCAGAAGGAAGTCGTCATAACAACTGTAAATGCCTCCCAGTACTGCGGAAAATACAAAGACTGCAATTCCGAAAACAATGCTGAAACAAATGTAGATTTTGCAGGGCTTCTTGAAATTCTATTGAAAAAGACGCAGGGAATTTCTTTCAGGATTTCAAGTTTGTATCCGCAGATTGTTGACGATCGGTTTTGCAGGATAATTCAGGATGAACGCATAAGGCCTCATTTTCATCTTTCTGTCCAGAGCGGAAGTGATGACGTTCTTTTAAAAATGGCGCGCCCTTACAAAGCGCAGGCTGTTTTAGATGCGTGCAGACGGTTGAAGCTTGCAAAAAAAAATCCGTTTCTTGCGTGCGACATAATTGCAGGCTTTCCTTCTGAAACAGATGAAGATTTTGAAAAGACGATGGCGCTTGTAAACGAATGCGGTTTTGCCTGGATTCACGCTTTTCCGTTCAGTCCGCGCCCTGATACGAGGGCTTTTTTGATGAAGCCTAAAGTGCCGGAAGCCGTTACTGACAGGCGCATTGCATCTCTTCTTGATTTTGCTTTTGACCGGAAAATAAAATATATAAATTCACTTTGCAATACGGAGTGCAGGGCGATTGTAGAAACAACCCGAAGCCTCAGTTTTGAAAAGATACTTGGTACTCAAAAATATGTCAGCGCCGTAACTGAAAATTTCTTGCACTGTGTCGTAAAGCTTGATGAAAGCCAGACTGTTCCGCCGCCATCTTCTGAAATTACTGTAAGGATTTTGTCGGCACTTCCTGAAAGCATAAAAAGCAATGCAGAAATTGAAGCCGTCGCAGAACTTGTTAGCCTGTAAAATGCCCGTAAAACCGTTCTTTTAAAAAATCAAAAAAAGTTAAAATTTTATAAATTTGATATTGACACTTTTTTGTGAAAATTATATATTAACCATACATTCACGAAATGAGTGGATGGGCTATTAGCTCAGTAGGTAGAGCAACGCCCTTTTAAGGCGTGGGTCGATGGTTCGAATCCATCATAGCTCAGTAACAGAGAAGTTTCCAAAAGAAGCTTCTTTTTTTTTGTCTTGATATTTTCCGCTTATAGTGTGCAGAATATTTTGCGTTTGGAGATTGTAATGTCATCGCTTGTGAATGAAATTATTCAGGGCCGGAAAACTTTTTTTATTGCACCTGACAAATCATTGTTCCCTGAAAACTATCTGGAAGATTATCTTGCATTAGGATATGAGTGTTATTTTATCGATACTGACATATTTCTCTCGATTTCTGCAAAAGTAGAAATCATACTTTCTGTTTTTCAGGACGCGCTGATTTTTTTTAACATTGATTTGCCGCTCCAGAACGACAGCTGGCCTAATTTTATTTCACGGCTCCAGAAAAAATATCCGCAGGCGCTCTTTGGCGTTCTGTATGCAAAAAAGCAGTCTAATTACGAAAAGGAAGAACTTGAACGCCTTTATCTGATGGACATCGGAATACAGTGCGGCTGCATTCAGCTTGAATATCAGAAAAAAAATAATTTCAGCGTGCTTGAGCGCATGCTTTATGCAAATCAGGCGATGGGCAGGCGAAAGAACGTAAGGGCATGCTGCAACGGATTCTGTTCGATAAAGTTCAGCGATAAAAACAGCCAGCTCGTAAACACTATGCTTAATGACATAAGCCTTTCTCATTTTACGATTCAGGTTGACAGGAACAATCCTACCGAAATCGAAGATTATGAAAAAATCTGCGACATTCAGTTTTTTGTAAAAGGCCTGCATTTTGTGTCTGATGCGGTTCTGTTCAGTTCGCGGCAGATAGAAGACGGAACTGTTTATGTCTTTGCGTTCAGCAAGTCAAACGGACAGCTCGGGCTTGATACGCTGAACAGGCAGCTTTTGATTCCAAAACTGTATTCGATTATGGAAAACAACCTTCATTCGCTTCTTTCTAAATTATTCAATACTGCAAGCCAGCGCATAAAAAAAGAAAGAACTGAGTAAATTTCAGTTCAGATGTCTTGTAAACTGAAGGACTTTTGAAAATATGTCATCACGTCCTTTTTTCAGCGGAAAACTGATATGGTTATTTTATTCTTGACCAAATGCTATCAGGTAATTACAATTATATTGAGAGTTATCATTCGACAGGAAATTCGATAGTAGAAAGAGGGGATGTGGAACACTCGTATACAATTGTCGTACCGAACACTGATATTCTGAACAAGCTGTGCGGTGCAAACGACAGCAATTTACGTCTTATTGAGCAGCGTTTAGGTGTACCTGTGTTTATGCGGGGAAATGAACTTTCTGTTGAACAGGACGACCCGGTAATAAGGCAGCAGTTCAGGTTTATAATTGACAGGATTATTGATGAAATCGAAGAAGGATATGCAGATTCAGAAGATGCAGTCGTTTCGATTTTGAATACTGATTTAAATCCTGATTATATGCCCGAAAGAGAATGTTTTTCGTCCCGGCGTCAGCATGCTTCTATGGAAGAAGGGGCTGTCATCGTTCCCGGTGCACAGAAAAAGTTATATCCTAAAACTCAAAATCAGGCAGATTACGTAAAGCTTTTAAGAACGCACGATATGGTTTTTTGTACCGGACCTGCAGGAAGCGGAAAGACTTTTCTTGCAGTTGCAGAGGCGCTGCGTTTAGTTCTCTCAAAAGAGAAAAAAGGAATTGTCCTGACACGGCCGGTTGTAGAAGCCGGAGAAAGCCTCGGTTTTTTGCCGGGAGATATGGAACAGAAAATCGGTCCTTATTTAAGGCCGCTTTATGATTCGATGGAGTTTCTTTTATCAAAAGAAACAGTCAGAAAACTTATAGAGAATAATATTATAGAAACGGCTCCTCTGGCGTATATGCGCGGAAGGACTATAAACGATTCTGTTATTATTCTTGACGAAGCTCAAAATACAACTTGCGCTCAGATGAAAATGTTTTTGACCCGTATGGGAAATGGCTCAAAGGTATTCATTACCGGCGATGTAACTCAAATTGATTTGCCAAAGAGATGCAAGTCCGGTCTTGTTCATGCTGTTGAACTTCTTTCTGATATAAAAGAAATCGGAATGATTCAGATGACAGGCTGTGACGTTGTCAGAAATCCTCTGGTAAAGAAAATTGTACAGGCGTATGAAAATGCAAAAGACGATTGAAAATCAGCAGAATATTCAGAACGGATCTGCCAGAACGGCTGATTCCCTGTTAAAGAAAATACAGGCTTCTTTAAAAGAAGATTATCCGATTCTTATTCTTTCCGTAATTTCATTTATAATACTTGGAATTATCTGTTTTTTTGGCGTTACGAAAAACGTAACTGTAGCTGCTTTTTCGCTGAATGAATATGAAGTCGGACAGATTGCAGACAGGACAATCATTGCAGACAGAACTTTGACTGCAACTCCTGATTATCCGATTGCAGTCCGTGAAGGCGAAAAAATAATACGAAAAGGTTTTGCCATTACGGAAGAAAATTACAGAAAACTTGAAAAAATGGCAAATACAAAAGAGTACATAGATTACAGGGCTTATGCAGATACTCTGCTTTATCTGTTCGTACTTATGATTTTATGGACGCTGCTTTTTTCAAAAGTCCTGACGGGACACAAGCTTTCGTTTAAGGAACTTGCCGTTCAGATTGTGTTCTTCATAGCGATTTATTCGTGCGCGATGTTTGCTTCACGGTTTCCGTTTTTTGCACGGTCGTCGTATCATCTGTGTATAGCACTTCCTACTGCGCTTTTCATTTTTTTGATTGCGCTTCTGTTCGGAGAGAGGTCTGCGATTTTCTTTTCGATAATCGTGGCGCTCGGAGTTCTGAATGCAAGCAACTATGATGTTGTCGTATTTTTGTTCACTCTGGCGACCTGTTTCTGTGCTACGCGCATCGTAAGGGAAATCGAAACGCGAATAGATATGGTTTTTGCTTCCGTTTCGATTGCACTGTTCAACATCGTATTCATATTCCTGCTCAAAGTTCTCTTTAACGACAATTTTGTTTATATCGGATACTTGAGCCTTGCACTTGCTATCAACGGTTTTATATGCGGAATCCTCGCACTTGGTTTCATTACGCCGCTTGAACAGGTTTTAAATACTGCTTCTGTTTTCCGGCTGATTGACTTGAGTGATTTGAATAATCCGACGATGAGGAAATTCCTCCTCAATGCTTCGGGGACGTACAATCATTCGATGATGGTTGCAACTCTTGCAGAAAATGCGTGCAAGGAAATCGGTGCAAATTCTCTTGTTGCACGTGTCGGCGCTTATTATCACGACATCGGCAAAATGGAACAGAGCGAATATTTTGTCGAAAACCAGAACGGTCAGAACAAGCACGATGAAATTAATCCGTTCCTTTCAGTTTCCGTAATCAGAAGTCACGTAAAGCGCGGCGTTGAAAAAGCGCACCAGCTTCACCTTCCAAAGCAGATTATAGACATCATCGCAGAACATCACGGAAACAGCGTCATATCTTATTTTTACAACGAAGCAAAGCAGCAGAACCCTGACGTACAGGAAGAAGATTTTTCTTACAACGGAACGCCGCCGAGTACAAAAGAAAGCGCAGTCGTAATGCTCGCAGATACAGTTGAAGCTGCATGCCGTACGCTTGAAAAACCGTCAGTGTCGCGCCTTGATAAATTCATTCAGGGTCTTATCGCAGGCAAGCTAGAACATCATCAGCTTGACAACTGTAACCTGACTTTTAAGGAACTTACTGCAATCCGCGAAGTCTTTGTAAAAATCCTTGCAGGCTATTATCATTCGCGCATTGAATATCCTGAACAGAAAGACCCTGACGGCGATAAAAAAGAAATTCAGAACGACGAAAAAAAATCTTCTGCAAAAACAAAGACCATCGTAAAAGAAAAAAAAGAAACTGAGTCACCTGCAAAAGCCAGGGCAAAAAAAGAAGAAAAAAATGGCAAATAGAATTTTGATTACGTTACAGGAAAATCTTGAAACTCCGTACTGGCTTGACAGGGCAGAACCTTTCATGCAGAAAGCAATGCAGAAATTGAATTTTGACTGCGAGGAAGTTTCTGTTTTATTCTGCAGCAATGAGTATATCAGGGAACTTAATAAATGTTACAGGCAGATTGACAGTCCGACTGACGTTCTCTCTTTTGAAAATGATTCGGTTTATGACGACGACGGAACTCAATGGAAAGCTGTCGGTGACATTGCAGTAAGTGTTGAAATGATTGCAGAAAATGCAGCATATTTTAAAACTACGGAAAATGCAGAATTGAAGCGCCTTCTGGTTCATGGACTCCTGCATTTGAACGGAATGGATCATGGAGAAGAGCATATTGAAAATGGAATTGAACCTGAATGTGAAATGCTTGTTTTGCAGGAAAAAATTTTAAAAGAACTTGAAGATGAAGTTATAATTTAATAAATGCGGTAGAGATAAAATGGGACTATTTGATTTTACAAAACCTAAAGCTAAAAAAGAAAAAACAGAAGAGAACTTTCAGTCAGACATAAAAACAACTCAGGAAATATTGAACGAAGAAAAGGCCGACATGATTCACGGTGTCGAAGAATTGTCAAAGACTTCCGTAAAAGAAGTAATGATTCCGCGTATTGACGTTGATTTTATAAACGTTGATACGGGACTTTCGGAAATCCTTGAAAAAATTTCTGAAAGCGGTCATTCGCGTTTTCCTGTCTACAAAGATTCAATAGACAATGTAATCGGCGTTCTTTACGTAAAAGATTTGATAAAATGTTTTTCAAAAAAGCAGACTCCCGAACTTGAAAAAATAATCCGCAAGGCATATTTTGTCCCGGAAACAAAAAGGATTGACAGCCTTTTGCGCGAATTCAAACGGCGGCACATTCACATTGCGATGGCAGTAGATGAATACGGCGGTCTGTCTGGCATCGTCTGTATGGAAGACATCATCGAAGAAATTGTCGGCGACATTCAGGATGAATTTGACAATGAGCGCGATGACATCATAAGCCTCGGCAGTAATATCTGGCTTGTCGATGCCCGTGAAAATCTTGATGACTTGAACGAAGAAATCGGTTCAAATTTTCCTTCCGGGGAATTTGATACTCTGGGCGGTTTTGTATTTGACCTTTTTGGAAAGATTCCCGTTAAATTTGAAAAAATGTCCTGGAATAATTATGACTTTATCATTCAGGATATGGACGGCCATAGAATCGATATGATAAAAGTCATTTATCACAATGAAGAGGGTACTGAAACTGATGAAGAAAACTGATTTATTTTTTTTCCTGAAAAGCATATTTTTTTCGTTTTTATGTCTTGTTTTAATTCAGCCTGTTTTTTCGCAGCAGAAAGTTTTTCCTGAAACGGAATTTTTTTCAGGCAATTCTTCGGTGTCGGCCGTAGACCTGTACAATCAGGGAATCGAATTTTTTGACGAAAAAAACTGGTGGAATGCCTCGGAGAAATTTCAGGAAGCATTGCAGAAAAATTCAGCGTATACGCGCGCCTGGTATATGCTGTCTAAATGTTATTACGAAATGAATCAGTTTGACCTTGCAATTCAGTATGTGCAGAATGCAGAAAAATATGACGGTGCAAATCCTGATTACAAAAATTTAAAGGCGTTCTGTCTTGTTTCACTCGAGCGCTTTGACGAAGCTCTGGCAGTGTTCAATTCAGTTTTAAAAACATATCCCAATAATATCGAAGCGCGCTTCGGGCTTGCAGAACTTGACCTTTTTAACGGACGGCTTACGGGCGCAGAATCTTTTTACAACGATGCACTTAAACGCGAGCCTTCAAACGTAAAGGCGCTTTTAAGCCTTGCATTAGTCAGCACTGAACTTGGAAAAACACAGCTTGCAAAAAATTATATCGACAAGGCACTTCGCGTTCATTCAAACAACGAAGAAGTTTATTTTATTGCTTCGTATCTGGCAGCGCTGAACGGCGACTATAAAGATGCAGAGCGCAAATGCCTTATGGCAATTCAGGCAAACGGAAATTACGATTCGGCGTATGAACTTCTGGGCACGATTTATTATGCCCAGAGGCGGTATCAGGACGTAATTGACATTGCAGATTTCAGAATCAACAGGAACAGGAATTTATCTCAGGCCTGGTACATAAAAGGTCTTGCGCTTGAAAAACTCGGACTTATCGAACAGTCAATTTCTACCTGGGAAAAAGGTCTTGAAATTGAACCGTCTGACGAAATTATGAGGGCGGCTTTTGAACTTTCAGTTTTAAAAAATACTACCATTGAAGATCCGCGCAGAAAACAGTGGGCGCTTTATCATATTAAAAAAGGGCAGGAATATCAGAAAAAATATTATTCGTCTTATGTCCGCTATGAGTATCAGACTGCTTTGAAAATCAATCCTAAAAACAAGACTGCAAGAAATGCGTTTGCGCAGATTCTTCATAATGACGGCTTTGACGAAAACTATCTTGAACAGCTGAAATTCCTCAAAGAAAATTCTTCGCATGTTTCTTCTGAAAATAAAAATCTTTCTGAACGTGAACGCCAGCTTAATGCTCAGTACACAAAACTTTCAGATACAATCGAAGGCTTTGAATCCCTGCTTGAAAACAACCTTGCAAAAAAATGGGACATAAATCCGTTCTACCTTGACAAGACAAGATGGAACGTCGGCATTTACTATATGGAAAAAATCGATCCGCTTTATCACTGTGACGTTTCGCGGATTGCTTCAAATTATTTGAGGCTGATGTTTCAGGGAATTGCATCTACGAGCATAAACCTTTTCCCGGAAGAAGTTTCAGGATATGCCGATGCGTACAAAAAAGCGCACGACAATCAGTTTGATTATTTTATTATTCTGACAGGCGATGAAACCGAGCGCGACATAAAGCTTGATGCAGTAATGTATTCTGCCAGAACAGGAACAAAGACGCAGGATTTTTCCGTTTACAAAACAGGTAATGACAGGTTTTCAGGCGCATTGCTTCTGTTGAGGCAGCAGATTCTTTCAGTAATGCCTGTCAGGGCAAAAATCCTTGACAGAAACGTAAACGAAATTCTTGTTGACATCGGAAAGTCAGAAGGAATCGTAAAAGACGCAGTTTTTAAAGTCATAAAAAAAGGTTCGGTAAAAACAAGCGATACGGGAACAGGCTTGAGCTACAATGAACGCGACGTTCTTGGCACTGTAACTCTTACGCGCGTTTCAGAAGAAATTTCAGAGGGAACTTTGTCTGACACGGGATTTTATGACAGGGTAAATTCAGGCGATGAGCTTATCCTTACAAAAATGCCTGATAAAAAATCAGCGCAGAACTCGCAGAGCCAGACTGCCCTTGATACATCACCGCAGGCAACGGAACAGCCGGCATCGTCACCGCTAAAAGGCGCAGACCTTGAAATTTCAAGAACGCCGTCATTAATCAGAATGATAAAGGAACTTAATTAAGGCTGAATGTCTTGACGGCATTTCCTGATTTTTTGAAACGAAATTAATCTTTTTCAAGTTCAATTAAATCAAGGCTTGAATCTATCCATTTTTTTGAAAGGGCAGGATAGGCTTCTTTTACTGTCAGAAACTGGAACAAAGCGTTCTGATAATTCTGCGTAAAATAATACGACTCGCCGAGATAAAAAACTGCGCGGTTCGTAACTTCTTCGCTTCTGTGAACGTTGAGGAATTCTGACAGTTCGCTGATTGATTTGTAAAAATCTTTTTTTACGAAATTGTTTTTCAGGATTTTAAAAAGCAGGTATTCGTCCCCGCCCTGTGGACAGATTAAATCTTCTTCAAAAATGTGCATCTGCGTAATGACGTTCTTTTTGTCGACGTAATCTTTGGCAAGGCTCTTTGCAGTGTCAATCGCTTTCTGACCGAGTACGTTTTTTGCTTTAGGAGTTTCGACAAGTCCTAAGGCAGGAAGCGGAACGCTGCGCATTTTTTCTGAATTGTCGTCGATTTTGACCGAAGTGTCTTTCTGCGTTTTTGAGTTTTTTGTACTTTGAGTTGAGCGCGGGCTTTGGTCAGCGGCGATGTCTGTTGAAGTTTTTACGCCGTAGACAGTCGTGTTTATCGAAGGCAGGATTATGTTGTAATTTCCTTTTTCCGTAACCGAAATTACTGCATAAAAATATTCCCTTGAATCAGAAACTGAATCTGAATACATTTTTACGTCGGAAGCAAGTTTTGCAACCGGCTTTAGCGCATTGAGCTGTTCGTAAGAAGAGATCTGCCTTGTGTCACGGTAAATTACAAAGCCCGTAATCTTTGGCTCTGAATCTTCGGGGATTGTCCAGGTTATTTTTATTTTTCCGTTTTCAGCCGGAATTGTATTGATGTCTGTTGCAACCGGTCTTGTCTGTGCAAAACAAAAAGACAGAAGTTCCGCAAAAAAAGCGGCAAATATAATTCGTTTTATTTTCATATTTTCTATTTTATAATCAATTTCAGTTATTTGACAAGATACAATGTTTAATTTATTCTATATAAAAAAAAAGGAAAGTCAGACGTTATGTTAGAAGAATTAAAAATGCCGATTGCGGAATTAAAAGAAAATATTATGAATGTCTGGGGGTGTCTTTGACTCTGATGCGATTTACAAAAAAATTGCAGAACAGGAAGAATTGACGACCCAAAGCAATTTCTGGGAAAATCAGGAAAATGCCCAGAAAGTGATGAACAAAATAAAAACGCTTAAACAGCGTGTTGAACCCTGGAAAGAACTTATTTCGGAAGTAAGTGACATAGAAGCGCTTTATGAACTTGCAGAAGAATCTCCCGATTCAGAAACTGAAGATGAAATAAAAAAAATGTTCGCTCAGGCAAACGAAAAATACGAAAAACTTAGTGTATTGAACCTTTTGTCAGGCGAAGTCGACAATTCAAGCGCCTTTTTAACGATTCATTCTGGCGCAGGCGGAACTGAAGCAGAGGACTGGGCTTACATGCTCAGCAGAATGTATACAAGATGGGCAGAGCGGCGTGGTTTTAAAATTGAAACTGTCGACATTCTCGAAGCAGAAGGCGGAATAAAGTCGATTACTTTTCAGATTGACGGCGAATATGCTTACGGCTATTTAAAAGGCGAAGCCGGAATCCACAGGCTTGTAAGGATAAGTCCGTTTGATGCAAATGCGCGCCGTCATACGTCTTTTTCGAGCGTATTTGTTTTTCCTGTTCTTGACGATACAGTCGAAGTTGAAATCCGCCCGGAAGATTTGCGCGTTGATACTTACAGGGCAGGCGGAAAAGGCGGCCAGCACGTAAATAAAACTGACAGCGCCGTCCGCTTTACGCATCTGCCGACAGGAATCGTCGTAGCCTGCCAGAGCGAACGCAGTCAGATTATGAACCGTCAGACTGCGATGAGCATTTTAAAGGCAAAACTGTACGAGTATTACCGCGAACAGAAAGAAAAGGAAAATTCAAAATTTGCCGCTGAAAAAAAAGACATTTCCTGGGGAAATCAAATCCGCTCCTATGTTTTTCAGCCGTACACGATGGTAAAAGACCACAGGACAAAATATGAGTCAGGCAATATTCAGGCTGTAATGGACGGCGATATTGACCAGTTCATTGAATCGTATTTAAAAGCAAAATGGAAAGGGCTTCCAATGGATTCTTCTGACGATGGTGAAGATTTGTAAGAAATTTACAAAAATCATAGTGTTCCTCATTTTACAAGGTTTTTGTTTTGCAGAATCTGAAAAAGCAGGCTGGGTAATCGGCGCTTCGGAGTTCACTTACAGTCAGGATTTTGTTCAGAGTGAATATGAAAAAGCGGTTTTATCTGCCATTCCAAAATTGATTCTTGAACAGCTCTACGGAACAAAAACGCGGAATGTCCCCGACGAAGAAATTTTAAATAGAAAAATTCATTCTCTCGTAAAAGAGCGGCTTGCACTTTTCCTTGAACTTTCCAAAGAGCAGAAAGCAAAAGATGCGCTTGTAATTCAGAATTTAAGCGAATATCAGTTTCAGAAGCAGACTGCCGCTCAGGAAAAAAAAATAAAGGAAATTACAAAAAAAATCGATGACAATCTGACAAGTCAGGAAAACCTCATGGCAGAATTCCGTTCTGAAAAACCGCCTTTAAAAAGGAAGGCGCCGGACACGGAAGATTTTTTGTTTTATAAATCAGACTCATCGGAGCTTTTTAAGTTCAGCAGGAACATACAGAAAATTGACTACACGGCTTTTGACTGTTCGTCAGAAATCATAAATGCAAAAATCAACGGCCTTATAACCGGCACTGTCACTGTTTACGGCAGTTACGCGGCAGTTTCTGCAGAAATGTTTTTGTACCCGGGCGCAGTTTCGACAGGCGTAATTACTGAAATCGGACTTATTTCCGAGCCTGAAAAAATTGCAAAAAACATTGCATACAGGCTTGTTCCGAAAATCGAAAATGCGATTCCGTGTGAAATTCAGATAGCGGTAAAGCCTGAGGAATTAAAGGACATTGCCAGAGTTACGATTGATTCGACAGTCTACAATAAAATTCCTGAGAGGCTCGTTTTGAGTAACGGCGTTCATAATTTTTCGTTTGAATGTGAAGGCTACAGAAAGGAAAGTTTTTCTTACGGCTTCGGCTACGAAAAAAAATATCTGATTGAAGTAGAATTTTTCAGGCAGGAACCGATTGAAACGGCGCTTGTCTTGAAAAAGTCGATTGCAGGAAATCTTTTTTACAACGGCATTCGCTCAGAGGACAATGTGATGGCCGTAAAAATAAATAATTCCGGCGTTCTCGGATATTATTACACTGACAGCGGAAACACGATGTTCTTTATGATTCCGAAAAATCAGATTGTTGACGACAAGGCGGTCACTGCAAATTTAAAAGATTATGACATAGGCGCTGATATAGAAAAAAAGCGCAGAATGATGTATATTTCTTACAGTGCTTTAATCTGTTCACTGCCGTTTCTGTTTTATTCATATTCCAGTTACAGTAATCTGTACAAAGGTTATGTGGCAGGAACTTCCGGCATAAACGTCGAAGATATTAAAAAATATCAGACGATGAGTTACATCGGAATCGGTGTTTCTGCCGGCTTGGGAATATGGTTTGTCGCACAACTTGTTGCGTATCTTGTCAGTGCAAATAAAGCCCTGCCTGTCGAAACGAGAAAGTCAAATATTGATTTTGACACGGCTGTTGAAAATCATAAAATTCAGCAGCAGGAATTTCAGGCGGCAAAAGAAAGTGAACTGAAAGAACTTGAAGTGCAGGAAGAAGATTCTTCTGAAAACGCTGAAAAAACGCCTGCGGTAAGTTCCGCAGAAAATTTTACGGAAAGTATCGAAAATTGATATTTTCTCATTGACTTTTTATGGGAGGGGGGGATAAAAACTTTGCCTGAACTGGCGTCAAAGTTTTTATTCAGAAGTTTGCACGCAAACTTCTTATTTACTGCACATTCTCATTACATTGCGAATGTGCGTAAAAAGTCAAATCGAAAATTGATATTTTCGCTTTGACTTTTTATGGGAGGAATAAAAGATGTCAAAAATTTCATTTGCTCAGCGGATTAAAAATTTATTCAGTCTGCATAAAAACCAGAATGACGATTTTTTTGATGAACTTTTAGATGCCTTAATCGAAGGTGATGTCGGCGCAAAAAATTCAATGCAGATTGTTGACAGGCTGGAATCTGAATGTAAGGAAGGCAGGATTTCAAGTCAGGATGAAATTCTGCTTCAGCTGAAAAATATTCTTCTTGAATCTGTCAAAGGCGTGCAGTTTGTTCCTGAAAAAGGCAAAACGAATATATGGATGATTTTAGGAGTGAATGGTGTCGGCAAAACGACGACTTGCGCAAAGATTGCAAATCTTTTAAAAAATCAGGACTGTGAAAACATCGTTCTGTCGGCAAGCGATACGTTCCGTGCGGCGGCAATCGAACAGCTCTGCTATCACGGCGAAAAAATCGGCGTAAGGGTCGTAAATCATCAGCATTCTTCCGATCCGTCAAGCGTAGTTTTTGATGCTGCAGAAAGCGTAAAATCTCACGGCGGCGGTCTTGTAATTGCAGACACCGCAGGACGCCTTCACAATAAAGAAAACCTTGTTCATGAACTTGAAAAGATTGACAGAATCTGCCGGCAGAAAGCTGACGAAGGCTGTTATAAAAAAATTCTTGTAATAGATTCTACGACAGGTCAGAACGCATTGCGTCAGGCAGAAGTCTTTAACGAGGCAATCGGCGTAGATGCAATCGTAATGACAAAGTACGATTCTACTGCAAAAGGCGGAATTGCGCTTAGCATCGGAAAGGAACTTGGAATTCCTGTTTTCTATGTATGCACGGGCGAGTCTTATGCAGACATTTCGCTTTTTAATGCAGAAGAATACGTAAATGCCTTTTTGGGATTGTAAGATAATCTGAATGAATTTATGAAATCAGTTTTTTATAAAATCACTTTTCTTTTGATTTTATTTTTATGCAGTCATTCATATTCTCAGGAAAACGTTTCTTTGCAGGAAACGCCCGAAACTGTTTTATCCGAAAAAGTTTTAAACGAAGGCGAAAGTGCTCAGGAAGAATTTGCAGTCCAAAAAACGCTTTCTGAAAGTTATATAGACAGTAGCAGTCAGCTTCACCTTTATTATTTTAAAGACGAAGATGAAAATCAGGAATTTTTTTGCGTAAACAAAAACGCGCTTGACTCAAAAAAAGTGCTGACGTTTTATTCAGGAAATAAAATCAGGAGGTGCTATTACGGCAGTGATTTTCTTCCTGTATGTGTCGAACTGTGGAAGTGCGGAAAAAAGGCAAGTGATGCTTTTATTCAGAAAATCTGTTATTATGAATATGACCTTGAAAACAAAACTCAGTTTTCAAGAATAAAACGGGAATACGATTTAACTGGAAAAAAAATGCAGGAAATTTTTTATGATGACAAAAACAATATTGTATTAAAAAAAGAATATGGTTTTATCAATAGAGAAGAATCTGCCTTGATTCATAAAGCTGAATATAAAAAAAATGCAAGGCTGAATTATGTATACTCGTATAAATTTGACAGTGCCGGAAGAATTGTTTTTGAAGAAGAAAATCATTACCTGTATAAAAATGATGAAAGTTTTAAAGTTCAGAAGACATCTTCAAGAAAAAATCTTTACAGTTATGTCGGAGCAGACAGCCTTCCGATTATAACTTTTTACGAAGACAATATTTTGAGAATGAAAACTGTTTATTCTTCTCAAAAAAATTACATGCAGTATATTTATTTTGACAATGACGTCATGCTGAAAATTCAGTATATAAACGACAAAAGGCGTTCTGAAACTTTTTATGCAGGGCAGGAAGAAAAACTTACGACGGTATATGAATAATTTAAAATGGATTTTTTTTGTTTGCAAACGATTTTCTCTTGCCGGTAAAAGAGGCAGTTCTTCCGTTACGACAAAACTGTCTGTGCTCGGAATATGCTTTGGCGTAATGACGCTTATCGTAGTTCTTAGCGTGATGAACGGTTTTCAGATGCAGTTTATAGATTCAATCATTCATATAAGTTCTTATCATGCTCAGGTTACGAATGTCAGGGAAGATGAACGTGCGCAGATTGAAAATTTTTTTCTTGAAAACAATAATGTCGTTTCGTTCGTTCAGTTTAAGGAAGCGCAGAGTCTGATGACAAATCTTTCGGGAAAGGAATCTGTTGCGGTAATCCGTGCCCTGCCTGAAAACGTGCTTGAAATTGATTCGGGATTTAAAAGTGAAGTGAATATGATTTCAGGCAGGTTTGATTTGTCTGAAAACGGAATTGTTTTAGGATCGCGCCTTGCAAAAAGCCTCGGTGCAAGGCCGGGAAGTCAGGTCAATCTTTTTGCTTTGAGCGGTTCAAGTGAAACAGCGCTGATTTCAAATGAACGAAAATTTACAGTGACTGGAATTTTTACTTGCGGATATGCAGATATAAATGCAAGCTGTGCTTTTATAGGTTTTGCTTCCGGCGAAAAATATTTTGGCAGGACAGGTTCTGTCTATGGCATAAAGCTTAAAAATCAGAACAGTGACAGGCATTTTAAAACTGAATTTGAAGCTTGCGGTTTTGACTGCGATGTTTCTGTCTGGCGCGATTACAACAGGAGTTTCTTTGGTGCACTGCGCGTTGAAAAAAATATACTGATGCTTTTTGTCGTAATGATTTTTATAGTCGTTGCAATCAACATTTATAATTCGATAAGAAAACTTGTTTTTGAACGGCGCTCAGAAATTTCAACTTTGGCAAGCCTTGGAGGAAGCAAATTTTCAATCAGAAAAATTTTTGTTCTTCGCGGACTTATAATCGGGCTAAAAGGTTCTATTCCCGGACTTCTTTCAGGGCTTGTCCTCAGCTTTAACATTAAGACAGTTTTTCTGATTATTTCAAAAGTTCAGTATTATTTTACATATTTTTTTACGATGATTTTCAATTCTGCGATGAAAGATGCTGTCAGGGAAAATTCGATGTGGTATGTGTATGCAAATATTCCGGCGCGCGTAAATCCGGGCGAAGTGATTTTCATTACTTTGTTCGGAATTTTGTCCTGTGTCATTGCATCCTGGGTTGCAAGTTCAAATGTATTGAAAATGAAAATTCTTGAGGTTCTGCATGAAGAATAATTTAATCGAAATAACTGATCTGGAAAAAACATATATTTCAAAAGGCGAGTCGCTAACTGTCCTGAAAGATTTGAATCTTGAAATTCCTGAAGGCAAAAAAATTACTATTGTCGGTCAAAGCGGAAACGGCAAAAGCACTCTTTTAAATATCATAAGCGGCATTGATTCTGCAACGGCAGGCAGCGTAAAAATCGGCGGTACTTTTCTTGACAAAATGACGGAAAGTGAACTTTGCAGATACCGTTCAACTTTTATAGGGCTTGTCTTTCAGTTCCATTATCTTTTAAAAGATTTTACGGCGCTTGAAAATGTTTTTCTTCCTGCATATATGACAGGCGAAAATAAAAAGACTGCCATGCAGAGGGCACAGTCGCTTTTAAATGACGTCGGGCTTTACGAGCGGAAAGACCATCTTCCGTCAGAACTTTCAGGCGGAGAGCGACAGAGGGTTGCAGTTGCGAGGGCTTTGATTAACAATCCGAAGCTTATCCTTGCCGATGAGCCGACAGGAAACCTTGACCCTGAAAATGCAAAGATGATTGGCGACATGCTTTTTTCCGTTACTGAAAAATACGGCAAGTCTTTAGTTCTTGTAACTCACGATATGGAACTTGCAAAAAAAGGCGACATCGTTTACAGAATTACTGACAGAAAACTTGTCCAAGAGGATTTGCAATGAGTATAAAATCTTCGTTTCTGTTTGCGTCAAGAATCGTATTTGCAAAAGGCTCAAAAAAAACTGTCGGCACAAAAAGTATTGTCGGTGCAGTCATCTGCATTGCGCTCAGTCTGATTCCTCTTGTAGTCGTAGTTTCCGTTTCTGACGGAATGATAGAAGGAATTACAAAACGCCTCATAAATCTTTCGTCATCTCACATTTTTGTAGAATGTAATCTGTACGATGAAAACTCAATAGACAAAGCCGCGCTTGACGAGTTGCAGGAACAAGTTTCAAAAGTAAGGGAAGTAAAAAGTTCGTACGAACTTATAAACTCATCAGGCCTTGCTTCATCTTCAAAAGGAAGGAGCGGCGCTACAATCAGGGCAGTCGACCCCGAAATTTTTAAAACGAACGAATCATATAAAGAACTTTTTTCTGCCACTGACGGCAGTATCGAAGATTTCTGTTCTTCTAAAAAAAGGTCTGCCTTAATCGGAAAGGAAGTTGCAGAAAAACTTGACGCTGCGCCCGGCGATACAATCAGGCTTATTACGACCCATAAAATAAACGGAAAAATAATTCCTAAAATGACGGCGTTTACAGTGAGTGCCGTCATAAGCTGCGGCTATCAGGAACTTGATGCTTTGTGGGTTTTCATTCCGATTGACGAAGGCGTAAAGATTTTAAAACCGGGCAATTCTACTGCAAGCATTATGGTAGAAACTGAAAATCCTTTTGACACGGGAAAGCTCGCTCTCGTCCAGCAGAAAATCGAAAAAGCGGTAAATTACGAGGCAAATACATACAGATGGGACGAACTGAATAAAAGCCAGTATGAAAATTTTGTAAGCACAAAAATGCTTCTTGTCTTTATAATGATGCTTATAGTTCTTGTTGCGTCCGTCAACATTTCATCATGCCTCGTAATGCTTTCAATGGAACGGCGCAGGGAAATTGCAATTTTAAAAAGTTTCGGTACGAAAAATTCTGTCATAAGCCTGTCGTTTATAATGACCGGACTGATAATCGCATTGAGCGGAATCTGCATAGGAATTCCTTTAGGCATTTTAATTTCCGTGAACATAAATCCGATAATTCATTTTTTTGAAGCAATCGTAAATCTTTTTGCGCAGGCGGCGTATTTTATTGCAAACGGAAACCTTCATTCGTTTTATTCGATTCGTTTAATGGACGAAGCTTATTATCTTCAGACAATTCCTGTTCATATTCCCTGGATTCAGATTATAATGTATATTATTGCAGCATTGATTTTGTCGCTTGCGGCAAGTCTGATTCCGGCAATAAAAGCAGGACAGGAAAATCCTATTGAAACTTTCAGAAAGGCGGGAATGTAAAAAATGATTTGTGATTTGTGTCATAAACGTGAAGCAACTTTTTTTGTAGAGCAGTCATCTAAAAACGGAAAACGAAAGCTTCATTTTTGTGCTGACTGCATGCGCGACAGGGGAATTTCGACTGACCCGAAGGAAATTTCAAAGGCGCTAAATTCTCTGTTTGACGAAGTTTTCGGAAATCACAATCCTGATGATTTGATGTGCCCTGTATGCGGCCAGCACCTTTCAAAAGTCATTCTTACAGGGCTTACGGGCTGTCCCGAGTGTTTTGAAGTTTTTAAAGACAATATCATTGAATATATGAAAAAGCACGGTATCTACGGAACTTATACAGGCCGCATGCCCGAGCGCATTTCGACATTCCGTTCCGTGCTCACTGACAGAATTGAAGTTCAGAAAAAACTTGAAATTGCAATTCAGAATGAAGATTATGAAAAAGCCGCTTTTTACCGCGATTACCTTCACGCCATTGAAAATTCGGCTGTCAGTGACGGAGAAAAATAGTCCTGCTTTTATTGAAACGGCACGGCGGAAGAGTGAAATCGTAAGATTGCAAGAATAGTAAAATCGTAAAAATGAAAAACGAAAAACCGGAAGTTAAAAAAAATGAGAGAAGAACCTGATAAAAAAAATCCAGAAATATGGTATAACACTCCTGCAGA
Source organism: Treponema sp. (assembly GCA_051883255.1). Lineage (GTDB taxonomy): Bacteria > Spirochaetota > Spirochaetia > Treponematales > Treponemataceae > Treponema_D. The sequence goes on from JBJETJ010000083.1 coordinate 113,974, forward strand.
AGAACAGGACGTAATTGTTTCTACAAGAATAAGGCTTGCAAGAAATCTTGCGAGTTTTCCTTTTCCTTCAAATTTTAAAAACGATGATTCCCGCCGCGTCCAGAACATAATTTTTGATGCCTTTTCAAAATTTGAAAATCCTGAAAATTATCAGCTGATGGCACTCAAGAACGTTGACCGGAATGCAGAAAAAATCCTGTCAGAACGCGGTCTTTATAACTGTTCGACAGGAACAGGACTGATTACGACTTTGGACGGAGTTTCTTCCTGCATTGTAAACGATGTCGAGCACGTTAAAATTTCAAGTTTTGCCTCCGGGCTTAATTTAAAAACCGCCTTTCAGAACTGCCGTAAAATTGATGAGGAAATGCAGCAGTTCGTTCAGTTTGCCGCAAGCAAAGATTTCGGTTATTTGAATTCAAGTATTTTTGACACGGGAAGCGGAATGAAAGTAAGCCTCAGGCTTCATCTTCCGGCATTGAGTTATTCAGGCGATATAAAGGAAGTCATAAAGGACTTTCAGTCGAAGGGCTTTATTTTTTCTGACTGCTTTGGCGTGGGAAGTTTTTTTGATTCTTCTGTCGGAGCGTATTATCAGATTTCGACTTCATCGTGCTTTAACGGAAATGAAATTGACCAGCTTGCACAGGTGACTTCCGGTGCAAAATATATTTGCGATTTAGAACGAAAGAAAAGGGCATATTTTGCCGATAATAAATCTACAGTTGTTCACAATATTGTCGTAAAATCATTTGCTCTTGCAAAATTCAGCATTTTGCTTACGGTTCGTGATTGCATAGATATTATTTCTTGTTTAAAATGGGGACTTGATTCAGGATATATCGCAGGAATTGAGGACTATGAACTTAATTCGCTGTTGTACCGCGTTCAGTCCGGTCATCTGGGATATATGATGAATACAGGGAGTTTTTCATTTGAGCAGGATATTGAAAATGATTCCGAACTGAAAGAGCAGCGGTTTAGAGCGATTGTCCTGAAATCTGTAATTGAAAAAATTTCATTTGTTTCTTAAGGATTTTGATGTTTATGAAAGGTTTATCTCCCAGAGCACAGCGCCTGATTGTAGCTCTTGCACAAGACGAAGGTCGCAAAAGCGGAAGCGCTTATATTTTGCCGGAACACGTAATTCTTGCAATGCTGAAAAAAGCAGATTCCGTCGGCTATTCGCTTCTGCTTGTAATGAATGTCAATGTATTGAATTTTCAGCTTGCACTGGAACAGAGCCTTGTGCCTGTAAAAGACATAACTGATGCGCTTTATGAAATTCCGCCGAGCCGCAGGCTTTCTGCAATGATTGATTCTGCCAGAGCCGAAGCCCAGAAACTCGGCGATGACTATATCGGAACGGAACATCTGATGATTGCAGCAATCCGCGAAGAACGCAGCATTACAAACAGATATTTTATCCGCTCAGGAATTTCTTTTGAAGCAATCGCGTCGCTGTTGCCAGAAGCAAGAAGCAGAATAGAATCGAGCGCCAGCGAAAACGGCGGACTGAAACTTCAGGATTCGATAATAAACGATCTGCTCGGCGACAACAAAATTCCTGATGACGATCTTCTTGAAGAAGCACGCCGTGCACTCGGACTTGAAACTGTCAGTCCTTCTGACAAAGACCAGCGTTTTGTAAAATCTTCTTTTTCAAAGCAGTCAGCTCAGAAAGAAGAGAAAAAGCCTTCGTTCCTTTCAGAGTTCAGCCGCGACCTTACAGCCGAAAGCCGGAGCGGACTTAATGACATTGTAGTCGGCAGGCAGAAAGAAATTCAGCGCGTAATACAGATTCTGTCGCGCAGGACAAAAAACAATCCGCTTTTAATCGGTGAGCCGGGTGTCGGAAAAACTGCCATCGTCGAAGGCTTGAGTCAGGCGATTGTAAGGGGAGATGTTCCGTATAACCTTTTAAAAAAGAGGGTTCTCGTTCTTGACCTTGGCGCTTTGATTGCAGGTACAAAGTATCGCGGTGATTTTGAGGACAGGCTTAAAAAAATTATGAACGAAGTTAAAGAAGATAAAAACATTCTTCTGTTCATCGACGAAATTCATACTATCATCGGAGCAGGCGGTCAGGCAGGTCAGCTTGATGCTTCGAATATGCTCAAGCCTGCATTGAGCCGCGGCGAAATTCAGATAATCGGTGCTACGACAAGAAAAGAATACCGCAAGTACCTTGAAAAAGATTCAGCGTTTGAGCGGAGGTTTCAGATTGTAAAAGTTGAAGAACCCGGCGACGACGAAACTTTTGAAATTCTTTCAGGGCTTCAGAAAAAATACGAAGAATTCCACAACGTAAAATATAACGACGACGTAATTCCGTTAATCGTCAAACTGTCGCACCGCTACATTCCAGAGCGCTTTCTGCCTGACAAGGCAATCGATATTCTCGATGAAGTCGGCGCGCAGAAAAAAATTCAGGAAGAGTCACGTCCTTCAGAACTGACGGAACTTGAAAAAAGCATTGATGAACTTACGGAAGAAAAAAAGCTTCTCGTAAAAAATCAGAATTATGAAAAGGCCGCATTGATACGCGACAAAGTCATTGCGCTAAAAGAGAAGCTTGAAATTTTCAGCGAATACTGGAAAAGCAACAGCGGAAAACTCCAGAAAGAAGTTACTGCCTCAGATGTCTGCCACGTCGTAAGCCAGATGTCAGGAATCCCTGTCGAAGAACTTGACGTTTCTCAAGTCGAACGCCTCGTCAATATGGAAAACGAAATTCATAAGACTGTAGTAGGACAGGACGAAGCAATAAAACTTATTTCAAGCGCAGTAAGAAGGAACAAGGCAGGAATTTCAAGTTCCACAAGGCCTATCGGTTCATTTATATTTTTAGGACCTACAGGCGTCGGAAAAACAAAACTTGCAAAGACACTTGCAAAATTCCTTTTCGGAACTGAAAGCTCCCTCATCCGCATTGATATGTCAGATTACATGGAACGCCACACGGCAAGCCGCCTTGTCGGTGCTCCGCCGGGATATGTCGGTTATGAAGAAGGCGGCGTCCTCACGGAAAAACTCCGCCAGCATCCGTATTCTGTAATTCTGTTTGACGAAATCGAAAAAGCGCACCCCGACGTGTTCAACCTGCTTCTTCAGATTCTTGAAGAAGGCGAACTCAGCGACGGACTTGGCCACAACGTAAGCTTTAAAAATTCCGTAATCATCATGACAAGCAATGCAGGCGCAAGGGAAATCATCTCTCAAGGGAAAATCGGCTTTTCAGGATTCGGCGACAAAAGTTCAAATTCAATTTCATACGAACAGATAAAGGCGAGCGCAGTAGTTGAACTTAAAAAAATCATGAGCCCGGAACTTATAAACCGCATTGACGACATAATCGTATTCGGTGAACTGTCGCAGGAAGAAATAAGCCGGATTCTTGACATTCAGCTTAAAGAACTTTCTGACAGGCTCCTTGAAAAAAATATCGAACTTACTGTAAAGCCTTCTGCAAGAAAATATATGGTTTCTCACGGATACGATGCAGAAATGGGTGCGCGTCCTATGCGCCGCATGATTCAGCGTGAACTTGAAGACCCGTTGAGCATGATGGTTTTGACACGCCTTCCTGATTCTTCAAACGAAATTATCGTAGACTCGAACGGCGAAAAACTGACAGTAAAATTTAAAAAGCCTGCGCGCTCACAGACGAAGCCTTCTAAAAAAACTCTGGAAACAAGCGCAGTAAAAGTAACAAGAGATGACGCATGAAAAATATAGAATTCAGTGATTTCGGAAAAAAATTATGCGGCGAGTCTGGAATCCTTCAGTTAATGGACGATCTTGGAAAGCCGCTCCCAAAAGACATTCCGTCTTATCAGCTCGGCGGCGGAAATCCTGCTTCAATTCCTGAAATCGAAAAAATGTACCGCACAAGAATGGAAAGCATTTTGTCTGACGGCGATGAGTTTGAAAAGCTTATCGGCAGGTACGATGCGCCGCAGGGAAAGACAAGTTTTATCGAAGACGTTGCAGAATATCTTTCTGCAAAATTCGGCTGGAAAATTTCTGCTGAAAATGTTGCCGTTACAAACGGAAGCCAGAGCGCATTTTTTTATCTGTTCAATCTGTTCAGCGGCACTTTTTCAAAAGCAGGAAAGAAAAAACACATAATCCTTCCGCTTGTTCCCGAATACATCGGATACGCAGACCAAGGCCTTGAACCTGACACTTTTGTCGGAATCCCTGCAACGTACACAAAGTCAGATGACCATACTTTTAAATACAATGTCGATTTTGAACTTCTCGAAGAATATTTAAAAACTCACGATGATGCAGGCGCTCTCTGTGTAAGCCGTCCTACAAATCCTACAGGCAACGTCCTTACAAATGAAGAAATCAAGCGGCTTTCAGGACTTGCATCAAAATATGACATTCCGCTGATGGTCGACAATGCGTACGGACTTCCCTGGCCTGACATAATTTTTGACGACAGTGCAATTCCTTACTGGAACGAAAACGTAATACTTTCGATGAGCCTTTCAAAAATCGGACTTCCGTCACTGCGCACCGGAATCATAATTGCAGACTCTAAAATCGTAAAGGCGCTTTCAAATTTAAATGCGATTGCGGCTCTGGCATCAGGCAGTATGGGGCAGGCGATTGCAGGAAGTTTAATCAAGGACGGCTCTTTAGTCGAAGCCGCAAAAAAATACGTAAAGCCTTTTTATTATGAAAAAAGCGTAAAAACACAGAACGCAATCCACAGGTATTTTGAAGGCGGTGATTATGCAGTTCACAAAAGCGAAGGCGCAATTTTCCTCTGGCTTTTGATGAACGACCTTTCGATTTCGTCAAAAGAGTTTTATGTGCGGTTAAAGGAAAAAGGCGTCGTAGTCGTTCCCGGAGAATATTTCTTTTTCGGTAATGCAAAAGACAGTTTCCTTCCGCCTGTTGAAAATCATCCTCATTATTCAAAGTGCATAAGGCTAAATTATTCACGGCCGGAAGCAGAAGTTAACGAAGGAATCAGGCTGATTGCAGAAACTTACATGAAGTACCGCAAGTAAAAATTAATCACGTAAACGTAAAATTTCAATCTGCAATGTCAGTTTGTAATTGTAAATTAATCTTTACTGGTATATAATCTATAGAAGTGCTGATTAACATATAAAACGAGGATTATATGATAAAAGAATTTTTGCCTTATGAAAAAGTCCGCAACAATGCGCTTAAACTTGCTCATAAAATATATAAAGAAGATAATTTTGTTCCTGACGTTCTGTACTGCTCTTTGAGGGGCGGAGCCTATATGGCAAATGTCATAAGCGAATATTTTAAGATTGTCAGAAAAGATGCCCATCCTGTTTTGTACGCAGCACTCGTTGCGCGTTCTTACAGCGGCGTAAAAAGTCATTCAAAAGTCATGATTGACGGCTGGACTTATCCGCCTGAGCGCCTCCGTCCCGGCGACAAGGTCATGCTCGTCGATGACATTTTTGATTCTGGCGATACGATTAATGCGCTTGCAGAAATAATTTTGGAACGTGGAATTCCTCGTGAAGATTTAAAAATCGTCGTGCACGATTATAAATATTTTACATACAAAGAAAGGCAGCACGCAATTCAGCCTGACTATTTCTGCCGGAAATTTGAAATAAATTCTCCAGAAGAAGACCGCTGGATTCATTACCTGAGCCATGAGCTTGTAGGCCTTTCGTCAGAAGATTTAGAAAAATATTATTATAAAGATGACCCGGAACTTCGCGATATTCTTGGTTCAATCTTAGGAAAATAGTATGACCGAAAAAAGAATAAACCGACTTTTTCTTTTCCTGCTTTCTGCATTCTGCCTCTGCCTGCCTGTTTTTGCAGAAGTTACGATTGTAAGTCCTGCAAGCGCGCAAAGCCGTATCTGGGCAAACAGACAGGTTCTGCTTATTAACATTACTGATGATGAAGAAGTGTTTTATTCTTTTACAGGCTCTGATCCGCTTTCGAGCGGTTTTGTTTACGATGAACCTGTCCTTCTTGACGTTACAGGCGAAGTTGAACTTAAAGTTACCAGCATCGATAAAAAGAAACAGAGGCGCGACTATATCTTAAAATACACTGTCGATGAATCTCTTGCGGAAAAACTTTCTTCACTTTCACTTGATGAAATAAACTTCATTCAGAAAATGAGCAGCGCTCCGATTTTTGATTTGCCGTGCGGAACTGAACTTGTAATTCCGTCATCGTTTGAGTATTCGATTTCTTCAGGCGATAAAAAAGAACCTTTTGAAACAGGACGTGCAATAAGCATAAGCGCGGAGTCAAATATCGAAAGATATTTTTCGCTTACAATAAAATCAAAAGAAAACGTATTCTGGAATTTTACTGTTCACGTAATTCCGATGGTGCAGGGTGAGTTTACGAGAGTTTCGCTTCCTTTTGAATTTATCGAGTGGTCAAAAATTCATTTTGTTGACAGTAATTACATTTATTCAGTTGATGACGGCTGGTGGCAGGGAAGCGGCAAGACAGTTGAACTGGACAGGACTGTTTCTCATTGCGTAAGATGGCAGAATGTCAATTACGATCCTGCAAATCCGATTCAGACTTATACAGTTCCGCCTATTCCTGTAATCCGCTCCGAGATTCAGGAAGATTCCAGTGTCGTTGTAACGCTTGAAGGCGATTTGTCTTACAGACTTTCAAGGTCAGACAAAAATCAGATTGCAACTCTGCCTGACGGTCTTTATAAAACTATAGTTGCAGATGCTTTTCAGGGAGAAAATTTTTCTTCCGTAATGCCTGTTGACATTTATTCAGAAAATGTTTTTCAGGGAACTTTGTTTGCCTGCGTTCAGGTTAACAGACAGAAGCCTGCAATGCCGGAAGTCGTGCTTGACAGTAAAAGTTCCGTAAGCCGCAGTGACGTTGAGTTTTCAATAGTGCCGGGTGGTGAAGAGCAGAAAATAAAATATTATGTTTCAGGCCCGCATAAACTTTCTTTTGACGACGTCAAAAACGATTTTTCAGAAGAAATTGACATCGAGTCTTTTGCCTTGTATGACGGCAAAAAAATACTTTTAACTGCAAAAGACGATGAACCTGCATTATACAGAATTTACTGCTATGCAATCGACAAATGGGACAATACAAGCAGTGTCCGTTCCGTTGCCGTAAACATCGATAAATGCAATTACTTTGTTGATTCAAAATCAAACAGCCGCAATCCCGACGGAACTTATTTAAATCCGTTCAAAGATTTGTCGCAGATGGAATCAATCGTAAACGCAAACAGGTTTTCAAGATTTTATGTTTCAGGCAAAGTCAGTATTCCTGATTTAAAAATCAGTTTAAAGCAGAATTCTGAATTAATCGGACTTGAAAACTCAGAAATTGTCTTTGCAAAAGAGTCAAGCATTTATCTGATTAATTCAAGTTTGAACATCAAAAACCTTATGATAAACAGCGTTTATGCTTCTGAAAATCTTGATTCAAGCCTGTTTACTTTAGAAAACTCTGTTCTGACTGTCGAAAATTCTGAAATTTCTTTTGGAAGATATAAAAACGCATCTTTATTTAACTGCATAAATTCTGTCTTGAATTTAAAATCATCGGGCGTAACTTCTTTTGCAAACGATTATTCCTGCGCAGTTTCATTGAACAGTTCAAAGCTGTCTGTTTCTGACTGCCGCATTGCAACTGTCGGCAATACAAACGTCAATTTTTCGTGCAAGAATTCAAAAGTCGAACTGTCAGGTTCATCATGCAGTGTTTCAGGTTTTAACAGCAGGATTGCAGAATTATTCCAGTCGTCTGCAAAAATGACAGGCAATAATTTTGAAGCAAAAGACATTCAGAAAAAGACAAAAAACGTTCCTGTCTGGAAAGATGAAAATTCTGTCTTTACAGGAACAAAAAATACTTTCAGCGGATTTTAAGGTTTTATGCAGATGGAACAGATGATTTTATGCGGACTTGACGAAGCAGGAAGAGGTCCTCTTGCAGGGCCTGTAACTGCAGGAGCAGTAATCCTTCCTTTTGATTTTCCTGTCGAGATTTTAAACGATTCAAAAAAACTCTCGGAAAAAAAACGCGAAGATGCCGAAAAAGTCATCAAGGAAAAAGCGCTCTGGGGACTTGGCGTTATTGACCATGACATTATCGATAAAATAAACATTCTGCAGGCAAGTATGCTTGCAATGAAAAAAGCCTTTGAAATGCTCCTTTTGAAATTTGACGGCTGGGTTTCTGAAAATAAACTTGATTCAAAACTTTTTGACAAATCAAACATAATGTGCATTGCAGACGGAACGTCAGTACCTGATTTAAATGATTTGAATATGGAATGTAAAAGCGAAGTGAAAGCTGATTCAAAATATCCGTGCGTTATGGCGGCAAGCATTATTGCAAAAGTCGCACGTGATAAAATGATGATAGAATTTGACAGGCTTTATCCTGAATATAATTACAGACAGCACAAAGGCTATCCGACTGCCGCTCATCGGGAAATCTGCCGGAAAATCGGACCGTCCCCGATTCAGCGCCTGTCGTTTAAATACTGATTATTTTTCTGTTTTTGTCCGCTTTGAAACTACGTGGACTTTTCCTGTCTTTTTTAATTGCGGCGTATAAAGATGTTCGTCGCTTTCTGCCTTTGATTTTTTTCTGTAGACTTTCTTTGTTCCTGTTTCTGATGACGAACTGTGAGGTGCGTATTTTGCTTCTTTTGCGGCTTTCTTTTCGGCAGCTTTTTTAGCACGTTCTTTTCTGTCTTTTTCGATGAACGAAAGCGACTGGTCAAGGCCTTTTAAAAATTTCTGCATGTCTTCTGCAAAAATTGCAACCTGATGCCTGCTGAAATCTGCACCGTCGCCTTTTTTGCTTTCAACAACCTGCAAAAAAACATCGCCCGTACGGTTTTCCTTTACGTTAAAAAAATAAGACCTGTTATCTAAAACAACTTGAGTTGTAAACAATTCACCGCGAATTCCCATAAATCGCCTCCATTACAAAGTAAAATGCTGTCTGCAAAGTCCCGTCCCTGATTATGTAGTGGGATTTAATATGCAAAAATATAACATTTTGATTTATCTTTTTCAATATTCAAAAATAAATTTCTTCGCAAAAACTCCGGTGGTCGAGGGAAAAAGCAAAACCGTCATTTAAAAGCTGAGCAGATTTCATTTACGGCGTCAAACAGTTCGTCGATGTCCTGTTTTTCAGTAAGGCTTCCAAAGCTGAACCTTACGGCATTTTCCCTTAATGCAGGCGGAACGTTCATCGCTTCGAGAATCGGGCGTGAGTTTTTTCTGCTTGAACATGCACTGCCTGTAGAAATTGAAAAGCCTTTTGAGTCCAGTGCCCTTACCATTACCTGACCCGGGATTTTTTCAAATGCCGCCTGCAAAACCCAGGGCGAAAAATGACTGTCAGAAAAATTTTCGTCAAGCCGATTTTCAGGGATTATGCGGCATGTTTTTATTGAAGAAAGTTTTTTGATAAATTCATTTATGTATTTTTTTTGCAGTTCAAAGCGCTCTGCCATTACGGAGTTCTTTTTTGAAACTGAGTATTTTTCGATGACTTTTGAAAAAGCGATTGCGCCGAATACGTTTTCAGTTCCGCTTCTTATGTTCTGTTCCTGACCGCCGCCTTTTAAAAACGGTTCGATTGCAGAAGGATTTTCGATGTATAAAAGTCCGATTCCGCGCGGACCTCCGATTTTGTGCGCACTGAATGCGGCGCTGTCAATTCCGCTGTTTTTAAGTTCAACAGGAATCTTTCCCAATGCCTGAACAAAGTCAACGTGGAATTTGGGCTTTCGTTTTCCTTTTGTCTTTTCTGCTATTTTTTCTGCGATTTCCTTTACGGGCTGGATTGCGCCTGTTTCATTGTTTACTGCCATCACTGCGATGAACAGGGTGTCGTCTGCAATTAGCGATGAAACAGTTTCAGGCTGAATTATTCCGTTTGCGTCAGAAGGAATCTGAATTACTTTGTAGCCGAGCCTTGAGAGGATTTTGCACTGTTCCCTGAGCGCCGGGTGTTCGATTGAACTTACGAGGATTGAAGCGCTTTCTGCCGGGCGGTTTAAAATTGATAAAAGCGGAATCTGGTCGCTTTCCGTTCCGCCTGACGTAAAAAAAAGGTTTTTTGACTCAACTTCGAGAGTACGCGCAATGCTGTTTCTTGCTTCGTTCAGCGCATTTTTTGAATCAGCTCCGAGCCTGTAAATGCTTGAAGGATTGCCCCAGTTTTTTAAAGAGGCTTCAAGCGATTCCTGCAAAACCTGTGTATCAAAAGGCGCGGTGGCAGCCCAGTCAAAGTAGCGGTGACAGTTTATTTCATTCATAGTTTTATTCCGATTTTAAAGCCTTGAGGATTATCTCGTCGCTGACTTCCGTAATTACGTTTTTGCAGCAGTCTTTTTGCAGAATCAGCCTTATTTTTGACGATGAATTTTTCTTGTCGTTTTTCATTGTTTTTAAAATGGCATCTGAATCTGAAAATGCTTTGTGGATTGCATTCGTTTCGTAGCCGAATGATTTTAAAACTGAGCAGACTTCATCGTAATAATTTTTTGAACACAAATTCAGCATTTCGCTTGTTTTTAAAGCGCGCGCCATTCCCCAGGCAACGCATTCGCCGTGCGTGAGCGTTCCGAGCCCTGCACAGCTTTCGAGTGCGTGTCCGAATGTATGTCCGAAATTAAGAAGCATTCTGATGTTTTTTTCTGCGAGGTCTTTTTGAACGACTTTTGCCTTTGCCTTTGCGCAGAATGAAATGATTTTAAAAATGACGTCTTTATCGCGTGAGAGAATTTTATCGCGGTTTTCTTTTATAAAGCCGTAAAGTTTTCTGTCAAACAAAAGGGCAGTTTTAATTGCCTCTGCAAAGCCTGAAATAAATTCTTTTTCAGAAAGGCTCTGGATAAAATCTGGAAAAACGTAAAGCGCCTTTGCAGGAAAAAAAGTTCCGATGCTGTTTTTGTAGCGGTCAAAGTCACAGCCTGATTTACCGCCGATTGCGGCATCGACCATTGCAAGAAGGGTAGTCGGCACAAATTCGCATGAAGCGCCGCGTTTAAAAATTGAAGATGCAAAAGCCGTGATGTCCGTGATGACTCCGCCGCCTATTGCCGTAAAAATGTCTTTTCTGTTAAGTGAAAAATCAAGTGCCGTTTTTACGATTGCAAGAACGCTGTCAATCGTCTTGTACGCTTCTCCTGCAGGAATTACGATGAGCGCATGATTCTGACATGTAAAAACAGAATACTCTGTCTGACCTGATGAGTCAGTTTTTGTTTTTGAAAATTTGCTGAAAAAATTTTTGAGGGAATTCAATTCAAAAATCGTATTGTCTGTTACGAAAAGTTTTTTTCTGTCTGACTTAAGTAAAAAATCTAATTGAGGCGCCGTGTTGAAAAATGTAATGCCTGATTTATCTGTTCCTGCAAAAAGCGGTTTGTATTTTACGTTAAAAACGGAAGAAACGTTATTGCCATTCATGGCATGTATTTTATTGCGTTTTATCTTGAATTGCAAGCGCTCGTGTTTTTCGCTTGATGACAGGAACTGTTTTACCTCGCGCTACGAGTTTGCTTGAGCGCAAACTCTATGGGCGTTGTGGGGGAATTTCGCTTGATGACTGACACTGTTTTACCTCGCGCTACGAGAATTGCTCAGGGGCAATTCTCTATGGGCGTGTAGGGTGGGTTTCGGTTGATGAACTAGCATTGATTTATTTTGCGCTACGAGAATTGCTCGGACGCAAACTCTATGGGCATTGTAGGGAAGGTTCGATTGAGGACAGGCTCTTATTTAAACTGCGATTCTGCGGCGGCATCGATGGCTTCGATTTCGGCGATGATTGCGTTTACGCGTTTGAGTTCGCGGTCAATGGTTGTCTTGTAATTGAGTTCGCCTGTTCCGATTCGTTCGCGTTCGTCCTCCCAGTTCTGAAGTTCCTGAATGAACAGAAATCTGAATTTTCCGATGTTCGCTTTTTCTGCCCATAGCGATGCTTCTTTCCAGTAGTAGTAGCCGGCTTCGTAGCATGCTTTTGTTTTCTTTAAGTTTGAAAGGTATTCGTCTTTCCAGGGAGCATCGTAAAAATAAAAAGCTTTTTTGTCGTAAATGCGGCCGAGGCGGAGGTGCTGTTCAATTAATTTAAGATTTAAATGCATCATAAAAAGATAGCGGTATTTTTCGTACTGGTCTTCGCTTGTGATTTTTGCCTTTGCATAAAGCGGATTTGCAAAGTCTGCGCGGACTGCCTGTTCAAGCCAGTAAATGTTTTCCATGCAGTCGTCCGGGTACTGCTGGTAGTGTATGTGATAAAGTTTATAAAAGTCCTCTTTGTACTTGCACATATATGCAGACATATTTGACGACGGAATGAACGAGAGTACGAGGATTAAAACTAATGTCTTTAAAATTTTTGAATGAATTTTCACATACTGAATATCGGCAGTTTTGAAAGATGACTCCATATAATTTTTGAAATTTCTTCTTTCGGTTGCAAGGCGTCAATCATTACGATTTTCATATTTTCTGCTTCCTTGAGATTTCTGTATTCGTCTATGACTTCAAGATACTGATTCCTTGTTTTTGTCAGGTATTCGCTGTTTTCATAAATTTCAGAAATTTCACGTGACTGAATTCTTGCAAGCGATTTTTCCGGGGTTATGTCAAAGAAAAATAAAATTTCAGGCAGGGGAAAATCTTTGTTTAAAAGGCGCGGAAGTTCTTTTCCGCACGACACGCCCTGATATGCAAGGCTTGAAAAAATATAGCGGTCTATGATTACTGCCTTTCCGTTTTGAATTGAATTTACAATGCCTGTCTTCCCCCAGACGTGTTCGGCTCTGTCTGCGGCAAAAAGATATGCAGTCGTTTTAGGATTAAGTTCAATTTTGCCGCCTAAAATTTTGCGCAAAAACCTGCCTGTTTCGCAGTCTGTCGGTTCTGCGCCAAAATCAATTTTTGCAGCTTCCGGTCGTTCTTTTAAAATCTGCATCTGCGTAGAAGTTCCTGCTCCGTCAATTCCTTCAAAAACTATAAAATTGCTCAATATCATAAAAAGTCCTGTAATTTGTACCGATAATTTGATATAATTGTTTATAAAATAGAAAACAGTAAAATGAAATCCCGTGGTTTTAAATTAGTGCTTTGCCTATCAATATTAGTTTCTCTCATTGCAGCATCGTTTGCACTCGTAAAACCGCTGTATTTAAGCCTTGATAAAGGGCTTCGTTCAAATATTATAAAGTTGAACTCAACGCTCGACAAGTCTTTGGGCATTAATATTTCCTATTCTTCACTTTCGCCGTCTATTTTAACAGGAATTAACATAAAAGGTATAGTCCTCAAAGACAGCGCAACAGGACAGAACATAGTCAGCATAAAGAAAGCCACCGTAAAATATTCGCTTCTTGAAATTTTAAAAGGCAATTTTGCAAATTCAATTTCAGAAGTCATCGTAAACAACGGCTATATCGAAATTACGCAGAATAAAGATTTTCCGCTAAAAGAACTTCTTGCAAAACTGAATTTGAACGGCGATTCTCCGTTTAAAGTAAAGATAAACAACGTAAAGCTTTATTATGCAGATTCAGTAAACCAGCTTGAACTGACAGGTGACTTCAGAAGGATTTATATCGAGCGGGCATTTTCGTACGGAAAATATGCCGTTGAAGTTGCAGGCAGAATTTCAGGCGAATACAGGAAAAATACTTTTTCGACGAACCTCTTTTTTGAGTGTTCGCTCCTTGATAAAATCGACAATTCGTCTGCCGTCGTTCAGTTTTTCAATACTTCGTTCAATTCGTATTCGCTTTCGCAAATCGGCTTTCTTGGCGAATATTCAGAGTCCGTTTTCAAGCTGAAAATGCTGCCGTCGTTCCAGAACCTGTATGCCGAAATCTCGTATGACTTTAAGACAAAAGACGTAAAGGCGCGCTTTGACTGCAGCAGTTTCAGGCTTTCAAGCATTTTAAGCGGAATAAAACGAAAAGCCGCAGAACAGATGATTGCAAACCTTGTTGTTTCTGCAAACCTTAATGCTTCGTACAATCTTGAAACAAAAGCCGTAAAATATTCTTCAAGCGGCGATGTGTTTTTCCCTGAAAGATTTGTCGCAGGCGGTTTTTTGATTTCCTATGCGCTAAGCGGAAATGAACGATACGTTTCAATTCCGTATTTCCGCGGAACAGGAAACGCCGTCGATGCCGAGTACTCAGGCGGAATAAATCTTCTGACAGTTCAGCCTGAAGGCGTTTTGTCAGTAAATAAACTTCTTCTTCCTGACGGTGAACTTTGCAGCGCAGAAATATTTTTAGAACCGCTTGCAAAAGGCTTTATGGTTTTCTCTCCAGAAATAATGCTCGGCCAGAAAGTCTTTACTGCCGCCCAGCTCAGCGTCATTCCGCAGTCTGACGGCTATGATTTTGACTTTGACATTTACGATTATTCTCACGCAGAAACAGGCGAGCCCGGAATTTTAAAGCTTACGGGAAATTATCTTACGGCTTCAAAATTCTTTCAGTCAAATATTTCTGTTGAAGGAATGTATATCGACAGCCTTATGGAAACAGTTTCGTTCTTTCTTGACAAAAACATTTCGTCACTCATAAAAGATGCCTCGTCCATATTCAGGAATACGATTTTTGCAACTGACATTTACATTTCGTCTTACAACGGAAATTACTCTTACAGTATTCCGACTGCGATTCTTGCAGATACCTCAAGTGACAGCAAGATGCTTATCATTGCGCTCGACGGAAACAACGAAAACCTCCAGCTTCGCAGGTTTGAACTTATTTTCAACGACCAGAAAATTCTTGCAACTGCACATTCAGAAAACATACTCGAACAGAGCTCAAAAGTGATGAACACGATTTTATCAGGTCAGGTTGAATACAATTCGATTCCGTACACTTTTTCTGGTCTGATAAACAAAGGCTGGATTTCCATAACAGGAGATTACGGACTTAACTTTTCGATGATGACTGATTCTGAATCTGACAACATTCTCGGAAATTTCGGCTTAAATGAATTCCCCGTAAAGCTTGAAAATTCTGCAATATCGATTTTTGCAGATTCAAGTTTCTATTACAATGCCGTTGATAAATTCAACTTGAACATTTCAGAATTTACTGTCAAAGGTTTTGACGGACTTTCTGACAACAATCCGGCTTTTTCTTTTAAGGGGAACGTAAATAAAAATGGCGCTGTCTTTGATGAAATCAATTTTACTGATTCGTCCTCAAATCTGTCAGGCGACGGTTCTGTCGTATGGAATTTTGAAAACGACAGTTTTATGAATGCCGATTATGACATAAATCTGATTGATTCTCTTTACAGTGAAAAAGTTTCGCTTTCAGGCAAAATCTCAAATCCCGAACAGAAACCGTTTACGACAGAATCGTTTTTAAACGACTATTTCGTTTCGACATTGATAAGTTTTTCTAATTTCAGGACAGGACGTTTTGTCGGCAATTCTTCTTCACAGGATACGATGAACGTTGAAATTTCCGTAACCGGCGTTCTTTCAAATCCGATGGTTTCAATTTCTGTTCCCGGCGGAACCCTTCTTCTTAACAACGTTCCTTTTATTTTTTCAATGCAGGCTTCGATTGTTGACAGGGAATTTGAACTTGCCGGTGCAAATGTCAAATGGGGAACTACTGAAATTACTGACATTCAGTCAAAATTTTCTTTTAAAGACTGGATAGGCTTTGTTTCGTTCAACGCAGAAACGCTCGTGATGGGAAAGACTGTTTCTGCGCCTGTCAATGTTTCTGTTAAAGGCATAAAAGATGAACTTGAAAAAAAACTCATTCCTGAAAGTTTTGAAATTGACGTTTCAACGCCGAAGATTTCAGGGACGTTCATAAAAGCGCCTCAGGCTCTGTCAGTTCATATTTTAAAAATGGCAGACGAAATTTTCATTTCTTCAAGCGAAAACCTCGGGCTTTCAGGTTCAATTCTTGCAAACGGCGATCTGTCGATGAACATTGACAATAAAATTCCGTTCAAGATGAAAGTGAGCGGAAATACAAAACAGAAAAACCGCGACTTGAATTTCTTTGACATAGAAGTCGACCTTGCAGAAACTTTAAAGCTTATAGATTATTCGTTTATAAAAGTTTACGACGGAAAATTAATCGGCGATTTTAAAATTACGGGTGAAAAAAATGACAGGGGATTTGACGGTGCGCTCCAGATTATTCCTGCGGAATTCAGCATGCCGGAGTATTTTAAAAATCATGCAAAGACAGACATCATTTACGTTTTCCTTGCGAAAGACCAGATTTATACTCCAAAGACAAGATGTCTTTTAAAGCGCTCGCCTGTAGACGTTACTGTCAGCGTTCAGTTTAACAAAATGGCATTTGAAAGCGTTTCTGTCCTCGTAAAGACTGCCGTCGAAACTTATGCGCCTGTCAACATAAATATGAATCAGGTTCACGTAAAGGGAAATGTCCAGACAGACCTTGACATTACAGTAGAAAACGAATCTGTAACAGTTCTCGGTTCTATCGTAGCAAAAGACACGACGGCAGAATTCGGAACGACGACTATTAATGACGTAGTTTCAAATTTCAATCAGGTTCAGTCTGATGACAACGTGAACGTACAGGTAATTCTTGATGTAACGATGAAAAACCGCGTTCAGGTTTATTACAGTTCATTTTTGCGCGGGCTTGTAGTTCCGTCGTCGCAGGTTGTCTTTAAATACAATTCCATTGATGACAAAATGACTCTGGACGGAGAAGTTCCTTTGAGGAGCGGAGAATTCATTTATTTGAATTCAAGTTTCTATATAAAAGAGGGGAACATATCGTTTTCAGAAGACGACAGTGGAATTGACCCTTACGTTTCATTGAGGGCAGAAACGCGTGAACTGGACGACGACAACAATGAAGTTACGATTTCACTTGCCGTTGACCATCAGAAAGTTTCTGACCTTTCGCCAAAACTGACGTCCTCTCCTGCAAAAAGCGAAAAGCAGATTATGGAACTTCTCGGCAACTTTGTAAGTGCAAATTCTGAAAACATGACGTCGTTCATGCTTGCAACTGGCGATTATGCGCTGCAGACGATGCTCATGCGTAAAATTGAAAACGGATTGCGTGATTTCCTTAATTTTGATATACTTTCGATTCGTACTATGGTAGTTCAGAATGCCTTGAAGTACAGTATTTCGAGGGAGTCTGAACGGCAGGGAATCAATATCAGTAACTTTTTTGATAATACGACTGTTTATATTGGTAAGTACTTTAGCAAGGCGTTGTATGCAGATGCAATGCTGCGGCTTTCTTATAACAAGAACCGCGTAAATGATTCGACGACTTTGCAGGGTTTGATTTTCAAACCGGAAATCGGTTTTGAACTGGAATCTCCGCTTGCTAAAATCAGATGGAGTGTTGCTCCTGATCTGTCTGACTTATCACAAACTAAAATAATGATAATTCCTTCCCTGACATTATCGTGGAAGTTTAATTTTTAATAAAACGAAATTATAAAATGTAATTTGTTCGTTTGGAGTAGCTATTATGAATCGTTTTCGTAAGTTTTCATTGCTTGCATTGACTGCTGTTTTCTTTTTGTTCAGTTCAAATTTAACGGCACAAGAGGCAGAAAGCGAAGACTGGTATTTACAGAAACAGATAACGCAGATTAATTTTGAAGGACTTTCTTCAATCAAAAAATCTGAACTTTCAGGTCTGACTTCAAGTTATATCGGAAAGACTGTAGAATCCTGCATTTATGAACTGATGGACAGGCTTTATGCCCTCGAAGTTTTTGAAGACATTTCTCCAATGGCAACTCACGATAAATCAGACGGTGCCGTCATCACTTTTGCCGTAAAGGAAAAGCCTGTCGTAGTTTCGATTAATTTTAAGGGAAACAGGCAGGTCCGCAATGCTCCGTTGAGGGAAGCAATCAGGACAAAAACAAACGAAATCTTTGTCGAAACAAAGGCGATTGCAGATGAAAGGGCAATCAGAAATGTATATCTTGAAAAAGGCTTTACTGACGTCCGCGTTTCATACAAGACAGAAAGAACTGAAGAAGGCGTCGTAATCACGTATAACATAAAGGAAGGACGGACTTCCGTAATTACGAGCATTGATTTTTCAGGAAATACTGTTTTTAAAACAAAGACTTTAAAAAAGCAGCTTAAGCTGAAGGAAGTCAGCCTCATAAACAAGGGCGCTTTTCAGGAATCTGTACTTGAAAACGACAGGCAGGCGATTTTAAAATATTATACTGACCACGGATACATTGACGCACAGATTATTGACGTAACGCGCGAAGTAGTGCCGAACGAAGAAAAGGCCCGTGACGAAATGCACATCGTTTTTTACATGCAGGAAGGAAACCAGTACAAATTTGACGGAATTTCATTTAACGGAAACTCGATTTTTTCTGCACAAAAACTTGCCGAACGCGTCACTATGAAAAAAGGCGAAATCTTCAATCAGACAAAATTCAATGAATGTCTGATGAGCATAACTGACTTGTATTACGAAAACGGCTATACGTCAAACGGCTTTTCTCCGTCCATAAATAAAGACCCCGTAAATAAAACAGTTTCATTTACGCTGAACATTGTAGAACGCGACAGAAGCCATGTCGAAAGCGTTATCGTACGCGGAAATTCACGCACAAAAGAATATGTCGTAACGCGCGAACTTCCGATTGAATCAGGCGATGTCTTTTCCAAGACAAGGCTTTCTACGGGATTGCGAAACCTGTACAACCTGCAGTACTTTTCTTCTGTCGTACCTGACATTCAGCCGGGCTCAGAAAGCAACCTCGTAAACATCATCATCAACGTTGAAGAGCAGATGACTAATTCAATCGAATTCGGTCTTACTTTCAGTGGCGTTACTGACCCGACGCAGATTCCTTTTGCGCTGTTTGCAAAATGGTCAAATACGAACGTTGGCGGAACAGGCCGTACTCTGAGTGCAAGTACTACAATTTCATCTTCCGAGCAGTCCGTTTCTTTAGGTTACAGCCAGAGCTGGCTTGGCGGACTTCCTATTGAATTGAGCGAATCACTGTCATTCTCTCATTCAAAAGCAACTTCATTGCGCCTTAAAATTCTCCCGAACGGAACTGTTGATACGTCAAATTATTACATGCAGTACGAAGCATTGACGACAAGCCTTAATTCTTCTGTCGGTCACCGCTGGACTTATGACTGGGCAATTTTTACTCTGTCAGGCGGTCTGACAAATTCATTAAAATGCTATACTTACGATGAATCGATTTATACGCCGCTTGATCCGCAGATTTGCGAATATTCAAACAGGCTTGGACTTATAAACTCAATCTGGGCAAAGGCTTCTCTTGACGGCCGTGATATAAATTACGACCCTACGCTCGGCTGGTTTGTAAGCGAGCAGCTTGGCTGGTACGGACTTACGCCATGGGAAACTGACTTTTACGCAAGGTTTGACACAAAACTTGAAGGTTACGTTCCTATACTGAATATTCCTGTAACGGAAAAATATACTTTCAAAATGATTTTTGCAGCATTGACGACACTTTCTTTCCAGCTTCCGGCACCCGGTTCAAGCGTAAGCGATTCAAACAAGCTTTATCTTGACGGTATGTTCAATGCACGCGGCTGGACAGACATTTACAACACGCACAAGGGAACTGCTTTATGGTCTAACTGTTTTGAAATCCGCATGCCTGTAATTCCGAGAATGCTTGCAATCGATGCGTTCTTTGACATTGCGGCTATAAAACCGTCTGTTTCAAGCCTCTTTACGAGTTTAAAGGCAGACGACTTTTATTTCAGTTTCGGGCCTGATATCCGTATATTGATGCCGCAGTTCCCGATGAGGTTTATGTTCTGCAATACGTTCAAGTTTGAAAATAATGAATTAAAATGGAAAGATACGATGAAATTCGTGCTTTCATTTAATCTTGTAAGCAAATAAAATATTTTTATAAACTAGAGGTAACTTATGAAAACTGTTAAACGTAATTTTATTGTCATTGCGCTTTTGATTTGTTCTATGGCTGCGATGTCTGCCCAGCAGCATATTACGAATTTCGGAATCGTAGACACGAACAAAGTATACGAGCACTTTTTCAGAAAATCGTCTGCAATAAAAACTTATGAAACAAAGAAAAAAGAGATGCAGGCAGAAATTGACAAGCGTACGCAGGAACTCCGTACTTTAAAGGCAAAAAAAGATGAATGTGATTCTATCGGCGATACGGACGGTTCAAACACATATACAAAACAGATTAAAGAAAAGACAGATTATTTGAGGGATTATACTGCTGCAAAAAATCTTGAACTTCAGAACTTAAAAAAGACTCTGTCAGAATCAAATGAATTTTACATTAAACTTTCAAAGACAATCAAGCGCGTTGCAGAAAACGAAGGCTTGAGCATGGTACTGTCACTGCAGGGCGAAAACGCAATCCTCTGGTACAGCCAGACAGTTGACATTACAGATAAAGTAATCAAGGAACTGGAAAAATAATTTTATGGCGGAATCTCTGCGTATGACTCCGCTGATGGAACAGTACGTAAAAATAAAGCAGCAGCATCCTGACGAAGTCCTCTTTTTTAGAGTAGGGGACTTTTACGAAATGTTCAACGATGATGCAATAAATGTTTCTCGTCTTTTAAATCTGACGCTCACGCACAAAGGAGAAAATCCGATGTGCGGAGTTCCTTTTCATGCGTCAAAAATTTATATAGCACGTCTGCTTCGTCTGGGAAAAAAAGTTGCCGTCTGCGAACAGATTGGAGAAATTGCGCAGTCAGGCGGTTTGACTGACAGAAAAGTTACGGAAATCATTACCCCGGGAACTGCGCTTGATTCTGAATTCCTTGACCAGAATACAAACAGTTTTCTGGCAAGCCTCTGCATTTCTCACGGAAAAACAGGTTTTGCATATATCGACGTAACGACATCAGAGTTTAAGGCGACAAGCTGGAGTGTTTCTGCGCTTGCAGATTTTTTTCCGAAAGAACTCGGGCGCTGTAATCCAAAAGAAATTCTTTTGCCGCTTTCACTAAAAGAAAATGCCGTAATAAAATCAACACTTGAACAGAATCCTTCGATTTCAGTTTCGTATTACCCCGACTGGCATTTTAATGCCGGCTCAGCATACAAAAAACTTAATGAACAGTTTAAGACTGCAAATTTAAATTCATTCGGACTTACCGAACAGTCTGCTGAAATTCTCCCTGCCGGTTTTCTTCTTGAATATCTTGAAAAAACGACGAATACTCAGATTCCGCATGTAAAAAACATAAAAGTCTATCATGACACTGAATACGTAATCATTGATGAATCAAGCAGAAAAAATCTTGAAATCATTTACAACCTTCGTGACGGAAGTACCCAGTATTCGCTTTTGGACTGCGTAAATTTTACGCTTACTTCAATGGGAAACCGCCTTATCAGAAGCTGGCTTTTGTCACCGCTTCGTGACGTAAAGCGGATTTCTGCAAGGCAGAGCCACGTCGAGCTCCTTTTTAAAAATGCAGATTTACTCAGGCAAATCCGCGAGCCGCTTTCCAAAATTCTAGATGTTGAACGTCTTGCAGGCAGAATTGCAATGGACAGGGCGCATGCAAAAGACTTGCAGGCACTTCGCATGAGCCTTGAGAGCTGGATTGAAGTGCGCAATAAAATAAACGATTATGATTTTTCCCTGCTTTCGCTTGACAATGCAAGATTTATTTCCGAGCTTGTTTTCAATTCGATTCACGAAGACCCTTCAACTTCACTTACGGAAGGAAGGCTTATAAAACGCGGCTGGTCACAGGAACTTGACCATTATTATGACATTCAGTCTAATTTTACAAAAATACTTGATGACTATCTTGAAGAAGAAAAAGCCCGGACAGGAATTCAGAATTTAAAGATAAAGCACAGTACTGCTTCAGGCTATGTACTTGAAGTTACAAAAGGAAAACTCGGCAATGTCCCTGAACATTTTATCCTGCGCCGTTCGCTTTTAAATGCAGAACGATACACGACAGAGCGCCTTCAGGAACTTGAACAGGAACTGAACAACGCCTCGTCAAAAATCATCGAAACGGAACGCGATTTGTTCCTTGAAATTCGCCATAAGCTTCAGGAATTCGTGTCATACTTAATGGAATTGAGCCGTGAAATTTCGTATGTCGACGTCATTGCTTCATTTGCTCATGCCGCCGTACTGAACCGCTGGGTAAAGCCAGAAGTAAATGACTCCCTTGATTTTTTTGCAGAAGAAGCACGCCATCCTGTCGTTGAAAAACATCTTCCCAAAGGCGAATTTGTCCCGAACGAAATCGATATCTGCGCGCAGGACGAAAAAACTTCTTTCGGGCTTATTACAGGGCCGAATATGGCAGGAAAATCAACTTACCTCAGGCAATGCGCTTTGATTGCACTTCTTGCCCAGACAGGTTCGTTTGTTCCTGCAAAAAAAGCTGTCATCGGATATGTCGATAAAATTTTCTGCCGTGTCGGTGCTTCTGACAATCTTGCACGCGGCGAGTCTACGTTCTTAGTCGAGATGACAGAAACTGCACTGATTTTAAAATCGAGTACGAACCGTTCGCTTGTAATTATGGACGAAGTAGGGCGCGGAACTTCTACAGAAGACGGACTTTCAATCGCCTGGGCTGTAAGCGAATATATTTTGAACACTGTCAAATGCAGGACTTTGTTTGCCACGCATTATCATGAACTTACGCGCCTTGAACATAAACGGATGAAGCTTTTGTGTATGGACGTAAAAGATTCTGACGGAACTGTCATTTTCCTGCGAAAAATAAAAGAAGGTGCTGCCGAAAATTCATACGGAATTCACGTTGCAGGTCTTGCAGGAATTCCGCAGAGCGTAATTGACAGGGCAAATGTCATTCTCGAGCAGATTCAGAACAAGGCAAAAGAACATCCCATAATAATTGAAAATCAGGACAATTCAGAAAAAACTGACAAAGACACCTGCGAAGAAACAGAAAGCCTCAAAAAATCAGGCATAGATTCAAGAACTTTTGCAGCGCCCGGACTTTTCAGCGACGAAGAAATTATCCTTGATGAAATCCTTTCGTGCGACCTGAACAATATAACGCCGATGAATGCGCTGACACTCATTTCAAACTGGAAAAAAACGCTTTCCGGCAGGTAATTTTTTTAATAAATTTTAATAAAGCAGGAATTTTTCATAAACTTTCGTATGATATATGTATGGAATTTTTTATCGAAAAAATTTATGAGGTATTTCAGAATTTCCTTTCGTTTCTGACAGGCGGTTCTTCCTGTATCTGCTGCGGAACTAAAACTTATGCGATTCCTCTCTGCAAAAGCTGTCAGTCAAGAGTGAAAAAAATCGAAAGTTTTTCTTCTTCAAGGCGGTGCACTAAATGCGGAAAAATCCTCGTTTCCGAAATCGAACTCTGCTCTGAATGCCGGAAAAAGACAGAAAAAAGCAGCCTTGATTTTATTTTTCCTGTTGCCAGATACAGGCTGTGGCTAAAAGACCTTCTTTATGCCTGGAAAACTGAAAACCAGAGAACGCTTTCTCCGTTTTTTGCAGAAATCGTTTACACGGCATTGCAGATGATAAAAACTGAGTTCGGATTTGAATTTGACGGAATCGTTCCTGTTCCCGTAAGACCCGGCAAGCTGAAAATAAAAGGCTGGGATCAGATTGACGAACTTTGCCGGATTCTCAAAAAAAAGCATGGAATAAAAATTCTGCCTGTTCTGGAGCGCCTTACAAGCATAGAACAGAAAACTCTGAACAGGGAACAGCGCAAAAATTTTTCAGGTTCAGCGTATGTTCTTAAAAAAAATGTGCAGTTAGGCGGAAAGCGTTTTTTGATTCTTGATGATGTCATTACGACAGGGGCGACAATGGAAAAATGCGCAGGCGTCCTGAAGAAAAACGGCGCAGAACAAGTCTGTGCATTATCATTGTTTATGGTTGATTAGGTCTGTAACAGGCAAAGACAGGAAAGGGTATCTGCCGGGGCGGGCGGGGTGAGAACGGATGCTTGCCAAATAACAAAAATAGAATTATAATTGAAACATAACAGTTATCTTGTGTTTATATGTTTTGGAGGACTTATGGCAGCTGATGATTCAATGTATCATTTGGTTACTTTTCAACTGGGAGAAGAACTTTACGGTGTTGACATTATGGATGTTAAGGAAATCGTAAAAATTCAGGCTGTGCGTCCTATACCTAATGCTCCTTATTATGTAGAAGGAATCTTTAATCTCAGACGGGAGATTATTCCTGTAATCAATCTGCACAAACGTTTCAGACTCAAAAAAGCAGACCTCGATGATGACAATGAATTTGAAGGCGGCTTTATGATTCTTAATATCGACGGCAATAAAATCGGTGTAATCATTGACAGGATTGCACGTGTCGTAAGCGTTAATTCTTCGGACGTAAAAGCACCGCCGCAGATGTTAAGCGGAATCGGAACAGAATACATACAGGGCGTAATCAGACAGGAAAACGGTCAGTACCTGATTATGCTCGACATCAGAAAGTTATTTGATGCAAAAGAATTGCAGAATATCATCGATATGAAATAAAAAAATAAATCAGGTAAAAAATGATTCAGACTTTTAGTTCAACTATTCGCAGAAGAGAAATGGATGCCGTGCTTACCTGTATGGTAGATGAAAAAATCGGTCCGGGAGAAATTAATTCGCGTTTAATTCAAAGCGTAAAAGAATTTTTCGGTTGTGCAGGAGCATTTGCCTTGCGCAGTCCTGACGTTGCTTTAAAATATGCAATCAGTGCATGCGGAATTGAAAAAAACAGTAAAATAATGGTTTCGGCCCTTGCGCCGGGCTGGCAGATTTTTGCGATAAAAGATGCCGGTTATGAACCTTTGATTCTTGATGTTGATATGCTTACGGCATGTGTAACGCCGCTGATTGTCGAAGAAGGCATTAAAAACGGCGGACGTCTTTTGATTCTGCATGAACCGCTTGGAATTCTTCCTGATTTTGAAGGAATAAATGCACTTGGAATTCCTGTTATAGAAGATGTTTCGCAGAGTGCCGGCGCTATGATAGCAGAAAAGGCAGAAAATCCCGTTCCGCAGAATGACGAAAAACCGCAGGAAGTAAAAGGCAAAAAAGCCGGCTGTTTTGGAATTTTTGCAATCTGTTCGCTTGAAGAACATGATGTAATTACGGCAGGAGGAGGCGCAGTCATTATGGCAGCAGGACGTCGTGAATGGCCTGTTTTAAAGCAGCTGCTTGACAACGTTCCTTCGATACAGATGCTTCCTGATATAAATGCGGCGCTTGCTTTTATTCAGATAAAGGAATTCAAGCGTAATGAAACTGTCAGAAAAGAAATTTTCAATTTATTCAGCCGTTCGATAATGGCAGGAAAAAACAAGACTTTTGTCCGCGATGCTGAATACGGCTCGACTGCATATTCTTTTCCTGTTGTTTTAAACAGCGGTTTTAAAGACGTAAAGCAGTATACTGCAAAAAAAGAAATTGAAGTCAGTCCGGCTTTTTCAGATTCGATAATCGGACTGCTTGAAAAAATGCAGGAGAATCTTCTTGAAGAAGAAAAAATCCCTTACGATTATTCAAACTGTAAAAACGCAAAGGCTTTGTATTTGAGGACGGCTTTGTTTCCATTGTATCCGCGGCTTTCAAAATCTCAAATTGAAAAGATTTCAAAAGTTCTCGTAACTTTGCCATAATTTTTATTCTGGAGCAAAATGGAAAATTGTCTGATTATAGTCAATACATATAAAGAAGAATCTCAGAAACTCGCCGCAGAAATTCAGGTTTTTCTGAAGAAACGCAATATTTATTCTGCGGTTTATGAGTTTAACGGTTTTTCTGACGTTTATCCATTTGCCGGTTATGATTTTGTCATCACTTTAGGCGGTGACGGAACAGTTCTTTTTGCCTGCCGCGGCTGTGCAAATCTTGAAATTCCTGTTTTCCCTGTAAACCTCGGACAGTTCGGGTTTATTGCCGGAATTAAAAAAAATGAATGGAAAGTCCTGCTTTCTGATTTTATAGACGGAAAAATTCCTGTTTACAAAAGAAGCCTTTTGTCGTTTGAAGTTTTCCGCGACGGAAAGTCAGTAATTTCCGGGTGCAGTCTGAACGACATCGTGGTAAATTCAAAATTCACTGCGAGAATCATAAACCTTGACCTTGCGTGCAATGACATTCCTCTGGGAGAGTGCAAGGCTGACGGAGTGATAGTTGCAACTTCTACAGGTTCAACTGCATATTCTGCATCAGCAGGAGGTCCGATTGTAGACCCGGAAGTCGAAGCTTTTGTTTTGACGCCGATAAATCCTTTTTCGCTTTCGATGAGGCCTCTCGTAATGAACTCTAATTCGGAACTGTCAATAAAAATAATGCCGTCGCGTGACTGCTTTATCAATCTGACAGTTGACGGACAAAAGCCTTATGAGCTTTTTGAAAGCGATATTGTAAAAATTACGAAACTTGAAAAAAAAGCACTGCTTGCCGGAACTTCTAAAGACAATTTTTATGATGCCTTGCGGTTTAAGTTAAACTGGTCTGGAGGACCTCATGCTTGAAGACCTTACGATAAAAAATTTTGCACTGATTGACAGTGTCAGCATAGAGTTTAAAAACGGATTCACCGTACTGTCTGGCGAAACTGGTGCCGGTAAGTCAATTTTGATTGGCGCGCTTTCTTTTCTGCTCGGCGGAAAAGCCGGTGTCGAACAGATAAGGTCAGGCATGCAGGAAGCAAGCGTGTCGGGCACTTTTCTGCTTCCGCCTGTTTCGCCTCTTGACAAAATGGAATGTCAGGAAAAAGAGGACGGCGAACTTGACTCCCGTACTGCGCGACAGTGGCTTTTAAATCACGGAATTGAAAGCGAAAACGACAGGGTAATAATCCGCCGTTACATTCGCGACAACGGAAAGACTGCTGCCTGGATTTCAGGTGTTCCCGTAACAAGGGCAGATTTGCAGAGTTTCTGTATGTTTTTAGTTGACATTCACGGACAGCACGAGCACCAGTCCTTGATGAAGGTGAGCGAACACAGAAAATTCCTTGATTCATATTCAGGACTTACGGAAACTGTTGCACGATTTACGCTCAGGTATTCACTTTTAGTTGAAAAGCGAAAGCTCCTTGCTTCTCTTGCTGCCTCTGACAAAGAAAAAAATCAGAAAATCGATTTGTTGAGTTTTGCCGTAAAGGAAATTGAAGACGCAAAATTAAAGCAGAATGAAGATACTGAACTTGAAGCTGAACAGGCAAAACTTTCTTCTTTTGAAAAACTGTACACGGAAGTAGAAAATCTTTCCGAGCTTCTAGATTCTGCAGAAAATTCAGGAATTGCAGGGTTGTGTAAAAAGCTCCGTGTTTCGTCAGAAAAGGCATGCAATCTTGATAATTCCCTTAAGGCGCTCGATTCCAGAATTGAAAATGTGTTTTATGAAATTTCAGACATTGCAGAAGAAGTAAAAAATTATTCGCGAAGTCTTGTTTTTGACCCGGAAAGGCTTGCTTTTGTTCAGGAGAGGTTAAGCCTTATTTATAACCTCAAAAAAAAGTATGCGTCAAACATAAACGCGCCGTTAAAAGAAATTTTTGATTATCTTGAAAATTCAAAAGCCGAGCTTGATTCTTTGCAGAATTCTGAAGAAAACATTGCAAATCTCCAGAACGAAGTTTCTGCCCTTGAAAAAGAAGTCTATAAAGCCGCAAAAGAAATTTCTGCAAGGCGAATGGAATCTGCCGGCAAAATGGCTTCGTGCGTAGAAGAAATCCTTTCAAAACTCGGAATGTCAGGAACTAAATTTTCCGTAAACATTCAGGAAAAGCCCGGAACTGAGGTAATTCAAAAATGCGGGCCTTACGGTCTTGACAATATCGAATTTTTAATAAGCGCAAATCCCGGTTCTCCGCTTTTGCCGCTTTCAAAAATTGCTTCCGGCGGTGAACTTTCGCGCGTAATGCTTGCATTGAAAACTGTTTTTGCAGAAGGCGATTCTGTTCCGACGATGATTTTTGATGAAATCGACACAGGAATAGGCGGCGAAGTTGCAGTCAGCGTCGGCAGTCATATCAAAAAACTTGCAAAAAACAGACAGATTTTCTGTATAACGCATCTCGCGAGCATTGCAGTTTATGCCGATAATCAGATTAAGATTCAGAAAGGCGTGAACAATGAAATGACCAGCACTTCTGTTACTCCGATAGAAGGAGATGCCCGCGTTGCAGAAATTGCCCGCATGCTTTCAGGCGATGCTGCAAGTGCTGAATCTTTAGGTCATGCAAAAGCAATGCTTGAAAAATTTTCGTGAAAATTTTTTGAATGTTAATTATACGGGGGAATCTATATGGCTAAAATTACGGAAGAAAGTCGCGAGCAGTTTCGTCGGGAAGCAGACTGTTATAAAAAGCGGATTGAAGAATCTCTCGAAAAAGAAAAAAATATTCTTTCTGTATTAAAATCAAGTCCGGGCGATGCACCTTATAAAAAACTCACTCTTGCAGAAGAAATGATATATGTTGCAACTTTGTACATTGCCATAAACGGAAGTTCCCTTAAAATAATGGAAGTAAAAAATAACGATGCCCTGAACGATGCCCGGAAAATGCTTTATAAGGCAATAATCTATCTTGAAGAAATCGTAACGAATTCGATTAACGTTGCATATTCAGAACTTGCAGACGAAATGGCGGCGATTGCAAACGTTCCGATTCAAAAGCGGTATATGCTCGTCCAGAAACTCGGGCTTGCCATTCAAATGGTAATTGACGGTTTCGGCGACAACAGTAAATGGAAGTGGTCTTTTGTTGAACTTCAGGGACGTTTTTCTGTAGTTGCAAAAAATCTGCTTGACATGAAATCTGCCGTAAAAGATTATTTTGATCCGAATTCTTCTGACTATGATACTACAGTTTTATATATAAGGCTTTTGAAAAAACTTCTTGACGATTCTGCAACTGCTTACCGCGACAGATATGAACTTTCGACAAGGCGTATAGACGATATAAATGCCGGAATAAACTTTCTGCTTGCAAACCGCCGCATTTCCATTGCGCTCGGAAACAGTGAAGAAGCCGAAGAAATCAAGAAAAAGGCAATAACCTGGAAAAAGCTTATGGAATCTGATCAGAAGCAGGGCAAGAGCAATTAGAAGACCTGTTTTTCAAGCCGTTCAGCATGTAAGGAATAAAATGAAAAAGTTTCTGTCTTTTGCCGTACTTGTTCTTTTGACGATGTCAGTAGCGTGTTATTCAGAAAGTCCGAAAATTACTGTCAATCTGATTACTGACTATGCAGGAATTGACGACAAATCTTTCAATTTTGCCATCTGGAATGGAATCTTAAGTTTTTACAACGAAAGCTGGAATAATCAGAAAAGCAGGGACATTCTTTATACCGTAACGCCGTGCGGAACAAAAGACGACTATGTTCCTGTTTTAAAAGAAGCCTGTCAGAAAGGATATGATTTAATAATTGTGCCAGGCTTTGGCTTTTCAGAAAGCATAAGTCTTGTTGCAGACGAATTTCCCGGACAGAAATTTGCAGTCATAGATTCTTCTGACGTAAAAAAAGAAAACGTAATGAACTTTGTTTTTCACGAAGAAGAAGGCGCTTATCTTGTCGGCGCTCTCTGTGCATTGCAGGCAAAACTTGACGGCATTACAAATGCAAAATTCGGTTTTATCGGAGGAATTCCCGGAAGCCTCATTACGAAATTTGAAATGGGTTATATTCAGGGAATAAAATCAGTTTTGCCTAATGCTTCTGTCGTCGATTTTTACACTGACAGCTGGAACAAGCCCCTTCTTGCACGCGAAAAAGCAGAGCAGTGGTTTGATACGGGCGTTTATGCAGTTTTTTCTGCGGCAAAACAAAAGCGCCTTGCAGGTGAAAACGTCTGGGCAATAGGCGTTGACTCTGACCAGTACGAAGAAGGGCTTTATTCAGGAACGAAGTCTGCCGTCCTTACTTCAATGGTAAAAAGAGTTGATGTTGCTGCCATAACTGCATTAAAATGTACGGGTGAAAATTCCTTTAAATCTGGTGTCATTACGCTTTCGTTAAAAGACAAAGGCGTTGATTTTTCAAAATCAAATCCGGAACTGACTCCGGCTGTAATTCATCAGGTTGAAAAAATAAAGCAGAATATTATTGCAGGAAAAATAAAAATTTACACTGAATATTCAGAGGCAAAAAAAGCAGGTGTTGCTCCTGCAGGGCTTTCTGCAAAAGACAAATAAAATAAACGGCAAAACGGCGGTTTTACAATGCTTGATAAAAAACTTGTTTTAAAAATTTTTGAAGCTTTTTCTATTGAACGGTGGAATGATTTGATCCGTCCTTTTGATTTAATCGAAATGGACAAAGCCGCAGAGAAAATGGTTCTGGCATATATTCTCGGAAAGTTTGAAGAAAATGCAGGGCACAAAATCAACTGGAGCTGGATTATAAACGCATCGTTTTTTGATCTGCTTAAAAAAATTGCCCTGTGCGACATAAAGGCAACAGTTCAGGCTCTGATAAAGCAGGAATATCCGTCTGAATATATGCGCCTGAATGAATGGGTTTTAAACCAGTACAAAAATATGATAAACGATGACAGCCTTTTCAGTGCGTTCACTATTTACGTCGGACAGAAAGCCGGTTCTATTCCGGTTCTAGAAAAAGACAGGCTTACTTTTCACGTTTATCAGGCGGCTCATAAATATTCGACTATCCGCGAACTTGAAATGATAAAACCTGTAAACGAAACTATGCGCCTTTCAAAAGTCGAGCAGGAACTGAATCATGACATACAGAAATTTCTTGATTTGCGCGGACTTCAGTTATTGATGACAAAACAGCGCCCTTACGAATTCCTTTTGAAAATCGAACAGCTCCGTTTCCAGCGCCGGTGGAACCAGACTCCGCGCATTCCAAATACGAGCGTTCTTGGACACAGTTATTTTGTTGCAGTCATGCAGTTTTTGCTTAGCCGCGAAACAAAGACATCTTTTTCTGAAAAACGAATTTTCAATAATTTTTTCAGTGCGCTTTTTCACGATTTGCCAGAAGCCGTAACGCGCGACATCATAAGTCCCGTGAAGCAGGCAACTGACGAACTTCCGAGTATCGTAAAGCATATCGAAGACGAAATCGTCAGCAAGGAACTTGTGCCGCTCATGGAAGATTTTTACGTCGACGAACTTAAATATTTTACAAGCGATGAATTTGAAAACAGGATAATTCTTGACGGCAAAGTTACGCACGTTTCGTTTGAACAGTTGAACTCGGTCTACAACAAAGATGAGTTTAATCCTGTTGACGGAAAACTCGTAAGGCTCTGCGATCATGCCTCAGCATTGCTTGAAGCCGACATTTCAATCAAGCACGGAATTACGTCCCGTCATCTTGAATGCGGCCGCGAAAATACGCTTGCGATTTATCCTGAAGGGTCTTTTATCAACGGAATCGATGCGCACGCGCTTTTTTTGAACCTCGTAAGTTGAAGTTCAAAATATAATAATTTTCTTACAAAAATTTCCAAAATTCACTATTTTACTTTGTAAACAGGTGAAAATATTTACATTTTTATATCTTGGTGGTAAAATATTTTATTATGAAAACAAATCGTTTTAGTGGAATTTTAATGCACCCGACATCTTTTTCGGGAACTCCTGGAATCGGAACTATCGGCGAAAAGGCTTATAAGTTCGTTGATTGGTTAAAAAAAGCAAATCAGTCTTTATGGCAGATTCTTCCTCTTGGTCCTACAGGATACGGAGATTCTCCTTATGCTTCGTTCAGTACTTTTGCCGGAAATCCTTTAATGATAGATTTAGATTCTCTTGTAAAAAGCAACAGGGCAGCAAAGGAATTGATTGAACCTGCTGATTACATAAAAAACGAAGGTCCTGTTGATTTTGGAAGTGTCGTATGGTGGAAACTTCCTGTTTTAAATGAATGTGCAAAATGGTTTCTGGCAAACTGTTCAAAAGAGGACAGGGTAGCTTACGAAGCTTTTAAAAATGATAATTCTGCCTGGCTTGACAATTATGCAAATTTTATGAGCATAAAATCTTTCTATGATAAAAAAGCACAGGACGAAAAACTTGAAGGAATAAAAACAGTCTGGTTCAATTACTGGCCGAAAGATTTAAGTTCATGCAATCCTGCAAGCGTTTCAAAATGGAACGCTGAACATACGCAGGAAATCGAAATCATAAAAGTAATTCAGTTTTTCTTTTTTGACCAGTGGACTTCCCTTAAAAAATATGCAAACGAACGCGGAATTTCAATTATCGGTGACATTCCTATTTTTGTTGCCGCTGATTCTTCTGATGTATGGGCAAACCAGTCTTTGTTCCAGCTTGATAAAGACGGCGTTCCGAAACAGGTTGCAGGAGTTCCGCCTGATTATTTCAGTGCTACAGGTCAGCTCTGGGGAAATCCTCTTTATGACTGGGACGCAATGAAAAAGACAGATTACTTCTGGTGGGTAAACCGTATTTCTCACATGCTCAAGCTTGTTGATTATGTAAGAATCGACCATTTCAGGGGTTTTGAAGCATACTGGTCAATTCCGTTCGGGCAGGACACTGCAATAAACGGTGCCTGGATTGACGGCCCTAAACATGATTTGTTTAACGCAATAAACAGGCAGCTCGGAAAACTTCCGCTGATTGCAGAAGACCTTGGCGTAATTACTGACGGCGTTCGCGCATTGCGTGATGATTTTAATTTCCCGGGAATGAAAGTCCTTCAGTTTGCTTTTGATCCGGGAGAAGCTGGAAAAGAAGGCATGGTAAACGCTTTCCTTCCGCACATGTACAATCAGAATTGCGTTGTATATACGGGAACTCATGATAACGATACTATGCAGGGCTGGCTTGACAATGCGCCTGATTCTGCCGTAAAAATCGTTGCCGAATACGTTACCGGCCGCAAATTTTCTGAAAAAGATGCCCGCGAAATGAGCAATAAAAAAGAACTTTGTCCTCTTCTGATAAAGTCTGCAATGGCTTCAAGTGCAAATATGGCAGTATTCCCATTGCAGGATATTTTTGCAATCGGCAACGAAGGCCGCATGAACGAACCGAGTACGGTCGGCAAAAACTGGAAATGGCGGTTTGACACAGACCTTCTGACTGACGAAAAGGCAGAAGAATTAAAATTCCTTTCTGACCTTTACGGAAGAAATCTGTAAAATCTTCCGGCAAAAAAAACGGCTGTCCCTGAAGTTTTAATGCTTCACAAAAGGACAGCCTTTTTTTTGCAGGCTTAAGTTGCCTGCATTTTCTGCGTTTTTACTTTTTTATTTTTCTATTTTTCTATTTTTCTATTTTTCTTATGGAATTTTTAAGCGAAATGTCTGTCGTAATGCCGTCGTCTTCGTAAAGTTCGTAGACAGTTCCTTTGGGCGCATCGCCGACTGGCATCAGTTTTTTTGTGCTGATGTCTTTTGTGTTGAGTGCAGGTTTTGCCATAGGAACGATTTTTCCTTTTTTTATAAAGAAGATGACAGATTCAAGCGGAACGTTTACAAAATGATCTCCTTTTGGAAGCAGTTTTTCAGATGAAATTTTTGAATTTTTCCATTCCACCATAAGCATATCTTCAGGAAGGTAAACGTGCCGTCCGACTGCATTCTGAACATATACAGGCGCAATCATCAGTGCATCGCCGAGCATAATCTGGTCTTCCGTATTTACTGCGCGAATGTCATTCTGATAGTCAAACGACAGCGGCCTGAAATACATTCCGTTGTTTACGCTTGCCTTTACGAATTCACTGTAAAGGTATGGAATAAGTGCATAGCGCAAATCAATCATGCTCTTGAAATCCCTGACGTTTTCAAAATTGTAATATTCCTGACGGCGTGTTCCGTCTGCGCTGTGGTTTCTGAAAAGCGGCGTAAAAATTCCAAAGGCAGTCCAGCGCAAAAGCAGGTCACGGCTTACGTCTGCATTAAATCCGCCTATGTCGCTTCCCGTAAACAAAAATCCTGTCATGTTGAGGCCTGCCATCATGTGAAGGCTTACGAGGATATTTGACCAGTAAGAATGATTGTCGCCTGTCCAGATTCCGCCGTAACGGTGCGCGCCGATAAAAGAACTTCTTGAAAAAAGAAGGCGTCGTTTTTCAGGGTTTTCGGAGAGGAAATTTTCCTGTGCGGCGCGCGTCATATTATAGCCGAAAACATTGTGCACGCTTCTGTTCTGAACGAGAACGTTTCCGTCTTTGTCAGGTTTTGTTGATGCAAAGTCGCCTGCTTTTTTTGCAGGAACTTTGTGATAAAAAAGTTCAGTGTCGTCTTTTCTGTTAAAGGAATATGTCGAAAGCGGCGTAAACTCAAAAAATGATTTTACGTCAAGCTGTTTTCCTCTGTATTTTTCAAGTTCTTCAAAAACTTTTTCAAGGCTTGTTTTTGAATAGAACATTGCAGGCTCGTTCATATCGTTCCAGAAACCGTCGATTCCTGCATCAGTGAGTTTTTTATATTTTGAACCGAAAAATTTTCGTGCGTCTTCGTTCAAAAAATCAGGGAAGCAGGCATCTCCGGGCCATACTCCAGCAATAAAAGGCTTTCCGTCTTTGTCAGTGCAGAAGTATTTTTTTCCTTCATCGTATATTTCATAGCCGTCCTCTTTTTTTACGCCTGCATCGATAATCGGAACAAGCCGGATTCCGTCCTCTGCAAGCTTTTTCGTATATGCTGAAAATTTAGGAAACTTTTTTTCGTCGACAGTAAAGTCTTTGTAATTGTCCATATAATCGATGTCGAGGCAGACTGAATCAAGCGGTATTCCGTTTTCCCTGTATCTGCGGATTACTTCGTCAATGTCTTTTTTTGTTTTATATCCCCAGCGGCTCTGCATGAAACCGAACGCCCATTCAGGCGGAATGTAATTTTTTCCCGTCAGTTCCCTGAACTGATAAATCAAATTTTTAAGGCTTTCAGATTTTTTTTCAGGAGTGATGACAAAAACATTCAGGCTTTTTTTTGCCGCAGTTACAGTGAGCTTGTCTTTTAATGTAAAGCCGATGTCAAATTCCATTTCTCCCGGATAGTCAAAAAACAATGCGAAAGTTTCTTTTCCGAATACGATTATAAAGTTGTGCGCTCCGTAAAGGCTTTCCGTATCTTCTTCCTGATTCGGCTGGTCAAGACACCAGTTTACAAACCGGCTTCCCCTTAAATTTATTCCTTTCATTGTCTGACCGAGTCCGTAAACGATGTCGCCTTGTTTTAAATCATATTCCCATTTAAAAGCCTTTCCTGCAGAAACTGTCCCGAACGGAACGCTGCCTGCCGTTTTGGGTACGTCGATTACGACAGACTCTGCATCAAAAGGTTTTCCAAAAGTATATTTTGATATCATAAAAACTCCGTTAAAGCCCGGCAGAATTTTAAGCCTGAGCCTTGATTTATGGTTCTTTCAGCCTGAAATGCCTTTTCAGCCTGTTTTATAAAAGTATAGTATCTGTTTTTTAACAAATCTTGTTATTTTGTTGGAATAAATATAATTATTTTCACAAAAAAAGTCTTGTAAAATTGCTGATTACATTTTATAATGCTTTTATGATTGATGCAAAAAAGAAAGAAGTTGTTCAGCGCGGAACTGCGTTTTTTCCGATTCAGTATTACTGGAACAATACGTCCTCTTCACTTTATAATCTTCCCGTTCACTGGCATCTTGATTACGAGTTTATTCATGTTGTAGAAGGACATTATAATTTATTCTGGGGCGGAAAGAAAACTGTCCTGAACGAAGATGAATATTTTATTATTCAGGACGGCGTCCTTCACGGCGATGACGAAAAAATTGAACCTTGCAAATACGAATCTCTTGTTTTTGATTTTAACCTCATAAGGACGAAAAATTTTCTTCACAATTCATTCTTAAATGACATTGCAGAACACAGGGTAATATTGAACAAAAAAATTACCATAAATGATTCCTTCGTAAAAAAAGAAGTCGACAGCATTTTTGAATTTATGAAAAACAAAGAGCCCGGCTTTGAACTTTTTACCGTAGGACGGCTTTTGTGTCTTTTTGCGTACATAAAAAAAGAAAAGCTTTATTCCGAAGATGAAAAAGTCCTCGATAAAAACAAAATCCGCACGGAACAGCTAAAAGCCGTTTTAAATTTAATTTCAGAAAATTACAATAAAGAACTGTCGCTTGATGACATGGCAGACAAAGCCGGAATGAGCCCTAAATATTTTTGCCGCGTGTTCAGGGAGATGACCCACAGAACGCCGATTGAATATTTAAATGCTTACAGGATTGACCAGTCGTGCACTCTGCTTCGCAACAGCGATGATTCCCTCATAAACATTGCATATAACTGCGGTTTTAATGATTTCAGTTATTTCATAAAGATATTTAAAAAATACAAGGGAATGACGCCTCATAAATACCGCAATTATGATGTAAGGAATAATCAGGACGACGATTTGTTTTTTAATCACGAACAGTATTTTCAGACTTCACCGTACGAAAAAAAATAGACAGCGGAATTATGAAAGACAGATTGAACGGAACAAAATTAAAATTACTTCTTGATATTTTCGTAACTTTTTTTAAAATCGGAATCGTTACTTTCGGAGGCGGTCTTGCAATGCTTCCTATTCTTGAGCGCGAATTAGTCGTAAAAAAGAAGTGGATTGAATCTGACGAACTGATTGACTATTTTGCGATAGGACAGTCTACTCCGGGAATAATTGCCGTCAACGTGGCAACTTTCTGCGGACACAAGCTTTCAGGCGTTACAGGCGGAATTACTGCGACAGTCGGAATCGTAATGCCGTCTGTCATAATCATTTCCGTTATAGCGCGCCTTATTGATTCGATTAACGAATTTTCCATGATAAGAAAAGCGCTGACAGGCATTAATGCTGCCGTTGCGGCAAACCTTACGTATGCGTGCGTTAATTTTGTAAAAAAGACAATAAAAAACGTGCTGGGGCTTGTCCTGTTTTTTGCTTCGTTTGCATGCGTTTTCTTTTTTAACGTTCCTGCGTTCATCGTTATTTTTTCAAGTGCATTTCTTGGCATAATTATTTTTTATTTTTCAAAATTATGCGGAACGAAAAAAAGCGGAGGTCACAAATGAACGCGCCGTCACTTCTTGAACTTTTCTTTATTTTTTTCTACATCGGACTTTTTACTATCGGCGGCGGACTTGTTGCAATTACGCTCATGAAACAGCTGATTGTCGACAGGGGTTTGATTTCTTCTGAATTATTCGTCAATATGATTGCAATTTCAGAAAGCACTCCCGGCCCGATAGGCGTAAATATGGCAACCTACATCGGAAACCAGTTTTACGGCGTTTTAGGCGGCTGTGTTACGACACTGGGCGAAATCCTGCCGAGCATAATCTGTATTCTGATTATTGCAAAACTGTTTACGAAATTTCAGGAAAAGCCGCTTGTAAAGGCCGCCTTTTCGACACTAAGACCTGCAACAAGCGGACTGATTTTAGTTGCCGCATTGCAGGTTTTTGAAGTTGCCCTGCTGAACATAAATTTAAACCTTTCTTCAATTTCTTCTATTTCAAAACTGCCTTCTTTTGCAGAAATCTTTAAATGGAAACAGGTCGTTTTCTATTTAATCAGCGTTGCACTTTTGTTTTTGACTAAAATCAGTCCGATAGCACTTATTTTTGCCGGGGCTGTTTTTGGCATATTGTTTTTATAGTGCAAATGGTATAATATTTTCTAAATAAATAAAAAACGGGAGAATTTTAATGAAACCAACTCTTTTAGTTTTGGCTGCCGGAATGGGAAGCCGTTATGGCGGCGTAAAACAGATAGATTCTGTAGGAAAAAACGGTGAATGTCTGCTTGACTTTGCAAATTTTGATGCTAAAAAAAGCGGATTCGGAAATGTTGTTTTTATAATCAGAAAAGATATTGAAGCAGATTTCCGTGCAAAGCTTTTTGACAGGATTGCAGCAAATTTTGATGCTGACTATGTTTTCCAGTCAAGGGAAAGCCTTTTGACGCAGGATGAAATTTCAAAAACTGCTGAACGCAAAAAACCCTGGGGAACGATTCACGCCGTTTTATGTGCCGAAGAAAAAATAAAAGCGCCTTTTGCGGTAATAAATTCTGATGACTATTACGGAAGGGAAGCATTTGAAACGCTCGGAAAATATCTTTCAGGTATTTCAAACGATTCGACAGAACATGCAATGGTAGGCTACGTTCTCGGAAAGACAATGAGCAAAAGCGGTTCAGTTTCGCGCGGTGTATGTACTGTAAAAGACGGATATCTTGATTCAATCGTCGAAAATACAAAAATCAGTTACGAAGGTGACGGCATCGTCAGCGAACTTGACGGTAAAAAAATCAATATGACAGGAAACGAATGGGTAAGCATGAATCTTTTTGGTTTTTCGCCGAAAGCATTTGAAGGCTTCCATGAGTATTGGGATAATTTCAGAAAAACAGGTCTTTTTACGGAAAAACAGGAAGCACTCCTTCCTGTTGCCGCAAGCGACATCGTTAAAAACGGCGAAGGAAAAATAAAATTCTTTACTTCTTCTGAAAGCTGGTTCGGTATGACTTATCCTGAAGACAGGGAACTTGTAAAGCAGGAAATCGCAGATAAAATCAAGTCAAATTATTATCCTGAAAAACTGTGGGAAAAATAGAATATGTTAAAACTCAATCCTATAAAATCAGAAAAAGTATGGGGCTACGAAAACTGGATTGCTTCAGTTCATCCTAATCTGCCTCACGAAGAATTCGTAAAAGAATGTGGCAAAGACTTTCCTTTGCTTGTAAAAGTCATTCAGGCAAATGAATCCCTGTCAGTACAGGTTCACCCTGATGACAATGATGCAGTCCGCCTTGAAGGCGAGGGGAACCGGGGAAAGACTGAATGCTGGTATGTTTTAGATGCAGCTCCTGATGCAAAACTTGTTTTCGGTTTGAAACACTCATCTCAAAAATTTTCAAAAGAAGAACTTGCTCTTGCAATAAAAAACAATACGCTTGAAAATTATTTAAATACAGTTCCTGTAAAAAAAGGCGATTTTGTTTTTATTCCTGCAGGGACAGTGCATGCAATCGGCGGCGGGCTTAGGCTTCTTGAAGTCCAGCAGTCGTGCGATTTGACTTACCGCCTGTATGACTGGGGCCGTCCGCGCGAAGTTCACATTGAAAAAGGGCTTGACGTAATAAAAGAGGACAGGCTTTTGCCGGTTGCTCCGTTTAACGAAAGTTTTGAGTGCGAATATTTTTCGCTTGAAAAAATTTCCGTAAAAGGCGGATACAGCTTTTTAGTTCCTGCAAAAACTTCCGTTGCAAAAGACTGGCAGCTTGTTTTTGTTCTTGACGGAAGCGGAACTGTAAAAAATTCTGACGGTCAGAAATTTGAACTTTCAAAAGAAGATTTGATTGCCGTAAAACCGGGCGAAAAAATCACGATTGAAGGCGCGCTTGAAATAATGAAAATTTCATGCAGGTAACATATTTTAAATTAAATTTTGCTTAATTTTTAAAGTAGTACTTTAAAATGATTGTAAAATGAATTGATTTTGTTATATAATGCTCTTATAAAATTAAGGAAACACAGAAAAATCCTACTGAGGATTTTTCTATGTTAACCTTGAATGTTGCAAATTGTCCGTAAGTCAATGACTTACGGCAATTTGACGGGAAGTGCTGAGTAATCGCTTCAAGTGTTAATCAGCACTTTCTTAATTTTCTGCTTATTTTTTTAAGCTGGAGGAATAAAATATGGAAAAACAAAATCTTGATTGGGGCAGTTTAGGATTTGCCTATGTAAAGACAGACAAGCGCTACGTTACGAATTTTAAAGACGGCGCCTGGGACAACGGAGTTCTTACAGATGATGCAACTGTCAGTATTTCTGAGTGTGCCGGTGTCCTGCAATATGCCCAGACTTGTTTTGAAGGTCTTAAAGCCTATACTACAGAACAAGGCAAGATTGTTACTTTCCGTCCGGATTTAAATGCTGAACGTATGGCAACAACTTGTGCCCGCCTTGAAATGCCTGTATTGCCAAAGGAACGGTTTATTGATGCCGTTTCTCAAGTCGTAAAAGCAAATGCAAGCTGGGTTCCTCCTTACGGAAGCGGTGCAACTTTTTATTTAAGGCCGTATATGTTCGGTTCAAGTTCCGTAATCGGCGTAAAGCCAGCCGAAGAATATCAGTTCAGGCTTTTCGGAACTCCTGTAGGACCTTATTTTAAAGGCGGCGCTCATCCGATTACAGTACGCATTTCTGACCTTGACAGAGCCGCTCCTCACGGAACAGGCGACATAAAGGCAGGGCTGAACTATGCAATGAGCCTTCACAATATCGTAGATGCCCACAAAAACGGCTTTGACGAAAATATGTATCTTGACCCGAAAACTCATACATACATCGAAGAAACAGGCGGCGCAAACATTCTCTTTGTAACAAAAGACAATAAAATCGTAACGCCTAAATCGGACAGTATCCTTCCGTCAATAACAAGGCGTTCTTTAGTAGACGTTGCAAAACAGTACCTCGGACTTGAAGTTGAAGAACGTAAAATCAATAAAGACGAACTGCCTGACTTTACAGAATGTGGTCTTTGCGGAACTGCGGCAGTAATTTCGCCGATCGGAAAAATCGTTGACCACGGAAAAGAAATCTGCCTTCCAAGCGGAATGAATGATTTTGGACCTGTTCTCAAAAAACTGTACGACACTTTGACCGGAATCCAGATGGGAAGGCTTGAAGCTCCTGCCGGCTGGATTTACGAAATCTGCTAGCGCCTGCGCTGGGTCAATGCTTTAAGGTTTGTATTAAATCTTGAATAAAAAAGCTGTCATTCTGAAACAAATCAGGACGACAGTTTTTTTTAGTTCATCAGGATAAAGACTGCTATTTTAAATACTGATTCATCTGGTCAATCCAGTAATCAAGATACACGGCTTTTAAATCTGCTTTTTTCTGTTCTTCACTGAACTTTTTTTCCATCAGGGCAGGAGTCCAGTTTTCAAGTTCATTCCATTTGCCTTTGTCAATTAAAATCATCGGAAGCCCGAGTTTTTTAAAATACCTGTTCATTGAATTGTTTTCTACGACAGGGACAACGCCAAGATAAATTGCTTCCCATGTTCTGTGGCAGTCAAGTCCGTTTCCTGCAGGGCTTGCAACGAACATATATTTTGAAAGCTTGCGCCTGTAAAGATGCGCGCTCGGTGCCTTGTAAATCGGCTGGGCATTTTTATTTTTGCACAGTGCCATATAGCATGGCGCGCGGCTTTCGGGGTTTGTGTTTATTGAAAAACCGAAAATTATTTTTGCCTGTTTGGGATTATTGCGGTATTTTGAATTTTTAAAATCATGAAGTGCGCCTGCATTATGCCGCCATCTGTCTTCAAGCCCTATCGGAAGCGGCGTGATTTTTCTGGAAGTCAAAAGGCAGTTCTGGGCAAACCAGTGAATGACGTTTTTGTTCTGCATGATTTTTTTGTGGAATTCAGTCTGAATGTTTACGTCGCCCTGATGTGTCAGAAGTACAAACGGAATTTTTATTTTTGAAAGAACGTCATCGTAAAATTTTTCAAGTTTCCAG
This sequence comes from Treponema sp., assembly GCA_051883255.1. Classification (GTDB taxonomy): domain Bacteria; phylum Spirochaetota; class Spirochaetia; order Treponematales; family Treponemataceae; genus Treponema_D. The sequence continues at coordinate 155,518 of JBJETJ010000083.1, forward strand.
GAACTTACAAAAACAAGCGGCGCTTTTCTCTGTTCATCAATTTTTGATTTTTTAAAACAGTTGATTTCGTCTGCACTGCACAAATAAGTTTCGTCAAAAATAAAATCGGCAAGTTTACGGTAAGTATCTCCCGAAAGAAACGGCCTGCTCGAAGGACGCAGTTTCAAAGCCGAATTTATTTTTGCACAGACATCAACTGCAAATTCAAAAGGCAGGTTTGAAAGATAATATAAAAACGCCATAAAATTCTCCTGCCTGCACAAAAAGCTGAACCAAACGCAGGCAAAGCTTCGTTTTGAAAAAACTAAATTACGTCTACGAAAGTCCTTTCGTTTTTGTTGAACAGAATCAAGCCGAAGAAAAAAGAAACTGCCGTAATTCCAAGGCTTACCAGAGTCATAAGAGGCGGAACGTTTCCTGCCCCATAAAACCAGATTCTGAAAAGTTCAATCGGAGCGCTCATCGGATTTACATAGAAAAACCATTTGAATTTTTCAGGTGCTTGTGAAAGCGGATAGACAATCGGAGTTGCGTACATCGCAAGCTGAAGTCCGAATCCTAAAAGCTGGTTCAAATCCCTGTACTTTGTCGTAAGCGAAGAAATAATCATCCCGAGACCGCAGCCCAAAAATCCTATCCATAAAACCAGAAGCGGAAAAAGACATACTTTCCAGGACGGATGAATCGGAGCGCCTCTAATCAGAAAATAAAAATAAAAGACAAGAAGGCACATAAACTGCAATCCGAGTTTTATCATCTGTCCGACAGTCGTCGAAATCGGAACTGTCAGTCGCGGAAAATATACTTTTCCGAAGATTCCCGAATTGCTCGTAAATATTGCCGAAGCCGAATTCAATACGCCAGAAAAATACGTCCAGAGCATAGTTCCTGCAAAATAGAAAAGAATGTACGGAATTTCGTCAGTTGCAATGTTTGCAAGCTTTCCGAAAACGAAAGTGTAGGCAACTGTCGTTACAAGCGGCTGGACTATGTACCATAACGGACCTAAAATCGTCTGCTTGTATTGTGTTATGAAATCCCTCTTTATAAAAAGGTAGACAAGATCCCTGTATCTTATTAATTCACGGATATGCTTTGAATCTAAAAATTTTTCTTTTGGCTGTAAGACAAGATCCCAGTTTTCGTCGTCATTCTGAACGGCAGTTGAATTTTTTGTCATCTGTTTTTTTCCTGATATTCTGTTAATTAAAAAATTATTTTCCTGTAAAATATATCAGTTTATCGATTTATTTTCAACTTCAAAGTGAATATTTACAAAAAACTATTGCATAAATATACGTAAAACTGTATATTTGGTGCATATTTATAGATTTTCTATGGCAAAACAAAGAAAAAATGCAGGAGTGCATGATATGCAGGATGAAATTAAATTTATAGCAGGCGGAATAACTGCTCCTCAGGGTTTTTCTGCTTCAGGCTTTCATTGCGGAATTAAGGCAGGCAGGGAAAAAAATGACACGGCTTTGGTTTATTCAGAAAAATTGTGCAATGCCGCAGGCGTTTTTACTTCCAACCGCGTAAAGGCAGAAAGCGTAAAATATACTCAGAAAATTCTTTCAGACGGAAAGGCTCAGGCGGCAATCGTCAATGTAGGCTATGCAAATGCCTGTACCGGAAAGCAGGGCGCAGAAACTGCAAGAAGAATGGCAGAATGTACTGCAACGGCTCTGGGAATTTCGCCTGACGACGTAATTGTCTGCTCGACAGGAATTATCGGCCAGCAGGTTCCCGTTGAAAAAATCGAGCAGAACATCGGAAACCTCAAAAGCGCACTTTCAAAAGAAGGCCACACAGATGCAAGCATCGGAATAATGACGACAGATACTCAGAACAAAGAGTGTGCAGTTCAGTTTGAACTTGACGGAAAGACTGTCACGATTGGAACGATGTGCAAGGGTTCTGGAATGATTCACATCAATATGGGAACGATGCTCGGCTTCATTACGACAGACTGCAGTATTTCGCGAAAAATGCTTTCAAAAGCCCTTCACGAATCAATCCTCGGAACTTACAACTGCGTTTCCGTTGACGGCGATACAAGTACAAATGATACTCTGACAATCCTTGCAAACGGAATGGCAGGAAACAAAAAAATAAAGTCATCAGGAAAAAACTACGAAAAATTCCTTCATGCACTGAATTCTCTCAATAAAATTATGGCAATGAAAATTGCCGCTGACGGAGAAGGTGCAAGCCGCTTGATCGAATGTACCGTAACAGGTGCAAAAAGCGTAAAGACTGCACGGATTCTTGCAAAAGAAATTATCCGCTCAAATCTCGTAAAGGCGGCGATGTTCGGAAAAGATGCAAACTGCGGAAGAATTCTCTGTGCAATGGGATATTCTGGCGCGGATTTTAATCCTGAAAAAACGTGCGTTTATTTTTCAAGCAGAGAAAACGGAAAGCGCTTTTTTGAAGTTTCTGAAAGCGGAAACGAAAAAATTTATTCTGATGACAGGATTGAAGTTGTCCATAACGGAACAGGTCTTTCTTTTGACGAAGAAAAGGCTCAGAAAATTCTTTCTTCCGAGGCAATCGAAATTTTCGTAACTCTTCAAGACGGAAAAGCAACAGGTCAGGCATGGGGCTGTGATCTTACTTATGATTATGTTAAAATCAACGGCGATTACAGATCTTAATTTTGAGGATTAAAGATGTCTAAAGAAAATGTAAGTACTTTAACAACGGAACAATGGTCAGAAGTTCTGGTTCAGGCTTTGCCTTATTTTAAACAGTGGGTCGGAAAAATCATCGTCGTAAAATACGGCGGAAATGCAATGCTCAATGAAGAGTTAAAGCAGGCCGTAATGGAAGACATCGTTCTTTTGAACACAATCGGAATAAAGGTCGTTCTTGTTCACGGGGGCGGTCCTGAAATTAATCACATGCTTGAACGTGTCGGAAAAGAATCAAAGTTTGTTGACGGACTTCGCTATACAGATGCCGAAACTATGGAGATTGTCCAGATGGTGCTGACAGGCAAGCTGAATAAAGATATAGTCGGAATTCTTTTGCAGAACGGCGGAAAGGCAATCGGTCTTTCAGGGGTTGATTCGGGACTTTTGCGCGCAAGGAAAACTCAGAAAGATTTGGGCTTTGTCGGCGAAGTTACTGAAGTAAATCCTAAAATCCTTACGACGCTTCTTGAAGAATCGTTCATTCCTGTCGTTTCAACTGTTGCTCTTGGCGAGCAGGGCGATGAAGCGCGCTATAACATAAATGCAGATACCGCCGCCGCAAAAATTGCAGTCGCACTGAAAGCCGAAAAATTCGTTCAGCTGACAAATGTGCCCGGAGTGCTTCGGGACGTAAATGATTCTTCAACGCTTATTAAAAGAATTGAACGGACTGCGATAGGTTCACTAAAAGCGACGGGCATAATTTCTTCCGGAATGATTCCGAAAATTGACTGCTGTCTTACGGCGCTGGAAGGCGGAGTGCCGAGAACTCATATCATCGACGGTCGGGTTCCTCATTCCCTGTTAATCGAAATGTTCAGTGACCGCGGAATCGGTACGATGATTTATTAGGGGAAACACTGAATAAATCCTATAGAGGATTTTTCAGTGTTAACCTTGAATGTTGCTAATTGTCCGTAAGTCAATGACTTACGGCAATTTGACAGGAAGTGCTGAGTAATCGCTTCAAGTGTTAATCAGCACTTCCCTAGTTTTGTAGGAGGTTCGTTTTATGGAAAAACTGATTGTAAATAATTACGGAAGTTTTGACGTGACGTTTGTAAAAGGCAAAGGTGCGTCAATGCAGGACATTAACGGAAAAAAATACATCGATTTTATTGCCGGTATCGGCGTAAATTCTCTGGGGCATAATTACAGGCCGCTTGTAAAAGCAGTTTCAAAACAGGCAAAAAAACAGATTCACATTTCAAATTATTTTTTAAGTGATGTCGGAATAAAATATGCAGAAAACCTGCTTAAAGCGCTTGGATTTGACAGAGGCTATTTTGCAAACTCTGGCGCAGAAGCAAATGAAGCTGCAATAAAGCTTGCACGAAAATACGGCTTTTTAAATGGCTGTGAAAAGCGAAAGACAATCGTTACCCTTGAATCTTCTTTTCACGGAAGGACTGTCGCAACGCTTGCCGCAACTGGGCAGGACAAATTTCACCCTGAATGTTTTGCGCCGTATCCTCAAGGATTTAAAACGATAAAGGCAAATGATTACGAATGTTTGAAAACTTCATTTGACGATACGACTGCCGCACTTTTCATCGAGTGCATTCAGGGCGAAGGCGGAGTAAACCTTGTCGAAGCTGAATGGGCAAAGGAAGCTGCAAAGGCTGCAAGGGCTGCCGGCGCAATCGTAATGGCAGACGAAGTTCAGACAGGGGTAGGAAGGACAGGCTCGTTTCTTGCAAGCGATGAACTTGGTTTTGAGCCGGAAGTCGTAACTCTTGCAAAAGGCATTGCAGGCGGAATTCCTATGGGCGCATGTCTTTTCCGCGGAAAGGCAAAAGACGTTTTTGAAGCAGGCGACCATCAGTCAACTTTTGCAGGAAATCCCCTCGCATGTGCGGCAGCGCAGGTCGTTCTTGACACAGTAAACGACAAAGAATTTTTATACGAAGTAACCCAGAAAGGTGAATACATAAAAAACGTAATCAAAACATGGAATGTTCCGTTTGTAAAAGACATCCGCGGAAAAGGACTTATGATAGGAATTCAGATTGATTCATCGCTCAATCCTTTTGACATAAAGTTCAAGTGTCTTGAAAGCGGACTTTGCACGACGACTGCAGGAAGCGACGTAATAAGGTTCTTGCCGCCGCTTACAATTTCTTATGATGAAATCGACTGCGGACTTGAAATATTTAAAACTGTCCTTGAAAGTTTTGTAAAATAAAAACGCAGAATACCTTTCCCATACAAACGGAAAGGTATATTTTTACATATTTGCGCAACCGATTGCGCAAATATTCTTGACAACTTGGAATTTCCGTGCAATATTAAAACTATGAGCGAAACAATAAAAAACAATTCAGTTGATTTTAATCCTGAAGTTTTACCGGAAGAATTTGTAAAATTGTATGGTGGTGCAAAAGAGGACGTACAGGTTTATGCAGGACCTGCCCGCATCAACATTATCGGCGAACATATTGATTACAACGGCGGAAAAGTTTTTCCGACTGCAATCGACAGATATATGTATGTCGCAATCCGCAAAAGGGAAGATTCAAAAATTACGTACAATGATTTAAAATTCCCGGGCACATTTTCTTTTGACGTAAACGATGATTTTGCTTTTAAAAAAGAAAATGACTATGCAAATTATCTGAACGGAATTTTAAGCATTATAAAAAGGCGCGGTTTTGTTTTTCCGTGCGGTTTTGATGTCCTTATGGCAAGCAACGTTCCTCCTGCCGGCGGCATTTCTTCTTCGTCAGCGCTTGAGTGCGGTTTTGCTTATGCAGTATCAGAATTGTTCGGGTTCGGAATTTCAAGAAAGGACATTGCGCTGATAGGTCAGCAGAGCGAGCACGAGTTTATGAACGTAAACTGCGGCGTCATGGACCAGTACATCATTGCAACAGGAAAAGTGAATACCGCAGAACTTCTGGACTGTGCAAAAGTCGAGCACGAGTACGTTCCTCTTGATTTGGGCGATTACAGATTTGTCGTAATGAATACAAAGAAAAAACGGCAGCTTGCAGATTCAAAATACAACGAAAGGCGAAGCCAGTGCGAGCAGGGACTTGCAGAACTTAAAGCAGCCGCAGTTTCTCTTGAAGGCGGTCAGGTTTCCAATACAAAAGATCTTGCTGATTTATGTTCACTTACTGTCGGACAGTTCAATGCCGTAAGTTCAATTATAAAAGATGACGTAATCCGTGCGCGCGTAAGGCATTGCGTTACGGAAAACCAGCGCGTACTTGATGCAGTCGAAGCGCTCAAAAAAGGCGACTTGAATACGCTTGGAGATTTGCTCCGTGCTTCACATAAATCGCTTAAAGAAGATTACGAAGTTACGGGAATTGAACTTGATACTCTGGCTGACACTGCCAATGCGCAGGACGGCTGTATCGGAGCGCGTATGACAGGTGCCGGCTTCGGTGGCTGTGCAATCGCTATTGTTCACAAAGACAAAATCGAACAGTTCATTGCAAACGTTCAGAAAATTTACACGGAAACAGTAGGTCACGATGCGGGATTTTTTGCCTGCGGAACAAGCGACGGCGTTTTCAGAATAAAATAAAAAAAAGGCTGTCCGTCTAGGGCAGCCTTTTTTTGTCGTTTTACGGCTTATTACCAGTTAAATGAAATTCCTAAATAAAATCTATTGTTGATGTAATTAACTGAATCGCATTTAACTTCTACCTGATTTTGAAGGTCTACGTATGATTTTGAAGGAATTAAGATAAAACGATAACCGATAATAGGACTTACATGGCTTTCAGGGAAGAACTTTACCTGAACTTCCGTACCAAATCCGAGACCGCCAAAAAATAGAACTGATGACTCTTTTGTGCCATCGTCATTGGTATCGTACTCAGCAGCCATCATTGAAAATCCGTAAGCAAGTCCTGCTCCGATATCAAATTTTACGACTTTTCCAAGTTTAAATCCTACTGCAGGTCCGATAAGTCCGTTCAAGTGAAATGCCATACTAAGATTTCCCGATGGTACTGACTTTGTTTCGCCATTATCAATATTTGCAATTTTTGTAACACCGCCGACACCAAAACCAAAGTCAACAATAAAACCAAGACTGAATACATCGTTAAAACCAAACAGATGGCATGTTGAAAGGTCAAAATCAACTGCTACAGCATTAAGTTCACTGCTGGCAGATGAATCCTTTTTTACTGTTGCGGCATCAATTCCTGCACCAAGATGCAGCTGGAAATCTCCGCTGTAAAGATCAGCAAATGCAGCGCCAGCCATCAAAAACAGGGAAAGTACTGCTCCAATAACTTTTTTCATAAAAACCTCCTTTTTATTGTTTTCTAAAAAAAAGTAAAACAATTATACCTGTTCGGTTAAAAAAAAAATCAAGGGTACTTTTGCGCTCGTAAATTTCGATTTCCTCACAAACATCGATTTACCTCGCGCCACGAGAATTGCGCGGGGGCAATTCTCTGTGTCGGTTCTTTATTTGACAAAGGAGATGATTTGTTGCAAAATATTGTCTATGGAAAAAACAATTTACGTTATCGGTCATAAAAATCCGGATACAGATGCAGTTGCGGCTGCTGTCGGTTATGCAGCGTTGAAAAATCTTTTGGGCTGTTCTAATTATAAAGCCGCAAGGGCAGGACATTTAAATCCTCAGACTGCATATATTTTTGACAAATTCAAGCTTACGCGCCCGGAATATATCCCGGATTTGATTCCAAAAGTAAAATATTATATGCCAAAAGAATATCAGACTGTTGACGAAAGCGTTGCAGTCTGGGACGCACTCGGCAGAATGGAATCTTCCGGTTTCAGAGTTCTGCCTGTCGTTGACAAGGACGGAAAATACAAAGCGCTTCTTCATTATTCAGGTTTTGCACAGAGCATTCTGACAGTGTTAAATCCTGAAAAAACTCATCCGCTTTCTACAAGCATTGAACTCATACAGAAAACGCTCAATGCCCAGCCGATTATTTTAAATGACTCTGCTTCTGAAATAAAAAAATATTCGATTCTCGTAGGTTCGTCATCTCTTGAATCTTTTGAACAGCATTTAAAAAGCCGTGCGACAGAAAACATCGTAGTAATTGCAAGTAACCGTGAAGACCTTTTAAAACTTACAATCGAAAACAACGTAAAGCTTTTGATTTTGACATCAGGTTTCGTTTTGAACAAGGAATTACGCCAGCTTGCAGAAAAGCATAACGTTTCAGTCATAATCAGTCCGTACAGTACATCTCCTACATCAATGCTGATTGCATATTCAATGCCTGTTTCAGTAATTGCAGACAGGGACATTTTACCTGTTCACCAGAATGACACTATTTCAAAAATACAGTCAATGCTGAAACTTTCGCCTTGCCGCTATCTTCCTGTCGTTGACGAAAACGAAAAAGTCATCGGAATCATCTCAGAGCATGATCTTGTTTTAGAGCCGAACATTGAACTTGTCCTTGTCGACCACAACGAAATGTCGCAGGCCGTAAGCGGAATTGAAAATTACAAAATAACTGAAGTCATTGACCACCACAGAATCGGCACGCTTTCGACAAAGTATCCGATTACTTTCATAAACAAGCCGGTCGGTTCAAGTTCAACTTTAATTGCAAATCTCTACAGGGAATACCGCGTTTCAATTCCAAAAGACGTAGCTTCTCTGCTTCTTTGCGGAATTTTAAGCGATACTCTTGTCCTCCAGTCTGCAACGACAACAGACATTGACAGGGAAGCCGCTGAATATCTTTCGAGCATTACGAATCTTGAAGTCAAGGAACTCGGCAACGAAATCATACTTGCCGGAAGCCAGATAAAAGGCCGCAACGTCACTGAGCTCATCCATCAGGATATGAAAGAATACAGCGAAGGCAAGCTTTCTTATTTAATCAGCCAGATTGAAGTCGGCAATACAAAAGAAATCCTCGACAGAAAAAAAGAATTTCTTTCGGAACTCCAGATTGAACGCAGAAGCCAGAAAGCATTGTTTGCAGGAATCCTCGTAACGGACATTACACAGCTTTCAAGCATTCTGCTTCTTGACGCAGACGACAATTTCAAGCAGTTCATCACGTTCCCGAAACTTGAAGAAAACATTTATTTTCTGCAAGGGGTCGTTTCAAGAAAAAAACAGCTTGTTCCTCTTGTTACCGAGCAGATTACAAATTATCTAGGCTAAAAATCAGAAATTGCAAGACCTGCATTTTAACGTCCGTTCAGGCGCAGTCAGAATTTTATTCGGTGCGCCTGACAAGTTCAAATAATTTTTCTTTTGTAATGGCTGTCCATATCGGGCGGCCGTGAGGACAGTGCGGGTCGTCAAGATTGAGCGCTTTTTCTGCAAGTTCTGCGGCGGTCTGTTCGTCAAGGTAATAGCCGTCTTTTATTGCCGCCTTGCACGCGGTAGTTGCGGCTATGTGACTTAGAATTTTGTCAGGCGCAGTCTTGTCATCAAGAATGATTTTCTGAAGTTCTGATTCAGTTCCCGTCCATCGTTCCTGTACTTCAAGAACCTGCCATTTTCCGTTTCCGCAGTTTTTGATTTTAAATCCTGCCTGTTCAAGACTGTCTTTGATTGACTCAAGGTAAGAATCGTCCTGCACGTTCTGCGTTTCAATTTCATAGGGAACTAAAAGTTTCTGGCTTTTTGAAGTATTTGCCATTATGTTGTTGTACAAAATTCTTTCATGGGCGGCGTGCTGGTCTATAAGATAAAGCGTGTCGTCAAGTTCCGCGATGAGAAAAACTCCGAGCGCCGTGCCGTAGTATTTCAGCTTTTTTTCTGGGTGAGATTTTGCAGTCACCGCGCCGTTTTCGTAAACGTCGTTGAGGTTGTGGCTGTCATAAATTCCTGTTTCTGAGGCGGCAAGTTTTGCAAGGCTTTCTGCACAGGCTGAACCAAACGCAGAACCGAAGCCTTGATTAAAACCTTGATTTAATTCTGCGCCACAGGCTGAACTTCCAAAAAACTTATTTCTGAAATCAGCTGTTCTGTCGTTTTTAAAATAACTTTCTTTCGTATCAGAAACTGCAAGGCGCAGATTTTCTGTTTTAAAATCAGATTTAAAATCAAATGAATTTGAAAAATCATGATTTTCGTTCTGGAGCCTTACTGATTTTATAGTCAGGTTTCTGAAAAAGTTTTGTGTCGTATAGCTTATGCTGTGGTGAAGTTCGTTTATGTCTTTAAACCGCGCTTCTTTTTTTGCAGGATGTATATTAAAGTCTACGAGTTCAGGATTAATCGAAATGAACAAAGATGCAACCGGGTGCGTTCCGTTAGGGAAATATCCCTGACAGGCGTATTCGATTGCCTGCATTAGGGAGTATTCTACGATTTTTCTGTTGTTCACGTAGACGTTGATTTCTTTTCTGTCGCTTCTGTAAACTGAAGGTTCGCCGATTATAAGTTCGTATTTCCAGGAGTCGTCAGCGGCTGCATTTTTTAAAACAAAGAACAGGTCTTTTTGCGAAGAATAATTTTCTGCCGTCAGAAAACGTTCTTTTATTGATTCAGCTTTAGGAAAGCTAAGTTTTAATTCGCCGTCGACGTAAAGCCTGAACTCGATGTCATAAAAGGGAAGGGCTTTTTCGATGAATGTCGTCTGGCACATTTTTGATTCAGTGCCGGGTCGTTTTAAAAAAAGACGGCGCGCAGGAAAATTTTTAAAAAGATTTTCTGACTGGACTATAGTGCCGTCTATGTGCTGGTATGCAGAAATTTTATTTTCTTTGACGATGTCAGTTTCAAGTTTACATTCACCTGAAATAATCGTGAGGTTTGAAACTGCCGCAATCGAACTTAACGCTTCGCCACGAAAACCTAATGTCGAAAGGTTCAGCAAATCCTGTTCCGTAAAAATCTTGCTTGTTGCGTGCGGTGTTGCGGCAATCACTAAATCTTCTTTTGACATTCCTGAGCCGTTGTCAATTACACGGATTTTATCAATGCCGCCGCCGTAAAGTTCAACAGTGATTGAGTCTGCCCCGGAATCAATCGCATTGTCCATCAGTTCCCTGACGATGGCATTTGGTCTGTCGATGACTTCGCCGGCTGCAATTTTCCGTGCGACTTCACTGCTTAAAACTTTTATCGGCTTTAAAAGACTCATTGACGTGTTCCTTTTTCAGGTGCGCCGCTCGTTCCTGTAGAAATGTCGGCATCAGAAAATAAATCAAGTTCCGGTGTCGTGCTTGAGTCAGGCGCCGGCTGGTTCATCAAAATCTGAATTTTGCCTTCGATTCTGTCAATTTCTTTTTCCATTCCTTTTGCAAGCTGGATTCCTTCTTCAAACGATGACAGAGCTTCTTCAAGCGAAAGTTCCTTGCTTTTGATTTTTTCAGTTATTTCTTCAAGACGTTCAAGATTTTTTTCAAAGTTTTTCATAATGTTTTCTCCTAATTTTTTCTGTCATGTTTTTTATTTTTCAGCCTGTTACGGTTGCGCTGATTTTTCCTTTTGCAGGGATAATTTCGATTTGCGAACCTATCGAAGTGTCCTCGATTCCGCGGATAATTTTTCCTGTCGTTTTGTCGCGTACCATCGAATATCCTTTTGCAAGAATAAGTTTCGGGTTTGAAGCTTCAAGTACGGATTTCATTTTTTCAACGTGAATCCGTGTTTCTTTCAATCGTTCGCTCATTCCGTTGAGCAAATCTTCTTTTGCAGAGTCAAACCTGAAAAGAAGCGGCTGTTCGATGTTGCGGAATCTGTTTTCCATATTTTCAGGCGAAAACTGTTTTACAAGAAGCTTGAGGTTTTCTACGCGCGATTTTATTGCAGTGTAAAATTCAGACTGCTTGTTCTGAAGATACGAAATGACTTCTGATTTTACGGGCGTGCAAAGTTCCGCAGCAGCAGACGGAGTGGGTGCTCGCTTGTCGGCTGCAAAATCGCAGAGTGCCCAGTCAATTTCGTGCCCGACGGCAGAGATGACAGGAATTTCTGATTCTGCAACTGCGCGTACGACACATTCTTCGCTGAAAGGCAAAAGGTCCTCAAGCGAACCGCCTCCGCGACCTACAATCAGGACGTCGCACATTTTAAATTTGTTTGCAATTTTTATCTGGTTTGCAATGGAAGGGGCCGCGTCGCTACCCTGTACGATTGCAGGAAAAATCGTAATCCCCGTCGTCGAATTGCGCCGCCTTATAATCTGCATTATGTCGCGCAGGGCTGCTCCTGTTGAACTTGTAACGACCCCGACAGTTTTAGGAAAAAGCGGCAGTGGTTTTTTGCGTTTTTCATCAAAAAGCCCTTCCTGCAAAAACTGGCGCTTCCGCTGTTCCAGAAGCAAAAGGATATTTCCTTCTCCTGCAAGTTCCATCGAGTTTATTGAAATCGAATAAGTACCGCGCGGTTCGTAAACGCTCAGAGAACCTTTGCACCTTACGAACATTCCGTCTTTTGGAACAAACGTAAGGCTTGCGGCGCGAAAACGGAACATTACGGCGCTTATCTGCGAAGTCTTGTCCTTGAGCGTAAAATAAAGGTGACCTGTCGAGTTGGGGCGGTAGTTTGAAATTTCGCCTTCAAGCGTTATTAAAGGGAATGATTCTTCGATGATTCCTTTTAACATTGAATTGATTTGTGAAACCGTAAAAACTGTGTCAGGAGAAAAAAGCTGCTGTTCCATACGAATGATTTTATACAATTCAATTAACTTATTCAATCAGAATTCCGATATTAAAAAAGATGAAAGGTCTGATAATTTTATTTGCTGATGATGTCAGCGGTTATGGTTTTGAAAAACAGTTTGACGGAAAAAGTGCTTTTTACAGAACTCTTGAACAGTCTGTAAATTTTGCTTCAGAAGCAGGAATAACGGTTTTCTGTTCGGAAAAAAATAAAGCGGTGCTTGAAAAAGACATTCAGGAATTTTCAAGTGAACGAAACGCATGCGTTAAGTTCAGTTTGAAAATGCAGAACGACTGGAAAAACGAAAAACTTTTTTTTCAAATGGCAGAGTCGTGCAGAACTTCGGGCGCTGAATGTGTCCTGTTTGTCAATGCTTTCTGTCCGTTTTTAAATTTCAGCCTGACTGAAAAACTAATGAAAACTCACGAAGAGTTTAAAAGCGAATACAGTTTTGCAGACGGTTTTCCTTTCGGCGTGAGCCCGGAGATTATTGACGGCGGGCTTTGCAATATTTTAAGTGAACTTATCAAGACTAAAGATGAATTGAAAGACAAGAGTGTTTCAAAAACTTCTGTTTTTGATTTGATAAAAACAGACATCAATTCATTTGAAATAGAAACTGAAATTTCAGAAACAGACTGGCGCTTGTACCGCTTTGATTTTTGCTGTGACAAAAAAGAAAATTTCATTGCATGTAAAAATTTATACGAAAAGACAAGAGACCTGCTCAAAGACAAAAACTGCGATGTCCAGAAAATAATACAAACTGCCGCAAAGAGCACGGACGTTTTAAAAACAGTTCCTGCGTTTTTTAACATTCAGATTGAAAGCCGCAGTCTGTCTGACAGTCCGTACTGCGCTTATTCAAAATTCGGCAAAAACCTCACTGGCAGAATGACGCTTGAAAATTTTAAATCCCTTGTAAAAAATATCAATGATTTAAATCCTGAAAGCGTAGTAAGCCTTTCTTTGTGGGGCGAGCCTGTCGTGCACCCGGAGTTTTTTGACTTTGCATTTGAAGTTTTAAAATATCCTGAATTAAGCCTTTTTATTGAAACTGACGGCTTTGATTTTTCAAGTGGCGAACTGTGCGATAAAAATTCTGCGTTTTATAAAAACCTTGAAAAGCTTTCAGAGATTGCAGGCAAAAGGAAAACTTGCAGAAACGGTTTTGCGCCTCTCATCTGGGTTGTAAAAGTTGATGCAATGAGCCAGAATGTTTATGAGAAAATTCATCCCGGAATGAAAATTGAAAATGCAGTTGAAACTGTAAAACTTTTAAATCTGATGTTCCAAAAAAATGTTTATGCACAGTTCCTTCGTATCAGCGAAAATGAATGTGAACTTGAAAGATTTTACAGAACATATAAAGAAAAAGATTATATAAGTTCAGGAAATTTCATAATTCAGAAATACGATGATTTCTGCAAGAAAATGCCTGACTGTAAGCCGTGCGACCTCTCTCCTGTAGACAGGCTTCCGTGCTGGCATCTCAGGCGCGATTTCAATATTCTTGTAAACGGAGATGTTCCTGTATGCAGGAATATGTCGTTTGAAAAAATTGCAGGAAATGTTTTTTCAAATTCACTTGACGAAATCTGGAAAAACTGCGATTCATTTTTAGAAGCCCATATCGAAAAAAAATATTGTGAAGGATGTTCTTGCTGTGATGAATACTATACCTTATATTTTTAACGCCCGGCAGATAAACCGCACTGTCCTTGGCGGAAAGAAAAATCCTCTTCAGGCTAAAATGCCTGTTACTGTCATTCTGCTTAACAGCGGCGGAAGTCATTTTAGAATTCAGAATATAGAAAACCTCCAGAACTGCGGTTTTGAACAGATTATTTCGATGGAAACAAATTCGCAGAATTATAATTTTGAAGATTTCGTAAATAAATTTCCGACTGTAAAATTCATCATTCCGCAGGAAGAAGTTACTGACGGAGATTTAATCAATATCGGAATGGAAGAATGTTCTTCCGAATACGTCCTTGTCCTTCGCGATACGTTGCAGATTTCAAGTTCAGTCCTTATGCCGAATGTTGCGCAGAAACTTATCGAAAAAAATAATTTCTGTTACGTTCCGCGCATTCTTTTTGACAGGACGCAAAGTTTTCCGATGGTATTCGTTCCGTTCGTAAACAAGGGAATTTTGAAAATCGAATCTTATTCAAACATCGTTGACGGAACGCCGACTTTATATCCGTTTGATTTTCTCGGAATGTACAACCGCACTAAATTCATTCAGCTTGGCGGATTTGACTACACGATAAAAAATCCGTACTGGCAGAATCTTGACCTTGCTTTCCGTGCCTGGCTCTGGGGCGAAAAAATTTCTGTAACGACGACAATCCAGCTGTCATATCTTGAAAATAATCCTGTCGAAGATTCTTCAAGCGACATAAGTCAGTTCAGGTTTTATTTAAAAAACCTTGCTCCTGTCTTTAAACTTGATCACGGCGAAATTCCTGATTCAGCATTGTTCAGGACACTGTTCAGGTCGCCGTGCGGATTTCTTGAAACTGTAAGGCAATTTAAAGATGCAAAAAAATGGGTTTTAAAAAATCAGTACAGATTTAAAATGGACGGTGTCGCACTCATAAGCAGCTGGGGTTCTGAAAAATGAAAACTGTAGTTATAGTGCAGTGCAGGCTGTCTTCAACGCGCCTTCCGCGCAAGGCTTTGTATGAACTTGACGGAAAGCCTCTCTTGCAATGGGCGCTTGAGTCTATGAAACAGGTGAGGGCAGACGATTTTTTTGTTGCCTGTGATTTTGAGTCAGAAGAAGAACTTGCGCCAGTAGTTTTAAAATCAGGTTTTAAAATTTTTGCAGGCCCTAAAGACGATGTTTTGCAGCGTTTCTGTTCCCTCATCGAAAAAGAAAATCCCGACATTGTCGTAAGGGCAACTGCCGACAATCCGTTTTTATTTTACGAGGCTGCAAACGAGCTCCTTGAATTATACAAAACCGAATACTTCGGAAAAATCGATTACATAACTTTTTCAGGCCTCCCGCACGGTTCGGGAATCGAAATTTTCAACGCACGTTCTCTTGTAACAGCCGCAGGACTTACAGACTCTCCCTATGACCATGAACACGCAGGCCCTGCATTATACAACCACCCGGAAAATTTTAAATCTCTGTTTTTAAAAAGTCCCGAGCCTTATAATTTTCCGCATTTTCGGACGACTGTTGACACGTACGCAGATTTTATCCGTGCAACAGATATTGTAAGAAATTTAAAAGCCCGAAATGAAAAAGCGCCGTACAGTGCAAAGTCTGTAATAGAATCTTTAGAGGACGTTTCAATTTCAAAAAAGATTTTATATATTCCGAGCCTAAAAAAAGTGCAGGGAACAGGGCATTTAAAACGCTGTGCAGAACTTGCAAAAGAAACGAAAGGCGCACTTTTTATCGACACTGAAAATTCTGAAACAATCAATTTTGAAGAACTTACAAAAGACCTTGATCCGGTTCAGATTGTAAAAAAACTTCCGCTCCAAAATGAATACGATTTGATTGTCTGCGATATGTTCAAAATGACTTTTGAGCAGGCAGAAAAATATTGCAGGCTTGGAAAAACAGTTTTCCTTGACGAAGGCTCAAAAAATTTAAATCGTGCAGATTATGTTTTAAATATAATTCCGTCTTTCCACCAAAACCAGAAAGAAAATTTTTCAAATCCTGCATTTATCGAAAGCCCTAAAAACAAAAAGCCGTCTTTCCCTTTTTCAGAAAAAATAAATAAAGTGCTTGTCTGCTTTGGCGGAGAAGATCCGTCACACCTCTCGGAACTTTTTGCACTTCCGCTTTTACAGCTCGGATTTTCCGTTACAGTCATTTCAAGAAACGAAGAAAAAATTAAAAACGCAGTTCCGCAAAATTTGCAGAAAAATCTGACGGTAAAAAATTTCATTCCCGATTTAAAAGAAAAACTTTTTGAATATGATTTAGTCATCACGCATTACGGTTTTACGGCGTTTGAATGTGTGTATTCAAATACGCCAGTTCTGCTTGGTGCGACTTCAAGACTGCATAAAAAACTTTCAGACAGATACGGTTTTTGCTGCCTTAAAAAAAATCAGATAACGAAAAACCGCATAAAAAAAATCATCGCAAATGCTGAAAATTTAAAACCTGATTTCTGTTTTAAAAATCAGTCATCAAAAAATTTAAAGCTAAGTGAATTTATAAAAGCCCTTTCGACGTCCTCAAAATACTGCTGTCCTGTCTGCCAGAAAAAAGACACTTCAAAAGACACCCTTGTCGAACGCACGGAACATCATACTTTCAGACAGTGTTCTTCGTGTAAAATGATTTACCTTTCTTTTTCCGATGACAGCGAAACAGTGCGCTACGAAAAATCTTATTTTAACGAAGAATATAAAAACCAGTACGGAAAAACTTATCTTGAAGATTTTGAGTCAATCAAAAAAAACTGTGTAAGCCGCGTAAAGAACATTGATAAAATAACGCGCCTTCAAAAAAATGCAGAAAAAAGAATTCTTGACATCGGCTGTGCGTACGGACCTTTTCTCTCTGCTGCAAAAGACAAAAACTGGATTCCGTTCGGAACAGATGTCTGCGAAGATGCAGTTGAATACGTAAACACGACGCTTGGTTTTAAAGCCGTAATTGCTTCGTTTACAGACTTTGATTTTGAAAAAGAATTCAGCGTAAAAAACTTTGATGCAGTTACGATGTGGTACGTAATCGAACATATAAAAGACTTAAAGTCAAATCTGACTGCAATAAACAGAATGTTAAAACCTAATGGCGTTTTTGCTTTTTCAACTCCGAATGCTTATGGAATTTCGCGCAGAGTAAATTCAAGACAGTTTTTCACGCAAAGTCCGAAAGACCATTTTTCACTCTGGGAATTAAAAAATACAAAAAAATATCTTTCGCGATTCGGATTTAAAATCTGCAAAATCGTTTCGACAGGAATTCACCCGGAGCGAATTCCGTTTGTAAAAAAACTCGGCATCTCACAAAATAATTTTATTTTCAAAGTTCTTAAACTTGTTATGAAAGTTTTAAAATCTGGCGATACTTATGAAGTATACTGTAAAAAAATCAGCGGAATAAAAAATGAGCGGTAAATCGATTTTAATTCTTGGTGCAGGCCTCATGCAAAAACCTGCAATAGAAAGCGCAAAATCTCTCGGACTTAAAGTTTTTCTTGTAGATGCAAATCCAGATGCAGTCTGCGTTCCGCTTGCCGACGAGTTCAGGCAAATCGATTTAAAAGACAAAGAAAGCATTGCCCGGTATGCACTCGAACTTAAAAAAACGCAGAACCTCGTAAGTGTCTTTACCGCAGGAACTGATTTTTCAACTTCAGTTTCGTACGCATGCGAAAAAGCCGGGCTTTTGTCTCATTCATTTGAAGCGTCCTGCAATGCAAGCTTTAAGACGTCAATGCGAAAATGCTTTGACAGAGAAAAAGTTTCTTCCCCAAAATTTACGGAAATCAAGCGCAATGAAATCTGCGAAATCCTCACGCCTGACTTCGTTGCAAATTTAAAATATCCTCTTGTCGTAAAGCCTGTTGACAATATGGGCGCACGCGGCTGCCGCATGATAAGACAACAGGACGAACTTCTTTTCGGCATTGAAGAAGCCGTAAAAAATTCAAGAAGCGGAACGTGCATTCTGGAAGAGTACATGAACGGAGATGAGTTTTCGATTGATGCACTTGTGTATGATGACACGATGACAATCACGGGCTTTGCAGACAGGCATATATTTTTCCCGCCGTATTTCATTGAAACGGGCCACACAATGCCGTCCGAAGTTTCAGAAAAAAAATACGCTGAACTTATAAAAACTTTTGCGTCAGGCGTAAAAGCGCTCGGACTTACGAGAGGCGCGGCAAAGGCAGACATAAAATATACGCAAAACGGCGCAATGATAGGCGAAATTGCAGCACGGCTTTCTGGCGGCTATATGTCAGGCTGGACGTTCCCTTATTCGTCAGATTTCAATCTGACAAAAGCGGCAATCCAGATTTCATGCGGAGAAACACCGTCGGAACTTGAAAATCTCCGTGTTCCGCTTGCGATAGATTCACCTTTTAAATTGTTTTACGTTCCGTCAAAAAAAATCAGCGCAGAACGTGCCTGGATTTCAATTCCGGGAATTGTAAAAAAAATCCACGATTCAAACAAGGCTTGCCCTGACACAATAAAAAATGTTTTTCCGCGCATTCACGAAAAAGACAAAGTTATCTTTCCGAGAAACAATGTCGAAAAATGCGGTAACGTAATTTCTGTTTCATCTGACAGGGCAGAAGCGGTTTCTGTCTGCGAAAACTACATAAAAAACATCACGCTGGAACTTGAACCTGACAATAAAGACACCGAATATTTTTTGCAAGGAAAATCCCTTCCGTATGAAAAAGATTTTCCGCCAAAAGCATTCCCGCTTTCTTCCCAAATCCTTGATTTACTTTACGCTGAACTGAACGAAAAAAAATTTGTCATTCCTGAGAACGCAGATATTTTTGATTATATTCCCGATACGCTGAACAAAAAAGAAATCCTTTCTCTTGCTGACTGGAATTATCTGTCATTGCAGGAAACTCTTGAAAAATTTAATATATTAAGGCAGACTCATAAGCCTGTTGAATATCAAAAATTCTGGACATATTTAATAAACGGCGGAATCCAAGGTGCGTTATATGCGGCTGAATAAAAAATTTATTTTTTTCACTTTTATATTTGCTTTTATTTTCTCAAAAGGATTTTCAGAAAATCTTCAGGACAAAAACCTGCTTGATGCTGCAAAGACAAACGGAATAACACTTTACTGGGATTCGTTTTCAAATACCGGAATCCTCGAAAAAAACGGTCAGCAGGTAACTTTTAAAACTGACCAGAATTTCATTCTGCTTAACAGCACTAAAGTCGTTTTTGCCGATGCTCCCGTAATTTCAGAAGGAACTGTAAAAGTAAGTTCTTCTTTTTTGAACGAAATCGAAAACTTTTTTCAGCAGGAAAATTCTGACGTTCCTAAAATGAAAATCGGCGCAATTTTAATTGACCCCGGTCACGGCGGCAAAGACCCCGGCGCAAATATGACTCATAAAATAAACGGAAAAAACGTTACTCTCCGTGAAAAAGACATAAACCTTACTGTCGGCAATATGCTCAGTTCAATGCTGTCAAAAGCATACCCTGACAAAAAAATCATAATGACGCGCAATACTGACGTTTTCCTTACTTTGCAGGAACGCACTGAAATTGCAAATTCCGTAAAGCTCAAGGAGAACGAAGCCGTCCTTTACATTTCAGTTCACGTAAATGCTTCTCTTGACAAAAGCGCAAAAGGCTATGAAGTATGGTATCTGACACCGGGCTACAGGCGCACTGTCCTTGACTCTGATGCGACGACAGACCCTAAGTTATTCAACATATTGAATGCAATGCTCGAAGAAGAATATACAACGGAAAGCATCCTCATTGCAAAGTTCATAATGGACGGACTTAATTCCCAGATTGGAAACAAGAGCGTTTCCCGCGGAATAAAGGCAGAGCAGTGGTTTGTCGTAAGGAATTCAAAAATGCCGAGCGTCCTTGTAGAACTCGGCTTTTTGACGAATTATGAAGAAGCCTGCAATTTAAATGACAAGGCATACTTGCAAAAGCAGGCACTTGGGATATATAATGGCATATCGGCGTTCGTTACGCACTTTGAACGCTCAGGCGGATTTACAGGAATAAAATAATGAGTATCAGACGATTGGAAAATATAAAGTACGAAGAAAAAGAAGTAAAAATACTGCTTGCCGTTCTTGCAGTTTTCTTTCTTTTTTCTCTTCTTGTTTGGACTTTGACAGTAAAAGGCAAAAGATACACTTTTCGTTTTGAATCTGCTGACACCGGCAGGGTTTCTGTTGAATACAGGTATCTGCCTAAAAAATCATATCCTGAAAATGTCCTTCAGTATGTTGATGAACTTGTAGTCGGTCCAAAGACAGAAAGGTTCAACCGCCTTTTTTCGTACGGAACTCATATAATTTCCAGCTTTGTAACAGATGACAATGTTCTGTTCGTAAACCTGTCGTCAGACGTTCTTGAAATGGTCGGCAACTGTTCTGACATAAAGACAGGCATAAAATTGTTCAAAAAAAATGTTCTGAAAACATTTGGAAAAATAAAAACTGTTGAGATGTACATTGATAATAAAAGTATTTATACTCAAGATGATGAAAACGTAAAAAAATAAAAAAAACGTTGACAAAAATCTTTAGTTATAAGATACTATACTTATATAAAACAAGGCTACATCTAATAGTATATTTAAAGGAGTTTCTAATGAAGAGAACTTTCTATCTTTTCGCATCAGTATTGTTGCTCGCTGGTTCCTTGACTTTCGCAGACGAAGCTATGTTGATTGACTTTACACAGCTTGACGCAGATTGTGTCGTTGACGAAGAAAGCAATAAACCAACACAGAACAGACGTACTGTTATGGATTTTTCTGTTGCTGCAGGTGCAACATTCACTGAAGAACAGAAAGGGCTTATGAAGACATCTTTGGCATTGCCTGAATGGGAAATCGTATTAAACTCTTCTGCACGCAATGTTGGAAGTCTTGCAGAATCAAAAGTTGTTGCTGCTCCTGTAAAAGACAGCGCAAAGGTTCCGTTTGCAGGCAAGAACGTAATGGGTGTTCGCGTTATATTCCCGTCAATCGCTTGCAATGCAAATGCAAAAATCGTACCGCCGTTTGATATTCCTGCTTATGAACCATTGGCTGATGCAGATGACAACGGTGTTCGTCAGGATCCTACTGATGAACAGAAAGCAAGTGGAAAAACACTTTTTGAAGATGGTTACGGTGTTGTAAAAAATGTCGGAACAATCAAATCTATCGCTTGTACTACAATGGGTATGAATTATCCTCACGGACTTTACGTACTCCTTAAAGACAACGATAACATTGAACGCCGCTATTTCATGGGTTATCTTGGATTCGACGGTTGGAAAACATTAATCTGGAACAACCCTCAGTACATCACAGAAATCCGTCAGCGCGAAATCCGTGTATATCCGATTTATCCACGCGGACTTCCATTCGTTAAGTTCACTGGATTCCAGATTACTCGTGATGCTGCACATATCGGTGATAACTATATCGGATATTTCAAAGACGTAAAAATCATTTACGACAAAGCACTTCTTACATCTGACCGTGATATCGCTGATGAAGACCTTTGGGGAATCATCACAAAGAAAGAATCAGCTCGTCAGTATGCAGAAATGCAGCGTTTCGGAAATACTCAGGTTAACCGTTATCTTGAAAAGAACAAGATGGCTACTGAAACTGAATTCTCTTCTAGCTTAGACGAAGGTTCTTCTTCTAACGCTCAGCGCAATCAGGGACAGGGTGCTCAGTAACTTTAGTATCTTTTGAAAGAAAAAAAAGGCGCTTCTTTGAAGCGTCTTTTTTTTTGAGAGCGAGTTTCTAAGGAAACACTGAATAAATCCTACCTGAGGATTTTTCAGTGTTAACCTTGAAAGTTGCTAATTGTCCGTAAGTCAATGACTTACGGCAATTTGACGGGAAGTGCTGAGTAATCGCTTCAAGTGTTAATCAGCACTTCACTAGTTTTTTTGGAGAAAATATGTCTGCTACAATAAAAGTGCCGGGTAAAAATATCATAAAGCAAAAGTATGAACAGTATTCTGTCGTGTTTTCAGAAATAATGAAAAACATTCTGGCAGAATTGACGGCTGATATATGTTTAAATCCGCGCCCTGTCTTTAAATCCAGAATTAAAAGTTTTGACAGCTATTATTCAAAGCTCTTGCGCTTAAAGCCAAAAGAAGCTGCTGAAGACGATTCTCTTGTCTGCCTTACGGATATGATGGGAATCCGCATTGTATGCGCCTTTCTTGAAGACATTTCAAATGTAGAAAATCAGATTAAAAATAAATACGACGTAAAAGAAATAGAGCACAAAGGCTCTTTGCAGAATGTCAGGGAATTCGGATATGAATCAACTCATATTTTAATTTCAATTCCCAAAAACTGCCTTAATTTTGACGGAATTACAGACGAACAGATAAAATCACTTCCTCTGCCTGAAAACCTCGTATGCGAAATACAAATCAGGACAATTTTACAGGATGCCTGGGCAGAAGTCGAACATGAATTAATTTATAAAACAGAATTTACTCCTTTTGACGCACCTTTGCGCCGGAAGATGGCTAGCGTAAATGCAAGCCTTAACCTTGCAGACATAATCTTTCAGGAAATCCGTGATTATCAGACAAAACTTCAGAAGGAAGTTGACGAGCGGCGGACTTCTTTCTACGAAAAAGCAGATGTCGTTACAGATTCAGAAAATAAAGAACTTGTTTTAAATCAGGATTCTTCAAAAAATATAAACAGAGTTTCGCCTTATGTTCGCGGTACTATCGATGATATGATTCTTGCGGCAATTCATGCTCATAACACAGGAAACATTCCTGAGGCAATAAAGATTTATACCGAAATTCTTGAACATGAAAATGCAAACGACAATAATGTTCTGTCAGTAATTTACAAACATCGCGGAATGGCTTATTTTGCACAGAGCAATTATGACGAAGCATTGTATGACTTTAAGAAAAGCAGCGAATATGACCCGAAAAGTTTTCGTTCGCTTTATTACGAAGGAATCGTTTACAGCGTAATCGGCGACAACGATTCTGCAATCAACTGTTTTGATAAATCGCTTGAAATAAATGAATTTCAATCTCATGCTTTGTACAGGCGTGCACTTGCATATTACAATAAAAATGAATTTGAAAAAGCCCTCAATGATTTGTCTGCGGCAGAAAGCCTCGGACTTCAGTCAAATGAATGTAAGGCACTTCATCAGAAATTAGTTGAAAAATTTGATATGGGTATGTAAAAATTAAAAAAAATCTTTGGTTTTTGCTTGACATAAAATTTCATATTTGATATATTAACAAAGTCAGCAAAACACTGACTTTGTATGTCTCCTTCGTCTAGTGGTTAGGACATCGGGTTTTCATCCCGACAACAGCAGTTCAATTCTGCTAGGAGATGTAAGATGCCTGCTATTTTAAGCAGGCTTTTTTTTTCAGGCGTGGGGTAGTAAATGGCAGATTCTGATGATTCAGGTTTTAAAAGTATTCAGCTTTTGCAGCCTCAGGAGATTGCCGGATATATTTCAAACGGCGGTCCTTTATCAGTTCAGTCTGAAACTTTTGAAGAAAGAAAAAGTCAGATAGAACTGCTGAAAAAAATTACGGAAGCGTTCAACAAAAATCAGATTACTGCGTTTGAAGCAGGAACAGGTGTCGGAAAATCTTATGCCTATCTTATTCCTTCAATGATTTGGGCATTGGCGAACAACGAAAAAGTCGTCATTTCAACAGGTACTATAAACTTGCAGCAGCAGCTTTCAGAAAAAGACGTGCCTGCCGCAGAAAAAATAATCGGAAAAAAAATAAAGGCAGTTTTATTAAAGGGCAGGCAGAATTTTATCTGTCTCAGGCGGCTTCAGGACGTTTCGTCTGAGCGCGATTTGTTTGACAATGAAATTGAAACGCTTGATGCCGTCGTCGAATGGGCAAAAACCACAAAAACAGGCTCAAGAAGCGAACTTACAATAAACTGCTCGGAAAATCTCTGGACAAGGGTCAATTCTGAAAGCGATGCCTGCATGGGATTGCGCTGTCCTTTCAGGGAAAAATGTTTTGTAATGAAAGTCCGCGAAGAAGCAAATTCTGCAAATATTTTAATCGTAAACCATCATTTGCTTTTTGCAGACATCGAAGCCAGAATGAACGGCGCAGGGTATGAAAATCAGGCTGTATTGCCGGCTTACAAAAGAATAATTTTTGACGAAGCACACGGAATAGAAAGTGCAGCTACTAGTTTTTTCAGCGTAAGCATAAGCCGTTTCAGGATTTTAAAGCAGCTTAATCTTTTGTATCGCCAGAGGAAAAATTCTATTGCAGGATATATTTTTACATTGCAGGCAATTTCTGAAACTCCTGATTCGACAGAAAAAATTTCATCTTCAATTTCTGAAATCAAGAACAACATTATGAATCTTGAAATTGCGGCGCTTGACCTTCTGCATGATGAATATTCCATGAAAATTGACAGAATGACACAAATGAAATTTCAGCCTGTGATTTCACTTTTGCTGACTTTAGGAAACAGCATTATGGCTTTTTCCGGGATTGTCAGGGAAATTATGAAAGGTATTGACGAAGAATATCATTCTGAAAGTGCTTACTGGGAATCAAAATCAATTCTTCATCATCTTGAAGATGCCGCCTGTGCCTGCAAGAATTTTTCTATATGGGAAGAAAAACCTGAAACAGTCTGCTGGATTTCTAAACAGCGCCTCAGTTCTCAGTTTGAAAGCAAAGACAATCCGTATTACGTTGTTTTTTCGCAGACACCGCTTGACATTTCAAAACTGATGAATATCGGCGTTTTTGAACCGATGGACAGTGTCATAAACTGTTCTGCAACATTGCAGATTCAAAATACATTCGACTTTTTCTTAAAGCGCACTGGAATAGATTTTGTTGACCCGGAGAGAATTCAGGTCGGCAATTTTCCGTCGCCGTTTCCTTACGAAGAAAACGTGCTTTTTGCAGTTCCTCAGGACATTCCGCTTCCGCAAAGTCTTGAATATCAAAGATGCGTAAACAAAGCCGTTTATGATCTCATAAAAGCGGCAAACGGCAGGACGCTCGTTCTTTTTACTGCGTATGAATCCATGAATGCCACGTTTATGGCGATAAAGTCTAAAATTTGTGACCTCGGAATCCAGCTTTTAAAACAAGGCGATGACGACAGGTTCCGGCTGCTTGATAAATTCCGCCTTGATAATTCAAGCGTTCTGTTTGCGACAGATTCTTTCTGGCAGGGGATTGACGTTCCCGGAAATTCACTCTCGCAGGTAATCATCGCAAAACTGCCGTTTACAGTTCCGAATGATCCTGTTTTTGCCGCCAGATGTGAACTGATTGAAAAGCACGGCGGAAGTTCTTTTGCAGAACTAAGCATTCCTGAGGCAATCATAAAATTCCGGCAGGGATTCGGAAGGCTCGTACGCTGTTCTACAGACAAAGGCGCTGTCGTTGTTCTAGACAAAAGAATATGCACGAAACCATACGGAAAAAAATTTATTCAAAGCATTCCGCCTGCAAAACAGCTTTACGGCAATTTAGAAGACATCGTAACTGCCGTAAAAGAATTTATCGCTGATTAATTTTTTTCTTGATTTTTAATGCAATAGTGTTTATTATTAAAAATCATGATTTTTCTCACGAATGTAATAACCGTATTTTGTTGTATTTTTTTACTGGCTCTGCCTGCCTTGCTGAATATAATTTTTTACCCGTTTTCAAAGAAAATCTGCGTAAAAATTTCTGATGTCATCGTAAAAAAATGTGCGCCGTTAATGTTCAGCATTTTGAAAGTTTATAAAAATTTTAAATTGTCATATTCAAAAGAAAATTTTGATAAGCTTCCGAAGCAGTTTCTTGTCATTTCAAATCATCAGAGCCTTTTTGACATTCCTATTTTCATGACTTTTTTTAAGGATCTTGATGTCCGTTTCGTTGCAAAAGATTCTCTTGCACGTCATATTCCGCTTGTTTCTGAAATGCTCAGAAGCCATGAACACTGCATGATTCCGCGCAGCGGCGGAGCAGGAAAGGCAATGCGCACGATGGAATCGTTCAGCAGGCGCGTAATCGAGCGTAACCAGATTCCGATTCTTTTCCCTGAAGGAACCCGAAGCAAAGACGGCTCGCTCGGAACTTTTTACAGTGCAGGTTTCCGTAAAATTTCTGAAGTTACAAAGCTTCCTGTCGTTGCATGCTGCCTTGACAACGGCTATAAAATAAACGATCTGCTTCATATTTTTGAAAATATTTCTCACATCGATTATAAAGTAAAAGTCCTGAAAATTTTTGATGCACCGCAGACTAAAGAAGATCAGGTAAAAATTCTTGAAGATGCAAAACGCCTTATGCAGGAACAGCTTGACACCTGGCGCAAATAAAAAAAAGAAAAAGAATTTTTTAAATAAGATTTAATTCCGTAAAAAGACAAAAAAAATGCACTGCTGAAAATTGAACTTTCATTCAACTTTAGCGGTGCATTATCATCACAAATTTTTTAACAAAATTATTTGAAGTCCTTTGGACGTCTTTCTGTGCGTTTGCATTTACTGCATTCTGCAACATTTCTAAGTCTTCCGTTTTCAAACATAGTTTTCATTACGATTTCGCCCTGACAATCCGGACAAATGAATTTCTGTGTTGCAACGGTTGTACGAGAGTTTTTACTGGCTCCAGCCATCTGTATAACCTCCAATCGATTGGTTTTATTATAATATAAATTCTAAGAAAGGTTGTCAAGTAGAACTCCGTTTATTTTTTAAATCCCCTCAACGCAAACCAAAACTCGCGGTACAACCTAACCCCAATGTCAGCCTTCACTCAGAAATTTACAACTACAACAGTCTGCCTTGACACAGAGAATTGCCCTCCGTGCAATTCTCGTGGCGCAATCTAACCCCCAATGTCAGCTTTCACTCAGAAATTTAAAACTACAATAGTCTGCCTCCCACACAGAGTTTGCATCACGCAAACTCGTGGCGCAAGATAACCCCAATGTCAGCCTTTATTCTGAAATTTACAATTACAACAGTCTGAACTCCACACAGAGAATTGCCCTCCGTGCAATTCTCGTGGCGCAAGATAAACAGATGTTTGTGCCGGATTGAAATTTACTTGCGCTACTTGCGCGTCGCCACTTGACATTCCTCCCGTTATTTTGTTAGAATTACTAACAGTTTTTGAATTGGGGGTCATCTTTTGGCTAGAAATCAAACATCAGCTCAGAAAGCTTTTAGGCAGAGCGAAGCAAGACGTTTACATAACAAAGCTATTAAGAGTGAATGTCGTACATTTGCAAGACAGTTTATTGAAGCTTGTCAGGCAAAAGATCAGGCTGCAGCACAGGCTAAGTTAAAGACACTTGTAAGTTCACTTGATTCTGCTCGCAGCAAAGGCGTTTTAACACGCAATGCTGTTTCTCGCAAGAAATCTCGTATGACAAAGTTCTACAATGTTTCTTTTGCTGCTAATGCTGCAAAATAGTTTAAAGCAATACATTGGGTAAGATGCAGTTCTCTGTATCTTACTTTTTTGTATTAAAAGACATGGAGTTTTGAGATGTCAGGTGAAAAATTAACGAAAAACGATTTAATTGAATCTGTATATCTCAATACTAAAGTCGAAAAACATGAGATTCAGGTAATTTTTGATAATTTACTTGAACAGCTCAAATTATCTTTAGAAAATGGCAAGACAATAGAATTGCGCGGTTTCGGTACTTTTGAAAAACGCCTTAGAAAGGGACGTTCCAATGCGAGAAATCCGAAAACCGGAGAAGCAGTTTCTGTTGAACCGCATTATGTTGCTATTTTCAGACCCGGGAAAGAGTTAAAACAAATCCTTTGGGATTTACCTGTCAATAGTGAAAATTCTTGATGTATATTCTATTTGCAAGATATATAAAGAAATACTGTTGAAAAATTAAATCAAATCAATTACAATTTTTTTATCTTGCACGGAGTGCTTGTTTTTTATGGAAAATGAAAAGAGAAATTTTACAGTTTTAGGCTCTGAAACAGAATTTGAAGGTGTCCTTGAGTTTACTGATGATTTAAAAATTTGCGGAAGATTTAACGGAACTATATCAGCAGAAGGAAATCTTGAAATTGATAAAGCTGCGGTTTGCAGTGTAGATTCGATGTCTGCAAATTCAATCATCATTTCTGGAACTGTTACAGGCAATATTGAAGCAAAAGAACGTGTTGAAATGTGCAGCGGAAGCAAGGTAAAAGGCAATGTTACTACTGCAAGGCTCAGAATTGCAGATAACGTTGATTTTGAAGGTCAGGTAACGATGCTTGATAAAGAGCCTTCCGTTGATTTGTTTTCTGTTGCATCTGATGAGTTTAAACAGTCTTTGATTCTGAAATCTGATTCAGAAAACTGATTTATGCTTTTTATGTATAATTTCAATTTATTAAAAAAGTTTTTTCTTAATTTCAATATTCAAAAAAATAGTTTTTATACTTTATCCTTATTTATTTTACATGGAGAAATTTAAATGGCAGCATTTAAACGCCGTAGTACGAAAAGCGCTGATGAAAATCAGGCTACGAATGAACAGACTGAATTAGAACTTGATAACGTTACTGAAAATTCTGATTCAGAAAACGAAGAAGTGCAGGATTCTGCTGAAGAAAAAAATGCAGATGATCTGGCATCTCCGCCAAGAAAAAAACGAACTGTCGTAAAAAAATCATCTGATACACAAAAACACCAGCCTTCTGCCAGTGCACAAAATAACCGAAAATACAATCCCAACA
Organism: Treponema sp.; assembly: GCA_051883255.1. Lineage (GTDB taxonomy): Bacteria > Spirochaetota > Spirochaetia > Treponematales > Treponemataceae > Treponema_D. The sequence goes on from JBJETJ010000083.1 coordinate 184,239, forward strand.
GAACATTTACAAGAAACATACCGCAGGAAACTTTACAGACAGAAACGCATCTGCCTGAAAGCATGCAGGATTATGAATCAAAACCCCGCCTTGAAATCAACGAACTGACAAAAAAAGGAATGCACGAACTCAGGGAACTTGCAATCCAGTACGGTTTTACTGCCGACGATCTGGCACCGATGAAAAAGCAGGATTTGATTTTCGTAATTTTAAAGGCGCATACGGAACACGGCGGAATTATTTTTGCTTCCGGCGCGCTTGAAATTTTGCCTGACGGATACGGTTTTTTGCGTTCTCCGCAGAACAGCTATTTACCCGGCCCGGACGACATTTATATAAGTCCGAGCCAGATAAGGCTTTTCAATTTAAAGACAGGCGATACTGTTTACGGACAGACACGTTCTCCAAAAGAGGGCGAAAAATTCTTTGCATTGCTCAGAATTGAATCAGTCAACTTTGATGAACCGCGGATTGCACAGACACGCGTTCCGTTTGAAAACCTTACGCCGCTTTATCCGAATGAAAAATTAAAGCTTGAAACTGTTTCGACAGAGGTTTCTACACGTATCGTAGATTTGTTTGCCCCGATTGGAAAAGGCCAGCGTCTTTTGATTGTCGCACCTCCAAAAGCCGGTAAGACAATTTTAATGCAGAAAATTGCAAATGCCATAACTGCAAACAATCCTGAAGTTTATCTGATAGTCCTTTTGATTGACGAACGCCCTGAAGAAGTTACGGAAATGGAACGCGCCATTCAAGGTGAAGTCATTTCTTCAACTTTTGACGAACAGGCAACACGTCACGTTCAGGTTGCAGAGATGGTTCTTGAAAAGGCAAAGCGCCTTGTTGAACATAAAAGAGATGTCGTAATTCTGCTTGACTCGATTACGCGCCTTGCACGTGCGTATAACCAGACAGTCCAGACTTCCGGCAAGGTTCTGTCAGGCGGTGTTGATTCAAATGCACTTTTCAAGCCTAAACGCTTTTTCGGAGCTGCACGCAATGTTGAAGAGGGCGGAAGCCTGACTATTATTTCGACTGCGCTTATTGAAACTGGTTCAAGAATGGACGAAGTTATTTTTGAAGAGTTCAAGGGAACAGGTAACAGCGAAATTGACCTTGACAGAAGGCTTGCTGAACGAAGGCTTTTCCCTGCAATCAATATTAAAAAATCAGGCACGCGTAAAGAAGAACTTTTGCTTTCTGAAAGCGAACTTCAAAAAATGTGGGTTTTAAGAAAAGTTCTTAATCCGATGGAAGACGTTGAAATTACGGAGCTTATTCTTGACAGAATGAAAAAATCAAAAACAAACGAAGCTTTCCTTGCAAGCATGAACGCAGGAACGGCCGGCATTGATTGATTTATGCCTGATTTGCTTTTGATTGCTATTGATTAAACATATAAATTTATTTTATAATATATAAAATATTTCTTGTGGTATTAACTTGATTTCTAACGGTGACGAAATGACAGTGGTGCTGTTTTTTTGCACGAACTGGAGGTGACCGGGTTTTCTTTAATATCGGGCAAGAAAACAGGAGTTACAAATGAAAAAGGATATTCATCCGGAGTACACACTTACAAAAATTACTTGCGTATGCGGCAATGTAATTGAAACACGTTCAACTGTAAAAGACATGAGCGTTGAAATTTGTTCTGCTTGTCACCCGTTCTATACTGGTAAGCAGAAACTTGTTGATACTGCAGGACGTATCGATCGCTTTAACAAACGTTACGGCATTAAAGCAGATAAACAATAATTTTTGTTATATCAAAAAAGCGCGGTTTTCTTTTTTTGAAAGCCGCGCTTTTTTTTGTCATTTTACGATTTTTGTAAATATTAATAGCGGTATTTTATTCCTGCGCTGACATTAGCAAGTTCTTCGGGTTTTTCTACGTTCAGCATGCCTTCTAAAGAAAGCTCCAAAGCACTTATCGGTTCCCATACGACAGAAATTCCTGCATAGTGCGAGTTGCCGTCAATTTTTTTATTGCTTTCGTCAATCGAACAGAAAATATAAGTTCCGGAAAGAGAAACAGTTTCCGTTACCTGATATGATATAAAACCGAATACACCGAGTCTTTCTTTAAAAGGAGCCCAGAGGCTTTCTGCCCGCAACTGAAGCTGATGATTCTGAACGTCTGTCTGTATGTAAAATACTTTTGAAAGTGCAAGCGAACATTCAAAACTTTCGTTGTCAAATCCTTCGTCTTTTTTTAATGCGGCGCTGACATTTACATTGTAGTCAAGCCACAGATTTCCGTCCAGCGAAACGTAAAACCTCTGGGATGCAAGATTTCCGTCTGCGAGGTAACCTGCTTCAATGTTTTCAAGCATTGCAAGTTCCGTGTTGAACTGTGCACGGCCGCCAAAACGTCCGTAATTATACAATGCCGCATTTTCTATCGGAGGCAGGGCAACGGCTTCAAGTTGAATTCCTTTTACAAGCGGAACTGTAAGTGCAAAAATCCAGTCAGTTGCCGTCCGAAAGTCAGACAGCGATGACGAAGAAAAATTAAGCGACGTTGCAGAAGCAGAATCTGCGCCTGTCGAATTTAAAGGATCGCTTCCAAAAATCAAGTCGCCTGCATTGTAAAACAAGCCGTATCCCCAGCTTAAAGGCATTTTTCCTGCGGCAATGCGCATATCTCCTCCCGGAAGCCCGAACGGCAGGCGGAATTTCATATATGCTTTGTGAAGTGAAAATGCAGCCTGAACTGTTGCTGGAATCGCAGAATCGTCAGCAGGATTTATCATTTCAGGAACGGAAGAAACATCTGCACGACATTCAATATATGCTTTTACGGCAGAAGAAAATGACGCATCAAGCTTTATTTTTGCCTGTGCGCTTGAATACCAGAAATCTTTGTTTTTGAGCAAAGGGGAGTCAAGATGAAGCCAGCCTGAGTTAAGTGAAATTTCAGCGCCGGGCTTTACATCGGCAAAAACATTCCCCGCAGTAAAAACTGAGTATACAAGAACAGCCAGCAGGAAAGAAATTTTTTTTGCAGTTTTTTTTACCATGCAAGTTCGTCCTTTGAAAAAAGTTTGTCAGAAAGCGGTACGTCAAATTCTATGAAAGTGATGTTCATTTCGGTAACGCTTGATTTTTTTAAAAGATTTACCATTCTGCCTTTTGTTCCTATGTAATATCTGCCGAACTTTTTAAATTCCGTCATTACGCTTTCGCTCAACGCCTTTCCGCTTGCAGAATACATTATTTCTTTTCTTCCGACGAACATAGAACAGTCAATCCACAATTCCTGTTTTTGATACAGCTGTTTTTTTGTTTTTGCCGTAAGCATAAGGTGATAGCATTCAAAGCCGTCGATTGTTTCTTTTCCAAGAAGTTCGCCTGTGTAATTTTCAAGCGTACTGTCGCTGCCTGTCAAATCTTCGTAACTGAAATCAGAACCCATTATGCTGTCTTTGAGTGCGCTTCCCTGAAGGCGTATGAGTTCTTCTGCATCGGGATAATAAAGGTACACGGAATTTTCAAGGCGGAGGATTTTCTGTCCTGCATCAGGTCCGTCTGCAACGATTATGAGCGTATCGCCGTTCTTTCTCTGGCAGGATTCAAAAGACGTTTTTGTCGTTCCGAATTTGTCAGTTACGGAAAGGGTCGCTTTCATTCTGCATGTTTCAAAATTGTCGTTGGCATCGTATTTTGCCATAATCTGTTCGACAGAAAGTCCGTCTGCAAAAATTCCTGCTAAAGACAAAATTGCAGTCATCACAAAAGTACATAATTTTTTCATAATTTATTTCTCCATTTTCTCCTGATAAAATTTAATTTAAGAAAATCATTTCAAAACCGCCGTCAGTTTTCTGCCCTGAGTGCTTCTGCAGGCTGAACGTTCAGCGCCATTCTTGCAGGTATTATGCACGCAATGACTGCCGTCAAAAATCCTGTAAGTGCAAATTCAACGTAGCGGCAGAAATCAAGGTTCGGGTACAGAATCATTTTTATGTTGAAGCCTTCGTATGTGTTGAAGGCAGAAAACTGCGCAAGGTTTATTCCTGTTTTGTTCGTAATGTTTATGAGAATTCCTGCCGTGACGGAACCAAGGACAGTCGCGATTGCCGACGTTATGATTGTTTCAAGCAGAAATAAAAATACGATTGTGTGACCGCCCATTCCGAGCGATAAAAGCGAACCGATTTCCTGCCTGCGTTCCATTACGCTGAGCATTGATGAATTGAAAATTACGATTGCAGACAGAATGAAAAAAATCAATGCAAAGATAAAATAAATCTGGTCTGTAAATTCAAGAAGCTGCAAAAATGAATTTCCTTCAAGCCAGGGTGTAATTTCAAGTGAAGAAAATTCTTCCGTTTCTTTGAGTGCGATTGCGAGTTCTTTAGTTTTTTCTACGTTCTGCCAGTCTTCCGTAAAAACAAGGATTTCAGTTGCGTTTCCGTTCATCCTTAAAAGCGATGATGCCTGACTGAAATCCATAAAGATAAAATTTCCTGCATAATCGCCGTCAGAAAGATGAACTACAGCCTGAACCGTAAGCGTACAGCCGTTCGTTCCGTTTCTTGCAGTCTGTGTCATAATCGTAAATTTGTCGCCGGCTTTAAGGCTGAATGTGTCTGCAAAGTGATTCGTAACTGCGCAGAGCCTGCCTGATTTTTGCCCTGAAGAAGAAAGTTCTTTTAACGGTTCTATGTCGCCGCTTAAAATCTGCATGTCTTTGTCTTTAAAGTAATTGCTTCGTGCAAAGTCAATTCCAAGAAGGCTTGAAGTTTTTGTATCGCCGTCCTGATAGACTGCCGCTCCCGTAACTATTTTAGGTTCGGCCCTTGTTATGCCGGGCATTGATTCAAGTTTTTCAATTAATTGAACTGTATTAGGAACGTACTGGCTCAAAGGATTGATACGTTCATTTTTTGTGTAGAGCGGATTTCGTATGCGGACGACGCCCATTTTGTTATGCACGATGTTGAATTTCATATCGTCCATAGAACCGTATTCAGTTGCCATATACAGCGTAACGAAAAGCGTAACGAGAAAAAGCGCACCGCCTGTCAGGACAGAACGCCTTTTGTTTCGCCTTATGTTCTTCCATGCCATTGTAAAAAGAAGGCTTATGTTTCCAGATTTCATAATTTTTCCTTATTGATTTTTCATCGTGATTTTCATCAGTTTTTTCTGAAGATGTCTGCAACTTCATTCTTTAAAATCGAATTTGCAGGAATGAACGCCGCGATTCCTGCAACTACAAGCGCACCGAGCGTTACGCGGATAAAGCCCGGAATGTCCCAGCCGCTTTTTATAAGCCCTGAAATTCTATACCCCATGCTTACATTTGAAAGTGTCGAAGTAAAGTCGATTCCTTTTGTTGAAAGCGGAATATTTAAAAGGCACGCCGCAGTACAGCCGATGGCACAGCCTGCAATTCCTATCGAAACGCCTTCCCACATAAAAAGCCGTTTTATATAGAACGAACTGTAGCCCATTGCCTTTAACATTCCGATTTCGTTCCTGCGTTCCATTACGCTCATAAGCATTGTGTTGCTTATTCCGACTGCGGCAATTATAAACATAAATGCCATGATGATATTGCAGTACAGAGAATACATATCATCAACGGAAAGAACGTCTGCCTGTATTTCGCGCCAGCTTTTAAGTTCAAGTGAATTATTTAAAGTGCCGGCCTTTTTTATTTCAGCAGAAAATCTTTTAAAATTCCTGTCAGCAAGACCTGCTCCGCCAAGCCCTATGTCGATTGCAGTAACGGCTTTTTCCATTGAAAGCATTTCGTCGATGTAATCGATGTCCATAAAAATATACGAAGAATTTATTTCTGCATCAGGGCAGTGAATGATTCCGACAATCGGAACGTCTATCGTCTGCGAAAAACCGCCGCGTCCTTTGCACTGAACTGTAATGAACCAGCCAGGCTGAGCATTCATGTCATCTGCCATCCAGCTTCCGACAACGGCACCTGTGCAGGCACTTCCGTCTTTTTCTTTTTTGAGCCAGCTGCCTGATTCAATGCTTTCGTGAAGCGAAAAAACATCTTTTGCTTTTTCAACTTCGACTGCACTTAAAATTCCTGTCATACTGCCTGACGTTTCAAAATAATCTTCGTTAAAATAAATTTCACATTCAGTTTGAATTTCTTTTGTGTAAGGAATTTTTTTTGAGTCAAGATATGAAGCAATTTTTGAAGACTCGTTTTCTTCGATAAGGTATTCCATCGGAAGTTTTTTTATTTCTTCAAAATAACCTTCTGCAAAAATTTTTGCGCCCGGAGTTTCATATTCAAGAATATTGATTTCGCTTTCATTTGAAATTCCGAAAATAAGCGCATTGAAAAGAACCGTAAAAAGTACGCCGAAAGCGATTGCACTTGCAGTAACTAAAGTCCGTTTTTTATAACGGAAAATATTTTTCCATGCCATTTTTAAAATCATACTGTCCTCCGAATTTACTGTTCGTCCAGCATTCCGTCTTTGAGGCGGATTATGCGGCGGACATTCTGCATTACGAGCTGGTCGTGCGTAGAAAAAATACATGTTATGCTGTGCTTTTCGTTCAGTTCTTTCATCAGGTCAATAATCATTGCGCTGTTTTTTGAATCGAGGTTTGCGGTAGGTTCGTCTGCAAGAATGACGGCAGGCTCTTTTACGAGTGCGCGTGCTATTGAAATTCTCTGCTGCTGGCCGCCGCTTAATTGAGAGGGAAGCCTGTCCTGAAGCCCATCAAGACCGACTTCTTTTAAGATTGACCAGGATTTTTCTTTTACTTCTTCTTTTGAAAAACTGTTTAAAAGCTGAAGTCCGAGTTCGACGTTTTCCTGCGCAGTCAGAACCGGAATTAAATTGTAGCTCTGAAAAATGAAGCCGATTTTTTCGCGGCGGAGAATCGTCTTTTGTTTTTTGTTCATTCCTGCAAGACCTTTTCCGTCTACAAAAATGTCGCCTGATGTAATCGAGTCAAGCGCGCCGATTAAATTTAAAAGCGTAGTTTTTCCGCTTCCTGACGGACCTGCGATTGCAGTAAATTCGCCTTTTTCAATTACGGCAGAAACTCCGTTTAGCGCCTGGACTTTTGCCGTCGTGTCGTTTTCTGCTTTTGAAGAATTTTTTTTCTGCGTTCCCATGGAATAGGTTTTGCAGACATTAAGGATTTTTACGATTTCGTTCATAATCTCTCCTGATAATATAGTTTCGGTTTTACAGTTTACAAAAAATCTGTAAGTTAGCATAGTGTAACTTGTATAATTATTTTTTTCAAGTTGAATAGAGAGCGCGCTTCAGAACTTGGAAAGATGACAGGATGGATTGTAGCGGATTTATGAAAATTGTGTTATATTTAAAGAAAGTGGAGGTGAAAAGGTATGCTGTATAATTTTATGGAATTGCCCGATGAAACGATAATCAGCCACTATGATATGATTGACGGAAAAGTAAAAGTCTATATGGAAACTCCTGACGAAAAATATGGTTTTAAGCATGCGACCTGCTGGCTTCCGGAAAAAAAATGGGAAGATATTTACGGATATACGGATAAAGAATTTGCATATTTAAAAGACCTTGTAGAATCTGAAGCACATTTGATACTTGAGTTCTCACAGACAGGGGGTATTTTAAATGCCGCAAATCTTTAAAGTCGGCTCATACTGGGTATACTTCTGGACGAATGAAAATGAACCTCGTGAACCTGTTCATGTGCATCTTGCAGAAGGCAAGCCTGTCCCTAACGCAACAAAAGTCTGGATTACGAAAGACGGAAAATGTTCTCTTGCAAATAATAATTCAAAAATTCCTGCTGTAATTCTTAATAAAATTATGCGCGTAATAGAAATCCGTTCCTTTGAAATAATCTCCAGATGGAAAGAAACATTCGGCGAAATCTCATTCTACTGCTAGAAAAACGCACGCGCCTCAGGACTGTTCAAGATGAACTTACATAGTTATCGAAAAAAAACATACAATCAAATATTCTATTGATTAAAACTATATTTTTTTATAGAATTACATAATCTGTTTTACGGATTATATTGTGATTATAATTTTAACTCAAATTATGACCTGCAGATATTCCGCGTATGCAGACAGTAAATTTATATTGCGAGTTATTTTGTTAACCGCACAAGGAGTTTTATAATGGCACTTACAAAGGAACAGTCAGCTTCATTTGTCAGTAAATTCGGTGCAAACGAAAACGACACTGGAAACACAAAAGTTCAGGTTGCACTTCTTACAGCAAGGGTAGAACAGCTTACAGCACATGTAAAGAATTTCCCTAAAGACAAGAGTGCAAAAAGAAGTCTTTTAAAAGTTATCGGACAGCGAAAAAAACTTTTGAAATATCTCCAGCGCACAAATCTTGAAACATACCGCGCACTTATTAAGGATTTAAATTTGCGCAAGTAGTAAAAAGATGGACGGTTATTGTTAAAAAACTGCCGTCCATTTTTTTTGAAGTCATAAAAAAACACTGATTTTTATGATACAGGCACCGCCTTAAAAACGGAAAAGAAGTTTAAAGAAGGAAGAAAGATGGTACAAAGAGTAACTTACAAAATCGGAGACGAAGAACTTATCCTTGAAACAGGAAAAATCGGTAAACAGGCAAACGGCTGTGTTTACGCTCAGTATGCAGGAACTGCAGTCATTGCAACAGTATGTGCATCGCACAATGTTGTAGAAGGAATGGATTATGTTCCTGTTACAGTTGAATATAACGAAAAATTTTATGCCGCAGGAAAAATCCCCGGTGGCTTTGTAAAAAGAGAAGGCCGCCCGAAAGATAAGGAAATTCTGGTCAGCCGCCTTATTGACCGCCCTATGCGTCCTCTTTTTGAAATGTCATTCGGACGTGAAATTCAGATTGTGCCGACTTGCGTTTCTACAGACGGCATTCATACACCTGACATTCTGGCTGTAATTGCTTCAAGTGCGGCAGTTACAATTTCTGATATACCTTTCCATGGTCCTGTAGCTGCCTGCCGCGTAGCTTACATGAACGGAAAATACATCATCAATCCTACTTTTCAGGAAATCGAAAAGGCTGAACTTGAAATCGTCGTAGCAGGTACTGCAGAAGGCTTTACAATGGTAGAAGGCGGTGCTCACGAAGCAAGTGAAGAAATAATGCTCGGCGCTCTTGCAGAAGCTCAGGGATTTATTACTGCAATGTGTCATTTGCAGGAAGATTTGCAGAAACTTGCAGGAAAAGAAAAACTGCCTCTTGCACCTTTAAATGTTACGCTTCAGAATGCTGAAGAAATCGAAGCAAAAGCAACTCCGCTTGTAAAAGAAGCTAATTTCCGTGATGGAAAACAGGCACGCGGAGATGCAGTAAAAGCCGTAAAAGAGCAGATTGCCGCTGAATATGCACAGCAGCTTGAAGATGAAACTCAGAAAAAACTTTTTGATGCACTGTTTGACGACATTCAGTATAAACTTTTAAGAAAAGCAATCCTTGACGACGGTGTCAGAATTGACGGAAGAAAATGTGACGAAATCCGTCCTATAACTTGCGAAATCAACGTTCTTCCTCGTCCGCACGGAAGCGCACTGTTTACACGCGGTGAAACTCAGTCGCTTGCCGTATGTACGCTCGGAACTACAATGGACGAACAGGTTTACGACGACATTGACGGAGACCGCTCGGAACATTTTATCCTTCACTATAACTTTCCGCCGTATTCTGTCGGCGAAACTGGCAAGCTGACTACAGGACGCCGCGAAATCGGTCACGGAAACCTTGCACGCCGTTCGCTTGCTCCGATGGTTCCAAGTCGCGAAGAATTCCCTTATACAGTTCGCGTAGTTTCTGAAATCATGGAATCTAACGGTTCTTCATCTCAGGCTTCTACCTGCGGCGGCTGTCTTTCAATGCTTGCTGCCGGCGTTCCGATGAAAAAGATGGTTGCAGGAATTGCAATGGGTCTTATTACGGAAGGCGAACACTACGAACGCTATAAGATTTTGAGCGATATTCTTGGAGAAGAAGATCACCTCGGAGATATGGACTTTAAGGTTGCAGGAACTAAAGACGGAATTACGGGATTCCAGATGGATATAAAGATTCCGGGCGTTACTACGGAAATTATGAAAAACGCTCTGGAACAGGCTCGTGTCGGCCGCCTTCATATTCTTTCTGTTATGGAAAAATGTATTGACAAGCCGCAGCCTGTAAGCCAGTATGCACCGAAAATCCTTACGATGAAAATTCCAGTTGACAAAATCGGCGCTTTAATCGGACCGGGCGGAAAGAACGTAAAAGCCCTCTGTTCACAGTATAACGTTACGATTAACACTGATGACGACGGAACTGTTACGATTTACGGAAAAACAGGAACTAACGCCGAAGATGCAAAGAAAGCCATCAAGGGAATTACGGAAGATCCTGAAGTAGGAACAATTTACAACGGAACTGTAAAAAGCATTAAAGACTTTGGCGCTTTCGTTGAAATTCTCCCGGGCAAAGAAGGACTCTGTCATATTTCAAAACTTTCGCGCGGTCGTGTAGAAAAAGTTACTGATGTCCTCAAAGAAGGCCAGCAGATTCCTGTAAAACTGCTCGAAGTAGACCAGAGAGGCCGTCTGCAGCTGTCTTACATTGACGCTGTCGAACAGTTAGAAAAAAAATAAAATTTTTTAACATAACGCATTAAAAAAAGCCATAAGGAAAACGGAATTTAAAAATCTGCTGCCTTGTGGCTTTTTTGTCTGTAATACTGTTTGATTTTATGATACAATAAAAATATGAATATAGTTGATATAAAATGTGTAGCAAAAGATGGCGCAGTTCTTCCGCAGTATAAGACAAAAGGAAGTGCCGGAGCTGACGTCTGCGCTTTTCTTGAACAAAGCATTACGCTAAAACCACTGGAACGCGCTTTAGTTCCTACCGGTCTGTTTTTTGAAATACCGGAAGGTTTTGAAATTCAGGTGAGGGCGCGGAGCGGCCTTGCCATAAAAAACGGAATTGCCTGCGTAAATTCTCCGGGAACTATAGACAGCGACTACCGCGGAGAAGTAAAGGTAATTCTCATAAATCTCGGTTCAGAAGATTTTGTCATAAATAACGGCGACAGAATTGCCCAGCTTGTCGTAAGTCCTGTTACAATAGGAAATTTCGTAAAGGCAGATTTTCTTGAAGATTCTGAACGCGGTGAGGGCGGATTTGGTTCAACAGGAAAATAAGGCATACGGCGCATACCGCAGGATATATATGCTTTTTCTCGTTCTGTCTGCAAGAATAAAAAAGCTTGTAATTCATTTTAAATTTAAAAACAGGCAGCGCAAAGACTTTTTTTTGTGGCGCTACATTTATAAAGAACTGTTTTTATATTTTCTCGTAATGTTCGCTTTTTATTTTCTGATTTTTTTCGTAAACCAGATTCTCGTAATGATGCTGAAACTTCTCGGAAAAAATCTTCCCGTATGGGACGTAATCCTTCTTATGTTCTATTCGATTCCGTCAATCATTTCGCAGACTGCGCCTTTTGCGACTTTGACAGGCTTTTTGATGTGCCTTGGAAGAATGAACTCCGACAACGAAATTTTAATTCTCAGGGCATCAGGTCAAAATCCAAGGCGCATTATCTTGATTCCTGTTTTAGTCTTGGGACTTGTAATTTCTGCGCTTTCTTTTTTTGTAAACGACTACCTTCTTCCTGCAGGAATGATAAAATACAAGGAACAGTATTTAATCAGCATTTCGCGCAATCCTTTTGTCGAAATTGAATCTGACAGCGTAAAGCATCTGAACGAAAATGTAATAGTCTTCGGTCAGGTTTCAAAATCTGAAATTTCTGACATCGTATTTTTTGACAAAGACGAAAATATGAACCAGCGGATTATCCTTGCAGGAAATTCAAAAGTCAATTCCGTTTCGGAAAACGGCGTAAGCATGAAACTTGACATGAACGATGCGCTCGTAATTTCTCTTGATGAACAGAAAGAAAAAGACTTTGATGTCATAAAGGCAGAAAAACTTTCAATGAATATTTTTGAATCTGCATTCATCGATACAGCTTCTGGAGTTGAACCGAACGAAATGACGACTTACGACATCAGGCAGGAAATAAAGAAAATAAAAAAAGACACTTCATCTTCAAAAGAAGTCTTGAACAGATATGTAATTGAGTACAACAAAAAATTTGCGCTGTCGTTCGGTGCGGTGTTTTTTGCGTTCCTTGCGCTTCCGCTTGCCTTGCTTTTTGGAAAGCAGAACGGCGTTTTTGTCGGACTTGTAATCGGCGTTTTGATTTCTGTCCTTTACTGGTCGCTGATCTGGATTTTCATGCTCTTCGGTTACAGAAACGGATTGAACGGTTTTATTGCCATGTGGATTCCGAATATTGTCGTCGGAACTGCCGGCCTGATTTTTTATTATGCAATGATAAGGCAATAGTATTATGAAACTTGCAAAATATATTTTCAGAATGTATCTTCCTCTTCTTCTCGGAACTTTAAGCCTTTTTGTGCTTGGTTTTGAAATCGTCGATTTGTTTATGAACATCTGGAAATATCTTTTTAACAATGTTCCCGTAAAAGTCGTATTGAACATTCTGCTTCTGTATCTTCCGAAAACTATTACATTTGCACTTCCGCTGTCGATGCTTTTTTCTGCATGCTACATGCTTTGTATCCTTTCTTCTCAAAATGAACTTACGGCACTTTTTGCTTCCGGCATTTCATATATAAGGGCGATGATGCCGCTGATTATTTTTGCATTTCTTATGTCGCAGGCTTACTTTGTTTTTGAAGACAGGGTAGTCGTTCCGTGTTACAGGCAGTATCAGGATTTAAAAAATCTTGCACTTCACATAGAAAAAAACGAAAACAACACAAACATCGTAATCAGGAGCGAAAACGGAAGGCTTGTCTACAAGGCAAATTTATACGAAGATGCCGTTAAAAAACTGTACGGTCTTTTAGTTATAATCAGAAACGAAGACAATACGCTTGATTCAATCGTAAAGGCAAAATCTGCAATATGGAATGACAAGATGAACTGCTGGATGCTGACTTCTCCGATTGTCTACAGAATGAATGGTTCAAACGAACTTGAATATTCTTTTGTGACGGAAAAACTTGAATCACTTTTAACGGAAAAACCTGACACTTTTAAAAACAACAAAGTCGACGTTGAAACCGTTTCGATAAAAGAAGCCCGCGAATACATACAGTATCTGCAGAGAACGGGATTACCGTCTGGAGAAGCGCTTTCCGTATATTACAAAAAGTTTTCTTTTTCGTATGTAATCCTTATCGTAACTTTTCTTGCAATCGGACTTTCAGGCAGGGCGCGCAAAAACGTCATTATCGTAAGCATGATGCTGTCGCTTGCGGCTGCCGTATTGTTTTATGTCCTTCAAATGATTACAATGCTTCTTGCAAAATTCGGCATTGTAACTCCTGTAATGGGAGCGTGGTTTCCTGTTATAGTGTTCATGATAATCAGTTTTGTACTGTTGAAATATTCAAAAACATAAAAATCAGGACGGAAAAAAATGAGTGAAATTTTCGACATACTTCATAAAGATACAAACTCAAAAGCAAGAACAGGAATCTGCCGTTTGCCGCACGGAGATGTCAGGACACCTGTTTTTATGCCTGTCGGAACTAATGCAACCGTAAAGGCAATTACAAAAGATGACCTTGAAGAAATCGGTTTTGAGATAATTCTTGCAAATACTTATCACCTTTATTTAAGGCCCGGCGCAGACTTGATTATGGAAGCCGGCGGATTGCACGGTTTTTCAAAATGGAATAAAAATTTTCTGACAGATTCAGGCGGATTTCAGGTTTTTTCACTTTCAAAACTCCGAAAGATTACTGATGAAGGCGCACGCTTTCAAAGCAACATTGACGGAAGCTATCATCTTTTTACGCCGGAAAATGTCGTTGACACTCAGGTAAAATTCAATTCAGACATTCAGATGCAGCTTGACGTGTGTTCGGGGTGGGGCGTTACAAAAAAGGAGGCTGTTGACTCTTTGAAGGTTACGTCTGACTGGCTTTTGCGTGCAAAAAAGCGCTGGGAAGAACAGCAGAATGACGGCTACAAAGGAATTCTTTTTCCGATTGTGCAGGGAAACTTTTTTGAAGATTTGAGGAAGCAGAGTGCAGAATTTGTTTCTTCGCTTGATATGCCGGGAATTGCGATAGGCGGACTTTCTGTCGGAGAACCGCAGGAAGAGTTTTTAAAATTTTTGAATTATACTGCCGGCTGTCTGCCTGAAAACAAAATAAAATATGTCATGGGAATCGGAACTCCTGACTACATTCTTGAAGCAATTTCAAACGGAATTGATATGTTCGACTGCGTTCTTCCTACGCGCAACGCAAGGAACGGTTCATACTTTACTCATGACGGAATGCTGTCAATTAAGCAGGAACGTTTTGTTCACGATTTTTCGCCTGTTGACAAGGAATGTAACTGCAAAGTATGCCGGAATTATTCACGGTCATATTTAAGGCATCTTTTTAAATCTCAGGAAATTCTAAGCAGCATGCTGGCATCGTACCACAATCTTTATTTTTTAAATAATCTTGTAAAAGAAGCCAGAGATGCGATAAATAACGACAGGTTTGAAGAATATAAAAAATTATTTTTAACAAGATTCAAGGCAGGAGAAATAAAATGAACTTAAAAAGACTTTTTTTCTTTTTACTGGCAATAAACTTTTCGCTGGCTTTTTTACATTCGCAGGAAAGTTCCGAAGTTAAAGATGAAAAAACAAAAACAGAACGCATCGTAACGATTCCTGCAAAAAAAAATCCCAGACCGGCAGACAAAGAAAAAGCGCAGAAAGCCGCATTAAAAGACGAAGGCAAAAATTCTGCTGAAAATAAAATCGAAACGATAAAATACGGAATCGAGTCAGAAATTTTGAATCTTATAAAAGACTTGATTTTAAACGACGACCCGCGCTTTTCAAATGAACTTTACGCTTTGTTTTATTCAACTAAAAGCGTTGCAGTAAGGGAAAAACTTTTTGAGTATTTTACAAAATTCAGCGACCCGTGCCTTGAAGATTATGCAGTAGAAGTCCTGCAGGATCCGTATGATACGAAAAATTCTACAGTCGAAATGATTTTCAGATATGTTTCGGAAGTAAAGACAAAAGAGGCAATTCCGTGCGTTTTAAATCTTCTGGAAACAGAAGACGAAACTTATTTTTCAGGCGCGCTTACGACAATCGGCGAAATCGGCGGTGAAAGCGAAGCTGAAATTCTCGTCGGATTTCTTGACCGCGACGACTTGACTTTGAGCCAGAGGCAGAACCTTATGAAAGTGCTCGGACGGCTTAATGCTTCAAGCACCTGGGACAAGCTTTCAGAAATCTGTCAGGACGAAGAAGAAAACTCGTTTGTCAGAATGTACGCGGCCGAAGCAATCGGACAGATGAAAAATCCAGATTCAATTCCGATTCTCGTAAAACTTTTTGAAAGCCCTGACCCTAATTTCAGAATGTATATCGTAAAGGGACTTTCAAATTACGACACAAAAGAGGCAAAGGACGTAATCATTCAGGGAATAAAGGACGGCCACTGGAAAGTCCGTCAGGAATCAATAATCGCCGCAGAAAAAATGAAGATTACGGAGGCAGTTCCTTACATAATTTACCGTGCAAAAAATGACCCGGAAAATGTCATAAAAGACAAGTCGTACGAAATTCTTTCAAAGCTGAATAATTCAGAAGCAAGAAATTTTTTGATTTCGCAGATTACGGACGAAAAATCAACTGATACTGCAAAATCAAAAGCATGCGAAGCGCTTTTAAAAAATACGGATGCAGGTCGCTCAGAAATCCGCGAGCTTGCAGTAAAAATTGCCGCTGATGACAAGCGAAAACCCTTCCGCTATACAATCGGAAAATTGATTGCAAAATATCCGTCAAGTCAGTTTGACGACGTATGCCTTGCATACCTTAATTCACTTGATGCACAGACATGCGCGCTCGGGCTTGATATGTTTGCAAGCGGACGTTATGCAAAAGCAGAGCCGAAAGTTTCTGAAATTGCAGAAAATAAAAAAGCCGGCGCAAACAATAAAAAAGCGCGCAAGATTTTAAAACTTGATGACTAGCAACACAGGAAGATTAAAATGACAGTCGACGAATTCTGGCAGAAGTTTTTAAAAGATTCAAATAAAAGACCTGATTTAAAATACAACGGCGAATTTCAGCTTGGCGAAGGAACTGAAAATATTTGCGAACTTACGGCGCTTGTCCTTGCAGGCAAAAAAACGGCGGCGTGTTCTTCGCTGTATTCATTTGACATTGACATGATGAGGCGCCCTGAAAAAAATGATTATTACATAATTACAGATGCAGGCGACAATCCAGTCTGCGTAATCCGTAATACAAACGTTACTGTCCTGTCGCTGAACAACGTAACCTGGGAAATGGCAGTAAAAGAGGGTGACTGCAATTC
Source organism: Treponema sp. (assembly GCA_051883255.1). GTDB lineage: Bacteria > Spirochaetota > Spirochaetia > Treponematales > Treponemataceae > Treponema_D. Next base: position 200,654 of record JBJETJ010000083.1, read on the forward strand.
GATTGAAGAATGGCGGGAAAATCACATCGAGTTTTTTAGGGAAGAGGCAGACATTATGGGCTATGATTTTTCAGAGGATATGCCTGTCGTCTTTGAGGAGTTTGAAGTCATATACAAAGGCTGAACGAATCAAAGCCGCTATTCGTACAGATTATTTAAATTTCTGTAGATGGCGTTTATTTTTTCTTTTTCTTCAGCAGTAAATGAGGACTCTGCCTGATCAATTAAAGTTTCGATTGTAGAAAGGCTTTCTGACAGCGCAGTAGAAAAACCTCTTGAAACCTTAAACCAGTAGTTTCCGTTGTTGTCCGTGAATGCGCATATAAAGCCCATTTCCTTGCTTTTTGATTTTGCAACTGCAACGTTCAAAAGCATCTGCATTGCATCACAGAGTTTTTTTATTCCGCCTTCTTCTGAAATGTTGATGTTCAGTTTTCTGTCAAATTTCTTTTCATCGACAGGAATCAGATTAAGCACTGACGCGATTTTAAAAATGAGTTCGAGTTTTTCGCCTGAAAGAAGTTCAAAACCGTTTTTCAAAACGACTTTTCCTTTTAGCGAAGTCATTTTCAGATGAAGTTCAGAATCTTTTGAAATGTCGTTTTCTTTTACGCAGACTAAAAGTTCGCTCAGCGGAAGGATTACAATCTGTTTTCCTTTTACTTTTTTCATTTCAAAATTAAAATTGCCGACATTGAAAACTGTCCTTATGAATTCTTTTTTAACGCCCTTGTCATTTTTCTTTTTGTAAGAATCCTGAAAAGTATCTTTTGTGTTATATTCAAAACCGGACGTGATTGATTTCTGTTTTCCTTTCTTTTTTAACTGACCGAGTTCGCGTTCAAGGTTTTCGTCTATTTTTGCAAGCTGCGACTTTGTAAGCGGCGAAACGCTCATCGCAAACATTCTGCTTGTCCTTACGATTTCGCCTGCAACGATGTACATCGGGTCAGTTCTGAACATATTTGAGCCCGGATGAATTGAAATATGGTCAGCCGTAAGGCTTCTGAAATTTTCGCGGCCTTCGCGTACGCATACAAACTGAATCATTCCGCATGCAATGCAGCAAAGGTAATTGTCCATCGAGCCTTTGCCGGCAGTCGAAATCGGAATCTGCTGTTCGCTTACAATGTCAGAAAGCTGGAGCACTATGTTTTCAATTTCTGCCATAACTTTTTCATCAAGATAATTTTTCCTGCAGAACTGCTCTTTGTTTTTCTGCGACTGATATGTTTTAAAAAGCTTTACGTAGGAAACAAAATCGCCCTGAATATCCCTGAACGAGTGGTGCGCTTTTCTTGCATCAACTTCTTCGCCCTGAGGAAGTACGAAAGGCGAGTGAGTGCTTAAGAATGCTGCGGCAATCAGAACTTCATGCAGGACGTCAGGATATTTTAAAATTGACTCTACGATAATTCTTGACACCCGTGGCGGAAGCGGAAATAAAACCATAAGTTTTCCGATGCTTGAAAGCGTATTGTCATTGTTAAGCGCCTTGAGCATTTTTAAAGTTTCGACCGCGCCCCTTATTCCGTCTTTCTGCGGTTGTGAAATAAAATCGAACGTTTCAAAATCAGTAATGCCGAGTTCTGCCATTCGCAGTACGACTTCGCTCAAATCTGTCCTGAAAATTTCTTCTGTCGTGTAGCTTTCACGCGTGTCATAATCTTTCCGCGGATAAAGCCTGTAGCACGTTCCGCTTTGAGTACGTCCGGCCCTTCCGCGCCGCTGGTTGCACGATGCTTTTGAAACAGGCGTTTCAATCAGGCTTGAAGTAAACGTGTGCGGATTGTAAAAGTTCAGTTTTGCAAGTCCAGAGTCAATTACTGACGTTATTCCGTCTATTGTGACTGACGTTTCTGCAATGTTCGTAGAAATTATGACTTTTTTTCTTCCGAAAGGGGCAGGGTCAAAAACTTTTTCCTGTTCTTCTTTTGGAAGCCTTCCGTACAATGGTATTATCTGGATTCTTCTTGCAAAAGGTGAACTGTAAAGCCTGCTGATACAGTCTTTTATGGCTTTTTCGCCCGGCAAAAAAACAAGAATGTCGCCGTCAGTTTTGTTGTAAAGTATCCTTTCGATTGTATTTGAAATTTTTGAAAGCAGGGCTTCCTGTGCAGTAAGTGTCTGCGTACTTGCAGGAATCGTCGGCGGATCATAGATTACAGTTACAGGGTAGGTGATTGTGTCAATCGTTACGATAGGGCTTCCGTCAAAATAATTTGAAAATTTTTCTGCGTTCATCGTTGCGCTTGAAACTATAATCTTTAAATCATGCCGGACTTTTAAAACCCTCTTTAAAAGCCCGAGTACAAAGTCGATGTTAAGGCTTCGCTCGTGCGCTTCGTCAACCATTATGACAGAATACTTGTTCAGCATTGGGTCAAGTTTCATTTCCTGAAGCAGAATGCCGTCAGTCATTATTTTAATTTTTGTCGTTAAATCAGTTTTGTCCTCAAAGCGCATTTTGTAACCGACAAGTCCCGGATAGGAAGTTCCGAGCTGCTTTGAGATGAACTCGCTGACAGAAAGCGCTGCAATCCTTCTTGGCTGAGTTACGGCGATTATTCCGTTGTCAGAGTAACCTGCTTCGTGCAGGATTACGGGAATCTGCGTTGTCTTTCCTGAACCTGTAGGACTTTGTACG